>CBDUYN010000136.1:0-28341 GCA_965371445.1 uncultured bacterium | reverse complement strand
TGTCGGTTGTGTCGGTTGTGTCGGTTGTGTCGGTTGTGTCGGTTGTGTCGGTTGTGTCGGTTGTTTCGGTCTGTCAGCTGAGTTGGTGCTACCCTGTACCCCACCATGGACACCGTCCTCGACCTCTTCCACCCCCACCTGCGCGACTACTTCCGCGAGTCGGTCGGACGCCCCACCGAGGTCCAGCGCCTCGCTTGGCCGCGCATCGCCGCCGGCGAGCACGTCCTGGTCACGGCTCCCACGGGCAGCGGCAAGACCCTGACGGCCTTCCTCTGGGCCATCGACCGGCTGCTCCGCGGCGTCTGGCCGCCGGGCCAGGTGCGGGCGCTCTACGTCTCGCCTCTAAAGGCGCTCAACACCGACATCCGCCGTAACCTCGAAGTACCGCTCGCGGCCATCTCGAAGCGCCTGCGCGAAGCCGGCGAGGACGTCCCCGCGATCCGCGTCATGACCCGCAGCGGCGACACGCCGCCCGGGGAGCGCCGGCGGATGCTCCGCCAACCGCCCGAGATACTGATCACCACCCCCGAGAGCCTGAACATCCTCCTGACGTCTCAGAGCGGACGGACGCTCCTGACCGGCCTCGCCACCGTCATCCTTGACGAGATCCACGCCGTCGCCTCGACGAAGCGCGGCACGCACCTCGTGACCGCGGTCGAACGCCTGGTGCCGCTCTCGGGCGAGTTCCAGCGCATCGCCCTCTCGGCGACGGTACGGCCGCTGCGAACGGTCGCCGAGCTCATCGGCGGCTACGTTCTCGAGGAGACCGAGGGCGGCTACGGCTACCGCAAGCGGCCGGTGTCGATCGTCCGTTCGACCGCCGCGAAGCGCTACGACGTCCGCGTCCGCTCACCGGTCCGCTCGCGGCAGGCGGCCGCTCCTCCCGCCGAAGGGACCTCCGGCGAGGATCCGCGCTGGGAGCTCATGGGACGCGATTTCAAGAGCGTGATCCGCGAGAACCGCGCGACGCTTTTTTTTGCCAACAGCCGCCGGATGACCGAACGCGTCACCCGCCTCGTCAACCAGGACGAGGACGAGGACCTCGCCTACTCCCACCACGGCTCGCTGTCGCGCGAGGTGCGCTCAGTGGTCGAGGAACGGCTGAAACGCGGCGAGCTGCCGGCGATCGTCGCCACGAATTCCTTGGAGCTCGGCATCGACGTCGGCACCCTCGACGAGGTGGTCCTGATCCAGACGCCGCACACCATCTCCTCGGCCATCCAGCGCGTCGGACGCGCCGGCCACGGCGTCGGCGAGGTAAGCCGCGGACGGATTTATCCCACCTTCGGCCGCGATTTCCTGAACGCCGCCGTCGTAGCGCGGGCCATTGAGGAGCAGGACATCGAGGAGCTGCGGCCGATCATGGCGCCCCTCGACGTCCTCGCCCAGGTCATCCTCTCGATGGTCGCCGCCGAGGACTGGGACGTCGAGCGCCTCTTCGCCGTCCTGCGCACGAGCTATCCCTACCGGCACCTTCCGCGCCGGCAGCTCGACCTCGTCCTCGAGATGCTCGCCGGGCGCTACGCCGACACGCGAATCCGCGAGCTACGTCCGCGGATCACTCTCGACCGTGTCACCGGGACGGTCCGCGCCCGCGCCGGGGTGGCGCGTCTGCTCTACATGTCCGGCGGGACGATCGCCGACCGCGGCTACTTCACGATCCGCCTCGACGAGTCGATGACCCGGATCGGCGAGCTCGACGAGGAGTTCGTCTGGGAGCGTTCCCTGGGCGACAACTTCACGCTCGGCGCCCAGAGCTGGCAGATCCGCCGTATCACCCACAACGACGTCCTCGTGGTACCGGGCCGCGGGCGCTCGGCCATGGCCCCCTTCTGGCGCGCCGACGCCCGCGACCGCGACTTCCACTTTTCTGAAAAGGTGGCGCTTTTCCTGCAACGCGCCGAGGACCACCTCGACGACGAGGCTTTCGCCGAGAAGCTCACGACCGACTACCACATGGAGCCGGCAGCGGCCCAGGAGCTCCTCGACTTCCTGCGGCTCCAGAAAGCGGCGACCGGGGTCCTGCCGCACCGCCACCGGTTGCTTGTAGAGCACGTCTCGCCGCCGCCTGAGGAGCGCGGCGCCGGACGACGCCGGCTCATCCTCCACACTTTCTGGGGCGGACGCGTCAACCGTCCTTTCGCCATGGCGCTCGCCGCCGCCTGGGAGGAACGCCACGGCGAGCTCCTGGAGGTCATCCAGGACGACGACGCGATCCTCTTGATGCTGCCCCGTCCGACGAGCGCCGACGAGATCTTCCAGCTCGTTCCGCCCGACGACGTCGAGGAGCTTCTCCGAACCCGCCTCGAACGGACGGGTTTTTTCGGCTCCCGCTTCCGGATCAACGCGTCGACGGCGCTCCTCTTGCCCCGTGCGGGCTTTCGCCAGCGCACGCCTCTGTGGCTCAACCGCCGGCGCTCGAAAAAGCTCATGGAGTCGGTGGCGGGTTACGGCGACTTCCCGATCCTCGTCGAGACCTGGCGCACTTGCCTCCGGGACGACCTCGACCTGGAGACCTTGAAGCGGCTCCTTGGCGAGGTCCAGGAGGAGAGGATCGCCGTCCACGAGGTGCGGACCGACGCGCCGTCGCCCTTCACCTCGGAGCTCGGCTGGCAGCTCACCAACCAGTACATGTACGAGGACGACACCCCCGAGGGAGGGGCGCGCTCCGGGGTGCGGCCGGACCTTTTGAAAGAGCTTGTCTTCGCCTCGCACCTGCGTCCGCGGCTCGACGAGGCGCTCGTCGAGCGCTTCCGGCGAAAGGTCCAGCGAACGAGCCCCGGCTACGCGCCGCGCGACGGCGAGGAGCTTCTGGCCTGGATCGACGAACGCGTCCTGATCCCGCCGGGAGAGTGGCGCGAGCTGATCGACGCCGCGGCGGAGGAGGCGGAGACGACCGAGGGCGACCTCTTCGCGGCGATCCGGGACCGTGTCGTCCGGGTGAGGCTCCCCGGTGCCGGGGAGGACGCCGTCGTGGCGCTCGACCGTCTGGTGCGTACGGTGGCTGCCGTCTACGACCTCGACGAGCTGAAGCTCAGCGCTCTCGACGGACCGGGATCGCCGGCGGAGGCGGCACTCGACGCCTTGGCCAAGCTTCGTGCACTGTCCCCCTCGGGGGATCAAGGGGGGGGGACACTGCCGCGCCTGGATCGCGATGAGGAAGCCGATCCGCTGGCCGACCTGGTCGGCGAATGGCTGCGCTTTCAGGGTCCGGTCGTCCCCGAGCGCCTGGAGGCGCTCTTCGGCCTGGGGGACGTGAAGCTCCGCGACGTCCTGGAGACGCTTGCCGAATCGCGCTGCGTCGTCCTCGACGAGCTGACCCGCGAGGCTCCGGGGACCGAGGTCTGCGACGCCGAGAACCTCGAGGTGCTGCTGCGCTGGCTGCGTGTAGCGAAGCGTCCGAGCTTTACGGCCCTGCCCGCCGATCACCTGCCGCTTTTCCTCGCCGTCCAGCAGGGGCTCGCGCGTCGCGGCGATGGACTGGAGGGCCTCCAGGAGGGCCTCGAGAAGCTCTTCGGCTATCCGGCGCCGGCGTCGGCCTGGGAGACCGAGATCCTGCCGGCGCGACTCGATCCGTATTACCCGTCGTGGCTCGACTCCTTGATGCAGGAAAGTGACCTCACGTGGCTCGGCTGCGGCAACGAGCGCTTGACCTTCGCCTTTCCGATGGACCTGGAGCTTTTCGAGGACGACGGCGACGACGGCGAGCTCGGGGAGCTGTTCCCGCAGGGGCACGGACGCTTCACGCTCGGCGAGCTTGCCGACCGGAGCGGCCGCTCGACGGCTCGCTTGACCGAGGAGCTGTGGCGCCTCGCCTGGACCGGCCGGGTGACGAACGACACGTTCCTCGCCGTCCGCAAAGGGATCGAGAGCAAGTGGAAGCCGCAGGAGGTGAAGCTCCCGCAGCGCCGCGGACGCCGCTCGCGCCGGGCGGCACAGGGACGTTGGCAGGCGTCGCGTCCCTTCCAAGGCCACTGGTTCGCCCTGGAACGCGAGGCGGCGGCGCGCGACGCCCTCGACGAGGAGGAGCTCGTCAAAGACCGGGTGCGTCAGCTCCTGGGACGCTACGGTGTCCTCTTCCGGGAGCTTCTGGCGCGCGAGCTGCCGAGCCACCGCTGGCCGCGGATCTTTCGCACCCTTCGCCTGATGGAGCTCGGTGGCGAGGTCTTGACGGGACGCTTCTTCGAGGGCGTCCGCGGGTTGCAGTTCATCTCGCAGGCGGCTTTCCGGGAGCTGCGCCGGGGCCTGCCCGAGGACGCGATCTTCTGGCTCAACGCGGCGGATCCGGCGTCGCTTTGCGGCATCGACGTCGAGGGCTTGAAGGAGTCGCTGCCTCAGCGCCAGGCGACGACGCACCTCGTCTTCCACGGCCGGCGCCTGGTCGTCGTGTCGCGCCGTCGCGGGCGCGAGCTCGACGTCAGAGTGGGGGCGGACCATCCTCACCTGGCGGACTACCTGGCTGTCTTGAAGGTCCTGGTGGCGCGGGAGGTTGAGCCGTTGAAGTCGGTCGACGTCGAGGTGATCAACGGCGAGCCGGCGCCGCGCAGCCCCTACGCGGCGGCTTTTGAGGACGTCTTCCACGCGGTACGGGAGCCCTCGAAGCTGAAGCTCTGGAAGCGCTATTCGGCGTGAAGCGCTGGTGACGAGGCGGCCTACTCTCCAAGGTACCTACTCTCTAGGGTGCCAACCATACCGGCAAATCCGCGAGGCTGTGTCGAGTCTGCAGCGCCTGGACGACGAGCTGGCCGAGCTTGCCGCTTGACAATACCTCCTTCGCCAACTAGCCTTCAAGGAGATCCTACCTCGAGCCCCGCCGAGCTGGCGGATCGGCTGACCGCGGTGGACGGCTACCTGCGTCGCGGTGTCCCCGAGAGTCTCCTGGATGCCGGCGGCCGGAGCTTCAGAGGCCTCCTCGAAGCGCCCACGGGATTCACCGGAGCCTCCGCGCCACCTCGGTAAAGGACTCGAGGAATCAACCCTGGAATGAACGTTCACACGGACAACGAGCCATGAGAATTCGAATCCGACCGTCGAGAATCCGGCACTCCGCTTTTCGGCGGTCGCGAAGCCCTCCCGAAGCAGGTGAGGCGGCAGCTTGCTTGCGCACCTTGCTCAGCGGAAAACCTCAAACTCGAAACAGTGAGGAGAGACCCATGAACCATTCAAGAATCTTGCCCCTGCTGACCCTGACAGCAGCGCTCGTCCTGGTGGCGTGCCCGAAAGAAGGAAAAGAAGGAATCGGGAGCAGCACGGACTGCTTCATGACGCCGGACACCGGGTCCGTCGCCTCGTTCGCCAACCAACCGATCCCGGCGAACACTTTCGGCGAAGGGTCCGAGGAGTTTGCCGGCGAGATCCCCTTCCACGGCAACCGGCAGAATCTCAACGACACCTGCGTGGAGAGGCTGGACGACGTTTCCTTCGACGAATCCGATTCCGCCTCCACGGGAATCCGCCTGAAGAAGCTCGACCTGGTCGGCAGCGAGGCCATCGTGGTCAAGATCGGCGACAGAGAGACTCGGTGGAACGTGAAGGCCGACCTCTCCGAGGTCGAGCCGCCCGTCGGAAAGATGCAGATCACAAGGGCGAACGATCAAGGCGGCACCTGGGAAGCCGAGGTCTCTCTCCACATCAAGCTGACCTTCACGCCGGAGGATGGGGATCTCAACGTAGTCGTCCTCGATACGGGCGAGAGGGGAATGGAGGCCACCGTCCTCAAGACCCAGAAGCCGGTCGGCTGGGCCTACACGACCACCCTTGCCGTGCAGTACGACGAGGAGGCGGGTTACACCGCGGCGAACCGCTTCGTCCCGGCGGTGGAAACCATAGCGGGGGTGCAACAGTCTGCGTTACTGGAGCATCGGGGCGAGAGGTGGGGTCACATCAGCACCCTCGCGATTCCCGCCCTTCCCGTCCCTTGACACTTGGAGCTGATCCGCAGGAGTCCGCCAACAGCGACATAGGAGAGCGTCAGCTGCGCCGTCTCGTCTTCGAGGGTGCCCGAGGGCACCCGCAGGCAGCGTCTTCCCCGCGGTACGGCGCGGGGTCGTCACCACACGACCTCAGTTTCCCAGGTAGCCAAGGGCCTCGAGCTGCTCGCGCAGCTTCGGATCGATCCCTTCGGGCTTGATCTCGTCGTAGCCCGCCTCGCCGCTGCCGAAGATGATCTGCTCCATCCGCGCCATGAGCGCCGCCGCCAGCTCGGGGTGTTTTTCGAGCAGGTCGTGCCGCTCCTCCGGGTCGCGCCGCAGGTCGTAAAGCTGGGTCCGGCCCGTCGTGGCCCGCCGCCGCTTGTGGTAGGAGTAGACGAGCTTGAAACGGCTCGACCGCAGCGCCTTCTGCTCGACGGCAACGTTCGTGTTCTCGGCGAAGGCGTCGATTTCGGGCAACGTCCCGCCGGCGAGGAGGTCTTTCAGGGACCGGCCCTGGACGCGGTGTCCGAGAGGGACGTCGAGGAGCTCCAGAAGCGTCGGGTAGAGGTCGACGAGTCGCACCTGCCGCGCCACGACGCTGCCCGGCGGGAGCGCCGCCGCGCCGAGCTCCCGGCGCAGCCCCGGGGGCAGGTGAACGATCAGGGGCACCAGAAGCTGGTGGTCGTAGACCGTCGTCCCGTGGCCCCATTTGCCGTGCTCCCAGAGCTCCTCGCCGTGATCGCTCGTCACGACGACGATCGCCCGTTCCAGGACGCCGCGCTTTTCGAATTCCGCGAAGAGGCGGCCGAGCGCCTCGTCGACGAAGGCGATGCCGCTGTCGTAAAGCGCCTCGACGTAGGCCCGCTCCTCCGCCGTCGGCGGCTGGATTCGCTGTGGATCCTTGTCGGCCTTGGCGAAACGCTCGCCGACGCGTCCCCTGGGGAGCCCGTCGGCAAAGGTGGTGTGGAAGTAGGGGTCGTGGACCTCGTAGGTGTGAAGGAAGAGGAACTGCTTGCGTCCCCGGCCGCGGGAGAAGCGCTCGGCGACGCCGTCGACCGCGCGGATCCAGTCCTCGACGCGGTAGGTCTCGAAGCCGCGTCCGAACTCGAAGCGGGGATGGACCTGGCCGCCGCCGGTCACCGCCCAGGTGCGGTAGCCGGCCCGCCACAGGACGGCGGCCAGGGGCGGCGACCGGAGGCCCTTGTGGGCTACGGGGTAAAGGCCCGTCAAAAGCGATCGATGCGACGGCTTCGTCCACGGCGACTGCGCGACGGCGGTGGCGAAGCGGACGCCGCCGTCGGCCAGCGCGTCGAGGTGCGGGCTCGTCGGGCGCAAATGGCCGTAGCAGCCCAGGTGGTCGGCGCGCAGCGTGTCGAGGCTCACGAGGACGACGTCCCAGCCCTCCTCGCGCCCCGCCGCCGAGAGGATCTCCGGCGCCGACCAGGCGGCCCAGACCGGGGGGCCTTCGCCGGAGGTTCTGAGCTCGACCGTGACGTCGCGACCCGCCCAGGGTCCGAGGTCGAGCTCGCGGTCGCGCCAGCGGCCTTCCGGACGGGCCTCCACGGTCTCGTCGAGGATCGTCTCGCCGGCGACCTCGACCTCGAAACGTACCGAGCGCGGTGCCGCTCCCTCCGGCGGGCTCAGGTAGCCGAGGCCCAGTTGGAGAACCGGTTCTTGCGGCAGGGTGACGGGAAAGCGGTAGCGGGTGCCGGAGGGTGCGAGAAAGGCCGCGCGCTCGTCGAAGAACCACCGCGTCTCGGCGGAGCGTCCCCCGGTCTCCGACATCGTGACGCGTCCCAGGAGCCCGCCGGGTACCTTCCGTCCGAGGGCGGGGGCGGCTTCCTCCGGGCGCTTGCGCTCCGCCGCGCCCCATTCGACCTCGACGCCGCGGGCAAGCTCCAGGAGCCGCACCGGCTCGGGTTTTGGCGCTGGACGGTCCGCGCCGCAGGCACTCACCAACGCCAGCAGGAGGAGGAGCTGGATTCGTCTCGTTGTTTCCTTCACGGAATCTGTTCCCTTCTCGTCAAAATCGAAGAGAGCCACAGACGGGAAGCGTCGCCGGGGTAGACGATCGCGAGCGCGGCAAAGGCCGCGCAGCGCCGCCGCGACAAGCCAAAGGCGGCGCAGCTCCGAGGGCCGGACGGTCTCGGGCGCCTGGAGGCGGTGCGCCGGCTGGCCGAGGCCGGCGTGCCGGTGGGGGTCCTGGTGGCGCCGATCGTGCCGGCGGTGAACGACCACGAGATCCCCGCCGTCCTCGCGGCGGCGGCCGAGGCCGGGGCGACCTTCGCGGGCTACGTCCTCCTGCGCCTGCCCGGCGCCGTCGAGGAGCTGATGACCGGCTGGCTCGAACGGTTCTTCCCCGAGCGCAAGGAGAAGGTCCTGAACCGGCTGCGCGAGCTGCGCGGCGGACGGCTTCGGGAGGCGCGTTTTCACCGCCGCATGCGCGGCGAGGGACCCTTCGCCGAGCAGATCAAGAACCTCTACCGCCTGTCGTGCAGGAAGGCCGGCCTCGAACGCCACCAGCCGGAGCTCAGCACGGCGGCGTTTCGCCGTGGCTGCCCTCAGGGCGCCGCGTTGTTGACGTTCTGAATGACCGTGAACGGATCCTCTTCCTCTTGCCGACATCCAGTGGATACCCGCGTCGTCTCACGAAACCCGCGTCGGTCCGGACGCGTCGTCGAAGCGGACCTTGGCGTAGACCTCCGAGAGGAGCAGTTGCGCCTCGATCGAGACCAGAGAAAGACGGCCCTTCGGATCCTGGCTCTCCGAGAGGATCCAGGTGCCGTCGTCCTGGCGGACGTAGTGGACCACGTGGACGCTGTCCTGGGCGACGAAGAGCACCTCCCGCAGCGACGCGATCGTCCGGTAGTGGTCGAACTTGGCCCCCCGGTCGTGGCCGGCCGTGGACTTCGACAGCACCTCGACCAGGAGCGTCGGATTGAGGAGGACGTCGAGCTCGGCGTCCTCGAACTGTGGCTCCTCGCAGACCACCACCACGTCAGGGTAGGTGTAGAGCCCCGTCGCCGGGACCTTGACTCGCATGTCGCTGGGATACACCTCGCACGGCCGTCGCTCCAGCTGGATCGTGAGCCGGGTGACGATGCTGCCGGTAATCAGGTTGTGACGCCGGCTCGCTCCGGCCATGGCGAAGATCTCTCCGCCCAAGTACTCGCTCTTCGTCTCCGCCGCTCTCTCCAGGGCCAGGTATTGTGCGGGCGTGTAGCGTGGTGCCGGTTCGGGCTGGGCCATCGTGCCTCCTGTTCGAGAGCCGAGCATACCCTGAAACCGTGCTCTGTGGCGACCTCCCAGCCCTGGGAGACGTAGGACGATCCGTCCCGTCCGTTCCGGAGATCCCGGGAGGCGTCCCGGAGGCTCCGGAAGACGTGGGAAGGACCGACCCGTCCGCTCCGCGGCGACACCGTCGCCCGACGTCACGCTCACGGCGAGTTGGACGCTGGCGACGCGGCCACGGTTCTGAAGGCCGACGAAACCCTGTCGGACCTCGCCGCGCGGCTGGCTCTCGTGCCGCGGCTCGACGCCTTCCGCCAACGCTTCACGCCGGTCGCCGAGGCGTGGTGGTGGCACCTCCGGCCGCCGTCCTGGGCCGCGCGCCAGGCGAGAACCGGCGGTCATGTGGGCGCCGCGCCCGGCGCTTCCTGGTTGACATCAAGAGGGGCGAATGCCACCATGAGAAGAACCAACGGAGGTCACCATGACCCATGAGAGGATCGAGATCAATCCCGAGATCATGTTCGGCAAACCGGTCATCAAAGGGACCCGGATCACCGTCGAGCAGATCCTTCGGAAGCTGGCGGGCGGTATGACGGTCGACGAAATCAGGACGGACCACCCGCACCTGCAAGTCGAGGACGTCTATGCGGCGACCGGTTTCGCCGCAAGCTATCTGGCCCAGGAAGAAATCCTCTTCGCCGACGGGCAGCGTCTTTGAGGTTCCTCGCCGATGAATGCTGCGATGCCGGCGCGGTGGCGGCTCTGCGCGCACGATGTGGTGTACGTCGCCGAGTCGCAAAGGGGCGCTGCTGATCCGGACGTGCTCCGTCGCGCTGACTCCGAACAACGAATCCTGCTGACCGAAGACAAGGACTTTGGCGAATTGGTTTATCGCCTTCGTCGACCCGCTCACGGGATCGTGCTGTTACGATTCGACGTCGCACAGCGGACCCTGAAGATTCCGCGTCTTCGTAGCCTGGTGGCCATCGCGGCAGAGCGGTTGCCAGGAACGTTAGTGGTCCTCGAAGCGACCAAGACACGCTTCCGGCCGCTGCTCTGAGCACCCCGGTCCTGTGCTGGGAGCGTCGGCGTCCCGCCGGCCCGCCCGCAGGGCGTCCGTTCTTGTGCTGTCGGCGCTCGTCTACGCGGCCGCCGTGGCGATGACCGAACGAGCCCTTCCGCTTCCCAGGAAAGCGAGCGGACGGAGCGATTCTGAGCCGTCCGACTAACCCCAATAGCCCTCCGTCGTGTCTCTGTAGGAGTGAAGGATGCGAATAAGAGTCAAAACACCGAGAAGGCAGCTGCGGGCGCTGGCGAGAGGCTGACGGTCGACCAGTCAGAGGCTGGGAGCATTTTCCGCCGTCGGTGTCGATGGATGCTGCCTTCTCCGGGACGCTCGACAGGGCGAAGAGCTCTAACCTGCCAAACAAACAAGGAGTCATCATGATAAAAGATCATGGTATATCAGGATTCACCGGCCGACTAGGTCTGGTCCTATTCTCCGTTCTGCTCGTTGGATTCGCCAGCGATGCCCAATCTCAATCGGTCATCGGGAGCATCAGCATCACGCGGCCGATCGATGTCGTCATCCACCCGGTGACCGGCACGGCGTATGTCGCCGATGACAATTTTGGTCCCAGCAGCCTCTTCGTCGTCGACGGCACCAGCGACACGATCATCGGAACCATCCCTCTTGCCAGCGGTTGGAATGCCCTGCGTGGACAAGCGATCGACGTCGCCGCCAACGTGCTCTATGTGACCCATCACAACTTGCGCACGTCCAACGTCAGCGTGATCGACCTCGCGACCAACTCGCGGCTCATGCCTGACCTGACCGCTGGCTGGAACCCTCACGACGTGGCGATCAATCCGCTGTCGAACAGGATCTACGTGGCCAACGCCAACAGCTCGAACGTATCGGTCTTCGATCGTACGAGCCACGCCCTTTTGACGACCATCGCCACCGGTCCGGGACGTGCCCTGGGCGTCGCTGTCAACACGTTGAGCAATCGGGTCTACGTCGCCACGGAAGGCGGCAACGCCGTCCGCGTGATCAGTGGGGCGTCGAGCACGGTCGTCGCCAGCATTACGACAGGATCGAGCGTCAACGACGTAGCCGTGGACGAGAGCCGTGACCTCGTGTTCGCGAGTAACCGCGGCAGCGCCAGTGTCTCGGTGATCGACGGCGCCTCCAATGTCGTCGTGGCAACGATTGGCGTACCCTCCGGGCCGCGAGGCCTCGACGTCAACCCCGCCACCGGGAGGCTCTACGTATCCTGTACCAGTGGCTCGCTGGCTATCGTCGACGTCGCGACAAGAAGCCTGGTGGCGACCCTGGCGACCGGCGGCAGCAATTCCGACACCGAGGTCAATCGCCTGACCGGAAAAGTCTACGTCGCCAACTTGAGCTCCAGCGTAGTGACGATCGTTCAAGACGTCACCCCACCGACACCCCTGGGTCCTCTGGTCATCAACACGAATGACGGCGGTTTCGGCTCTCTTCGCCAGGCGATCCTCGACGCCAACGCCGATCCCAACAGCCCGGACGACATCGTCTTCAACATTCCCATCACCGACCCGGGTTTCGACGGTACGGTGTTTACGATCCAACCTGTTACGGCTCTACCCCCGCTACGCAACAAGACCGTCCTCGACGCGACTTCACAGACGGCGTTCACGGGGGCCTCCAACCCATGGGGCCCAGAGGTCCTCGTCAACGGCGGAGGGCTGACGAGCGGCTCGGGGATCGTCATCAGCGGTGACGACAGCGCGGTGATCGGATTGGTCATCAACGGCTTTCCCGGCACCGGCCTGGCGTTGAGCCGCCTGCCGTTCGACTCGACGCCGTCGCGCAATCTCCTCCTCGACAACTACGTCGGGACGGATCCCTCGGGAACCTTGGCGGTGCCAAACGGATCGGGCATTTCCATCGGCGGCTACGGATCTCCCTTCGCCCAGGCCCGGGAGAACGTGGTCCAGGGGAACCTGATCTCGGGGAACCTCGGGGATGGGCTGACCCTCTGCGATGCGGCGGACGACCTCCTGCTCGACAATCGGATCGGCACCGACCGAGCCGGCGTCACCGGCCTCGGCAACGGCGGCCACGGAATTCGTCTGACCTGTGCGGGGTCGCCGAGGAACCTGATCGAGGGAAACACGATCGCCTTCAACGGCGGTGACGGTGTCCTCGACGCGCCGGATTATCGCTTTGGGGTTTCCTACACGGTCAACGGCCACCAGGGGAACACGGTGAAGGGAAACTCGATCCACTCGAACGACGGCCTCGGCGTCAACCTGCTGCCGCCGCCCTTTCCTCCCACCGAGTTGCCGTCGACGGTGACGCCGAACGATTCGTGCGACACCGATCCCGGAGGTAATCTGCTACAAAACTTCCCGGTCATAACCGGAGCCGAGACGGACGGCGCGACGACCACCGTCGACGGCTTTCTTGACAGCGTTGCGAATCGTGCTTTCGAGGTCGAGCTCTTCGCGAGCAGCGGCTCCGATGCCTCCGGCTTTGGCGAGGGACGCACACCGCTTGTGACGGTGGCGGTCGTCACGGACTCCATGTGCCTTGGAACCTTTAGCGTGCCGGTGCCGGCGCTGGCGCCGGGCACGTTCGTCACCGCGACCGCCACGGACGACGCCGGAAACACCTCCGAATTCTCAGCCGCGTTCGAAGTGACGGCCGGGGGCAACGAGCCGCCGGTAGCCGCCGCGGGAGGCGATCAGACACTCGGCGTGGGGGCGGACTGTCTGGCACAAGTCGCTCTCGACGGTAGTGGTTCTTTCGATCCGGACGGCGATTCGCTGTCCTACACGTGGACCGGGGCCTTCGGTACGGCAAGCGGCGTCGCCCCGAGCCTCACCCTGGCGCCCGGGACCCACCAGATCACCCTCACCGTGGACGACGGCAACGGCGGCACCGACAGCGCGCAGGTCGAGGTGACCGCGGAGGATAGGACGGCACCAGTGCTCGGCGACGTGCCCGAGCTGATCGAGGCCGAGTGCTCAGGACCCGACGGGACGCCGGTGTCGGTGACACCTCCCACGGCCATCGACAATTGCGACGGGCCTGTGCCCGTGACCAGCGACGCGCCGGCCAGCTTCCCCCTGGGTTCGACCGCCGTGAGCTTCAGCACGGTGGATGCTGCCGGCAATACGGCGACGTCCGGACTCCTGGTGACGGTGGCCGACACCACGCCGCCGGCGATCGACGACGTCGTCCCGACACCGGAGCTCCTGTGGCCGCCCAACCACAAGATGCGACCGATCCGCGTCACGGCCTCGGTCAGCGACGTCTGCGACGCCACGCCGGTGTGCCGGATCGTTTCGGTGACGAGCAACGAGCCGGTGAATTCGCAGGGCGATGGCAACACGAAGCCGGATTGGGAAATCACGGGCGACCTGACGGTCGATTTGCGAGCCGAGCGGAGCGGCCGGGGAAACGGCCGGCTCTACACGCTTGAGGTGGAATGCATCGACACGGCGAGCCATTCGGCAAGCGCCGAGGCCTTCGTCTCGGTCCCGCACAGCAAGTAAGGCGCTGACACCGGCGAGACCAAGGCCAGAAGCGGTCAGCCCTCGACCGACGCCGACCACGCACCGGTGCCACCCGACTCGAACCCGTCGCGGAAGATGACGCCCCCGAGCTCGTAGGCTCCGATGTCGGGCGAAGCGTCCCGCCAGGTGCCCTCGAGATCGGTGGTGGGCGCCGCGACCGGCGTGCCGGCGTCGATCGCCGGACTGCCGGGCGTCAGGTGGCCGTCGAAGGTGTCGAGGCTGCGGTCGACCAACCCCGGATCGACCTCGCACACCGAGTGCTCTCCCGGACACGGATCGTCCTTCACCTCGAAGAAGAGGCTGTAGTCGAAGTCGGCCGGATCCGCGGGTAGTGAGCCGGCGTCCCACCAGTAGAGGCAGGTCTCGTCGCCGGGCTGGGTCCAATCGGGTCCACCGGTGAAGAGCGCGTTGCGCAAGGTGACCGATTCGGAACCGTCGCAACCTGCGTCCCGGCACTCGATCTCCATCAGGCAGTCGCCTTCGCCCGTGACCGTGGTGTTGGTCACGGTAACCGTGCTGCCGGCGTAGAGCGAGAGCGAGAGCGCGTTGCCCCCGGCCCGGCAGTTGTCGCCCCCAGTCATGTAGGGAAGCCCGTCGAAGAAAGCGCAGCCCGCGACCAGCAGCGAGTTTTCGAGGTGTACGTCTCCCGCCGCCTTGAAGGGGTTGCCCGCATTGCCCCAGGACCGCACCCGCCGCGCCTCGAGCGACGAGGAGCCGACGAGGTACAAGAGGTCGATCCCGTCCGAGGTGTTGTGGTGGACCCGGACGTCCTCCAGCAGCCAGTGGCCCTCACTGTCGGTGAGCCCGATCCCGTCGCCGTAGCCTCCGAACTGTTGAGCCCAGCAGCTCTGCGTCAAGACGGTGTCGAGCTGCCAATCCTCGCCGCAGCCGTTCCACGCCACCTCGACCTCGCGGAACACCAGGTTGCCGGAGCTCGAAGACGGCTCGCCGAGATCTCCGTCCCACCCGACCCAGCCGTTGCCCGCGATGCGCACCCGCTCTACCGTCCAGTCGGTGAGCCGGCCGGCGTGGATCCCCGCCGCGGCGAGCCCGTGCACGTCGAGGTCCGCCAACCGTACGTCGGTCGAGTCCGCGGCAGTGATCCCGGCCGAGGCCCAGTCGCCGTAGGGCGAGGAGTCTCGCTCGCAGGCGATCCCCGGGTCGGTGTGGAGCTCGATGCAGTCGGAGCGATCGGTGAGCTCGAGGCAGGCCACCTCGGCGTGGTCAGTTCCCGTGAGGTCAAGGATCTGCCACGGCCGCTCGGCGCCCCAGAGCTCGGGCGGCGAGGGGCAGCCCTGGTCCCACCCCGCGCCCAGGATCCGAGTGGGGTGCGTCGCGTCGAGCCCGTCCGGCAGCGGCGGCAGGTGGCATTCGAACGACCCCTCCACTTCGCATCCGTCGTCCCCCGGCGCGCCATAGCCCATGCGGTAGCTCCCCGGACCGACAACCAGGGTGTCGCCGCCCCCGAGCCGAAGAGCGCCCGTCGGCGGCAACGCGCGGAACGGATGGTCCCAGGCGCACGCCATCCCGGTTCCCGACCCGGGGTCCGGGGCGTCGGCGGTGCCGGTGCAACGCACCGGGTCTCCCCCGTCGGTGCGCACAAAATACGTGGTCCCCGCCGCCGGAAGGGCGAGCAGCTGGCAGCAAAAAACGAGAAGAAGGCGCATTCCCGAATTCTACTCCGCCCTCAGTGATCAACGTCAACTACTTTTGCCGGTCGCGGCCTGGTTATGGGTGGCGCCACCGCGGCGCCCGGAGCCCGGCGAGATTTTGGGAGGGAGCTGGCGGGTGCCTGATGGAGATGGTGGACCAGTGGCGGAGTCCATGCCCCGCCTCGGAGGGGAGATTCCGGTCAGTCGCCATCGCCGCCCAGGCCTTAATTAAGAGACCGCTGCGATCGTTCACTTTTCCCTGATCGACGTCGGATATGGCCACCGTCATACCACGCCCGCACATATCTGACGGATACTTGGTTGACCAAAGAGCTATCAAAGAAAGAATCTGCCAGTCAACACCGAGGTCCTTTTCCAGGAGCAGGCCGGCGGCAGCGGTTTCGTGAAGCCCCTGTCGAACCTCAGCGTCAACTTCGAGGGCACCACGGGATTCTTCAACCACGTCATCTTCACGGACAGATTCGAATCCGGGAGCGGCGATTGAATGCGGAGCTCTGGGGCTCCTATCGGTTCGACGTCGTCCTGGCGGCTCTGGAGGCGATGTTTTTCCACCGGTCCGAGGGACTGCGACTCCTGGACTCCCTGACGCGCCTCGCCGAGGCCGGCCCGCAGCCGGCGCCGCGGCTCGGGGCTCGATCCCCGGCGAGCGCTCGAGGCGGCCTTCGCGAGCGCCGGCCGGGCGATCCGCTGGAACGCGCTGGTCCTGGGAATCGCCCTTTCGCTCCTGGCGTTCTCGGGGCTGAGGCCGAACCGCAGCCTCGGTCTGCTCCTGAGCGCGGCGATGGCCGTCTGTTATGCGGCCACCCTGCTCGTGTTGCCATGGCTTCTGACACGCGTTGGCGCGCCCTACATGACGAGCTCTGCTTCCTCTCCGGAAGGAGGGCTCCAGCCGTCATCCGTCAGGTATGGCAGCCGGCGGTCGCGGTCGTAGGGCGGATCCTCGGCTTCGGGGATCTCGTCCTCGGGGAAGCTCTTCGTCCAGTCACGCCGTGCCTTCTCGTCGGAGTAGTACGTGAGCACGATCGCAATCTCCTCCGGACCGTAGCTGCCCATCGCGTCGATGACCAGGCCCGCCTCCGGAAAGGCCCTCACCGTCTCCTCGGCCAGGAGGTCCTCGACGAGCTTGACGTAAAGCTCCCGGTCGCTCAGGTGATCCGTGTGGAAGAGATACCAGCGCTGCCGGGCCATGGCGTGGATCACCTCCCAGAGCTTCCGCGTCAGAGCCTCGTCGTCGAGCTCGTCCGCCGGCGGGAATTCGACCCCGTCGTCTTTGAGCACCTCGACGGGTACATAGGACGACGCGGCGTCGCCGGCTCCCGTCTCGAAGCTCAGGACGTTCTGCCAGAACTGCTCTTGAACGTCCAGGGGCATGGCCTCGTTCTCCCAGAAGGTCATCTCGCCGCCTGCTAGCTCGGCGGCCTGTTGCTTGAGCTTCTCAATCCGTTCCCGCTGGGATATCTCCTCGGTGGAGAACCCCGGAGAATTGACGGGGAAAAAGAATGAGGAGGTCTTCTGGCTGTGGCTCTGGCTGTGGCTCTTGCTGCGTCTCTGCCCGGGTTTGCTGCGCTTCTTTCGGCGGTTCTGCTTGCTCATCGTCTACCTCGTCGGTTCGCTGGGATGTCTCTGCGGCGCGGCTACGTGGCCGCCCTTCGGTGCTCCGACAGAGCAAAGTCCGTACCAGGATCCGAGGAGACGACGTAAGTCACTGATTCCAAAGGGGTTGTCCACGAATTCGCGGAGTAGCCCTGGCTTCGCCGATGCCAAGTGATTGTGCGCCTCGCGGGCCAAAATCGAAGACGAGGGGCCGTAGAGCCCCGCGGGGCAAGGGTTTGCCAGATGTCCAGTGATTTGGACAAAAGCAGGATCTTGTGACAGGCGATCTCGAATCGCGGTGGGGCCACCTGGTGGCGCGCACCCTGCCGAACAGCCGCCACCTGGTCGTGCCCGACGCCGCCCACGGTCATTTCGGTCTGCGCAACGTGGAGTGCGTAAGGGCCTTGACGGTGCAATTCATCCGCTCCGGCGCCATCGCCGGGATCGGCCTGGTGGTGGGAAACGGCCCGCCAGTCCTTCGAGCGTGAGATCGGCCGAGGCCGACTCTTCCTGGTCCCCCACGTAGCTCTTGAAGCGCCTTTGGAGTTGCCTCAGGGACGGTCCGACGAGCTTGACGGCCTTGTTCATTCCCGCGAGGCGCAGGAAGCTTCTGAGGAACCCGCGGGCCCGAGGTAGGTGCGGTCGTAGTCCTTCAAGGCGTTGTTGCGGAGCATCTGGCTCGTCTCGAGGTGCTTCTGCGCGTGCCCGGCGGCGTTGAAGAGGGCGTCGAACTTCCGGACCTCCGCGGCCAGGTCCTTGCCGACCCTCTTGGGGTCCACCTTGAAGCCCCGGTCCGGGTCGAGAAGCGGCGGCAAGGCGTCGTTCAAGAGGCGTTCGGCAGCCATGTCTCCCTGCACCTTGAGGGTGGCTCCATTTGCGCGACATACGGGCCTTGATGAGGATCCTGAGGAGCCCATGCTCGCCGTAGCTCGCCTCGGCGAGCCTTCATGAGTACGTCCCAGGTCGTGAGATTCAAGCATGTTCGATATAGTACCATAGGATGTCGCGGGCGCGAGAGGAAGAGGACGCTCACCGCCGGCCTGGGGGACGGAATCGGCAGGCTGCGCGCCCCGGGCGAAGCCTGCCCTACGAAGACGTCCCTGCAGGACGGATAAGGTCATCGCAAGCTTCGCCCCGGTGTCCAGGGCGCTCCGGCCTCCTCCAGGTCCGCCTCCAGCCGGGGGAGCTCGGTGTCGAGCAACGCCGTTAGCTGGTCGCTCAGGTCGGCAAACTCCGACCGCGCCACCTCCAGGTTCTGGCGCTGGGTGGCGGTCGGCGCCTGGCGAGTGTCCCAATGCCCCTCGGCCACCTGCCGGATCCGCTGTAGGACGGAAGGCACTTGCGGTTCCTCCCAGCGCTGGCGCACCGGATCGCCGACTAGCCACTTGCGGAGACCGGCCAGGCCGGCTTCGATCTCGGCCAGCCGCGCGAACACCTCCTCACCGGCCCGCGGCGTCTCGTCGAGCGCCTCTCTCAGGTGACGGATCCTCCGTTCCGCCTCCTGAAGCTTCTCCCGGGCTCCGAGGGCCTGACGCAGGAGATCGGCAGTCGTCTCCTGAAAGGCCGCCACGGCCTGGAAGTCGGGCGAGGGCAGGGCCGACCCGGGCACGGGCTTGACCTGGAACTCGCGCGCCTCGCCGAGCTTCTCGACCTTGCCGTCCGCCAGGAGCGCCAGCTCGACGCGATAGGTCCCCGGAGGGACCAGCGGACCCTGAGGCGGGCTGACCCACGGCGGCTGGAACCCGGGGGGCGTCAAGTCGACCGGATCCGGCGGTGGACGACGCAGGTCCCAGCTTATGCGGTGGACCCCGGATTTCGCCTCGCCTTCGAGGCGCCGCACCGCTGCCCCGTCGGCGTCGCGGACGGTGAGGAGGACCTGGGGCTTGGCCTCCAGGGCCTCTTCACCCAGCCGTTCCCAGCCGGGGAACGGCGCGTCCTCGCCGCGTTCGCGAAGCTCCTGCTCGCTCTGGTGCCGCTTCTCCCGGGCGGTCTGGCGTCCCTCCTTCAGGTAGTAGGTGAAGACGGTCCCGAACGGCGGGTTCCGAGCGGTGAAGTCGGTCGATCCCTGGGACGGCTTGCCTCGCGCCTGCATCGGTACCGACGGCACGTACCACCAGGCGTCGCGTACCGGAAAGAGGACGGCTTCGCGCTCCAGGGCTCCCGCCGCCACCTCGCGTAGGGGAGAGTAGTCGTCGAGGACGTAGAAGCCGCGGCCGAAGGTCGCGGCCACCAGGTCGTCGTCGCGGCGCTGGATCGCGAGGTCGAGCACGGCGATCGTCGGCATGCCCGAAAGGCGGATCCATTCGCGTCCCCGGTTCGGCGTCGCGAAGAGGCCGAATTCCGTGCCGGCGAAGAGCAGGTCCGCCGCGATGTGGTCCTGGACGACGGACCAGACGATGCCCCCGGCCGGCAGGTCTCCGGCGATGGAGCCCCACGTGCGTCCCCGGTTGCGGCTCTCGAAAAGCAGCGGGCGGTAGTCGCCCTCTTTGTGGGCGTCGACCACGGCGAAGACCGTGTCCGGTTTGTGCCGGGAAGCCGTGACCTCGTTGACGAAGGCGAGCTCCGGCGTGTCCGGGAACGCGCCGGCCGAGCGCCACGTGCCGCCGCCGTCCTCGGTGACCTGGACGAGCCCGTCGTCGGTGCCGACATAGAGGAGCCCTTCGACGAGCGGCGACTCGTCGATCGTGGTGAGCGTCGCATACCAGGACATGGCGCCGTTGTCGTAGAGCGCATCGATGCTGACGACCCGGTCGATCATCGCGAGCTCGTAGCGGTTGCGGTTGCGGGTGAGGTCGCCGCTCACCGGCCTCCAGGAGTCGCCGCGGTCGTCGCTTCGCCACAGGCGTTGCGAGCCGTAGTAGAGCCGGCCGGGAGCGTGGCGGCTCGCCAGCAGCGGCGAGTCCCAGTTCCAGCGCTCCGGGGGATCGCCGGGGGCCGGCTGCGGCTGGATGTCGAGGGCTTCGTCGGTTTGCCGGTCGTGGCGGTGGAGCCGTCCCTCCTGCCATTGCAGGTAGAGGAGGTCGCCGATCTCGGGATCGAATGCGCAGGCGTAGCCGTCGGCGCCCATGGGGACGTACCAGTCCCGGTTCCGTACGCCCTCGACGTTGGTGGTACGCGACGGGCCCAGCAGCGTCCCCAAGTCCTGGGCACCGCCCAGGATGTTGTAGAAGGGCTCGGCCTCGTCGAGCGCCAGCTTGTAGAGCTGGGAGATCGGCAGGTTGGGGAAGTGGCGCCAGGTCGCGCCGTGGTCAAAGGTCTCGTAGAGGCCGCCGTCGGTACCGGCGATCAGGTGGTCGCCGTCTTCCGGGTCGATGACGAGGGCGTGGTTGTCGCTGTGTTTTTCGCGGCCGTTGCCGAGGATGTCGAAGCTCTCGCCCCCGTCGCTCGTGACGTGCAGGAAGACGTCCATCTGGTAGAGGCGATCGACGTCGTGGGGCGAGGCGACGATCTCCTGGTAGTAGTGGGGGCCGGTACCGCCGGAGATGTACTCGTTACGCCGTTCCCAGCTCTCGCCCTGGTCGAGGGAGCGATAGAAGCCGCGTTCTTCTTCCGCCGCTTCGATCGTGGCGTAGACGACGTCGGGATCGGCCGGCGAGAGGGCGAGCCCGATCTTGCCCATGTCGCCCTTGGGGAGGCCTCGCTCCAGGCGGCGCCAGGTCTTGCCGCCGTCGCGCGACTTGTGGATCCCCGAGCCGGGCCCGCCGGCGAGGAGCGACCAGACCTTGCGCCGGCGCTCGTAGGACGCGGCATAGAGGACGTCCGGGTCGCGGGGATCAAGCTCCAGGTCGGTGACGCCGGTGTCCTCGTCGATCGCCAGGACCCGGGTCCAGGTCTCGCCGCCGTCGGTGGTCTTGTAAAGGCCCCTTTCACCGCCCGAGGACCACAGCGGTCCCTCGGCCGCCACGTAGACGACGTCGCCGTCGCGGGGGTCGACCACGATCTCGCCGACGTGCTCGGAGCGCTCGAGCCCCATCTGTCGCCAGGTACGCCCGCCGTCGAGGCTCTTGTAGACGCCGTCGCCCCAGCCGACGTGCCGGCCGCTGACGTTCTCGCCCGTGCCCACCCAGACGACGTCCGGGCGCGTCGGGTCGAGCGTCACGCAGCCGATCGAGTAGGACGGCTGCTCGTCGAAGAGCGGCGTCCAGGTGGTGCCGGCGTTCTCGGTCTTCCAGACGCCGCCGGAGCCGACCGCGAGGTACCAGGTGCTCGGCCGCCGTGGGTCCACCGCAATGTCGGCGAGGCGTCCGCCCATGACGGCGGGACCGAGGGCTCGTAGCTCAAGACCGCGGAGGGCTTCGGCGCTTCCCCCGGCTTCGCCGGCCGGTTGGGCGGCAGCGCAGAGAGAGACGGAAAGTAGAACCAGGACGTAGATCGCAGCGACAGGACACACAGCTTCCTCCTTTCGATCGGCGGGGCGTTCGACGCGCCCGAGCCTAACCGAATTGCCGCTCAGCCGTCCTCTCACCTCCTCGCGACTGTCCTGATTCGTGACACCTGTACGGAAACTGAACACCTATTTCGGATCAGAAAGTCACTCTGGGACCCCTCGCCCCCGCAAAACCACGTTGTCATGGGCCTGAACGGACCCAAAGCAGACTTGGCACGGACCTTGCTGTAGAGGTATTAGGGCACAAGGCGATGGCAACGGAGCCGGAGCCGAAAAAAGGAGGAAGACAGAGACCTACACTTTCCACACAGGGTGATGAAGCATTGGGACTCCCAGGTTGAGCTTCTCGCGGAGGCAGTCCTTGCCGATGACGGATCCAAAAGGTCCGCCCGCCACCAAAATCCCACAAAAGCCCACCAAGATCCCACCTTACGCCCTACCCCCCATGGCGCCCGACAGAGGCTGAGCCGAAGGATGCCAGTGCTTCATGACCCTGTGTTCGAAGGTCGAAACCCCTGTTTCTCCTTCCCGCGCATGGACGTTTTCTCCTCTTGCGTCCATGCGCTTTTCTCTTGTACGCTTAGCTACCAGAGCCGGTGAGCCTGTCCCGGAGTACGCGCTACTGCGAGCCCGAGTCGCCAGCCGCGTTGCCCATCCGTTGACGAGCCCGGTGGCGCGGAGCCGGCCCAGCCCCGGCGTGCATCGGACAGTCCGCCGCTCCGGCCATCGCCTGACCCTGCATCCGGCATCCAGCCCCCCCGGCGCGGTGGCGAGGACAGTTCGGGCATCCGGAGAACGCCGAGGCGCTCCTGACGCTGTCCGGGAGCTCGCCGGTCAGGGTCTCGAGAAACGCCACCATGTCTTCCACCTGCTCCTCCTCGAGCTCGACGCCCACCTGGAGACGGGCCATCACGCGGATCGCTTCGTCGAGCGTCGCGACGCTGCCGTCGTGGAAGTAGGGACCGGTCTTCGCGATGTTGCGCAGCGACGCGACCTTGAAGACGTACTTGTCTTCCTCGTCGCCGGTCTGGACGAAGCGTCCCTCGTCGATGCCCTTGCTCTGGGTGTGCTCCCAGTACTTCTCACCCAGGCCGAACTTGCGGAAGATGTGCGCACCGAGGTTGACGCCGTTATGGCAGGAGGAGCAGCCCATGTCGAAAAAGATCTGCAGGCCGTCCTTCTCTTGCTGGTCGAGTGCGTCGTGGTCACCTTTCAGGTATTCGTCGAAGCGTGAGGGTGTCAGGAGGGTGCGCTCGAACGCGGCGAGCGCCCAGGCGACGTTCTTGTATTCGAGCGCCGGGTCGTCGTCGGGAAAAGCCGCCTTGAAGAGCTCCGGATAGAGCGGATCCTGGGCCAGGCGCTCGACGAGGAATTCCTCGCTGGGGATGGCCATCTCGACAGGGTTCGTGATCGGCATCCCGGCCTGCTCCTCGACGTCCTTGGCGCGGCCGTCCCAGAACTGCGCCACGTGGAGCGCCGCGTTCAGGACGGTGGGGGAGTTGCGCGTCCCGAGCTCGCCCCTGTCGCCTGGCGAGGTCGGCAAGTTGTCGACGCCGAAAGTGGCGAGGTTGTGGCAGCTGTTGCAGCTGTTGTTGCCTTCCTTCGAGAGGCGGGTGTCGAAGTAGAGCCTCTCGCCCAGCACGACCTTGACCGCGGTCGTCGGGTTCTCGGGGTTCGGGGCGGCCTCGGGAAGCGGCTTGAAGTAGAGCGCCGCTTTTTTCCAGAGCTTCTGATCGGCCGGCGTGACGTCCGTCTCCTCTGCCAAAGCAGCTCCGGCACAGAAAGTGAATATGGCGATGATTGACATGACAACTGTCGTCTTCATGGTGGTCTCCCTGTTTTGGTCTCACCCGACGACCGCCGGCACGACGCCGCCCTGGCGTTTGCCGGCGCCTCGGGCTTGGACCTATAAGGGAAGGATGCAACAAATCGGTGTTCGGTCACAAGAGTCAGGTTAGATTTTAGACCTCGATCTCTTCCTCGGCTACCGCCACCGAACGCCGGCAAACAAGCGTTCGTTCTCGATCAACGGCCGGGTGGTCGAGTCCGCCAGCTCGATGGCCCGGCGGATCCGTTCCTCCCGGTCGTCTTCTTCAAGGAGCACGCTCACCTGGGCGCGCTTGAAAAGCGCCATCGGATAGCCCGGATGGGTGGGGGAGACCCGGTCGAGCACGTCGCGCGCTGCCGCGAATTGGCGGTTCGCGAGATAGCACACCCCGAGCTCCAGGTAGTGGGAAAAGCCCTCCGGCGCGAGGCGCCGGGCCTCCTCGAAGGCCTGGATGGCGCCGTCGGTCTGCGCCGTCGCCATGCGAAGCTCGCCGAGCTTCAGCCACTCGTCGGACGGATCTTTCTTGCGGGCGACGATCCGGTCCAGAAGCTCGACGGCTTCGTAGAGCTTGCCCTGGCCCTCGTAGATCCGGGCCAGCGACTCGAGGGCCGGCAGCCGTCCCGGCATCTTCGCCAGGGCTTCTTCGAAAAGCTCCGCCGCCTCGTCCCACCTCCCCAGATGGAAGTAGTGCATCCCCAGGTAGTGGGTCACGTCGACGGAGTCGGGGGCGATCTTTCGGGCTCGCTCGAAGAGCTTCAAGGCCCGGTCGTCACGGCCCAGAAAGGAGGAGGCGACCGCCAGGCGCAAGACGACCATGAGGTTGCCCGGGTCCTCGTCAAGGATCCGCTCAAAAACGGCGGCCGCCCGGCCGTACTCCCGGCGGACGAAGAAAGCGGAGCCGGCGTCGAGGTCGGCGAAGAGATGGGTCATGTCCTTGGGGCTGGGCGCGTCGTCGCGCAGGACGGCTCCGCCCTGCCAGTCGACGTAGCCGAGGCTGGCCAGCTTCTCCCGCTCGTCCTGGCTGAGCTCGCTCCCCTCGGTCGCCTCGGCTGCCGGCAGGAACCGGTAGCCGCGTATCGTCTCCTGAAGCTCCGGGCTCAACTGGACCCGACCCGCAAGGTTGACGGCCTCGGCGGGGTCGGCCTCGACGTCGTAGACCTCGATCTCACCGGAGCGGATCACCTTGAGGTTGCCGCGTACGGCCATGACCTGGGGGTGCCAGCCGTACTGGAGGTAGGGCTTCATGGCCTCGCCCAACACGGCCTCCGCCTCGCCGTCGACGAAGCCGTAGGGGGACTCCTCGCCTGTCCAGCCGAGGACCGTGTCGAAGACGCGCCGGACGCTCACCGGATCGCTCCGGCGGCCCGGCGCGACGTCGCTGCCGGCGACGACGAGCGGAACGCGCATGACCCCCTGGTAGAGAAGGTTGCCGTGTTGGGCTTCGCCATGGTCGCCCAGGCCTTCGCCGTGGTCGCCGGCCACCAGGACCTTGAACGGTCCCTCGCCGACATGGCTTTCGAAGGCGTCGACGAGGCGGCCGAGCTCCTGGTCCATGTAGGCGATCTCACCGAGGTAAGGGCTCTCCGCGTAACGGGAACGGAAGGGGTCCGGGGGAGAGTAGGGATCGTGGGCGTCGAAGTAGTGGACCCAGAGGAAGAAGGGCTCCGCGGCCCTCGCCTCCAGGTAGGCGAGGGCGCGCTCCGTGGTCTCGCCAGCGCTTCTTTCCGCCGCCTCTGCGAGCTCGTCGTCGTAGCAGTCGAAGCCGCGGCTCAGGCCGAACTGTCCGGCCAGGGGAAAGCCGGAGACAAAAGCCGCCGTCCGATAGCCCTTTTCCTTGAGCCGGGAGGCGAGCAGGACGTGGTCTTCGCCGAGGTATCTCGCGTTCTCGTGGATCCCGTGCTCCGACGGATAGAGGCCGGTCAGCATGGAAGCATGGGCAGGCAGCGTCGTCGGGGCGGTCGTATAGGCCTGGGTCAGCTCCAGGCCGCGCTCGGCGAGGGCTACGAGGTTGGGGGTTTCGACCTCGTCGTTCTCGAGCCCGGTCGAGTCGGCGCGGGTGGTGTCGAGGGTGACGAGGAGGATCGACGGGAGCTTCTTCGGGGTAGGCTCGGGCGGCCCGGGGTTCGGAGTCGAGCAGGCGGCCCAGGTCAGACAAAGGAGAGCGAGGGAACCCTTTAGGTCCATGCGGTGCATGCACCGGAGGTTATCACTCGCTCATGGCGCCTGGCTTCCAACGCCGGGAGAGGGGTTTGTATCCGAGTTGGGAATGGTGTATGCTCTCTAAGCATTGCGATGCCTTAGGTGATTACCATGCGAGGACACGCACCTGGACGATCCGGACGACGGCGAGGAGCCCTACCTTTTGAGCCGCGAGCCGTTCGAGGTGCTCTTCGACTGCCTGGGTCAGACGAGCTTCCAGGTCTGGCCGTTCGTCTACCAGCCGGTGGGCGTGGTCTCGGTCTGGGTAGAGGGCGTCTTGTGCTCAGGAAGCATTTCCCTCGACGACGTCCGCGCCCGCGATGCCGTAGGCCTGGGTGGAGCAGGAGCAGGAGCATGGTATCCTTGGCCCATGAGCGCCGCACCCCAACACCGGAGTACGCCGGAGGAGTACCTGGCCTTCGAGCGCGAGGCCGAAGAGAAGCACGAGTACTGGGACGGCGAGATCGTCGCCATGGCCGGCGCCAGCCCAGAGCACAACGCGATCTGCTTCAACCTGGCAGGAGCCCTGAAGCCACAGCTGCGGGGAAGCGGTTGGCGAGGCTTTACCAGCGATCAGCGGGTCCGGGTGCCCTTGAGCCACCGCTACGTCTATCCGGACCTGACCGTGGTCTGCGGCCAACCGGTCTTTGAGGACGACGACGCCTACACGCTTGTGAATCCGACGCTCGTCGTCGAGGTCCTCTCACCCACGACGGAGAACAAAGATCGCGGCCCCAAGCTCTTCGGCTACCGCACCCTTCCGTCGCTACGCGGCTATCTGCTGGGGACCTGGGTCGAGCACTGGTCGCGCCAGGACGACGGACGCTGGCTGGTAACCGAGCTCGACGAGGTGACGGCGATCCTCGACCTGCCGGAGGTTGGCTGCAAGCTGCCGCTCGCCGAAGTCTACGAAGACGTCGAGTTGAGCTCCTAGCCGAGCCGTCAGTTGGTGAGATAGACGTAGAGGTTCACCTCGGCGCTCTTGTCGGTCGAGTTGTAGAAGTAGATCCGGTAGTTGGGGAAGGCCACCGCCAGGTGGCTCTGGGCGCTGAAGAGGTCGGTCTTCGGGTGCGTCAGGCTCGCCGACACCTCGAGGGGAAAGAAGATCTGTCCACTCTGTTCGAGGGCCGTGAGGAGCGCCTTCTCGGCGGGGACGAGCACCGCGCCCACCGTCCCGGCCTCGCCCAGGGTGCCGCGCAGCTCTCCCTGGAGGCTCAGGAGAGCGGCCGTGAAGCCGTCGGTGGTGACGGACCCGCCGTCGACGAATTTTGCCGGGGCTTCCCGGGGCGAGCCCGCAGGGACGACCACCTCGAGCTTGCGGACCATGGTGGCGTGACGCACCGTCCCCTCGACGGCGACCTCGCCGCCGACCTTCTGGACGCGCGGGAAGTTGGTGACCGTGACGCTCTGGGCGGTCTCCTGGGCGAGGATGCGCTCGGCGGGCCACAGGAGAGCGAGGATGGCGACCAAGACGAGGATGGCGACGGTGGAGAGCTTTTTATGCACGGCGTACCTCCTTGGTCCCGTATACGACGCCAAGAGGACTGGCGTCCAGATGGCGTCTCCCGCGGCCTCGATGGCGCCACGGCGAGGTCTTTG
Source organism: uncultured bacterium (assembly GCA_965371445.1). GTDB lineage: Bacteria > Acidobacteriota > Thermoanaerobaculia > Multivoradales > J023 > DASWIG01. Next base: position 1,356 of record CBDUYN010000136.1, on the reverse strand, counting down.
CTAGAGTTCGCGAGACATCTCCCCATCCAGAACGGGCCGCCGTCACCCCCACGACAAGGAGTCAGCGCATCATGATGAGAACAGGCAACCCAGCCCTGAACGCCAACACCTTCGCCCGGGTGGGGGCGCGGGACGTCGAGCATCGGATGACCCTCGGAGGAACCGTCAACAAGACCGGCATCCTGCTGCTCTTGCTTCTGATCACCGCCTTCTTCACCTGGGACCGGTTCTTCAGCACCCAGGATCCCGCGACGGTCATGCCGTGGATGATCGGCGGCCTGATCGCCGGTTTTGTCGTCGCCATGGTGACGATCTTCAAGAAGACGTGGGCGGGAGTGACGGCTCCGGTCTACGCACTTTGCGAAGGGCTCTTCATCGGTGGGATCTCGAGCCTTGCCGAGGCCCGGTTCCCGGGCATCGTAATCCAGGCCGTCGGTCTCACCTTCGGGACTCTCTTCGCCCTGCTCCTGGCCTACAAGTCCGGGTGGATCAAGGCGACCGAGAACTTCAAGCTCGGCGTGACGGCGGCCACCGGCGCGATCTTCATGCTCTACCTGGTGTCGTTCGTCCTGATCTTTTTCGGCATGTCGGTCCCGATGATCCACTCTTCGGGGACGTTCGGCATCCTCTTCAGCCTCTTCGTCGTCGTGGTCGCGGCGCTCAACCTGGTGCTCGACTACGATTTCATCGAGAACGGCGCCGCGCAGGGGGCGCCGAAGTACATGGAGTGGTACGGCGCGTTCGGGTTGATGGTGACGCTCGTCTGGCTCTACATTGAGATCCTGCGCCTGCTGATGAAGCTCAGGAGCCGCAACTGAGCGCGGACGTTGTCAAGGGCGAGGCACCAGCCCCGTCGACACCAGCCCCCGCCATTGCTCGTGCAGACGCGTCGCAAAGGCGTCGTCACGGCGCGCCGCGGCGAAGGGCTCCCGGACGCTCGCCAAGATTTCTGCCGATCGCGCAAACGGACGAACAGCCCCTGCCAAAAACTTTTCACGGCCGCACAACGGAGTGACAGCCCCTGCCAAAAATTTATTACGGCCCGGACTTCAACGCCAGCGCTTTGGTCTCGGCCGAAGAATTCGTCGAGGCAATCCGTTCCCTGCTGGCCAGTGGCCAGACCGGAGTCGCACGCCCGAGGCACCCCGACGACCGGCACCCCGACGGGCAACTGTCGGTCGTTCGGGGCTAACCCTGTCGGTTCGAGAGCCTCAGCCTGTAGGGCGTAGGACGGTTTGCCCTTGTCTTCGGTCGGCCATTTCCCGGCCGTGCCCTTTTCGGATCCGGCCCTACGGCAAGGACTCCTCGGGAAGCGTGTACCGGGGCGTGGAGACGAACGTCGCCCGGGCAGGCTCA
>CBDUYN010000135.1:0-29018 GCA_965371445.1 uncultured bacterium | reverse complement strand
TCTGGGCCTTGCTCTTCTGGCCCGCGTAGCGGGCCCCTCTGGATAGAAAAAAGCTTCATCGCTCGTCGTCGTCGGGCTGTGGGAAACCGTCTTCGGTTTTCCAAGCGACTGTGGGAAACCGTCTTCGGTTTTCCAAGGCGGGTGTGGGGGGAGGCGAAGAAGGATTCCCGGAGCTTGGCGCCCCGGATGCGGTTCCCGGCCTCCTGGGTGACTTGTAGGGTGTCCATTCTGTTCTCCTTCCCGAATGGTGTCGGCGAGGCGTTCACCGGGCTCGCCGGGCGGGCGGCGTGGATGCCGCTGCCATATTTTGCACCCAAACGCCGTGGAAGAGGAAGTTGTAATGCGCGCGATTTTTCACGGAAACGTGCGTATTTCGCGTTATTTTTGACGCGAAATACGTGAACGGCCCCAACCAGCCGCTATCGATCTCCGGCGAGACCCCGGTCGAGCGTATCGAAAGCTTCGGGGACCTGAAGGACGCCACCCGCCGGCTCAACAAGGACCTCGACCGTCAGCGGATCGTCTGGCTCCAAGGAGCCCATCTGCCGAATCGTATCGAGGTGTCCGGTCGGTCGGGCCTCGGTCGCGCTGGTGGCCCGGTGACCGGACGAACGGCTCACGGTGCCTCTCCTTCCAACTCCGAGTAGGGAACCGGCGTGGGTGTGCCGCTGCCAGTCAGGTCGAGCCACCAGATCCGGCGGTCCCGAAAATACTCGACCAGACGGCGGTCCGACGCCTCGTCGACCTGGCGGGCCCAGACGACGGTCGCGGCGTCGACGTCGGCGCTGTTCGAGATCCAGTCGTTGGGTGGATAGACGAGGACAAGGTGCTTGCCCGGCAGGGTGGCAAGCTCTCTTTCGATGCGCTGGCGCGCGACGTTCCAGGCACTGGGATCGGGGCGGTGAGCCGGAAGCTCGACCGCAAGAAGCACCAGGTAGATCGCAACGACGGCCAACGGCGCCGCCCGGCCCACCGGACGGCCGTGGCGGCGCCAGCCGGCGAGGCGGCGCAGACTCAAGAGCATCAGCAGGAAAAACGCCACCGTCGCCGGGGCGGGGTAGTGGGGGAACCACCACCGGACCAGGGATTGGCCCGCGACGACCAGGGCGCAGGAGACGGCCAGAAGGGCCGCTCCCGGCCGTCCGCGCCAGGGCACGAGCCACAAGGCGAGCGCCGGGCCGAGGCCGAGCAGGAAGTAGAGCGTCCGGGCCAGCCGGTGGGCTCCCAGCTTCAGGCTCCGGCCGACCCAGGGCGGGCGCGGGTCCACGTCCTGCGGCGCCGCCGATCGCTCCGGAGCACGCTTCTGGTAGGAGAGCTCGGGAGGCGTATAGCGCTCGAAAAGGAAATTCGCCTCGAAGTTGTAGGCGATCGTGTGCGCCTGGTGCGGCAGAAGGAAAGGGTCGCCGGTGATGCGCTGGTTGTAGATCAGCATGGCGGCTCCGGCAAGGACGAGAACCATGGCGCCGGGCAGGAGGGCGCGGCGCATCCGAGGGTCGCGCAAGGCTCGTACGCCGAGCACGGCGAGCACCGGCAGGGAGACGAGCAATCCCTCGTAGGGCCGGCTGTTGGCGAGGATCGCGAGCCCAGCCACCATGACGAGGCCAGGCCCCCTCGGGGGGGATCGGGGGGGAGAGCACAGCCCTGAAAGCGGCCGCCGAAGAAGGCGCGGCAAGGCCCCGAAGACGAGGGCGCCGGCGACCGCGGCCACCGTACCGCCCCAATAGCTCTGGTGCCAGTAGCTCCCCACACCCAGGCGTAGGAGGACCAGCACCCCGCCCAGCACGGCCCAGGGCGGCCGCAGCCAGCCAAAGAACGCCCAGCAGGCCGCCGCGGGCAGGAGTCCTGCACCCACACAGACGGCGACCGCCGGAGAGCCGGTCAGCACCTGGCCCAGGGCAAAGTAGAGCCCCTGTGCCGGCGGGTACTTTGAGACGTAGAGCGGCCATTGCAGCGCATGGGGATGGAAATGGCGCCACATCGGGTGCTGCGGATTGGCGAGGCGTCCCAAGGCGAAGGTGTCGGCGGCGAGCAGGTAGGAGAGCTCGTCGGTGGCGGCCGGAATGGGCGTCCCCTGAACGAGGAAGAGGACGCCGTTCGCCGCCGCGCCGAGAAGGAAGAGGAGCGCCACCGTCCGGGCGGGCCGGCGCCCGAGCCGCCGCAGGACGCGCCAGGCCGGCGCGGCCCAGCGCCCGGCCCGCTCCGGAGCGAGCAGCAGCAGGACCGCCGCGACGAGGACCAGGGCCAGGTCGAGAAGCGGGATCAGGTGGCTGGGGTAGGAGTAGGAAGCGTGGCCCATCGACTCTCCTGGAGGCTCAGGGCCTAGCGGAACATGGCCAGATAGGCTTCGAGGGCTTCGAGAGCCAGGCGGTCGGCCGAAGTGTTGACGACGCGGATGCCGGCGTGGCGCAGGCGCTTCCCGAGCCTGCGGTTGGCCAGCAAGATCTCCAGCGCCGCCACCTTGGCAAAAACGTCGTCCTCGGTGTCGGGTCTCCCTCGCGCGAGGGCGACGAGCTCCGGGTCCTCGAGGTTCAGGAGAATGGGCCGGTGACGCCGCTCCAGGCGCAGCACCGCCTCGCGCAGCAGCTCGGCGGCGGCGAGGTCGACGACCGACGTGAAGAAGACCACCGTCGAACGCCGCGACTCGAGCTCTGCGGCGGCCTCGGCTGCCACGTCGAAGGCGGGCTCCGAGCGTCGCGCTTCCAGGTCGTAGAGACCTCCGTAGGCCGTATGGATGGCGCGCTGGCCGCCGTGAAGGCGTATCGTACGTTCGATCCGGTCGGAAAAAGCGAGGACGCTCACCCGGTCGCCGCGCGAGACCGCCACGCGGGTCAGCGCCAGGGCCGCCGCCAGGGCATGGTCGAGCTTCGAGCGCTCGCCGTCGAGGCCGGTCATCGAGCGGGCGCAGTCGAGGAGGATCAGGAGGCGCGCGCCGCGTTCCCAGGTCTCCTCCCGGGTCACGAGCCTGCCGTGGCGCGCCGTCGCCTTCCAGTGGATCTTGTTGGGCGGATCGCCCGGCAGGTACTCGCGCACGCCGTAGGGCTCGCGTCCGAGGCCCTGGAGGCGTTGGGGATTGCCGCCCAGGGCATGACGGTGGGCCAGGAGCAGCAAGTGGCCGACCTTGCCTTCCCAGCGGACCTGCGGATAGACGCGGCGCGGCTCGGCCGCGAGGAGCTCGCGTTCCCGCCAGGCCAGCCGCCAGGGTCCCAGGATACGCGCCGTCAGCGGTCCGACCTGGTGCTCGCCGCGCCGGCGCGGACGGATCCGGTAGGTCCAGGCCAGCCGTCCTTTCGCCGGCAGCGCACAGTCCGTGCGCTCGGGCGCGGCGGCGACGCCCGGGTGGAGCGCCTCGCGCAGCCGCAGGGTCAAGCCCCGGGGCTCTTCGGTGTGCAGCTCCACCTCGACCTCGGACGGGGCCCCCTGTACCAGCAGCGGCGGCCAGCGCCGCTCGGCGAAGAGCGAGACGCGGCGCAGCCGTAGGTAGTCGTAGGCGAACGCGGCGACGATCCCGACGTCGAGCGCCAGGGCGACCTGCGCCACCCAGGGCCGGAGGACCCCGGCCACACCCAAGAGCGTGGTGAAGACCAGGAGGTAGAAGACTCTCGCCGAGGGCATCGGGAGGCCTTTCCTACTTCGGGACCTCGACCTCGCCGGCCACCCTCTCCAGGATACGCCGCGCGCTGTGCCCCTCGAGCTCGGCCTCGGCGGTCAGCAGGAGCCGGTGCCCCCAGCAGGGGACCAGGAAGCGCTTGAAGTCGTCGGGCACGAGGTAGTCGCGTCCTTCGACGAGCGCCGCGGCACGCCCCGTCGCGAGAAGGGCCAGACCGCCGCGCGGGCTGATCCCAAGCTCCAGGTGCTCCGAGGCACGGACCGCGGCGGCGAGCTCCGCCAGGTAGAGCAGGAGCTCCTCGGCCACGTGGACGCGCTCGCCGCCGCGGCGCAGCGCCCGCGCCTCCTCCGCCGTCACGACCGCGGGAACGTCCTCGGGCGAGCCGAGGCCCCAGCTCCCCCTGTCCCCGCTCACCGCCCGGCGGTAGAGCTCGACTTCGCTCTCGGGAGGCGGCAGCGCCATCTCGATCCGGGTCAGGAAGCGGTCGAGCTGGGCCTCCGGAAGCGGATAGGTGCCTTCAAGCTCGATGGGATTCTGCGTGGCGACGACGAAGAAACCCTCGTCGAGCGGGTGCCGCTCGCCGTCGATCGTCACCTGGTCCTCCTGCATGGCTTCGAGCAGCGCCGACTGGGTCTTCGGCGGCGTCCGGTTGATCTCGTCGGCCATCAGGATCTGGGTGAAGACCGGGCCGCGCACCAGGCGAAATGTCCCCGACTCCTGGTCGAAGACGTTGGTGCCGATGATGTCGGTCGGCATCAGGTCCGGGGTGAACTGGACGCGCTGGAAATCAAGGCCCAGGCGCGCTGCAAAGGTCCGGGCGAGGAGTGTCTTGCCGATCCCGGGGACGCCTTCGAGCAGCGCGTGCCCTCCGGCCATGTAGGTCGCCAGCAGCGCCTCGCAGGCTCCCCGCTGGCCCAACACCCGCTCCTCGAGAGCGGCAAGGACCTTCTCGACGAGGGGTAGGAGCTCGCCGGTTTCTCTCGTCATGGGTCGCTCTCCTCCTCCGCGGTTCGTCCTGCCGGTCCGGGGCCTGGCGCTCGATTCTGGGGGGTCCCGGCCTCGAATGCAAGCCCAACGCCTGCCGAGACCGCGGCTCCAGGAGGGCGAGGAGAAAATCCGGGCTTGCTCCTCCGGCGCGCACCGGGTACGATCCAGGAATCGCCTATCGGACCAACTCTAGTAGGGGACAGTAACGGTGGAGAACAACGCCTGGATCGATACTCGAGTCAACGACCTGGAAATCGCCTCTCTGCAAAGGATCTTCGAATGCCGCAGCGAGGAGGCCGTGGAGGCGGCGATCGCCTACGCCCGGTACATGGCGAGCGTCGGCGTCACGCCGGAGAGCTGCCCGGTGTTCCTGTCCATCCTCGAGATCCGGAACCGCTGGGTCGTCGAGGCTTTGGTCGGCAAGCAGGATCCCTTCGAGATGCTCTCGGGGGTCCAGCCCAACGCCGACCTCCTCCGGCACATCTTCAAGATGCTCGTGGACTGGCCCAAGGGCGAGATCTCGCCGATCAACCTCTCGGTGATTCTCGGGGCCTTGCGGGCCATCTACACGACGCCCAGGGACGGCTACCGCCTCCACCCAATCTCGCTCGCCGAGCTCAACGCCCTGGGCAAGCACCTCGACAAGGGAAAGGGACAGGACAACCCGGTCAACCGCGCCATCCTCGACAGCCTCTACAAGCTCTCCTCGCTGGAGAGCGCGGAGGATCCCGCGATGGACCAGATCGCCGGCCAGGCGCTGGCGATTCGCAACGTCTTCCTGGACGACCGGCGCAAGATGGGGGACGTGATCCCGGAGGTGCTCCTGGGGCGCAAGGAACGGCGCCAGGAGGTGGCTCCGCGCGACACCGCCCAGTACTCGGACGACACCGCGGAGCCGGAGGCGGCACCGGGGAAGGCCAAGGCCGGACGGCCGCGCCGTACGGCGGCAAGGACCCGGCGCCGGTAGTCCGTCTCTTCGTAGGTCAGGCGGAGCTCAACCTACGAAGAGACGTGGCGGCTTGACGCCAGACGGCGGCCGAGCGCCACGAGCTCGGCTCCGCGCACCACGGCCGGCACCTCGACCTCGCCGACGCTCGGGTCGAGGGCCCGGCTGCGTTCTACGAGGAGGCGTGCCGCGTCGTCCCAATGACCGAGCTCGCGGTGCAGCGCCCCCAGGTTGCGGAGAAAGGCGGCCGTCGAGCCCGCCTCGACCGGCGGCTCGCGCCATGCCGGACCGAAGCGGCGCACGAGCGCCACGAGCGCCAGGACGTAGATCAGCGCCAGGTGGGCCATGAAGAGGTCCCAGGCGAAGCCGGAACGCCGCGACGAGGTGGCAAAGTCGGGATCGACCAGGCCATGGTGGTACTCGTCGAAGCTCCACTCCGGCCCGAGCCAGGCGAGGAGCGTCTCGAGGAAGTCGGCGTTGCCGGCGTCGAGGAGGAAACCGTTCGAGAGGACGTCGGCCGGCATCACGACCACGCGGCCGTGGTGAAGTCGATACGTGTAGACGAGCGGCTCGCCGCCATGTTGGTAGAGGATCCGGGCCCGCGAGGGCGGCTCCGGCGGTTGCCGGCACGCGGCGACGGCGAGCTCCGGCGGCGTGGCGGGTACCTCGGTGCTCCAATCGTCCTCGGCTGGCAGGAGCCACCTCTCGCGGTGGTAGCTCCACCAGCGCCAAGGCGCGAGCGGCGGGAGCTCCGGGCCGCTGGCGACGGCGAGGCCCAGCGCGTCGAGCACTCCGAGGTTCAGGAACAGAGCGATGCGCCGCGGGTAGGCGACCAGAACCGTGCCGCCGGCACGCAGATGGCCGTGAAGGGCCTCGGCCTCCTCGTCGCCGAGGCGCTTCTCGAACGGCAGGGCAAGGACCCAGACGGCGGCGTCGGAGCTCGTCCCCGGCACGTCGAGCGGCTTGTCCCGGATCTCGACCTCGGCGCCGCGGCGCTCCAGATAGAGGCGGGCGGCGAGCCAGCCGCCGCTGCCGCGGCCCAAGGAGCTCGGCCCGGCGCCGGATCCGCCCAACCCGAAGGCCACCGTCACGGCGAGTGCCAGGAGGGCGAAGAGCGTCCAGCCCCAGAACGAGCGGCGTCTCCGGACCGTGCTGCTCATGCCAGCGCTTCCCGCAGCTCGCCCCAGAGGCGGTGGACGTCGTCGGGGCTGGGTTCCGTCGCGCCGTAGATCAGGCGGTCGAGGATGCGAACGCTCGCCTTCAAGTCGTTCCGGCCGGCATGGGAGAGAAGCTCGCGGCTGGTCCACGACGCCTCGACCGGCGCGCTCAGAAGGGACCGTGCGAGCCACCACCACAGGGCTTCACAGGCCGCCGCCACCTCGCCCGCGGCCAGGTGGCCCTCGAGGCGAGCCGCCCACTCGTCGGACGAGCGCCCCTCGGCGTCCTGCGCGGCCGTCCCCGGAAGCGTCCGGACGCTCGGCCCGGCAACCTCGTGGGGACGGAGGCGACGGACGAGCCAACGCACCAGGAGAAAGCCGAGCAGGGCGGCTGTCAGGAGGAAGAGGATCCTGGCGCCGATCACGCTGAAAGAGACGATGGCCGGCCCGACCTGCGGATCGAACCCCTCGAAGAGCCGCGCAAGGAAAAAGACGAAGGCGACTCCGAGGTCTTTCAGGTAGGAGCTCCAGCCGGGCGAGGCCGGCGCCGTAGCGACGCCGGCCTCCTGGACGACCTCGGCCAGCTCGACGCGATCCGCCGCCGCCGGTTGCGGGCTCTCGGGCGGCGTGGCCGCCATCGAGGCCACGGCCGCACCCAGGAGGAGGGCGCTCCGGAGAAGGGTCCGGACCTTCATGGCACCGCTGCCGCGCCGGTGAGCTCGTCGACGGCCTCCTCGAGATCCGGCGCCTCCTTGCGGCGCCTCACCTCCCGGAAGAGAATCGCTAGCCCGAAGGCGGTGTAGAGCCAGGCCACTGCCGTCGCCACCGATCCCAGGACGACCGCCGGGACCTGGAGCCAGAGCACCGAGACCATCTCCTCCATGGTGGCGGCTTCGCCGGAGAAGGTCTGGCGCAGCATCAGGACCTGCTGTGCGAGGACGAAGGGGAGCTGGACGAGCAGGTTGGCGGCGTAGTTGACGATCAGCCCCACCAGCATCAGGAGGAAGGTCTGGAGCCAGGGGCTGCGGCCGAAACGCCGGGTGGGGTTCCAGTGCATCAGCTCGACGCTGCGCCGGAAAGCGGCGCCGGCCGTCAGCCCCTCGTCGGCCATGGCGGGTACGACGAAAGCCAGCAACGGGACGACGTAGAGCGCCGGTACGAGGCACATCATGGTGCTGCCGAAGTAGGCCAGGCCCAGGAGCACGAGGCCCAGGAGCACCCGCGGCTGGACGACGAAGGCCCAGGCGCGGCCCATCGACACCGGCCGCGAGGCCACGGCGTCGACCGCGGCGACCGTGAGCGCCGCGAAGGCCAGGCCGTAGACCGCGAGCATGAGGAACGACAGACCCATGAAAGCGCAGCCGGCGCCGAGGAAGGCCGCCGCCGCGTCGGGATCGGGGTCGGGGTCGAGCATGACGTCGAACCAGGCGATCTGCGCGAGCGCCACCGCCAGGCTCCCGGCCATCACCGGCAGCGCCACCGGCAGAAGGGTGGTCCTGAGGTGACGCCGTGCCGGCACGACCACACGGTCGATCAAGGTGCGGAAGGGGATCAGGTCGAGCTCGTTCACGGTGCCGTCGCCCCTTTCCTCGCCCTCCGCCACGCGGCGCGCTCTTCGGCCGGGGCGAGCGGACGCCAGGCAACGCTCAGGAAAAGCACCTCCAGGAGGATCCCGAGCGCCGCTTTGAACGCCGGCTCGAGCTCGGCCGGCGAGATGAAGCCTTCGACGAACCCGAGGAGCAGAATCCACGGCAGGCATCCGGCGAGCACCACCAGAGCGTCGCGCGAAGCGTCGCGGACCACCTCGGCGCGGGGCCGGTCGCTGGCGACCACGAGCGAGGTGCCCACGGCGAGGCCGGCGGCAGCCGAGACCAGGATCATGCTGATCTCGAGCGGTCCGTGAGCGGCGACGAACTCGAGGAGCCGGTCGATCATCGAGTAGTGGGCCGTGGTGGCGAAAATCGCTCCAAGCATGAGGCCGTTTAAGAGCACGACGTAAAAGGCGCCGAGCCCTGCCAGGGCACCGCCGGCCCAGGCGGTGATCGCCACCGAGAGGTTGTTGGTGGCGATCCGCGACGACATGTAGGACCCCGGCGTCACGGCAAAAATCGACTCGGTCCAGAGCTCCCCACGCTCCAGGCCTTCGATCATCTCCGGGGAGAGGAAGGCCGAGCCCACCGCCGGCTCCACCGTGGCGAGGCAGAAGCCGAAAAGCGCCGCGGCGGCAAAAAGGGCGGAAGTCACCGCGATAAAGGGCGCGACGCGGTGGATGGCGGCAGGAAAAAGCGCGGTCAGAAAACGGACGGGACCCGGCAGGCTCTCGCCCTTGTCCCGCTGCAGGTAGTGGGTGCCGGCGAGCACCAGGCGCTCCAGGCGGCGGGCGATCGAGGTCCCGGGGTAGCGCGCCGCGGCGAGCGCGTGGTCGTGGAGGAGCTGGCGGTAGCGGACCGCAAGGCCCTCGAGCGCGTCGTAGGTGAGCGCGCCCGGCCGGCGGCGCGCGGCCCCGAGCGCCTGTTCGAACTCCTCGGCGCTCCGGCGCCGGAGCTTTTCGAAGCGCGCGTAGTCCATCAGGCCGCGTCCGCCTCCAGCAGGTGGCGAAGCCTTGCCACCGGATCTTGTGTGCCCGCCGCGTCCGCGGCGAAGCCCGGCTCCTCGCGCTCGATCCAGGACACCAGCTGGGCCGCCAGGCGCGCGGCGCGCGGCGCCTCCATCTCCTCGGCGCGGGCGAGAAAGCTCTCGACGACCGCGATCTCATGCGCTCCCCAACTCGCCGGCGGACGCCGCAGCACCGTCTCCCCGGCGGCGGAGCCCTCGTGGACCACCAGGGTCCCGGCCGCCATGTCGCCGAGGCGCCGCGAGCGGGCGTCGAAGGCGATCGCCGGGATCCCGAAGGCCACGTCGACCGCCCGCACGAGGTTGCGCACCACGATCGCCGCGTTGCCGGTCTGTCCGCCGTGACGCCCCACGACGCGCAGGTCGAGGAGGCTTTTCCCCGGGGTCTGCCCCTGCATCGCGATCTCCAGCGCCGTGAAGTAGCCCCACTGGACGAAGAAAGACCCCAGGGTCAAAAGCGCCAGGGTCCAGCCTTCGCCGACGTCGAAAAGCGAGAGGGTCAAAAGCCCCGCGGTCCACCACAGGCCGATGACGACGAGGAGCACCGCGTAGTCGACGATCGCGGCGAGCGTACGGCTGCCGACGCCGGCCAGCGGCAGCTCCAGCGGGACGTTGTCGAGCCCCAGGATCGCCGCGTCGCTCGGCACCGGCGTCGAGGGTCCTGTATGGGTTTCCTGGCTCAAGATGCTCCTTTGCGAAACCCTTGAAGGATATCCGAAAATCTCCGACAGCGTCAGTCGCCGCGCCGTAGGACGACCCGCTCGACGGTCACCGGTCCCGACACGGTCAGAACGAGCTCCTCGACCGGAGCGGCGCTCCACCGCCACTGGGTGGCGAGCCGCACGAGGTAGTCGCGCGCCCGGAGCTGGCGCGTGATGACCTCGAGCTCGTCGATGGCGAAGACCGCCCCCTCCGGCGGGTCGAACCGCACGTCCATCAGGCGCTCGGTCGCCCTGCCGCCCCGAACCGGGAGGATCAGCTCCTCGCCCGCCAGCGTCTCGACGAGCTCTCCCCCCGAGCTGGTCTCCTCGCTGAACTCGCGGTCGTCGAAGGCGAAGAAAAGCTGCAACGGACCGCCGAGCGTCGAACGGTAGACGAGGCGGATCCAGAGCTCGTCGTCGATCTCCAGGCGCGGGACCTCGTGGAAGTCGAAGAGGCCGTGCCCCCAGGGGTCCTTCCCCGTAGCTTCGAGGGCCAGGCGGGCTTCCGGAATCTCCAGCCGCGCCAGGTTGTGGGCAACGAGCTCTCCGGTCGGCGCCGGAACGTACCCTGCGAAGGCATCGGCGGGATCGATCACGACGTCGAAGGCGACGGCGCTCGCCGGCTCGCCGCCGTAGGTCACCGTCGCCGTCAGCGACGTGTCCTCATGGCGCCCGCCGTGGGTGACGAGCCGCGAGCGCAGGCGCAGGTGCAGATACCCCGCGTCGGCCGCCCTGATCCCCTCCAGGGGTAAGACGAGCTTCGCAAGCTCGTCGAGCTCTCTCTCCTCCTCGAGGAGGACCGCGACGACTTGCGTCGTCTCCAGGGCCTCCAGGGGATCGAAGCTCGCCCACACGAAGGGTAGCCGGCCGACGTTCCACCGCTGGGACCAGCGCTCCGGATCGAGGGGCAAGACCTCGTAGTCGCTGCCGGCGAGACGCGCGTCGACGTGATGCAGGAGCGAACCCTCCGGAGGATCGAGCCGCAGGCCCGTGAGCCGCTTCGCCTCCCCCGCGCCGGGCAGCGAGACGACGACACGTCCTCCGCTGGCCTGCGACCAGGCGCTCCTCTCTTCGCTGAATCCTTCCCCGTCGAGCTCGTAGAAAGCTTGGAGCGCACCGGGAGCCGCCAGACGGTAATCGACGATCAGCCTCCAGTATGGAAAGCTCCCAAGGTCGACGTCCTCGAAATCGAGGTATCCGACGAGCTGCGGATCCGGTCCCGTCGCCTCGAAAGCCGGCCTCTCGCCCTCGTGGCGAAGCCTCAGGTTTTGAAGGACGTAGTCGTCGCTGATCCGCGCGGGAATCGACTCGAAATAGGGCGCTTCCCTGGGCACGTCCTTCTCTTGCCAGAGCTCGTAGGGGCCGATCGCGGCGAACGGCTGGTAATGACGGTAGAGAAATTCGGCCACCCGGTAGCAGCGGACCTCGTTGGGGACGCCGTCGGTGTTGTCCCAGAAGTAGTTGCCCTGCTTCATGACGACGAAGGGCAGGCGGCCGGCGCGCCGGAGCTCGTCCAGGTCGGCGACGACGCGGGCCTGGACCGGCTCCGAAGTCTGCGTCAGGTTCGGGATCATCCAGCTCGCAAGCTCCTTGTCGGCCAGGAGGTAGAGAAGAGGCGAGTTGGTGAAATCGAAAAACGTTTCGTCGCCTGCGAGCTCCTGCCGCAGGAATCCGACCAGGGATTGATGTCGCTCGGCGTCGAAGGTGATCCTTGGCTCGTCGCCTTCCCAGTCCACGAAACGAAAAATCCGGCCCTCGGTCAAGGCGCTCGACAACCGAAGGTCGGCACGGCCGTAGCTCGAAGGTGGAAGCGCAAAGACCGCCGTCAGGACCAGGACCAGGAAGAACGTCCCCTCGAGGCGGTGACGCCCAAGGGCGGGTCCGCTCCGTACGAAGAGAAAGGGTAAAGCGGCCAACAAGAAAAGGAAGAAATAAATGTTAAAGGATTCGACGAGAGAGTGGCGCTCCAGGGAGCGCAGCGAGATGACGAGCGAAAACGCGGCGATCGCGGCCAGCATCGACTGCGCCGGCGCGACGCGCCGGCCCCGGAGGCGGCGGACCGCATAGTAGACGACGTAGACGAGGCCAACCGCCGGCAGGAGGTAGTACTGCGCGACCGCCGCCGCGCTGTAGCTCTCGATGATCTCCGGCCGGGTCCGGGTCACCAGCCGGTAGCCATAGGAGCGCATCACGGCGACGAGTGCTCCGCCGCCGCCCAGAAAGGCCACACCCAGGAGGACGACAGCGGTGGCCGCCGCCACGGCCCCGAGCGAGACGGCGATCGCCCGGAGCCGTCCACGGTGACCGGCCAGGAGATAGCCGGCGACGACACCGGCGAGCGAAAGAAAACCCACCAGGCCGAAATCCACACGCCACAGGGCGAGCAGGAGGGCGCTGACCCAGACCAGCGTAAAGCGTCCCCAGGTGGGCCGGCGCAGTGCGTGGAAGAGAAAAAGGAACGGTACGAGAGCCGGCACGTAGTAGGGCGGCAGGAGGTTCGTGACCGGCAGGAACAGGACGGCGAGAAAGGCGAAGCGCGGCGAGGTGAGCCGCGCCAGCACCAGGTAGATCACCACACCCGCCACGACGAGCGGCATCCAGCTCTCCCACAGCAGCATGTCGAGGCCGCGGTAGCCGTTCGCCATCGTGTAGAGCGTCTGGTAGAACATGTCGGAAAACGTGTGGGCCAACCGGACGTCGGCAAGCGGGAGCTTGCCGAAGAGGAAGAGCTGCTGGGTGGGAAGCGTCTTCTCGCCGAGGTGAAAGTAGTCGAGGCTCCCGAGATGGAGCGTCTGACGATGCACCCGGAAGAGGTAGCCGGTGGCGATCAGGACGGGAAAATAGAAGAACACGAGGAGCGACGCCGTCGATGGCCGCCAGCGGCGCCCGAGGAAAAACATGCCGGCGCTTGCCGCGCCGAGCAGCACGATCAGAAGAATCGCGATCGTCCGCGGCGCCGTGGCGGCGAAGCGGTACTGGAGCTCGTTGGCGACCGGGATCGAGGCCGGGATCAAGAGGAGCGCCGTCGCTGCCAGGGCCAGGCGGGCATGCGCCTCGCGCAGCCGCTTGGTCCCTCGACGCCGCACGAAGGCGGCCTCCGAGGCCAGGACCGCCAGCGCGCCCAGAGCACAAACGACGAGCCCCCACCCGAGGTCGACCTCCATCGGCCGATCGAAAAGCACCCAGCAGGTGAAGACCGCCGGCAGCGCCAGGACCAGGGTGACGAAAAGCCAGGACCGGTCCTCGAGGATCGCCGGGACGAGGTCCCTCCAGGTTGGCGGGCACCGCCACCGGACGACGGCTTCCAGGACGGCGAGGGCAAGCCAGAGGCCGATCAGGCCGAAGAGGAGGCCCGGGAGCGGCGCCAGGCTCGGCTCGCGCAGGATCATGTGGAGAAGGAGGGTGGCCAGAGCCAGCTGGCCGAGAGTTTCGACGCCGCGCAGGCGCCGTTCGGCCACCTCAGGGCCGAGCTGGCGCGCCAGAGCGGACGCTGCCGCCGTCAGCGCGACGAACGCCGCCAGGAAGGCCGCGGTGAAGCCGGTGATCATCGCCACGTAGGTGCGGGCGTAGGGCGAGGCGTCGACGCCGGCGAGGGTGGTCTCGCCGATGGCCCGGTCGCGGAAGTGCGCCAGCTCGACGGCCGCGCCGAAAAGCCCCTCGGCCGTTCCGGAGACCGCGGCAAGAGCGAGCGCCAGGCTCGTGTAAACCACCCAGGGCGCGGGGGTACCGAGCTTGATCACCGCACCGGTGAGGGAGTATCTTGCCTTCATTTCCTGGAGGATCCGTCGCCAGAGGTGACGCCGGGATCCTATGCCCTGGCCGCGTCCGGAGGCAAGCTCGCGACGGCGGCGCGGCGGTCGGTATAGAATCGGCGTGAGAGGAGTATGTCGATGCCTGCCGAATGGCTCCCTACGATCGCGAACGACGCCGTCTCCGGCCTCATGGGTCCCCCGCTGCGCGAGGCCTATGCCGCCGTCCGCGACAAAGCCAAGGACGCCCTGGGTGCCGGCGGTCCCCTGAAAGACCCCCTCGAGCACGCCTACGCCGAGGCCTGCGGAGCCTTTCTCGACAGCCTGCGCGCCGTCTACGAGATCGACGCGGCGCTCCTGACCGAGATCCGTTCCCTGATGGAGGGTACCGCCTTTCTCGACGCCCTGCGTCAGCTGCCTTTCGTCCCGTTTCGCGAGATCAAGACCGAGGAGACCCGGCGTCACTTCATGGCGCTTTCCCTGCCCGGCGCCGACGAGGACGACTTCACCGGCGCCTGGACGTCGCTGCGCAAGCGCTTCTTCCTCGCCGCGGCCAAGCTCCCGGAGCTGCGCATCGTCCTGAGCCTCACGCTCGCCGCCACCCACGAGGACCACGCCGCGGCCATGGAAGAGAAGCTCGGCCTCCTGGTCGCGAAAGTCGAGGAGCTGCTGCGCCACGAGGGGGCGCTCCATCTCGACGACACCGCGCTCGTCCACTACCGGGAAGGCGTCGACCGGCGATATCGCTACGCCGAGACCCGGGGCCTTTTCCTGGGCGACGAGGCCGGTGCCGGCGACGGCATCCGGCTGGAGGACGTCTTCGTCGAGCCGCTCCTCGTGCGGCGTCAGGATCCCGAGGCCCAGGTTGCGGAAGACGCGGCGGAGACCTTGACGATCGGCCAGGCCCTGCGCCGCGAGCGGTTCCACGTCGTCCTGGGCGCGCCGGGATCGGGCAAGACCACGCTCCTGCGCTGCCTGGCGATAGCGCTCTGCCGGCCCGGGACGGTCCTCTCGCTGCTCGACGCCCACCACGGGACCGAGGTCCCGCTCGACGCCGGGCTCCAGGAAGGGACGGTGCCGCTGCTTTTTGAGCTCAAGGCCTTCACCTCGGCGCTACGCTCCGATCCCGAGACGGAGCTGGCGGGTTTCCTCGTCGAGCGCTACCGGGAAGAGCTGCCGTCGATCGAAGAGGCGCTCGCGGAAGGCCGGGCCCTGGTGCTCCTCGACGGTTTCGACGACGTCTTCGACGATGGCCAACGCCGCTGGGTGAGCGCCCAGGTCGACGCCATGGCCAAGCGTTACCCCCGAGCACGGTTCGTGATGACCTCGCGGCCCCACGGCTATGACGCGATGCCGCTATCCGGGCCGGTGACCAAGTGGCGGATCGTCCCTTTTGACGACGAGCGCGTCCGCCGTTTCTTCCACGGCTGGTTCGAGGCCCTGGCCGGCGAAGGCGAGGCCGAGACCGGAGCGCTCGCCGCCGGGGCGCCCACCCTGGTCGAGGAGGTCCTGGCGCGTCCGCGGCTCCGGGCGATGGCGCGGAACCCGATGCTCTCGACCTTGATCGTCCTCGTCCGCCGGTTGCGTTCGGGCCTCTTGCCGGAGCGACGCGTCGTCTTCTACGAGACGGCCGTACGGACCCTGGCCGAGCTCTGGGCCAACGCGCCCTCTTCCGGGCGAGAGGAGAGCCACGAGCTCCCGGATCCGGGTCTGCTGATCCACGCCCTCGCCGAGGTGGCCTGGCGCGCTTCGACCCAGACCGGTAGCCGGGAGATCCAGGGTGAGGATTTGAGGACGTGGCTACGCCACGGCCTCGCGCACGATCCCGAGTGGGACGGCGAACGCGGCGTCCGGGCGGTCGAGGACCTCCTCCAGGGCCTCCATGAGAACCCGGGGATCTTGATCGAGCTCGGCAGAGACCTCTACCAATTCGCCCATCTGAGCTTTCACGAATATCTCGCTGCCCATTACGCCCTCGACCGGCTCGACGAGCAGGAGAGCCGCCGGACGGCTCACCAGCACCTCCACGAGCCGGCCTGGGAGGAGCCCCTGCGGCTCATGGTCGCGGGCGCCGGACAGGCACGGGCGGAAGGCCTCGTACGCTCGATCCTGGAGGGCTCGTCCGGCGAGGAGGGCCTGGCGGCGCTGCGTTTCGTCTGCCGGTGCCTGGGCGAGAAGGCCAGCGTCGGACCGGAGGTCCGGGCCGACGTATGTCGGCGCCTTGAAGAAGCGCTCGCTTCGGACCTGCCACGGCCTGAGCTCGTGCGGCTCGCCTCGGATGCGCTCGAGGCCGGACCGCGGGAGGCGGAAGCGGCCCGGCGATACCTCCTTTCGTAGGGCAGGCTTCGACATCGCGGGGACATCTTCGGATGATCGCTACCCACCCCAGCTGGCAGCCGCCGTCTCCCGGATGAGCTCGACGAGCACGGCCTCGTCGAGGTCGGACAGCCGTTTGAACCGCACGCAGCTTTTGCCGATGTTGGCCTTCGGGAGCCGCTCCTGGTAGCGCTCCGCCACGTAGCCCTGGTCATCGGCGGCGGTGCAGTAGAGCGAGATGTAGTGCTTGTTGTTGGCGATGGCGATCTTCATCCAGTCGCCCTCCCGGCCGGACTTGTACTTGTAGTGGTACTTGCCATAGCCGAGCATGCCGAGCTCCATGGTCGGCTCGAGCTCCGGAGCGGCCTCGCGCACCAGGTCGTGCAACCGCTGGATGTCGTCGCGACGCCGCTCCTCGACCGCCGCGATGTACTCTTCGTGGGTCTTCGCCTTCGATTTGCCGTGCATGACTTCGTCCTTTCGCTAGGTCGTCTTCCTCTTCTCCCGCTGCATCCAGGGCCGCCGCTCGAAGTAGCCGCGCGTCACCCTGGCGACGCTCCCCGAGAGCAGGATCAGGGCCAGCGGGCTGGTAAGGGTCACGAGGCCGGTCGCCACGCTGCGGAGCCTAGTCGCGGCAGGCACCGTTGAGCTCGACAGAAAAACGCCCGAAGGCCGAGTACTTGGCGACCGCCATGGCGCCGCCCGCCTTCGAGAAGTCGAAGACGATGGTGCCGAAGCGGCTGCCCATGCCGGCGAGCTCCTCGATGTCGACGATGTTGAGGTGAGTATTGGTGAAGAACTCACCGTCGGCGACGAGCACGGCTCCCCCCTGGGTGTAGGCGGTGTAGGTGAAGCTCGGCGCCACGTCGCCGTTTGGCTGGTCGACGATGATCGAAAGCTCCGTGCCGCTCCCGAAGTCGAGGAAGCGGATTTCCTGCAGGTTGCAGAGATCGTCCGGGATCCGGAAGAGACGGTCGCCGGTGGCGAAGTCGTTGCCGAAGTCGACGTTCAGGAAATCCCCCTCGAGATCCGTGGCGTCGCTGGTGTCGGAGCGGTTCACCAGCACCAGGCCGGTGGCGACGTTGTCGCCGTCCGGATCGAGGTTGGTGGTGTCGTCGCGGATGTTGTTCACCGAGACGCGGTTCGCCGACAGGGTGGCTCCGTCGACCCGCAGCGGGGTGTCGGTCACCTCCTCGCCGTGATAGTTGAGGTTGATCTCGACGTTGCCCTCGGTGGTGTTGCGGACGTTGAGGAAAGTGGTCGGGCCGCCGGGGTCGTTGAGGTCGAGCACGAAGCCGGGCAGCAGCAGCCCGCTCTCGTCGGAGAGCGCCGTGAAGGGCTCGTCGAGCGTGGCGCGCACCGCAAGGTTGCTGTAGTCGGGATCGAGACCGGAGGCGGGATTCCAATCGCCGCCCTGGTTGGTGGTGTAGAAGCTCGGCTGGCTCGTCGGGCTCGTGGTGTCGTCGCTGATCAGGAGCTCGGAGAACATGTTCTGCTCCCACTCGACGCCGATGAAGACCGTCTCGGTATCGAAGGTGACGCCGGCCAGGTCGACGGTGAAGAACTGGCAGGTGGGGAAGTCGGGAACGTCCATGACCATGACCGCCTCGGTGTGGAGGCGGGCCCCCGGCATGTCGCCGCCGCTGTCGGGGCGGCGGACCACGAAGTTGACGGGGAAGTCGTTGACGGCCGAGATGGTGTGCGAGAGGCAGGCGCAGATGCGCTTGACCTCGGCTCCGGCCGAGCCGATCAGGGGCAGGTCGAACTTCTGGGTGATCTCAAAAGTCTGGGTGCCCATCGGCCCGCGCAGCCCGCCCTCGAAGCTGCCGTCGTCGTAGACGATGCCGTCGTTGCACGAGGGGGTATCGATGTTGACCTGATAGTCGAACTCGGCTCCCCCGACAAAAGAGGAGACGACGAGGATCGCGGTCTGGCCGACGCCGAGGTCGAAGCTCACCGAGCTGCACAGACCCGGCCCTCCGTCATCGTTGAACTCGAGGCAGTTGCCTTGGGGATCCACCGCGTTGAACGACGGCGAATAGACGTTGAGCCAGGTGTCCCCGGAGGTACAGGAAGTGGGATCGCCGATGTCGCTCGTCGTCACGTCGAGCGAGGCCAGGATCCCCGACGTGTTGGTGAGGGTGATCGTGTCGTAGAAGTGGTCCGCTGCCGGCGAGTTGATGACACCACAGATAGCCAGCGCGTAGGTCGAGTCGTCGGCATCCAGGGCTCCCGGCACCGTCGCCGGCAGGCCGCTCGCCACGTCGTAGTCGGTGTTCTCGCTCGTCTTGAAGGTCGGCGGCTCGGCCGGGCCGGCCGACGTCCAATCGGTTTTCTGGGCGGTTGCGGCGGCCGCGGAGACGATCATGGCGAGAACGACGATGGAAAGGGTCTTGTGCAGCATTGCAAACTCTCCTTTGATTTCGTTGGGGGTCCAGCCACGGACCCGATGATGGAGGATCCATCTCCCACTCGGGTGCGAGTCTGTGGCTCGTAGTGCGCTGAAGGGCTCCAGGTCTGCGAGAGTGGCTGTGGGCAGTCTCGGATCGTTACGTCATGGTTCCTCCTCCGTGGTCTCTGATGAGCTGCACCAGGCCGCCCAGAACGCTAGCTCTTCCCCTTCTCGCGCTGCAGCCAGGGCCGCCGCTCGAAGTAGCCGCGCGTCACTCTGGCGACGCTCCCCGAGAGCAGG
This sequence comes from uncultured bacterium, assembly GCA_965371445.1. Classification (GTDB taxonomy): domain Bacteria; phylum Acidobacteriota; class Thermoanaerobaculia; order Multivoradales; family J023; genus DASWIG01. The sequence goes on along the minus strand of CBDUYN010000135.1, from coordinate 10,250 downwards.
ATCAGGGCCAGCAGGTTGGGAAAGGTCACGAGGCCGGTCGCCACGTCGCCGACCCTCCAGACGGTGGTCATCGCAAAGACCGCGCCGGAGAAATGCATCCCTACGAAGACCAGCTTGTAGGGCAGGATCGCCCCGCCCCCAAAAAGGTACTTCACCGACCGGTCGCCGTAGTAGCTCCACGCGATCGCCGTCGAGAGCCCGAAGAGGAAGACGCTCACGACGACGATCCAGCTGCCCCATTTCCCGAGCGCCCGCTCGAACGCCAGACGCGTCAGCGGCGCGCCGCTTTCGGCGGCAAGGCCGTAGAGCCGCGTGAGCTCCTCCCCGCCGTCGGTGACGGCGCGGCCTTCCTGTCCATAGAGGGTCCCGGTGAAAGGACGCTGGTGCTCCGGGTCGAGGAAGAGGCGCTCGACCGGGGCCTCGTGCCAGGCGAAAAGCACCTCGGCGGACACCGGCTCGCCGTCCTCGATCTCCAGCCGCTCGGGCGCTGCCACGCTCTCCAGGGCGCCGTCCTCGACGACGACGACGTAGGAGCCGTCGCCTCCCTGGAGCTCCAGGGTGCTCGGCACGCGTTCGTTCCAGACGCCGGTGACGATCAGCACAAGCCCGGTCATCGTACAGATGACGATCGTGTCGATGAAGGGGCCGATCAACGCCACGACGCCTTCGGCGGCGGGCTCGTCGGTCTGCGCCGCGGCGTGGGCGATCGGTGCCGAGCCCTGTCCGGCCTCGTTCGAGAAAAGGCCGCGCCGCACGCCCCACATCATCGTGGCGACGAAGACCCCGGCTCCCGTCCCGGCCACTCCGGCGGTCGGATGGAAGGCCTCGCGGACGATGAGCGCGAAGGCCGCCGGTACGGCGTCGAAGTAGAGGCCGAGGATCCACAGAGCCCCGGCGACGTAAAGGACGGCCATCGACGGCGCCAGGATGCTCGTCACCCGGCCGATGCGCCGGATGCCGCCGAGCGTCACGAGGGCGACCAGCGTTGCCGTGATCAGGCCGCTGACCCAGGTCTCGAGTCCAAACTCGGCCTTCAGGTTGTCGGCGATCGTGTTCGCCTGGGTGGCGTTGGAACCGAGGAGCGAGACGGCAATGAGCACCAGGGCGTAAAAAGACGCCACGGGACGCCAGTGCCGTCCGAGGCCCTTCTCGATGTAGTACATCGGTCCGCCCGAGACGGTGCCCCGCGAGGGGTGCTTGTCGTCGGGGTCCTCGACCTCGCGGTGCATCATGGCGAGCGTCACCTCGACGTACTTCACCACCATGCCGAGCACCGCGGTCATCCACATCCAAAAGAGCGCTCCGGGGCCGCCCCAGTGGATGGCGATCGCCACGCCGGCGATGTTGCCGATGCCGACCGTGGCCGAGAGTGCCGTCGTCAGGGCCTGAAAATGAGAGACGTCGCCCTTGGCGTTGGGGTCGTCCCAGCGTCCCGAGGCGACGGCGAAGCCGTGGCCGAGGGCGCGGATCTGGAGGAATCCCAGGCGCAGGGTGAGGAAAAAACCGGTACCGAGGAGCGCGATCACGACGATCGGGATCTGCTCGCCTCCGATGGGGATCCCAAAAGTCCAGACCGCGTACTCGGCCTTGCTGAGGATGGATTCGAACATGGCGGCCTACTCTACCCCGGCAGCCTGCCCCGGGCTCACTCCGTAGCGTGGATTCGCCGGATCTCCTCCAGCGCCTCCCGCGCCAGGACGGTCAGGTTGCGGTCGACGTCGCGCTCGACGACCTCCTCAAGGAGCGCCACGGCGTCCTCGACGTAAAGCTCGCCGAGCTTTTCGAGGGCGTAGCTCCTGAGCGCCAGGATCGGTCCCCGGGCAAGCTCCAGCAGGACGGCGTGGAGCTCCTCGTCCTGCGGTGTGGCCGCCTCCCAGGCCCTGAGCGCGGCCGTGCGCACGGCCTGGTTCCACGCCGCGCCGGTGTAGGGACGCACCAGCTCCACGAGCTCCGGGCGGCCCAGCTCGGCCGCGGCTTGGAGGACCGCGATCCGAATCCCGTCGTACCAGGAGTCGCGCTGGAGCTGCTGGCGGAGAAAAGCCGCGTCGAGCTCGCCGGGCGTTCGTGCCAGGGCGAGGATCGCCGTCCCCACGACGTCGCTCATCGGATCCTCGCGGACGACCTTCTCCAGGCGACGGCGGGCGCTTTCGGTGTCGAAGCCGGCGAGGGCGAGGACGGCGGCCTTGCGCACCCGGTAGTCCGCCGCGGCGAGAGCTTTCCCGGCCAGCTCCTCGGCCGCGGGTGTGCGCAGCCGGCCCAACAGCTCCGCTGCTTCGGCCCGCAGCCCCCAGAAGCCGTCGCCCGAGAGGACGGTGTCGAAGGTGCCCAAGGTCTCGGACCGGGCCGGGAAACGCGCCGCGAGCTGACCGAGGGCGCGCAACCGGCCGACGAGGGCGTCGCCCTGCGCCTGGGCGACGAGCTCGTCCAGCTCCTTTTCGAACCGCACCTCGGCCACCAGCCGCCCCTCGGCGTCGAAGCTCACGAACCGCGGCTCCGACGGCACCGGCAAGAGCACCTGCTCGCTCGCCTCCTCGACCCAGACCGTCTCCTTCAAGAGCTCGTCGCCGACGGCCACCGTCACCTCGACCGGTAGCTTGAAGAGCCCCTGCCCCTCGACCAGCGGCTGCACCTGGGCGACGGAGAGGTCGATCGCCCCCCGGTCCTCCAAATAGCGGTAGCTGACCTCGAAGACGGGATGGCCGGCGCCGGTGACCCAGTCGTCAAAAAACCAGCCGAGGTTTTGCCCGCTCGCTTCCTCGACGGCACGCCGGAAGTCGCCGCTCTCGACGTTCGAGAATTCGTGACGTCGTAAGTAGGTGCCGAGGGCGTTAAAAAAAGTCTCGTCGCCCAGGACTCCGCGTAGCGTGTGCAGGACCGCGGCTCCCTTCAAGTAGGTGTGCTCGAGGTTGTACATCACGTCGGGGTTGTCGTAGCGGTCGTATTCCAGGGGCCGGATGACGTGCTCGGACTCGACGTAGCGGCGGTAGTGACGCCGTGCCAGCTCGACGTCGAAGAGGAGCTGGTCGCGGCCTACGGACTCCTCGTCCCAGAGCATCATGAAGTAGCTCGCGAAGCTCTCGTTCAACCAGATCTGGTTGAGGCTGCGGCAGGTCAGGTTGTCGCCGAACCAGTGGTGGATCAGCTCGTGGGAGATGGTCGCCTCGGCCGACCAGTCGGTCCAGTACTCCTCGAAAGTCGGCGGCCCGAAGTCGAGGGGTGCTGTGCCTGGAAGCCTCAGCACGCTCGCCTGATGCCCCGTCACCCCGGTGTGCTCCATGGCGCCGACGCTGTAGTCGGGCACCGCGATCTGGTCGTACTTCTCCCACGGATAGCGGTAGCCGAGGATCTCGGAGTAGAGCTCCACCATCCGCAACGTGTTGCGAAAGGCGTAGGCGCCCTCGGCGAGGCGTCCCCGCGGCACCCAGTAGTTGAGCGGGATCTCGCCGAAGGCCGGCTCCAGGGTCCCCATCTCGAAGTCGCCGACGTAGATCGAGATCAGGTAGTTGGGATGGGGCAGACGCTGACGCCAGTGATAGGTCGTCCACTCGCCGTTTTCCCGCTTCTCGACGAGCACGCCGTTGGAGATCGCGACGTAGGGCCGCGGCACGGTGACGACCATCTCGGTCGGGAAGTGGTCGTTCGTGTCGTTGTAGATCGGCAGCCAGTTGGCGTGGAGCCCGCCCTCGCCGTAGGTGTGGACGAAGACACGGTCCGGGTCCTCGCGGTCGGGGTGGAAGTACATCCCGGCGTCGGGCCGCGCGGTGTAGGCGACGGTCAGGGTGAAGGGCTCGCCGCGTTTGCGGCTTTCGGGGAAGGCGATCTTAAGCTGGTGGCTTCCAGACTCGTGCTTGAGGGAAGTCGACTCACCGAGGACGACGCTTCCGACGTCAAGGCCGATCGCGTCGAGCGCCAGGCTCTTCATGGAGACGAGAGGCTTGAGCTGAAGCGTCGCCTGGCCTGCAACGGTGCCTGCCGCGGGATCGATCCGCAGCTCCGCCTTGTAGCGCAGGATATCGTAGGTACGCTCGCGGTAGGTCTGGCGCTCACCGGTCAGCAGCTTCTGGGCGACAGCGGGCAGGGCCGTCACCAGGACGGCGGCGAGGAGGATCGAGCCAGGTCTTTTCATGGTGCGGGGCTCCTTGGGAAAATGACGGTCGCTTCGGCAAACGGCGCTCATCCTACCGCTTTTCCCGGCAGCGTGAAGCAAAACGTCGAGCCGTGCCCCAGACCCTCGGACTCGATCCAAATCCGGCCGCCGTGGATCTCGACGACGCGCCGGACGATGGCGAGCCCCACTCCGGTCCCGTCGACGTGGGCTTCCAGCCTCTCAAAAAGGCCGAAGACCTTGTCGTGGTACTGCGGATCGATCCCCGCTCCGTTGTCGCGAACGTAGAAAACCGGCTCCTCCGCGTCCTGGCGAACGCCGATCTCCACTCGCGGTGCGGTTTGAGGACCCATGTACTTGAGAGCGTTTCCCACCAGGTTCTCGAGGACCCCGCGAATGCGGTCCCGCTCTGCATGGACCTCCGTCAGAGCAGACGCGATCACGATCTCGACCCGGTCCTGCTCTTCTCTGTCAGCCACGGAGTCGACGGCTTCCCGGACAAGCTCTTCGAAGGAAAAAGTCTCTGGCGCCTTCTGGGAACGGCCGATCCGCGACAACGCCAGCAAGTCGTTGAGCAGCTGATGCATGCGGTCGGCGGCTTCCGAGATCCGCTGGAGGTCCGCCAGGGCGTCGTCGACGTTTCCGGACCCGAGGTCTGCTTGAACGTAGCCGAGAAAAACCTTGATCGTGACCAACGGGCTTTTGAGGTCATGCGACACGGTGTAGTTGAAGCGCTCGAGCTCTTCGTTTTTCGCCCGTAGCTCCGCAAGGCTTTCGTTAAGCGCGTTTTCCGCCTGCTCGAGTTGCGAGATTTTTTTCGACATCTCGCCGTAGTGGCTGGCCAGCTGCTCGACCATGCTGTTGAAGGCCCTGGCGAGGGCGCCGATCTCGTCGTCGGTCCACACCGGGGCCTTCTGGTCGAGCTCTCCCCGGGTCACCCGGACCGCGGCCTGGGTGATGGCCAGGATCGGCTGTGCCATGCGAAGCGCCATCAGGTAGATCCCCAGGACCAGGACGGCAAGGAAGACGGTTCCGGCGGCGAAGATCGAGACCGCGAGGCGCCGGGCCGGAGCCAGCGCTTCGCGTTCCTCCATCTCGACGATGAGGCCAAGCTCTCTTTGCTCCAGCCACCGGTAGACGCCGATCACGCTCGTCGCGTCGAGGTTCGGGTAGATGCGGGCACCGCTTTTCCCCTCGACGACCTCGTCGATCGCTTTTGAGGCCGCCTGGCTCGAAAGCCTCAGCTCGCCGTAGTGTTGACCGGAGACGAGGACCTTGTGCCGGTCGACCAGGGTGACGACGCCGCTTTGGCCCAGGCCTGTGCGTTGCAGGGTGTTCGAGTCCAGGTAATCGAGCGAGAAATGCGCGGCGAGCACGGCGACCAGGTTCCCGGAGGCGCCGCGGATCGGTGCCGAGATGGTGAGCGTCGGCTTGAGCGTCACGGGCGACGGGTAGACGTTCTGGATGAACGGTGCGAGCTTCCCCGCCACGTAGTAGCGGTCATAGATCCGAAACTGTCCTACACTAGCCGGCTCGGTGGAGATTAGAATCTGCCCTCCGGTCGGAGAAAGGAGGAAGATCTCGGTGATGCTGGGCCTTTTCTCGACGACCGACTGGAAGAGGCGGTCAAGCTCCCGATGGGCTTCGACACGCTCGTGCGGCACGAGAGCGTCCTCGCCGAGCGCCGCGGCGCGCTCGGCGAAGCCGGGCATCTCGGAGATCAGCAGGGTTTCCTTGAAGAGGTGGTCGACCCAGGCGTCGAGCGCTGCTTGCTTGACCGTGGCGATGGCCTCCAGCTTTTCGAAGACCGCCTCGCGCAGGGCCGCGTTGGTCCGCGAGTAGGAGATCGCCACGACCAGCAGGAGGATGACGAGCGAGGGAAGGAGAAAGGAGAGGACCAGCCGGCCGACGAGACTTCGCTTGGGGACGATCATCGGTGAAAGGGGTCCAGGTCTTTGGCTTCAATCAGGGTTGAACGAGGAGGTTTCGTGGCCTTCTTCGCGAGGCGCCCCTGGAGAGGCTCCGGAAAGGATCTGCCGATAGAAGCGCAGGCTGCCGTCGTCGTGGATCTTGCGGATGACGGCGCTGCGCTTGGGATCTCCGGAGCCTTCGAAGGTGATCGCCCCCGTCACGCCCTCGAAGGTGGCGAGCGACGCGAGCCCCGTCCGGATGGAGGCCGGATCGGCCTTCTGCTGCTGTCGGATCGCCTCGGCGAGCATCATGACCGCGTCGTAGGCGAGCGCCGCGGAGGTCGTGGGTTCGCTACCGAAGGTGCGGCGGTAACGCTCGGCGAAGACGGTGGCTCGTTCGCTCGGGAGGTCCGGCGCCCAGACGTCGATGAAATAGGAATTGCCGACCAGCGGCTCGTCGCCGAGGGCGATCGTGTTCCAGGTGTCGCTGCCCAGGAAGACCGCTTCAACGCCCAGGTCGCGGGCTTTCAGCATATGCCGGCGCGCAGCCTTCGAATGGTAGGGCATGAACAGCGCCTCGGCACCACTTTCCCGGATTTCCAGCAACTGAGCATCGACGTCGTCGAAGCTTTCGTCGTCGATGAAGGTCTGGAACGCCACGACCTCGCCGCCGAGTCGCGGAAAGCACTCCCGAAAGGCTTCGGCCAGGTGCGTGCTGTATTCGCTGGCGGCGTTGGTCAAAATGGCCGCCTTGCGGATTCCCAGCTCCTCGACGGCAAAACGCGCCATCTCCCGGGCCTGAAAGGAATTCAGGAAGGTCATCCGAAAAGCGTACTGCTTGCCGAGCGTCGTCTCGGGATGGGTCGAGAGGGTCGAGATCATGGGCACGCCGCTCTGCTCGGCGACGCGGGCCACCGGAATGGCGTTCATGCTCATGGGCAGGCCGACGAGCGCCACCGCCCCCTTCCGGTTGATGAGCAGGAGCGCTTTCGAGACCGCGGTTTCCGGCCGGGTCTCGTCGTCCTCGAAAAGGACCGAGAGCCTTGCCCGGCCGGTACCCACGTCCACCCCGCCCGCGGCGTTGATCTCGTCGGCGGCGAGGCGGGCGCCTTCGAGGGTCGCTATGTTGCGTGAATACGTCGTGATCACACCGACCACGATCTCCTGGGGGGCCTCCTCCGGCGGGGCACAGGAGAACAGGAAAAGCCAGCCGACGAACGGTAGGAGAAAGGGTAGGCGGCGGCTCATGGTGTCGGTTCCCGGTGTTCGCTCCCCGCTGGCAGGGCCGGACTCCGTCCGGCAGTCAGCGGAGCTTTCTGCAGCCAAGGGTAGCACAGGAGATTCCGCGGCCGAGCTTCGGCTGCATTGACACCGTCCGTTCCCGTCGCTACGGTTGGCAGGATGAACGAAGAACAAGCCTCCATCCTGGAACGGCTCCGGAAAGCCGGGGGGCTCAAGGAGGGCGTCGCCCGCCAGGTGGCTCGCGCGACCGGTGTCCCCGAGGCCACGGTCTACGGTGCCGGGAGTTTTTTTCACCTCCTGTCCGATCCCGACACGAAGCTGCGGGTCTGCACCGGCCTGAGCTGCGAGATGGCCGGCTCCCGCCATCTTCTCGAGACCGCCGAGGCCGCGGGGTTGCCGGCGGGCGAGTGCTCGTGCCTGGCGGCCTGCGACGTGGCACCCGCCGTCTTGAAGGAGCGGCGCGTCCTGCCCGGCGTGACGCTGCAAGACGTCCACCGCGCCGGCACCGACTGGACGCGCCTTCGATCGTCGTGTGAGGCCGCCGACGATGCCGTGTGGAAGGGCACCGTCGGTCCCGGGCGCGACGATCCCGAGAGGTTGCCGATGAACCTCCTCGGCGCCTCGGTCAACGACGGAGCCGCCTTCGCCCGCGCCGCCGAGCTCGGCCCCGAGAAGGTGATCGCCGAGATCGAGGCTTCCGGTCTCCAGGGCCGCGGTGGCGCCGGCTTCCCGGCCCACGTCAAATGGAAGGCTGTCCGCAGCGAGTCGGAGACTACGCGCTACGTCGTCTTGAACGCCGACGAGGGCGAGCCGGGGACCTTCAAGGACCGGGAGGTCCTGCTGCGCCGTCCGGACCTCGTCCTGGAGGGGCTCGCCATCGCCGCGCGCACCATCGAGGCCGACGACGTCTACCTCTACCTGCGAGGGGAGTTCGAGGTCCCCTGGGGGGTCCTCGAGCGCGCCATCGCCGAGTGCGAGGCGAGGGGCCTTTACGAGGGGATCCGTTTCCACATGCACGCCGGCCACGGGGCCTACATCTGCGGCGAGGAGACGGCGCTCCTGGAGGCGCTGGAAGGTAAGCGGGGCATGCCGCGTCTGAAGCCTCCGTTCCCGACCCAGAACGGCCTGTGGGGCCAGCCGACGCTGATCCACAACGTCGAGACGATCGCCTGCGTACCGGCGATCGTCGAGCGCGGGGGCGCGTGGTTTGCCGACCTGGGGCGCACCGGTCCCGGCACGAAGCTCTACTGCGTGAGCGGACACGTGTTGCGTCCGGGGACCTACGAGCTGCCGCTCGGCGTGAGCCTCGACGAGCTCGTCGAGGAGGCCGGCGGCTACGAGGGGACGCTTCTGGCCTTCAGCCCCGGCGGTGCCAGCTCGGGCTTCCTGCCGGCGTCGGAGCGGAGGTGTCCGCTCGACTTCAAGGCCCTGGCGGAGGCCGGCTCGATGCTCGGCTCGGCGGGCGTCGTCGTTCTGAACGACACCGTCGACGTCGCCTGGGCGGTGGGCGAGCAACTGCGCTTTTTTGAAGACGAGAGCTGCGGCCAGTGCGCGCCGTGCCGTATCGGTACCCGCTACCTCCGGGAGGCGTTGGAGCAGCACATGGCGGGGAACGGCTCGACGAACGAGGCCCTCGCCCACGTGGCCGACACCGCCTGGCAGATGAACGAGGGCTCGATCTGCGGCCTCGGCCAGGCGGCGCCGCTGCCGCTCGTGAGCGCGCTCAAGCACTTCCCGGAGGCGTTCGAAGGGTCCGGGTAGGGGCCTCACGTCGATCCCTACGAACGTACGAACGGACCACCGTTGACAGGACGATCCCGTCTGATAGGATCGAGCTGCGGCCGGGTCGACCCTGGCGCTGTGGCAGAGTACCCCACCCCCCCTCTCACTCTTGCCGCGGCGGCAGACGGCCCGGCCGTTTTGTCGTCGGCCGCCGTCCTCCCGATCGCTTCCATCCCCCGTGGCCACCCCTTTTTGACCCACCGCGAAGAACAGGCCCCTGGGGTAAGCCGTCAGCTTTCAACCCCTCGGGGCTTGACTCTCGATGTGTTGGTGCTATGCTGGGCAAGCCTTCGAGCCAAGGAACCAGCCCATGTTGAAACCATCGACGGTCTTGCTTCTCGCCGTCGCGACCGGTGGCGTTCTCTGGGTGTGTCTGGCGTCGGCGCAGACGCCGGAGTCGCTGGGGGACGACTACAGGCTCAGCGAGGAGGGATTCTTTGAGTTCGAGCCCGACATCGGCATGGATGCCCGCGGCAACTTCGTCGTGGTCTGGGAGCACGGCCGGTATGGCTACCGCGGCTTCGAATGGGCCGTTTGGGGCCGGCGATTCTCCTCGGACGGTAAGCCTCTGGCGGCAGAATTCCGTCTCCACGACCAGTGGACCGCTCATAACACCAGACCAACCGTCGGCGTGGCACCCGACGGCAAGTTTGTCGTCGTATGGCACCGAACTCCCGTCTATCAAACGCTCACCCACGTGGTAGGCCGTCGTTTCGATTCCAACGGCTCCCCTTCCGGGGACGATTTCCTCATCGCGCAAGCCAGCGACGGTTACAACTTGGACTGGGCCAAACTCGACACCGACCCGAAAGGGAATTTCGTGGTCGTGTGGCAACGACGGAAGAACTTGGAACGGGCGACCATCCAGGGGCGTCGCTTTTCCTCGGCCGGTGCTGCGCTCGGAAAAGAGTTCCAAGTGGACGATAACGCCGCCGAGCTCGCCTGGATGCCCGCAGTTCACTGGACGCCCGACGGGGGTTTCCTTGCGGTTTGGGACTCTATTGAGGGCGGCAGTGGGCAGCGCTTCTCCTCAGATGGTTCAAGAATGGGACAGTCGTTTGCCTTCCACAGGAGCTATGCCCGCGGAGTCTTCAACACTCTCGATGTCGCCGTGTCAGGAGAGTTCGTGGTTTCCTGGATGGAGTGGACGGATTCGACTTTCGACGACACCAACGTTTTCGCCCGCCGCTTCGCCTCCGACGCAACCCCTT
>CBDUYN010000134.1:0-29057 GCA_965371445.1 uncultured bacterium | reverse complement strand
CAGGTCCCATTTGCTGGTGCCCAGATCGGTCTCGACGGGGCTCAGGCTGAGGCCGAGGAGGTCGAACTTCGCGACCGGCACGGTGTAGTGGATGAACATCACCTGAAACAGTGGCGAATAGCTCGACGAGCGCAGCGGTTTCACCGCCTCGACCACCATCTCGAAGGGCACGTCCTGATGCTCGTAGGCCGCCAGCGACGTCTCGCGCACCCGGCGCAGAAACTCGCGGAACGTCGGCCGGCCCGCGAGGCCCGCGCGGAGCACCAGGGTGTTGGCGAAGAACCCGATCAGGGCTTCGGTTTCCGCCTGGGTGCGGTTGGCGATGGGGGTTCCGACGCACACGTCCTTGACGCCCGCGTAACGGTAGAGCAGCGTCTGGAACGTCGCCAGCAGCGTCATGAAGAGCGTCACGTTTTCCTCGCGGCTGAGTCGGTTGACGGCTCGCGAGAGCTCCTCGGGCAGGGTGAAAGTCTGCATCGCCCCGCGGAAGCTCTGGATCTCGGGACGCGGCCGGTCGGTCGGCAGCTCGAGCAGCGCCGGGGCTCCCCGCAACTGATTTTTCCAGTAGCCGAGTTGCTCGTCCAGGATTTTCCCCTGTAACCAGCCGCGTTGCCAGCAGGCGAAGTCGGCGTACTGGATCGGCAGCGGCGGCAGCGGTGCCTTACGGCCTGTTGAGAAGGCTTCGTAGAGCGCCGCCAGCTCAGCCACCAGGACGCTCACCGACCAGCCGTCGGAGACGATGTGATGGGTGGTCAGCAGCAGCAGGTGCTGATCTTTGTCGAGGCGCAGGACCTCGCCCCGCGCCAGCGGGCCCGCCGCGAGATCGAAGGGGCGCTGGCTGTCCTGGCGCGCCAGCCGCGCGGCTTGCCGCTGGCGAGGGGCAGCTGGCAGTGCCGTCAGGTCGACCTGGATCAGGGCGAAGCGCGTGGCCGGGCGTACCTGCTGGACAGCCTTGCCGTCGACGGTCGGGAACGAGGTGCGCAGCGCCTCGTGGCGGCGCTCGATCTCGTCAAGGCTCGCCACCAGCGCCCGGACGTCGAGACGCCCCGTCAAGCGGACCGGCGTCGGCAGGTTGTAGAAGGGGCTTCCCGGCGCCAGCTGGTCGAGGAACCACAGCCGTTGCTGGGCGAATGACAAAGGCAGGTCGCCGCGCCGGTCGACGCGGCTGAGCGGCGGTTTGCGAGCCTGTCGCTCCTCCGCCAAAAGGGCTTCGTCCAGACGTGCGGCCAGCTCGCTTACCGTCGGTGACTCGAAGATCACCCGCAGGTCGAACTCGAGCTCGTCGGCGCGCGGGACGCGCGCCAGCACCTGGGTCGCCAGCAGCGAGTGTCCTCCGAGCTCAAAGAAATTGTCGTGGATACCGACCCGGTCGAGTCCCAGGACCTCGGCGAAGACCGTGGTCAGGAATTCTTCGCTCGGCGTCCGCGGCGCCGCGTACTCCTGGGCCGGCGCGAGCTCGCGGGCGAGCAACGCGGCGCGGTCGACCTTGCCGTTGGGGTTGAGCGGCAAGGACTCGAGCCTCACGAAAACCGACGGCACCATGTACGGCGGTAATCGCTCCTCGAGGTAGCCTTTGAGCTCATCGGTCGACGCCGCGTCGCCCGAGCCCGCGTCGCCCGAGCCTGTGTAGGCCACCAGCTGCTTCTGGCCGGGCACGTCCTCGCGGACCAGGACCGCGCACTCCCGAACCCGGGCATGAGCCACCAGCAGCGCCTCGATCTCGCCGGGCTCGATGCGGAATCCGCGGATCTTGACCTGATCGTCGAATCGGCCCAGGAACTCGATCCTGCCCCCCCGGCGGTAGCAGACCTTGTCCCCCGTCCGGTAGAGCCGTTCGCCAGCGACGAATGGGTGGGGCACGAAGCGCTCCGCGGTCAACGCCGGCCGGTTGAGATAGGCCCGTGCCAGACCGTCGCCGCCGAGATAGAGCTCTCCGGCGATGCCCACCGGCACGGGGTTGCGCCGGACGTCCAGGACGTAGGCGGTGGAGCCCGCGATCGGCTGTCCGATCGACACGGTCGCGGCGTCCCTGGCCACCTCCGCCACCGCGTGCCAGGTCGAAAAAGTGGTGTTCTCCGTCGGCCCGTAGACGTGGAGCAGACGCTCGGGGGGGGCCTGATTCAGCACTTTCCGCACCGAGCTCGGATCGACCGCTTCGCCGCCGAAGAGCAGGTCCCGGACGCCGGCGAAGGCCGCTGGATCTTCGCCCGCGATCTGGTTGAAGAGCGCCGTGGTCAGGAAGAGCACGTCGATCCGCTGATCGCGGATCCGGCCGGCCAGGGCCTGGGGTGAGAGCACGGCTTCGTTGGGAATGCCCACCAGGCAGGCGCCGTTCAGGAGCGGCCCCCAGATTTCAAAAGTCGCCGCGTCGAAGGAGCTGACCGCGGCCTGAGCGACACGGTCGCCGGGCTCGAGCCGCACGTACTCGGTCTCCCGCACCAATCGCACCACGGCCCGGTGCGGTACCGCCACCCCTTTCGACTTGCCGGTCGAGCCTGAGGTGTAGATCACGTAGGCCAGGTTGTCCGCTGAGGTCCGAGCAGCGGGGTTGGTCGTCTTTTCGCTCCGCGGCGCCGATTCGAGGAGATCTCCCCGGGTCAGCACCACTTGCGGACCGGCGTCCGCCAACATGAACGAGATGCGTTTCGGCGGATAGGAGGGATCGAGCGGTACATAAGCCGCGCCGGCCTTGAGGATCGCCAGCATCGCGACCACCATCTCCGGCGAACGTTCGACACTGAGGCCCACCCGGTCCTCGGCTTCGACGCCCACGGAGAGCAGGTGGTGAGCCAACTGGTTGGCGCGCTGGTTGAGCCCGCGGTAGGTCATCGTCTGAGAGGTTCCGTCCGCCGCCTCGAAGCACAGCGCCACGGCGTGCGGAGTGGCTTCGGCCCAGGCCTCGAAGAGGCGATGGACCGACGCATCCCGGGGATATCGCGTTGGCGTGTCGTTCCAGTCCGCCAGCGCCTGCTGCCGCTCGGCTTCGCTCAGGAGCGGTAGGGCCGAGAGGCGCTCTTCGGGATGGCTGACGATGCCTCGGAGCAGGATCTGGAAATGTTCCGCCATGCGGGTGATCGTCTCGGCGTCGAAGAGGTCGGTGTTATATTCGATCCCTCCCGCCAACTCCCGCCCCGAGACCGCCATGAGCAAGGTCAGCTCGTACTTTGCCGTTTGGGCGGTGCTGCCTTCGAGGCGCAGCTTCAGGTCTGGCAGCTCCAGGACTTCCGGCGGAGCCATGTCGAGCGTGTAGGCGGCCTGGAAGAGGGGGGAATGGCTCAGGACCCTTTCCGGCTGGATCTCTTCGACTAGCTTTTCGAAGGGCAGATCCTGGTGCATCTGGGCTTCCAGTACCGCGTCATGGACCCGTCCCAGGGCCTCTCGGAACGGCGGATCGGCCGCGAGGTCCGCGCGGATCACCGACGTGTTGACGAAAAATCCGATCAACCCCTCGATCTCGACGCGATGGCGGCCCGCGATCCCCGTGCCGACGAGGATGTCGTCCTGGCCGGTGTAGCGGCAGAGCAAGGTCTGGAACGCGGCCAGGAGCATTGTGAAGAGCGTTGTCTCGGACCGGCGCACCAGCGACTCGAGAGCCGCGGTCAGAGGCTCCGGGACCTGCAGCCGCCAGATCGCCCCGTGGAAACTCTGCACCGTCGGTCGCGGCCGGTCGAGGGGCAGCTCGAGCGTCGGCAGCGGGCCGGCAAGCCGGTCCTTCCAGTAGGCGATCTCCTTTTCCAGCACCTCTCCCCGCAGCCACTGGCGCTGCCACAAGGCGAAGTCCGCGTATTGGATGGGCAAGGGGGCGAGGGGAGAGGGCTCGCCCACGGCGAAGGCTCCGTAGAGCGCCTTGACCTCCCGGACGAGGACGCCCATCGACCAGCCGTCGCTGACGATATGGTGCATGTTGAAGAGCAGCAGGTGCTCGCGTGGCGCCAGCCGCGACAGGCTGGCCCGCAAGAGCGGCCCCCGGCGCAGGTCGAATTCGTGCCGGCTGTCGCGTTGCACCAGCCGGCGCGCTTCGCTCTCCAGCGCGACCCTGGGCAACGCGGCGAGGTCGATCGTCGGCAGCGTCACGGGCCGCGGCGGGGCGACGACCTGCACGGGCTGCCCTTCCACGGTCGGGAAGGACGTGCGCAAGACCTCGTGTCGCCGGACGATCTCGCTCAAGGTCCGTTCGAGGGCGACCACGTCGAGTCGGCCTTCGAGATGCACCGGGCTCGGCATGTTGTAGACCGAATTGCCCGGGTCGAGCTGATCGATGAACCACAGGCGCTGTTGCGGGAAAGACAGCGGCAGGTTCGCGGTGCGGCGCCGCGCAACGAGAGGCGGGGCCTTCACGGTTTGTCCAACCCGCTCCGATCGTTCGATCACCTCGGCCAGCGCCGCCACCGTAGGGCCTTCGAAAAAAGTCTGCAGCGCCAGCTCCACCTCAAAGGTCTGGTTGACCCGTGAGATGACCTTCATGATCTGCAAAGAGTGTCCGCCGAGCTGAAAAAAGTTGTCCTCCCTGCCGACCCGATCCACCCCCAGGACCTCGGACCAGATGCCGGCGAGGCGATCTTCGAGCGGGGTGCGCGGCGCGACGTAGGGCCGGAGACCGGAGCCCGTACGGCCGGGGGCGGGCAGCCTCCGGCGGTCGATCTTGCCGTTGGGGGTCAGGGGCAGCTCGTCGAGCTCGACGAAGGCCGTGGGCACCATGTACTCGGGGAGCCGGTCCGCCAGGTCCCGGCGCAGCTCGTCGACGTCGAGCGGGTCGTCCCCGGCGACGACGTAGGCCGCCAGGCGCTTGTCCCCGGGAACGTCCTCGCGCGCCAGGACGACCGTCTGGCGCACCGTCGGGTGTTGCCGGAGGAGGGCCTCGATCTCCCCCAGCTCGACGCGGAAGCCGCGGATCTTGACCTGGAAGTCGACCCGGCCGACGAACTCGACGAGACCGTCTTCATGGTAGCGCGCGAGATCGCCGGTCTTGTAGAGCCGCGCGCCCGTGGTCTCGCTCCAGGGGTCGGGGATGAACTTACGGGCGGTGAGCGCCGGGCGGTCCAGATAGCCGCGCGCCAGAGCGGCGCCGCCGATGTGGATCTCGCCCGGAAGGCCGACGCCAACCGGTCGCAAACGGGCGTCCAGCAGGTGGATGCCGGTGTCGGGCAGCGGCCGGCCGATCGGCAGGCGGTTCAGACCGTCGAGCCCACCCGCTCCGACGGCGACCTCGAACCAGGTCGCCATGATGGTCCCTTCCGTGGGGCCGTAGATGTTGAAGAAACGCAGGGGGTGGCGTGCCAGGGTGTCCCAGATGTGCAGTTTCTCGAGCGCGGGGGTCTCCGCCCCGACGACAGAGACCTTGAGCGACGTGGGCAGACCGCGTCCGGCGGCCGCCGCCGCGTCGACCACGTTGTGCCAGGCCGAAGATGCCATGTTCATCTTGGTCACCCCCTGGCGATCGCACTCCGCGAGGAAGTCGAGCCCCGATCGCTTCTGCTCACGGGTGAGCAGCACCACCGCCCCGCCGCAGCTCCACGTCTGAAAGATCTCTTCACAGGACATGTCGAAGGTGAGCGAGGCGAACTGGCTCTGGCGGGTTTCGGCGTCGAGGTCGAAGAGCTGCAGCATCGACCACACGCGGTTGACCAACGCACGGTGGGAGATCATGACGCCGTGGGGGATGCCGGTCGAGCCCGAGGTGTGGATCACGTAGGCGAGACTCAGGTCGCTCCCGTCCTCGTCCAGATTCGCCTCGTTCTCCCGCTCGATGACCTCACGTTCGCGGTCGACACACACCACCCTCGTATCGTGCGTGGGCAGCTCCGGGAGCAGATCCCCGACAGTCACCAGGACCGCCGGGCGGGTTTGCGCCAGTAGCGCAACGAGGCGCTCTCGGGGGTGCTTGGGATCGAGGGGCACGTAGGCGGCGCCGGCCTTGAGGGTGGCGAGGATCGCCGTCATCGCTTCGAGCGAGCTGTCCATCGCGATCGCCACCAGGGACGAGTCCGCCACCCCCCCCTGACGGCGCAGATGGCGAGCCAGGCGGTTGGCCTCGGAGTTGAGCTCGCGGTAGGTCAGCCGCCGGTTCGCGAAGAGCACAGCCGGCGCGTCGGGCCGACGCTGCGCCTGCGCCTCGACGAGCCGGTGGATGCGGCGCTCCTGGCGCGGCGGATGCCTCGCTCCGACGCCCCACTCGGCGAGCCGCGCCCGCTCGCTGTCGTCGAGCATCTCGAGCTCGCCGACCCGGATCTCGGGATCCGTCAGCGCCGAGCGCAGCACGTTCCGGTAGTGGCGCGCGAAGCGCTCGATGGTCGACGGTTTGAACAGCGCCGGGTCGAAGGCCACCTCGCCGGCCAGCCGGTCGCTCCCGCGGCGGAAGGTGACGGTGACGTCGTGCCCCACCTCGGGCAGCTCGCCGTGGATGTCGGCGAGCCCCAGGGCGACGCCGAAGAGCGGGCACCCCCGCTGCTCGGGGTCGTATCCGAGGTCTGCCAGGAGGCGGCGGAAGGGGTAGCGCTGGCGGGCGTAGGCCTCGAGCAGGGTCTGGCGGGTGTTCGTCAGCAGCCGGCGGAACGGCTCACCCTCCTCGACCTCGCCGACGATGGCAAGGGCGTCGCTCGCCGGGCCGGCGCCGTCCTCCAGTTTGCGGACCGGGCTGCCGACGACGATCGTCGAGCTTCCGGCGTACCGGGCGAGGCAGACTTGGAGCGCCGCGCTGAGGACGGTGTAGGTGAGAAACGGGCCGCCGCCGGTCAGCTCGTTCAGCCGCCGGAAGACCTCACCCCGTACGTCGCAGGCGACCGCCGCCTTCTCCGCCAACCGCTTCTCCGGCCGCGGAAAGTCGGCCGGCAGGGCGGAGGGGGTGAGCTCGCGGGACAGCCGCTCGCTCCAGTAGTCCCGTTCCTCCCGCAGCTGGCGATCGAAGATCTGCACTGCTGAGCTTGTCGTACTCATCTTTTTCACCTCCGCAGGCCGCGCCTACGAGCCCTCCGATCCGAGGTTGAAGTCGAACTCTTCGGCCTGATCCTGCGCCTGGGACCGGGCGAGGCTCTCTTGCCAACCGTCTTCTGAAGCCGCCAGCGCCCGGATCGCGTCCAACCGGCGGTCGGGCTGCGAGCTGACTTCCGCGAGCAGCGCCCGCCAGTGTTCCAGGACCTGGGCGATCGCTTCGTCGGCGATCCGCGTCCGATCGTAGATAACCAGGATGAGCAGCTCCTCGGAGGGGCCGATCAGCCAGGTCAGCGGGTAGTTCAAGCGTTCGGTGAGATAGACGTCGGAGATCTCGATGCCGGGGAGCTCTTCCCCCAGAGACCGGTCGATCGGCGTGTTCTCGAAGACCAGCAGGCTCTCGAACAGGGGCTGACCGCGCGCCACCGCGCTCCAGCCCTGGATGTCGACCAGCGGCGTGTACTCGTACTCCCGCATCTCGGTCTGCGCCGCCTGGAGCTCCGTCAGCCACTCCCGGAGCGATTTCTGCGGCTCGATCCGCACCCGCACCGGCAGAGTGTTGATCAGCATGCCGAGCATCGACTCGACCCCGTCGAGGTCCGGGGGGCGCCCGGACACGGTGGTGCCGAAGAGCACGTCGTCGGTGCCGCTGTAGCCCGAGAGGAGCAGTGCCCAGGCGCCCTGTATCAGGGTGTTCAAGGTCAGACGGTGCCGCCGCGCCAGGTCGCGCAGCGCGGTGCTGGTGGCCGCGTCGAGCTGCATCTGCTGCTCGCCGCGCCGCTCCGGCTCCGTCGAAACCGGCCCGGCTCCCGGCGACCGATCGATGCCCAGAGGGGTGGGGGAGGAGACGCCGGCGAGTTGCCGGCGCCAGTAGACCTCGGCCCGGGACATGTCCTGCCGTGCGAGCCAGGCGATGTAGGAGCGGTAGGAGACCCGCTCGATCTCGGACGGCTCCCGGCCCTGGCTCAATGCCTCGTAGGCGGCGAAGACTTCCTGCAGCACCAGCGGAAACGACCAGCCGTCGACCACCAGATGGTGGACGCCCCAGACGAAGCGCCAGGTGTCCTCCGATAGCCGGATCAGGGCGAGACGCATCAGCGGCGGGATGGCCGGATCGCAACCCCGCGCGCGATCCGCCGCCAGGTAGTCGGCGAAGCGCTGCTCCTGCTCCGCCGCGACCGCCCCGAGCCAGGCCTGCTCTTCGAGCGGCATCTTGACCTGACGGTGGACGACCTGCAGCGGCTCGGCCAGCCCTTTCCAGACAAAGGCGGTGCGCAGCTCGGGATGCCGGTCGACCACCCGCTGCCAGGCGCGGTGGAAGAGGGCGGGATCGAGATCGCCGCGGAAGGTGCCATGGAACTGCTCGAAGTACATCGCCGCCGACTCCTGGGTGTGGAGCGCATGGAAGAGCATGCCGTGCTGCATCGGCGACAGCGGGAAGGCCGACTCGATCGGCTGCGACTCGATGCCGGCTTCGTCCAGGCGGGCCCGGAACCCGGCGAGATCCTCGGAGCTGAAGTCGATCGCTTCGGGCGCCGCCGTGGCCTCCACGACCGGCGCCAGGGCGGCGATGGTCTGGTACTTGACCAGCTGCTGCAGGCTGAGCAGGATGCCGGCGTGCTTGGCGCGCGCGATGACCTGGATGCTGGAGATCGAATCACCTCCGAGCTCGAAGAAGGAGTCATGGATCCCGATGCGATCGACTGCCAGCACCTCGCGCCAGATCTCGGTCAGGCGCTTTTCGACCGGAGTCCGCGGGGCGACGAAACTCCGCGGGCGGGCAGGCTGGCGCCGGCGCCGAGGTCGAGGCGGCGCAGCCCACGTCCGCCGGTGGCCCTCTTCGGCGTCGAGCAGCGGCACCTCTCCGACCGGCCGCTCGAGGCTCTCGGCAACCCCCGCCAGGAAGGTCTCGAGATGCCCGAGCAGGCGCCGAACGGTCTCCCGGTCGAAGCGGGTCGTGTCGTAGTAGATCTGCAGCGTCAGCTCGCGCCCCGGGCTGGCGGCCAGGGTGAGCGGATAGTTGCCGCGCCCGAAGAGAGCGATCGCCTCGATCTCGAGGCTGCCGATTCCCTCGCGCAACGAGGCGTCGACCGGGAAGCTCTCGAAAACGTAGAGGCTTTCGAAGAGCGGTTGCCCGGCAGGGACCTCGCTCCAGCTTTGCACCTGGTTGAGCGGAGCGTATTCGTACTGGCGCATCTCGACCTGCTGCTCCTGCAGCTGCTCGAGCCAGCTCCGCAGCGGCTCGTCGCCCGCCACGGTCATGCGCACCGGCAGGGTGGCGATCAGCAGACCGACCATCGATTCGACCCCGGGCAGTCCGGCCGGCCGGCCCGACAGGGTGGTGCCGAACACCACGTCGTCCTCACCGCTGTGATAGCTCAGCAGCCGCCCCCAGGCACCCTGGACCAGGGTGTTGAGCGTCAGTTGATGGCGTTGCGCCTGACTCTGGAGCTTGGCGGTCAGCGCCGGCGAGAGCCGGAAATCCTCATTGCCGTAGTCCTCCTCCGACTCGGCGACGGTCTCGCGTTGCCGGTCGTCCGGCAGCGGCGTGGCGAAGCTGAAGCCGGCCAGCCTCCGGCGCCAGTAGTCCTCGGCCTCGGCCATGTCCTGGCGGTCCAGCCAGGCGATGTAGTGGCGGTAGGAAGCCGGTTGCTCGAGCTCGGACTGCTGGCCGCGGCGTTCCGCCTCGTAGCAGGCGAAGACTTCTTTCAGTACAAGGGCGCGGCTCCAGCCGTCGAGCAGGAGATGGTGGTTGCTCCACAGGAAGCGATGGCTGTCCTCGCCCAGACGGATCAGCGTCAGCCGCACCAGCGGCGCGCTGGTGAGGTCGAAGCCGAGCTTGCGATCCTCCTCGGCCGCCGCCGAAAACCGCCGCGCGTCCGCCGGAGTCCGCTGCCAGTCCTCGTGCCGAAGCGGCAGGGCGACCGCCCGGCGGACGACCTGGAGGGGCCGCTCGAGATCCTCCCACACGAAGCCGGTGCGGAGGATGGAGTGACGGTCGATCACCGCTTGCCAGGCGCGCTCGAAAGAGGTGACGTCGAGGTCGCCTCTCAGGGTACAGCTCATCTGGTCGAAGTACACCCCCGACTCGGGGCTGTAGAGAGTATGGAAGAGCAGGCCCTGCTGGATGGGGGAAAGCGGATAGACGTCCTCGACGGCGCGGCCGTCGCCGACGAGACGGTCGAGCCGGGCCTGGTCGAGCCCGGCGAGCGGAAAGTCAGACGGCGTACAGCCCCCGGCCTCGGGCGACAGACAGTGGGCGACGAGCGTTCGCAGAGCCGCCATGAAGTCCCGCGCCAGGCGCTCGACGGTGGTCTCGAGATGCACCTGGTCGCTGTAGATCCAGCCGATTTCGAGACGCCCTTCCACCACGTGTCCGAAGACGTCCAGCGGATGCTGGCGCTCACCCGCCGGATTGCGGAAATCGCCGATCGGATCCCGCGCCATCGCGAACGCGTCGGCCTCCGCCAGGGACTGGTCAAATTGTCCCAGGTAGTTGAAGCTCACCTCGGCCGGCGGCAGCTCTCGCAGCGCGGCCGCCGTCTCTTCGTCCCGGCGCAGGTAGCGCAGCAAGCCGTAGCCGACGCCCCGCCGCGGGATTCCCCGAAGCTGCTCCTTGATCGATTTCAGCGCCTCGCCGGGCGCCGCATCGTGGGCGAGCTCCAGCGATACCGGGAACAGGCTGGTGAACCAGCCCACCGTGCGTGAAAGATCGACGTCGTCGAAGAGCTCCTCGCGCCCGTGCCCCTCGAGGTCGATTCGCACCGTGCTCGCTTCTGTCCAGCGCGTCAGAACCTGGGTGAGCGCCGTGAGCAGGACGTCGTTGATTTGGGTACGGTAAGCCTTGGGGACCTCTTGGAGGAGAGCCTGGGTCTCCTCGCCGTCGAGGCGGAGGCTCACCGTACGCGACGATCCTTCGGTGTTGCGCCCGCCGCGAAAGTCCACCGGCAGGGGGGGCCGCCGGTGGGACTCCGCCAGCCAGTAGGACGCCTCGGCCGCCGGTATGTCGGATTGGGCGAGCTCTTCCAAGCGCTCGGCCCAGCGTTTGAACGAGGTCGTCTTGGGTGGCAGCCGGACCTCGGTCCCGGCGTGAAGCTGCTCGTAGGTCACCTGCAGGTTCTGCAGCAGGATCCGCCATGACACCCCGTCGACCACCAGGTGATGAACGACGAAGAGCAGACGCCCCGGCCTGCTCAGGCCGAGATCGAAGTAGGCGACCCTCAGCAGAGGGCCGTCTGTAAGGTCCAGGCTTGCCTGCAGCTTCGCGGCGGTGGCTTCGAGCGCCTGCATTTGCTCCGCTTCCGGCTCGGCCGAGAGATCGACGACCTGGAAGACCTCGTTCTTTTCCGCGCCGGCGTTGTCCTGCCGCCAGTCGCCGTCCTCGCGCCGGAAGCGCATGCGCAAGGCGTCATGATGCAGGATCAGACGCTTCACCGTGCGAGCCAGCACCTCGCCGTCGAGCGGCTGGCGTACTTCGAACAGCAGCGCCATGTTGAAGTGATGCGGGTCGGGCAGGTCCTGCTCGAGGTACCAGCGCTGGATCGGCGTCAGCGGCACCGCCCCCTCGACCAGCTCTTGCTCGGCGGCAAGCGGCTCCGCGGTCTCGACCACCGCCGCCAGCTCCGCGACGGTCGGCTGCCGGAAGATCTGCTCGGGGGTCAGGCGCAGCCCTTGCTCGGCGGCCCGGGCAATGACCTGGATGCTGAGGATCGAATCGCCTCCGAGATGGAAGAAGTTGTCGTGGATGCCGATCGGCGAGCCGGTTCCCAGCACCTGCCGCCAGATCTCGGCCAGCTTCTCCTCGGTCTCGTCGCGCGGCACCGCGCGCTCGGCGCGGACGGTCTCGGTTCCCGCGGCGCTCAGCTGATCGAGGTCGATCTCGCCGTCTTCGGTGAGCGGCATCTCGGCGAGCGGCCGCGGATCGCAGGCGACCGGCGAGCCGAAAGCGTCTTCCAGCACCGTCTTCGCCAACCGTGTCGCCGCCACTTCGTCGCCGGTGAAAAACGCGGCGAGCCGTTGGTGGGCGCACGGGCCCTCGGCCCGCCAGCGCCGAATGTGGGGGTTGGTGCCGTCGAGGCCGATCAACACTTGATCCTGGCCACGGGTGAGGGCCGCCACGAAGGAGCTCAATCCCTGGCGGGCGGTCAACGTGTGGTAGCCACGGGCGCGGGAGAGCTCCTTCATCTCGTAACCGCGGCTCATTCCGACCTCGTCCCACATGCTCCAGGCGAGGGACCAGCTTGGCTGTCCGAGGGCCCGGCGATACTCGCTCAGGCCGTCGAGGAAACTGTTGGCGGCGGCATAGGCGCCCACCGTCGCGCCGCCGAAGAAGCTGTTGATCGAGGAGAAGGCGATGAACGAGCTTCCCGGGCGTTCGGCCGACAGCCGGTGAAGGGCGAGACCGCCGAGGACCTTGGGCCGCAGCGTCTCGGCGAGGCTCTCCCGGGTCTCCTCGAGGAGCGGCCGCTCCGCGAGGACACCCGCCAGGTGCAGGACCCCGCGCAACTCGCCGTGCCAGCGCGCTTCGGCCGCCTCGACCGCCCGCCGCAGGGCCGCCTCGTCGACGACGTCGACCGCCTGGTAGGCGACCTCGCCCGGCAACTGCTCCAGTGCCCGCAAGGTCTCGACGCGCTCCGCGGTCCCGTCCCTCGGGTCGGGGCGCGACGGCCCTTCGTCGCGCGCCGGGAGCGGCGTCCGGCCGATCAGCAGCAGACGCACCTCGTGGGTCGCGAGAAGATAGCCGGCGATCTCGCGCGCGATGCCGCCCAGCCCTCCGGTCAGGAGGTAGATGCCGCCGTTTCGAATCGGCGTCGGCTGCTCCTCCTCCCGCAGCAGGTCCACGTGCCGGAGACGCGCCACCCAGCGGCCGCTGGCGCGATGGGCCGCTTCGCGCTCGTCGGACGCCGCACAAAGCTCCTGCAACAGGCGGGCGGCGTCGGCGTCGACCTCGCTTGCCGGCAGGTCGACGTGACGGCAGCTCAGCCAGGGCAGCTCCTTGGGGAGCGTCTTGAGCAGACCGAGGAGCGAGGTCTTCTCGGGCGCCGGCACCTCGTCGTCGGTGATCCTCTGAGCGCGGCTCGAGGCGACCCACAGGCCGCAGGGCGAGCCGCGCTCCGCGGCGAGGGCCTGCACCAGGTAAAGCACGCTCAGGAGGCCGCGCTCCTCGGCCCGTTCCAGCACTCCGGCCGCCGCCGGATCGACCGGTTCGTCGTCGTAGGTCCACAGATGGAGGAAGCGGTCGATCTCGCGGCCGTCGAGCGCCGCGAGCAACCGCCGATAGTGCTCGGGATCGGCGGGATCGATCGTGAAGTGCCCGTCCTCCCGGCGGGCGAAGCCGTCGCCGGCCGCGACTCCGGTCCACGAAATCCGACGCTGCGACAGCCGGGTGCAGAGGCTCGCGCCGAGGCCCGCATCATCAAGGAAGACCAGGACTCCGCCCGACCCGACGGCGGGCCGCGGAGCGAGCTCCTTGCGCACCCAGACCTTGCGGTAAAACCACGACGGCAGGGTGTTTTCGTTGCCGGTCAGAACGTCGATCCGCTTGCGGACGTCGTCGAGCTCCCCGGCTTCGAAGCGCTCGCGTAGCTGCGGGCGCTGGATCTTGCCGATCGCCGTCTTGGGCACGTCCTCTCTCGCCATCGGGATCAGATAGGTGGGGCTGAGCCCGCTCTCCTCGGCGACCCGATGGCGGATCTCCTCGATCAGCTCGAGCCGTCGATCCCAGTCCTCTGAGGGGGTGTGGAAGAAAATCGCCAGCTCGTCGGTATCGCTGCCGGCGTCACGCACCGGACAGGCGGCGGTGTAGGACACCTCCACTCCCTCGATCTCCTCGACCACCGCCTCGATCTCGTGGCTGTAGTGATTGACGCCGCGGACGATGATGACGTCTTTCTCGCGGCCGGTGATGCTCAGCTGGCCATCGCGCAAGACTCCGAGGTCGCCGGTGTTGAACCAGCCGTCGGCGGTGAACACCTCTTCGTTGAGCTCGGGATTTCGATAGTACCCGGCGGTGATCATCGGTCCCTTGACCTGCAGCAGGCCGACCGCGCCTTCGGCGAGCACCCGATCCTCGGCGTCCGCAATACGGACCGAGGCCTCGGGCACCGGCGTTCCCACCTCCACGAACGGATCCTCGTCGCTCGTCGAGTCGATGGTGAAGTGATGGCAGTAGGTGATGCCCGAGCAGGTCTCCGACATCCCCCAGGCCGGCTTCATCGCCGTCTCCGGCAGCCCGTGGGGCCGGAGCAACCGCAAGAAAGTCCTCGCCGTCTTGGCGACGATGGCCTCGCCGCCGTTGAGGATGAAGCGCATCGAGGACAGGTCCCACCGGCGGCGAGCGATCTCGTCGGCCCGATCGTTGACCAATCCGAAGGCGAAATTCGGCGCCCAGGTGACGGTCGCCCGGAAACGCTCGATCCAGTCGAGCCAGCGCAGGGGATCTTCGAGCACGACCGTGGTCGGAGCTTGGATCTGCCCGCAGGCGACGTAGACGTCGCGGAGATGGAACATGACGAGCCCGCCGACGTGATCGAGCGGCATCCAGTTCAGCGACACGTCCTCGGGCACGAAGGCGTTGTTGCGGGCCACGGCGGCAGAGCGCGTCAGCAAGGCGTGATGGGTCTGCATGACCGCCTTGGGCAGCCCCGTGCTGCCGGAGGTCAGGAGCAGGAGGGCCAGATCGTCCGGCTGGCACGCCTGGCGGTCCCGGTCCGGCGGGTGCTGGCGCAGGTCGTCGATCACTTCGACCCGCAGGCCCTCGAGTCCCAGCAGATCCGACAACGAACGGACCGCGGGAGCCAACTCGCGACCGCAGAGGACCAACGGCCGTTCGAGCATCCGCCAGGCGTTGCCCAGCTTGGCGACCGCGGCGTTGGGTTGATCGTAGGTGGGCGCGATCGACAGCGGCACCGGCACCAGGCCCCCCAGCATCGACGCCCAGAAGGCAGCGATGTAATCTTCGAGCACGTCGAGCTGGAAGATCACCTTGTCTTGCGGCTCGAGTCCCAGCGCCCGCAGCCCGGCGAGCAGCCGCTCGGCCTGCTCGAGAAGCTCCGGATAGGTTTGAAAGGTGTCCGATCCATCGGCCTGGAGGTAGACGATCCCGCGCTCCGCCTCGAGCGCGGCGGCGCGCTCGAGGGCACTCGCCAGAGTGGTGGGAGCCTCCGCCGCAAGCTCCAGGGCCGGCCCGTGACGTACCGCGGGCGTCTCGGGAGCCGCCGCCTCGGGCGCGACCGCCGGTCGCTCGCTGGCGGCGGGGGTGGCGTCACCGGCCGGCCGTGCGGCGGTCTGCCGCCAGTCGGGAAGGAGGTCGTCCAGATGCATCGGCGGCAGGGCCTCGGAGGTTTCCCGGACCAGGACCACCCCCTCCACCACTCCCGGCAGGGAGAACAGGCGCTCCTCCCAGCGCTCCACCAGCTCGTCGTCGATCACCGGCAGTTGGGCGAGGGCCTCCTCGTCGGGTCGGCCCGCGGCAGTGAGGGGCAGCCGGCTCACCGGAACCCAGGCCGCCGGCAGCAGCTCGTCCGCCCAGCGCGACCTCAGTCGTTCGGCGAGCCTTTCCGGAACCCAGGCTCCCGATACGACGACGTAGGCCGCCAGCCGTGGCACCGAATCTGCTGTCTCCCGCACCAGCACCGCCGCCTCGTCGACCGACGGATCGGCGACGAGCGCCGCCTCGACCGCGCCGAGGTCCAGGCGCTGGCCTGCGATCCGGACCTGCCGGCCGACGGCTCCGGTCAGAGCGAGAGCTCCTCCCGGCAGCATGCGGCCCAGGTCGCCGGTGCGCAGCAGCCGCGCGCCCGGCTGCTCGGCAAAAGGATCGGGGAGGAAGGACCGCGCGGTGCCGCGCGGATCGCCGAGAAAGCCCCGCGGCAGCTCCTCGCCCGCGACGCAGATTTCGCTCTCGAGCCCCTGCGGAATCGGCTGCAGATAGCGATCCAGGAGAAAGACCGAGAGGTTCCACGTGTCACCGACCGGCACGGGATCCCGGCTCTCCCGCGCGGTGACGGTCTGCCAGGAGACCTCGGTCGCCGCCTCGTGGGGGGCGTAAGCATGCACCAGGCGCGCCGACGACCGCTCGGCCAGCCGCGCCGCCAGAGCTCCACGTAGCGGCTCACCGGCACACAGCACGAGGCGCAGCGAAGGAAAGGACGTCGGACCGTCGGCGAGCAGCGACACCAGCTCCGACGGGGTGAGTCTCAGGATCGTCACCCCGTGCTCGCCGATGAGCGTCGCCGGGCTCTCGTCCGCGGCGATCGCCACCCGTCCCCCGTGGAGCAGGGGCCAGAAGACCTCCCAATCGGCGCCGTCGCGGTCGTGGTGCAACAGGACGTCCGAGTCCGAGAGCTCGAACTCCGCCTGCAACCAGTCCAGGCGATGCAACGCCTGGCGATGTTCCACCGCAACGCCCCGCCCCGCGCTCTCGTAGACGACGCAGGCCAGGTTCCCGGGCCCGACGTCGTCCGCCGGGTTGTCGCCGTCCTCACGGCAGACCTCTTCCCGAACCTCTTCCAGGACGATCACCCCGTCCCCGTCGAGCGGCCCGGCGCTCAGCACGACGGCCGGTCGGGCCGCCGCCCGCACGATCGCGCCGCGCGCGCCTTCAGCGATTGCGACGAAGGCGCCGCCCGCTTTGAGGACGGCCAGCAGGGCTACGACGCGGTCAGGGGAGGGCGGCAGGCAGACGCCGACGAGCGTCTCCGCTCCCACACTCCGCCGACGCAGGAACCGGGCCAGCCGGTTGGCCCGGCGATTGAGCTCCGCAAAGGTGGTCGACTCTCCACGAAAGAGCACAGCGGACGCCTCCGGCTGCTGCGCGGCGTGTCGTTCGAACGTCCGGTGGACCGAGCGCTGCTCGAGGTAGTCCCCGTACTCGGCCAGGATCAGATGGTGGTACTCCCGGATCTCCTGGTCGCTGACGTCCTCGGGGGACTGCCCCGTCTGCTCGGCGATGAGCTGGCGCAGCTCGTCTACCAAATGGACGTCGGGCTCCAGCTCGCTGAAAGACGTTGACGCGCTCATACCGGTGTCCTCCTCTTGTCAATGGTTTTCTTGAGCAGACTCCGAAGCTGGGGCGAGCGCCTTTTCTTGCCCCGGGCGGTCGACAGGACCGCCTTTTTCTCCTCCGCCGCCATCAGCGGCAGCTCGCCGAGGCTGCGGTTCGGGTTCTCGACCATGGCGCGCAGGAGGGTCTCGAGATGTCCCATCAGGCGGCGGATCGCGGCCTGATCGAACCGGCGGCGGTCGTACATGACATCGAACCCCAGCTCCTCTTGCGGGAGCACCGCCACGGTCAGGGGATAGTTGGTCCGGTCGCTCAGGTCCACGTCCCGGATTTCGAGGCCGCCGATCGTGGGAATCGCCTCGTCCATCGGGAAGTTCTCGAACACCAGCAGGCTGTCGAAGAGCGGCCGTCCGCCGGCGACGTCGCTCCACCTCTGGACCCTGCTGAGCGGCGTGTGCTCGTGCCGGCGCATTTCGGCCAGCGTCTCCTGGAGCCGCCCGAGCCAGGGCAGGAGGGGCTCGGCGCTCGGTGCGCGCAGGCGCAGAGGCAGGCTGTTGATGAACAGTCCGACCATCGTCTCGACGCCGGGCAACTCGCTCGGACGGCCGGAGACCGTGGTGCCGAAGAGCACCTCCTCCTCGCTGCTGTAGCGGCTGAGCAGCAGGCCCCAGGCCCCCTGGATCAGAGTGTTCAGGGTCAGCCGACGGTGCCGCGCCAGAGACCTCAGGGACCCGGTCACGGCGGCCTCGATCTCGTAGTGAAGTCCGGCGTCGTCGTCCTCCGAGTCCGGGACTGGGACCGCCGGTCCCTCGATCCTCAGCGGTGTCGGCGTGGTGAAGCCGCCGAGCTGGCGGCGCCAGAAGGTCTCGGCCTCGGCCAGATCCTGGCGCTTCAGCCAGGCCACGTGGTCGCGGAAGGGCGCGACCGGCGTCCGTTCCACCTCCTCACCGCGGCAGGCCTCATCGTAGAAGGTGAAGACCTCCTTGAGCAGCAGAGCTCGCGACCAGCCGTCGAGGAGCAGATGGTGGCTGCTCCACACCAGGCGGGAGGTGTCCTCGCCAGTACGGATCACCGTCAGGCGCAGCAGCGGCGCCCGGCGAAGCTCGAAGCCACGCCCGCGGTCGGCGGTGAGAAACCGCTCCAACCGGTTCCCCTGCTCCGCCGGCGGCAGATCCCGCCAGTCGAGCTGCTCGAGGGGCACGGCGACCTCTTCTTCGACCACCTGCAGCGTCTCCTCGAGACCGCCGCCCCACACGAACGCGGTGCGCAGAACCGAGTGACGCGCCAGGAGCTGCCGCCAGGCCTGCTCGAAAGCTCGCAGGTCGAAGTCGCCCCGCAAGGTGCAGCTCAGCTGGTCGAAGTACACCGAGGAGTCGGAGCTGTAGAGGGCGTGGAACAGCATTCCCTCCTGCATGGGGGCGAGGGGATAGACGTCCTCGATTCCCCGCCGCCCGCTGGTCAGACGGTCGACCTGGGCCTGGTCGAGCCCGGCGAGGGGGAAGTCCGAGGGCGTGTACCCGAAGGCTTCGGGCGAGCGGCAGTGGGCGATGAGCGCCACCAGGGCGGCCCGGAAGTCGTCGGCCAACCGCTCGATCGTGGCCCGGTGATGGGCCGCCTCGCTGTAGGTCCAGTGGATCTCAAGACGGCCGCCGGCCACCTGGCCGGAAACGTTGATCAGGTGGCTGCGCTCCACCCGGGGATTGGAGTAGGGGCCGATCTCCTCGTCGGCCTTGGCGAAGGGGCCCGAGTCGGAGAGCACCCGATCGGTCTGCCCGAGGTAGTTGAAGCTCACCTCGGCGGCCGGCAGCTGCCGCAGGGGGGCGGTCTCCGGGTCGTCGCGCAGATAACGGAGCAGGCCGAAACCGACGCCGCGGCGCGGGATCTGCCGCAGCTGCTCCTTGACCGCCTTGAGCTCCTCGCCCTCCGAGGCCTGCGGAGGAAGCACCAACAGCACCGGGAACATGGCGGTGAACCAGCCGACGGTGCGCGACACGTCGACGCCGTCGAACAGCTCTTCGCGGCCGTGGCCCTCGAGGTCGATCAGGAGCTCGTCGCGGTCGGTCCAGCGGCGGAAGGCAACGGCCACGGCGGTCAACAGCACGTCGTTGATCCGCGTGCGGTAGGCGCGGTAAACGTCCACCAGGAGCGCCCGGGTCTCCTCCTCGTCGAAGGCGACGGTGACGGTGCGCGCCAAGAGAGCGGTGCCGGCGCCGACGCCGGCGACGTCGCGCGGCAAGACCGCGACCCGCCGGCGCGGCTCCGCCAGCCAGTAGCGGAGCTCGGGGTTGAGGGAGTCCGAGCGGGCGAGCTCGGAGAGGTGTTCGGCCCAGCGCTGGAACGAGGTCGTCTTGGCTGGCAGCTCGGCCGGCTCGTCGCGGCTCAGCTGTTGGTAGATGCGCTGCAGGTCGCCGAGCAGGATGCGCCAGGACACCCCGTCGACCACCAGGTGGTGGATGACGATCAGGAGCCTTCCCTGTCGGTCGTCGCCGCCGTCGAACCAGGCCACGCGCAGCAGCGGTCCGGTGTTCAGGTCGAGGCTGGTCTGGAGCCGGCCCGCAGTGCTCTCGACCGCCCGCCGCCAGGCGACCGCGGGCAACCCGGAGAGGTCGATCCGGATCGGCGGCACCAACGCCTCGGGGCCCACGTTCCACTGCCGCCAGCCATCGTCCTGGCGCGCGAAGCGCATCCGCAGCGCGTCGTGATGCCGCACCAGCTGCGCCATCGTCTGGTCCAGCAGACCGCCGTCGAGACGCCAGCGTACGGCAAAGATCAGCGCCATGTTGAAGTGGTGGGGATCGGGGATTTTTCGCTCGAAAAACCAACTCAGGATGGGGGTCAGCGGCACCTCCCCCTCGACCGGCTCCAGCGCCGCCGGCTGCGGATCGCGGGGCTCGGCGTGAGCCGCCAGCTCGGCGACCGTCGGGTAGCGGAAGATCTGCTGCGGGGTGAGCTGGAGACCGATCTCCTCGGCCCGAGCGCTTACCTGGATGCTCAGGATCGAGTCGCCGCCGAGCTGGAAGAAGTTGTCGTCGATGCCGATCGTTGAGTCGGCCCCCAGGACCTGATGCCAGATCTCGGTCAGCTGCCGCTCGAGCTCGCTGCGGGGCGCTGTCCGCTCGCCGGCGGTGGCCGTGGCGGCGCCGGTCAGGTTGCACAGACGTGCGCGGTCGACCTCTCCGTCTTCGTTCCGCGGCATCTCGGGGAGTGGCTGCAGCTGGCAGTGGCTGCGGGTCCCGAAGCGGTCGGTCACCGGCGGCAGCTGGTCGAGCCGTGGCGGCTCGCCGTGGGAGGTGAAGAAGGCGGCGAGCTCCTCCAAACCCCGGTGCTTGCTGTCGGCGAAGCGCCGGATGTGGCGCTTCTCGCCGTCGAGACCGACGATCAGCCGCCGCTGGTCGTAGCGCAGGGCGGCGAGAAAGCTGATCAAACCCCGGCGAGGCGAGATCGTCTCGTAGCCACGGGCGCGCGACAGATCTTTCATCTGGTAGCCGCGACTCATGCCGACCTCATCCCACATGCTCCAGGCCAGGCAGTATCCGCGCGGCGATTCCCCACCGCGGCTCTCGAGGGCGTCGAAGAGCCCCTCGAGGCCGGAGTTGGCGGCAGCATAGGCTCCCATCGTCGCGCCGCCGAAGAAGCTGTTGATCGACGAAAAGCCGATCAGGAAGCTCCCCGGGCGATCCTGGAGCAACCCGACGAGCGCCCGGGTGCCCGCCATCTTGGGCTCCAGGACCGTCGCCACGCCGTCCCGGGCCTCCTCGGCCAGCAGACACTCCCGGAGCACCCCGGCGAGGTGGATCGCGCCGCTCAGCCGGCACTGCCAGCGCGCCTCCGCCGCTGCCACCACATCGCGCAGGCGCGTCTCGTCAGCCACATCCACGGCCTCGTAGGCGACCTCGCCGCCGCTCTCGCCGAGAGTCTCGAGGGCCGCCGCGAGCTCCGCTCCCCGGCCGTTGTCCGCACCGAGGGGGGTGCGGCCCACGAGCAGTAGCCGCACTCGCGTCTTGCGCAGCAGATAGCGGGCGATCTCCTGGCCGATGCCGCCCAGACCGCCGGTCATGAGCACCATGCCGCCGTGCTCGAAGGGCACCTCGGTGGCGGTCTCGCGGCAGAGGTCGACCCGCTCGAGCGCGGCGACCCGCCGCTCGCCACGCCGCCAAGCCACCTCCCGATCCCCGCCTGGCACCGCGAGCTCGCGGCGGATGCGGCCGGCGTTGGGTGCGACCTCGTGGGGCGGCAGATCGAGGTGGCGGCAGCTCAGCCAGGGCATCTCCTGAGGTACCGTCTTGACCAGGCCGAGGAGCAGGGCCCGTTCCGGGTCCACCGGCTCCGCCGAGGTCACCGACTGGGCGTGGCTCGCGACCACCAGGAGCGAGCGCGGCGTCTCCTCGCCGCCCACCTCCGCTAGGGCCTGGACGAGGTGGAGAAGACCGTAGATGCCGAGCTCCCGGGCCGCCTCCGGCGCCGTCGGGCCACCGCTCTCACCGGGGTCGCCGTAGGTCCACAGGTGGACGACGTGCTCGACTGCGATGCCGTCCTCGGCCAGGGAGCGCAGCAGGCGGCGGTGGTGCTCGCCGTTGCCCGGGGCGATGCGGTAGCGGCCGCGATCGAGCCGGGCGAATTCCGTTCCCGCCTCGACCGCCACCCATGGCCGGTCAGGACGGCCGAGCCGCCGGCAGAGCTCGGCGCCGAGCCCCAACGGATCGGCGTAGACCAGGCCGGCGCCGAGGCTGCCGGCCACGGCCGGAACCCGCTTGCGGCGCCAGACCCGACGGAAGAACCAGTCGGGCACGGTTTTGGCGTTGCCGCTCGAAACGTCGATCTGCTTCAGCAGGTCGTGGAGCTCCCCGGCCTCGAAGCGCTGGCGCAGCTGCGGGCGCTGGATCTTGCCGATGGCGGTCTTGGGCACGTCCTGCTTCGCCACCGGGATCAGATGGCTGGGGCTGAGCCCGATCTCTTCAGTAACCCGCTGTCGGATCTTCTCGATCAGCTCGAGCCGCCGATCCCATTCCTCTGAAGGGGTGTGAAAGAAGATCGCCAGCTCGTCGGTGTCGCTGCCGGCCTCGCGCACCGGGCAGGCGGCGGTGTAGGACACCTCCACTCCCTCGACCCCCTCCACCACCGCCTCGATCTCGTGGCTGTAGTAATTGACGCCGTGGACGATGATGACGTCTTTCTCACGGCCGGTGATGCTCAGCTGGCCGTCGCGCAAGACGCCGAGGTCGCCGGTGTTGAACCAGCCGTCGGCGGTGAACACCTCTTCGTTGAGCTCGGGATTTCGATAGTACCCGGCGGTGATCATCGGCCCTTTGACCTGCAGCCGGCCGACCGTGCCCTCAGAGACCACCCGATCCTCGGCGTCCACGATGCGGACCGAGGCTTCGGGCACCGGGGCTCCCACCTCCACGAACAGATTCTCGTCGCGGGTCGAGTCGACGGTGAAGTGATGGCTGTAGGTGATGCCGGAGCAGGTCTCCGACATCCCCCAGGCCGGCTTCATCGCGGTCTCCGGCAGGGCGTGGGAGCGGAGCATCTGGAGGAAAGTCCTCGCCGTCTTGGCGACGATGGCCTCGCCGCCGTTGAGGATGAAGCGCATCGAGGATAGATCCCACTGGCGGCGGGCGATCTCGTCGGCTCGATCGTTGACCAGTCCGAAGGCGAAATTCGGCGCCCAGGTGACGGTCGCCTGGAAACGTTCGATCCAGTCGAGCCAGCGCAGGGGATCTTCGAGCACCGTCGAGGTCGGAGCCTGGATCTGCCGGCAGCCGACGTAGACGTCGCGGAGATGGAACATGACGATCCCACCGACATGATCGAGCGGCATCCAATTCAGCGACACGTCCTCGGGCACGAAGCCGTTGTTGCGGCCCACGGCGGCGGAGCGCGTCAGCAAGGCGCGATGGCTCTGCATGACCGCCTTGGGCAGCCCAGTGCTGCCCGAGGTCAGAAGCAGGAGGGCCAGGTCGTCCGGCTGGCACGCCTGGCGATCCCGGTCCGGCGGGTGCCGGCGCAGGTCGTCGACCCCTTCGACCCGCAGGCCTTCGAGCCCCAGCAGATCCGACAGCGAACGGACCGCGGGAGCCAACTCGCGGCCGCAGAGGACCAGCGGCCGGTCGAGCATCCGCCAGGCGTTGCCCAGCTTGGTGACTGCGGCGTTGGGCTGATCGTAGGTGGGCGCGATCGACAGCGGTACCGGCACGAAGCCCCCCAGCATCGAGGCCCAGAAGGCGGCGATGAAATCTTCCAGCACGTCGAGCTGGAAGAGCACCTTGTCCTGCGGCTCGAGCCCCAGCGCGCGCAGCCCGGCGAGCAGCCGTTCGGCTTGCTCGAGAAGCTCCGGATAGGTTTGAAACGTGTCCGATCCGTCGCCCTGGATGTAGACGATCCCGCGCTCCGGCTGCAGAGCGGCGGCGCGTTCGAGGGCACCCGCCAGAGTGGTGGGAGCCGCCGCCGGAAGCTCCAGGGCCGGCCCGTGAATGATCGCGGGCGCCCCCGGCGCCGCCGCGGGTGCTTCGTCGCCCGCCGCGCCTGGCTCGGCGGCGGTCGCCAGCGGCTCATCGACGCCGTCCATCGCCGCCTGACCGTCCGGCAGCAGGTCCAAGACATGGTACGGCGATCGCGGCTCGGCCGTCTCCCGCGCCACCACCGCCACCTCGTCGATCCCCGGCAGCGTTCCGAGGTTTTCTTCCCAGCGCCCGATCAGCTGATCGTCGATCACCTCCAGCCGTGCCAGGGCCTTTTGGTCGACCTCGCCGCCGGCCAGGAGCGGCAGCCGCGCCACCGGCACCCAGGCGGCCGGCACCACGGGCCATCCGTCGAGCCGCGTCCGCAACCGCTCCGGCCGCCACGGCCCGGAGGTCACCAAGTAGGCCGCGAGCTGCGGCCCGGAGGATGAGGACCGCTCCACCACCGCGACGTCGTCGATCGCCGGATCGGCCAGGAGCGCCGCCTCCATCTCCCCCAGGTCGAGGCGGTGATCGCCGATCCACACCCTGCGACCGGTGGCGCCGGCGCGCTCGAGGTCCCCCTCGGGCGTGCGCCGTCCGAGGTCTCCGGTGCGCGCCATCCGGGTGCCCGGTGTGGCGGAGAATGGATCGGGGAGAAACTGTTCCGCCGTCGCCCGAGGGCCCCGGAGGTCCCCCCCGGGCAGCCCGGCGCCGGCCAGACAGACCGCTCCGCGCAAGCCGACGGGAACCGGTTCCAACGCGCGGTCCAGGAGATAGACCGAAAGATCCTCCGGCCCCGCTGCCGGCATCGGCTGCCAGTGCTCGCCGGTCGCCGCGGCAGGATGCCAGGGCGCCAAGAGCTGCCGGCGCGCGGCGCTGTCGAGCAGCGACCAGCGCCCCAGGGGGCGCTCGGGATCCTCCGTCACGCTCCGCAACAACGTCCCGAGATGCTCGAGCAGACCCTCGATCGTGGCCGCCTCGAAACGGCCGACGTCATAGATCAGCAAAAGGTCGAGCCGCTCCCCTGGCAGAACCGCGAGGTTCAGGGGATAGTTGGTCTGCTGGGTCGGTCGGGGATCGCGGATCTCGAGGCTGCCCTGCTGCTCCTCTCCTCCCAAGGGATAGTTCTCGAACCCCAGCAGGGAGTCGAACAGCTGCTCGCCCTGGGGGACGTCGCTCCACCGCTGGACTTGAGCCAGGGGGGCGTGCTCGAACTCCTGAAGCTCCACCTGCAGACGTCGCAGCCGCTTGAGCCACGTCAGCAGCGGCTCGGTCGGCGGCAGGCGCACGCGCAGTGGCAGGGTGTTGATAAACAGCCCGACCATCTTCTCGACGCCACGCAGCTGCGGCGGCCGGCCGGAGACCGTCACACCGAAGATGACGTCGTCGCTCTCCCCGTACGTGCCGAGGATCCGCGCCCAGACTCCCTGCAGCAGGGTGTTCAAGGTCAGCTGGTGGCGGCGGGCGAAGGCCTTGAGCGCCGCCGTCCGCTCGGCGTCGATGCGCAGCTTCTGACTGCGGTGGCCGGCGGCGGTGCCGGTTCCTCCACCGTCGATCTGCAGCCGGGTCGACCGGGTAAAGCCGGCCAGCTGCCGCCGCCAGAAGCCTTCCGTCCGCCCCGGGTCCTGGCGCTTGAGCCAAGCAATGTAGTCCCGATAGGGCCGGGTCGGCGGCAGCTGAGGCTCCTCGTCGCGGCGCATCGCGTCGAAGACGGCGAAGGCCTCCTGGAGAAGCAGGGAAGAGGACCAACCGTCCAGCAGCAGGTGATGGAAGCTCCAGGCCAGACGATGAACGCGGTCGGCGGTCCGGACCAGGGTCAGGCGCATGAGCGGCGGGTCGTCGAGCTCGAAGCCCCGCTCCAGATCCTCCATCCGCAGGGCTTCGAGCCGTTGCCGCTGCTCGGCCTCCGGCAGGTGGCGCCAGTCATGGTGGGCGATCGGCAGCTCGACCCGGCGCAGCACCACCTGGACCGGCTCGTCGAGGTCTTCCCAGTCGAAGGCGGTGCGCAGCACCGCATGGCGGTCGGTCAGGCGCTGCCACGTCCGCTGGAAGGCCGGCAGGTCGAGATCGCCGACGAGAGTGCATTGGTAATGCTCGAAGTAGACATCCTGCTCGCCGGAGAGGGCGTGGAAGAGTATGCCCTCCTGCATCGGTGAGAGCGGATAGATGTCCTCGATCACGTCACGTTCCTCGAGATTCGTCCCAGGACTCTTCTGGCTGTTCTTTCGACTCATCGTCTTTCCATCCTGTGGAGAGGCCACCGAGCAACGGTTCACTCTAGCCTGGCTCGATCTTCTCTCCTGCCGTCTTCCGCCTGCCGCCGCCGCTTGCGGCTGAACCGCGCCACGACCTTGTCGAGCTTCTCCTGATCGACTTCCACCAGGGAAAAATCGGAGGGCGTGAAACCACCCTCGGTCGAGCGGCAGTGGGCGATCAGGTCTTTCAGGTGCTGTTGGCAGCGTTGTGCCAGGTCTTCGACCGTCGCCTGGTGGTGGAGCAGGGCGCTGTAGTTGAGCTCGATGCGGAGCCTGCCGCCGGCGACGCTGCAGTTGACGCCCAGCACGTGGGTGCGGGGGGCCTGGGGGTCGCGACCCGAGCCGATCGCTTCCGGCGCCGGGGCGAAGAGCGAAGATTCGGGCATCCCCTGATCCAACTGACCGAGGTAGTTGAAGCTCACCTCCGGCGAAGGCAACGCTTCGAGCTCGGCGGCAAATTCGGAGTCCTGCCGCAGGTAACGAAGCAGACCATGGCCGATGCCGCGGTGAGGGACGCGCCGCAGCTGCTCCTTCACCGCTTTCAGAGCAGCGGCCTCGTCATCGCCCGGAGGCAGCTCCAGAAAAATCGGCGTGAGGGTAGTGAACCAGCCGACGGTGCGTGAGAGATCGACCTCCTCGAAAAGCTCCTCGCGGCCATGGCCCTCGACGTCGATCAGCGCCGATCCGCTGCCGGTCACCTCTCGAAGCGTTCGGGCGAGAGCGGTCAACAGCACCTCGTCAACCCGCATGCGGTAGGCCCGGGGTGCTTGCCTGACGAGCGCCGCGGTTTCGTCCTCCGTCAGGGCCACGGCCACGGTGCGTGCCGAGGCCTCGACATTGGCGCCCCCGGGCTCGTCACGCGGCAGGCTGTCGACCCATTGCCGCGCCGGCGCCGTCCAATACTCGCTCTCGGGATCGAGGGCCGCCGAGCGGGCATGCTCCGCGAGCCGCTCTGCCCAGCTCTGGAACGAGGTCGACTTGGGCGGCAACTCGACCGCCTCGCCGCGGCGCAGTTGCTCGCAGGCCGCCGCCAGGTCCTGGAGCAGGATGCGCCAGGACACCACGTCCATCACCAGGTGGTGGACGATGATCAACAGGCGGCCCGGTTCCCCTTCGCCGAATTGGAACCAGGTCATCCGCACCAGGGGTCCACGTTCCAGGTCGAGGCCGCCATGCTGGCGCTCCGCGATCGCCGCGATCGCCGCCCCACGGGCCTCCGGCGCGAGGGCTCCGAGGTCGATCTCGGCCACTGTCAGCGGCTCAGGCGGAGCGTGCTCCTGTCGCCAGCCCCCCGAGCTACGGCGGGAAAAACGCAGGTGCAGGGCATCGTGGTGGGCCGCGACCTGCCGCGCCGCCGACGCCAGCACCCCGGCGTCGAGCTCGGGAGCGACAGTGAGCAGAAGCGCCATGTTGAACTGTTCGGGCCGCGGCAGCCGGAGGTCGAAGAACCACCTTTGGATCGGCGTCAGCAGCACTTCGCCGGTGACCGGACCCTGCTCGCCGAGGCGCTCGCCGGCAGCGCCGGCCACCGCCGCCAGCTCGCCGACCGTCGGGTGCTCGAACAGCTGCTTCGGAGTCAGCCGCAAGCCTACCTCCGCGGCCCGGGCGACGACCTGGATGCTGAGGATCGAGTCGCCGCCGAGCTCGAAGAAGTTGTCTTGGCGTCCGACCCGATCGAGCTTCAGGACCTCGGCCCAGATCGCGGCCAGGCGCTCCTCCTCCGGGGTCCGGGGGGCGACGTACTCCTGCGCCAGCTCGGGCCGCATGCTCTCCGGCGCCGGCAGCGCCCGGCGGTCGACCTTGCGGTTGGGGGTCAGCGGCAGCTCGTCGAGGACGACGAAGGCCGCAGGCACCATGTAGTCGGGCAGCCGCTGGCGGAGGAAAGCCCGCAGCTCGTTGACGGTGGGCGCCGGCTCCCGCATCGCCACGATGTAGCCGACCAGCCGCTTCTCGCCCGGGGCGTCCTCGCGGCTCAAGACCACGGCTTCGCGCACCGCCTGGTGCTCGCCGAGCGCCACCTCGATCTCGCCGAGCTCGATCCGGAAGCCGCGCACTTTGACCTGGTGGTCGATGCGCCCCATGAACTCGATCTCGCCGTCGCCGCGGTGGCGCGCCAGATCGCCGGTGCAGTAGAGCCGGCCGCCGGCCGTGTCGCCGAACGGATCGGGGACGAACTTCTCGGCGGTCAGCGCCGGCCGCCGCAGGTAGCCGCGGGCCAGCCCGTCGCCGCCGATCACCAGCTCGCCAGGGACGCCGACCGGTACCGGCTGCAGCTCGCGGTCGAGCACGTAGGTCTGAACGTTGTCGATCGGTCGCCCGACGGGCGGTGCTCCCGGCAGCCCGGCGCCCACCTCGGCCCAGGTGGCGACGACGGTGCTCTCGGTCGGTCCGTACTGGTTGACCAGCCGCCAGGAGAAGCCTTCCCGCGGCGCGAAGTGGAGCTTGTCGCCGCCGGTCAGGAGCCGCCTGAGAGAGGCCTCCGGGGGCCACGACTCCTGCATCGCCAACTCGGCCAGCGGCGTCGGCAGGAAGCTGATCGTCACCTTCTGCCGCGCCAGATATTCGATCAGCTGGTCCGCCTGGGCCAGGTTCCCCTCGCACGGCATACAGAGGCAGGCACCGGCCGTCAGATAGGGCCACACCTCCCACACCGAGGCGTCAAAGGCCAGCCCGGTCAGCTGCGTCGCGCGGTCGGCGGCGGTGACGCCGTGCACCCGCTGGTGCCAGGCGATCAGGTTGGCCAGCGAGGCGTGGGTCACCTCGACTCCCTTGGGCCGGCCGGTGGAGCCCGAGGTGTAGATGACGTAGGCGAGCTGGCCGGCGGTCGCGGGAACCGAGGGGCTGCTGGCTATCTCGCGCGCGAGCGCCTCGCGCTCGCCGTCCAGGCGGAGGATCCGGGCGCCGTCCCGCGGCAGCCGGACGGCCAGCGACTCCTGGGTCAGGACCACCGGGGCGCCGGTGTCGCGGAGCACGAACTCCAGCCGCTCGTTGGGCCAGGCCGGATCGAGCGGTACGTAGGCGCCGCCTGCCTTGAGGGTCGCCAGCTGGGCGACGATCAGATCGGGGGAACGTTCCAGCCAGAGAGCGACGCGGTCTTCCGGACCGATGCCCAGAGCCCGCAGGCGTTGCGCCAGGCGGTTGGCGCGTTCGTCGAGCTGGCGGTAGGTGAGCCACTGCCGATCTTCGCCGGTGCCGAGCTCCACCGCCGGGGAGTCGCCGTGGCGCGCCGCTCGGGCCTCGACCCGGTAATGGATCAAGGTCGTGCGGTCGTACTCGGTCGCGGTGGCGTTCCACTCCACCAAGAGTTGTTGCCGCTCGGCCGGGCTCAGCCAGGGCAGCTCGCCGAGTCGGACGCCGGAAGGCAGACCGCGGAGGAGACGCTGGAGCTGATCCATCATCCGCCGCACCGCCAGCCGGTCGAAACGCCGC
>CBDUYN010000133.1:0-29287 GCA_965371445.1 uncultured bacterium | reverse complement strand
CGTTGCTCACCGCCGTCCAGCCGCATCCGCTTCCCGCCGTCACGCTCACGCTGCCAGAACCACCACTCAGGTCATAGCTCGCGCTCGTCGGATCGATCGCATACGCGCACCCGGAGGACTGATTGACCGTGAACGTCTGACCCGCGATGGTGACCGTCCCCGTACGCGCCGGGCCAGTGTTCGCCGCGACCGAATAGCCCACGCTTCCGTCGCCGCTGCCACTCGACCCCGACGTCACCGTAATCCACGCGTCGTTGCTCACCGCCGTCCAGCCGCATCCGCTTCCCGCCGTCACGCTCACGCTGCCGGAACCACTACTCAGGTCATAGCTCGCGCTCGTCGGATCGATCGCATAGATGCAGGAGGACTGATCGACCTCGACCGAGCCGTCGACAAGCGCGAGCGTCCCCCGCCCCGGCGACTCCGCTATCGTCGCGTCGCCGTTGATCAGCATCGAAGCGCCGTCGAGCGTCAAGTCGAACCTCGTTCCGACAGCGAGAGACGCGGCGAGCTCCAGGCGGACCGTGCCGACGAGGTCTCCCGGCGCTGCGGCGTCGGGGACGAAGACCAGCGGATCGCTCGCCTCCGCGAAGCTCAAAAGCACGATCAGGTGATCCGCCGCCGACTGGACGATCGGGAAGACCGGCGTCTTGCCAGCCGTACGGCCCGCCTGGACGAAAGTCGCCGACGTCACCGCCGAGGCCGGGAAGTCGACCCGGAAAGCAAAGCCCTGGATGCCCTCCCCTGCTTCGTCGAGCGGCGTGCCGGTGAGGTCGCGTACGTAAGCTGGGACGTCGACCGTCGACCCCGCCGCCCCCTCGACGGAACCCAGCGAGAGGACGTCGGCGGTGGCGCCGGCCGGTACCAGCGGCACCGGCGGCGGGCCGCCGCCGAAGACGTGGTTGATCAGGTAGAAGAGGTCGCCCACGTCGAGGGTGTCGTCGCCGTTGGCGTCGGCGTCGCCCTGGGGCGGCGGTCCGCCGGCGAAGAGGTACTGGATCAGGTAGAAGATGTCGGCCACGTCGGTCACCCCGTCGCCGTTGCCGTCGCCCACCGTCGTCGAGTAGGTCTCGACCGGACAGCTCTGCGACTCCTGGTAGGCGCCGTTCATGGCGCGAACCTCGTAGGTGTGAACGCTGTCCTGACGGTAGCCGCCGTCGGAGTAGCTCTGCGTCTGTGGAAAGAGCTCGGCGAGCATGTAGCCGTCGCGGTAGAGGTTGTAGCGCCAGATCGTCGACTCGGGATCGTCGACGCCGTTCCAGTCGAGCTCGACGGCGGCGGCGCTCGTCGACAGGTTCAAAGCCGGACATTCCGGCGGCGTCGCGTCGTCGAGGCAGGCCGTGGTCTGGAAGTAGAGCTCGCGATTCTGGTTCCACAGGACCCCCGCAGTCGTGCCGTTCCACGCCACCCAGCCCGGAGCCCCTCGGTTGCTGAGCTGGCGGACGTTGGAGATGAGGGTGCCGTCGGGCAGGATCTCGTCCTCGTGAATGCCGTCTTCCAGCAAGGAGCCGGTGGCTCCGCCGCCACGAACCAGGTGGAAACGGTCACCCTGCCAATAGAGCTGGGGCCAGCCACCGGAGTAGTACGAGCTCAGCACCATGACGTCGGGCAGGGTCGGCGTGGCGTTGAGATCCAGGACGTTGAAGTAGATTTCTCTGCCCTCCGGATCGAGGCCGCGGTCTTCGTACCAGACGAGCCCGAAGGCTTCGCCGTTCCACAGGAAGTGGAACCACGAGGCGGCCGGGTTGAGTACGACCACGGTCTCGGGCAAGGTCACGGTGCCGTGGAGGTCCACCAGGGCGTAGTAGAGCGCACCGCCGGAGCCGCGCCACATCAGCGCCCAGCCGGCGCCGGTCCACTGGACCTGCAGGTTGTTGCGGCCACCCGATGCCACCACCGTGGGCGGTCCCGCGACACCGCCACCCAAGTCGAGGCGCTGCAGCACCACGTCGTTGCCGTGGAAGTAGGCCAGGCCGTAGAGCTCGCCGCTCCAGGCCAGGGCGGCGCCGCTGCGGCCGCCGGTGTCGTAGGCCACCTCGACCTCGCCCAGGAGGGAGCCGACGCCTTCCTGGTGGCGGTCGAAGATCACGGCGTTGCTGGAATCCTTCCAAGCCACCGCGAAGGTGTCGCCCAGGGCCTCGGCCGCCGGGAGCCCGCGGACGTCGCGGCCCGAGAGCAGGAACGAGCTCGTCGCCGCATTGCCGGCGCTGTCGAAGATCTGACCGTAGATCTGCCAGGGTCCGGCCGCGGCGTCGGTCCACAGGTTCAGGAAGCCGCCCAGGTAAGGCACGACCCGCCAGTTGCCGATCGACTGAAACCAGTAGCCGTCGCCAGGACTGTGAC
This sequence comes from uncultured bacterium, assembly GCA_965371445.1. Taxonomy (GTDB): domain Bacteria; phylum Acidobacteriota; class Thermoanaerobaculia; order Multivoradales; family J023; genus DASWIG01. The sequence goes on along the minus strand of CBDUYN010000133.1, from coordinate 26,944 downwards.
AGCAGCTCAGGTCGTTGGGCCCGGAAAGCACCGAGCCGTCGGCAGCCACCAGAGCGCCGGCGGTCTCCTGGCTCCCCTGGCGGTGCTCGTTCCAGACCACGAGCTGGTCGGTGCCGTCGGTGGCCACCCGCGGCCAGGCCGAGATGGCGCCGTCCTCATCGCTCACGAAGGTCCGGTCGCCCAGGCGGTCGCCGTTGACGTCGGCCTCGTAGCGGGCGATCTCGTACTCGCCGCTGTGATAGCTGTAGCTCAGCGTGTAGCAGAGGTAACCGCCGCCCGGCAGGGCGAGGAGCTCGGGGTCCTCCTCGGAGATCCAACGCTCCTCGCCGGGAAAGTCGGGATCGTAGTCGTGACTCAGCCGCTTGACCGGACTGGAAGGCGCGCCCGCTGCGTCTAGCAGACGCAGGTAGATCCTCCAGTTACCGTCGGCCTCGGCCACGGTCCAGGCCACCGCCCAGCCGGCGCCGTTCCACTCGACGCTGGTGTACTGAGCCCACTCACCGGGCGCGCTCTGCCAGACCGTCACCGGGCCTCCGACCAGCGTGCCGTCGCCGAGCATGCGCTGGAAGAGGACCTCGGTGGTGTCGCCGAAGTAGTGCTGCCAGGCCACGCCGTACTCGCTGCCGCTCCAGGCAGCGGTGGCGTCCCCCTCCTGGCCGGCGGTCGAGCTGATCTGTACGGGTCCGGTCAGGAGCTCGCCCTCCTCGCTGAAACGCCAGTAGCCGACGTTCGACGACGGGGGATTGAAGTAGTCGGCGCTGAAGTAGCCCCAGCTTCCGCCGTCCCACTCCAACGTCCAGTCGAGATCGCTGTTCAAGCCACCGAGAGTCGGCGTGTCCAGCAGGCGGACCCCGTTGCGCACGATCTGTCCGTTGGCGTCGGCCAGGGCGAAGAAGCTGTTCGAGGTGATCTCGCCGTTGGGACCTCGCATGTGCTGGCTCCAGATCATGGCGAAGTTGGAGCCGTTCCAGCGCAGGCTGGGAAGCTGCGACATCATGTCGTTGTCGGTGATCCGGACCGTGCTACCCGCCGGGTTGCCCCACGAATCCAGGAACTGGAAGAAGATCTCGTCGTTGGTCGAGCTCACCCGCTCCTGGTAGGCGGTGGCCCACAGGGTGCCGTTATAAGCCGGCGACGGGAAGCGAGCCCAGGTGTGGTCGTCGCTCACCTGGGTGACACACGTCTTGGCGGCCGAAGCTGGGAAGGTCTCGGCCCAGGCCAGGTTCGACGGCGGCGCGTCGGCGCCGCCGTTGAACATGACGACCCGGTAGTAGAAGAGGGTGGCCGGAAGCCGGCCGCCGTCGACGTGCTCGGTGTCGTCGCCGCCGAGGGTGGCGACCGTCGACCAGGAGCCGCCGCCGTCGTCGGAGCGCTCGACGCGCAGGCCGGTCTCGTCGGCCTGGGGATCGTTCCACCGGAGGCGGATCTCGGACGACGACAGCGCCGTCGCGTCGACGGCGGTCGCGGCGCGGGAACGGACGTTCACCGAGCCGTGGCCGAAGGCGAGGAAAGCCCCTTCGGTCTCGCTCGACGTACCGGCCTGGTTCAAAAGCGTCGTGCCGTTCAAGACCGTCAGGCTGATCGGGCTGGGCGGCGCCGCGGGATCGATCGTCAGGACGAGACGCGCCACCTCGTCGCCGGCGCCCGGTCCGTCGAGCGTCAACGGGACGAGGTTCGTCACCTCGTCGAACGAAACGATGTAAGTGATGGTGTCGGCCGTGGTGACGAACGTGTCGAAAAGCGGTGAAAGCCCGGTGGTCGTGCCCGAATGATAGGCGCTCGCCGCCTGGACGCTCGACGCCGGCTCAAACCGCACCTGGAACGTAAAGCCCTGGATCTTCTCGCCTGCCGGCCGATCGATGCCGAGCGGCGTCGCCGCGAGGTCGCGGACGTAGACCGGCACCTCGATCGTGTCGCCCTGAAAACCCTCGCCGACGCCGAGGTTGACCTCGTCGGGCGACTTGACGGCAAGGTTCAGCGAAAACTCGGAGGTGTTGCCGACCGCGTCGGTGGCGGTGGCGGTGAAGGCCTCGAATTCGGCCGGCAGGACGACTGCGGTCGAGAAATTGCCGCCGGGATCGGCGACGGTCGAGCCGAGGTACTCCTTGCCTTCGCCGTGGCCTGTGGGATCGGGAACGGCGCCGAAGACCTCGACGATGGAGTCGGGCGGTGCTGTGCCGGAAAGGATGAAGGAGCCGCCGCCCAAGTCAGTGAAGGAGTTGAGCTCGGGGAAGTTGAGCATCGTGTTGGGACCGACGTCGACGTCGCCGGGATCGTTGGGCAGGGCGCAGTGGTTGCAGTTGAAGCCGATGCCGAGGGCCTCGTTGTCGAAGATCGAATTCTGGGTGACGGTGTTTCGCTCACTCGGAATCCGGACGTGGAAAAACTCGCCGTCGAGGCCCGGTTGATCGTCGCCGCTGGTCAGGGTCGCGTTGCCGGGACCGTCGATCCATAAGCGTAGGCTGGCGTTGCCACAGCCTTCGAGGTAGTCGATCTCGATCGAGTGGTCGCCGGCGTCGAGGTACATCGTGGTCGAAGGATCACACCAGTCGCACTCCAGGACCAGCGCTCCGTCGAGCAGCAGACGTGCCCTGTCGTCCGTGTTCTGGAGCTCCAGGTAGTAATCGCCGCTCTGGTCGAGGTTCAAGGTACCGGTAAAGCGGGCACCGAAAGACTCCGCGAAAGGTGCTCCGCTGCCGTCGAGCGGGGTAATGCCGTCGATGCTGGAGAAGGCGGTGCAGTCGTCTTGGAAGTCGATCACCGGAAAGACGCCGGTGGAATCGGGAACGAGACCCTCGAAATCGGGATAGCTCTCCGGCTGCCAGTCGTCGACGGAGACGCCATGTTCGCGGTTGTAGGCGATGACGTTGCCGGGACCGATCGTGTGGTCCAGTCCATACACGAGCATCCCAACGGCGTTGTTGGGAGCCGGTGCGGTGCCGCTCATGTCGGTGCCGACGTAGTTGCACTCGACGACGTTGTTCTGCGTTCCCTGGTCGATGTAGATGCCGGTGTGCGGGTAACGGTTGATGACGAAGCCGCGGATCAGGTTGTTGTCGGACTGCACCTGGAAGCCGTCTCCCCATCCCGCGAGGCTACCGTCGAGCTCGAGGTCGGGGACGCAGTCACCGCCGAGGTCGGCGTCGAGCGTGGTGCCGTCCTCGGTGAGCGAAGGCAGCGGCTGGAACAGGTGGATCGTCTGGCCGGCGAGGCCCGGATCGATCGAGATCTCGGTCGTCGTGGCGTCGCTGTTAGCCTGCTCGATGGCGTCGCGCAGCGAGCCGGGACCGCTGTCGAGGGTGTTCCGAACGGCGAGGGTGTGGGTCCGGAGCCCCAGGTTCGAGGAAAACTCCGAGGTGTTGCCGCTCGTGTCGGTGGCCGTCGCGGTCACCGCGAAGAAGCCCCCCGGCAGGTTGACCTGGATGCTGAAGACGCCGAGCGTGGCAACGCCGGAAGCGAGAAAGACCTTGCCCTGGCCGGCGCCCGTGGCATCGGGTGCGGCGGCGAAGAGCTCGACCGTGGCGTCGGGCTCGGCCGTGCCGCTGACCGTGTAGAGGCCGCCGCCGTCGTCGCTCGAGCCGGTGAGCTCGGGCGAGTTGAGGAGCGTGTTGGCCCCCTTGTCGAGGTCGCCGGGGTCGTTGGTCGTCGAGCCGCAGCCACTCTCCAACGTGATTCCCTTCAGCTGGTTGTCGAAGATGCTGTTGCGAGTGACGGTGTTGCCCTCGGCCGGGATCCGCAGCTGGAAGAGCTCACCCCAGAGGCCGCCCTGGCCGCCGCTTGACAGGGTAGCCGTACCGGGACCCGAGATCCCCACCACCAAACGCGCCGACCAGTAGTCGTGGCGGTAGTCGACCTCGATCGAGTGATCCCCGGCGGCGAGAGAGGTGTTGCCGGAGAAGGGTCCGCAGCAGACGCTGCCGTCGACCACCACCGAGCCGTCGACCAGGATGCGGCCGCCGTCGCCGTCGTCGACCTCGAGGTCGAAGGTGTACCCGCCGGCCGTGTCGACGCTGAGCGTGCCGGTAAAGCGGGCGCCGAAGTGCCCGAGGAAGGGCGCGCCGTCGCCGTCGACCGGGGTCTGGCTGTCGGCGCTGGTAAACGCTCCGCATCCGTCCGGGGAGCCCGCGAAGTCGATGAGCGGAAACTGGCCGGTGGCATCGGCCGTGAGACCGGAGAAGTCGGGATAGCGGTCGTCGAAGCCGTCGGTCACGTAGACGGCTTCGTTACCGTTCCAGGCGATCACGTTGTCCGGACCGATTTGCTGGTCCATGGCCGGGCCGCTGTAACCACTAATGGCGATCCCCTGCGTCACGTTGCCGAGCGGGCCCGAGCCGCCGGCGGTGGTACCGATGAAGTTGCCCTCCACCACGTTGCCGGTGGCGGCGTTGAAGCTGATGCCGTTGCCGTTGGCCGAGATCACGTTGGGCTGGCCAGCGGTGCCGATCTGGTTGAAGCTGCCCAGGATGTGCAGGCCGGAGCCGGCATTGCCGGCTGCCCACATGCCGCTCAAGTCGGTGCCGACGTAGTTGCAGACCACGAGGTTGTTGTCGGCCGGTGAGCCCCAGGGGGCGATGTGGATGCCGTCGGAGGGAAAGCTGTTGATCGCCAAGCCCTTGATCACGTTGTTCGACGAGTACACGCGGAGACCCTGGCCGGGTGCCTGCCAGCCGCTGAGCTCGATGTCGGGCACACAGTCGTCGTCGAGGTCGCCGTCGATCGTCGTCGAGCCCTCGGTGAGCGCCGGCAGGTCCGACTGGGGCGCGGGGCCGAAGCCGCCGCCGGCCATCCACGGAGCGAAGGTGATGACGTTGGGCACGCCGTCCTGGTTGGCCTGTGTGATCGCGTCGCGGAGCGACCCGGCGCCGCTATCGGCCCCGCTGGTGACCGTCAGGGTCACGGTGCCCTGGAAGGTGTATTCCCAGACGCCCGCGTCGGTACCGATCAGCACCCGGTCGGAGTTGGCCGGATCGAGCGCGATCGAGTGGATTCCGGGTTTTTGCGGCAGTCCCGTCGTCACCACCGCCCAGGTGACGCCGCCGTCGAGGCTGCGGTAGAAGCCCCCGGTATACCAGGTGCCGACGTAGACTCGGTTCGTATCTCCCGGATCCACGGCGACGGCGTTGACGTTCTCCCCAAAGAGAAAGGTCCAGTTGGCGCCGCCGTCGGTCGACCGGTAGACGCCGGACGAGCCGACGTAGACCAGGTTGGAATCCGCGGGATGGACGACGATCTGGTTGGGATTCATGGGCGACGACAGGCCGCCGCCGAGCTGCACCCAGTTGGCGCCGCCGTCGGTGGTCTTGTAGATGCCGTCGCCCGGCGCCGCGTACTCGGGGACCCCGGCGTAGACGACGTCGCCGTTGGCGGGGTCGATGGCCAGGGTGTGCACCAGGGTGTTCGCCAGGCCGTTCGTCACCAGGTTCCAGGTGACGCCACCGTCGATGGTCTTGTAGATCCCGTCGGCGATCGACTGGGAGCCCGATCCGGCCACGTAGACGGTCAGGGGATCGGTGGGATGGAGCACCATGTCGCCGTTGTTGAAGCAACAGAGGAAGCCGCCCGAAGCGTCGGCCCAGGTCACGCCGTTGTCGGTCGATTTCCAGACGTCGTTGAACTTGGCCCAGACGGTTTCGGGCTCGGACGCGCGGGTTTCCATGATCAGGGTGGGCCAGGGCGCGTTCATCCGCGACCAGGTCGCGCCGCTGTCGGTGCTGCGCCAGCCGCCGACCTGGGCGCCGCTGTAGACGAGACCCGGAGTGCTGGCATCGAAGTGCAGGCTGTGGGCATACGAGTGTGGGAATAGGCGAGCCCGCAGTCCATTGTTGGCTTCGCTCCAGGTAGCGCCGCTGTCCGTCGACTTGAAGACACCGTCGCCGTGGGTGGCGGCGTAGACCGTCGAGGGTGTCGCCGGGTCGAGGTGGACCGCACCGACCTGGACCGAGGGGGTGAGCGGCACGGACGTCCAGTTGGTGCCGCCGTCGATGGACTTCCAGACCTCTCCGTAGCTCGCCGCGTAGAGGATCTGGGTGTTGGTCGGGTCGATCGCCAAGATCGTCGTGCCGCCGCTCGCGAAGAAGAACGCGGGTGCCAGCTGCGTCCAGCTGGCGCCGCCGTCGGTCGACTTGTAGAGGCCGTTCGAGCTGGGAACGGCCGCGTAGACCACCAGCGAATTCGAGGGATCGACGGCGACGTCGCCGACCTCGGCGAGGACGACGTTGTTGTTGATTCCGGTAAAGCTCACCCCACCGTCGGTGGACTTCCAGAGGCCACTCGCGGCGGAGCCAACGTAGACGTTCGTCGGCGTAACAGGGTCGACCTCGATCGTGATGAGCTCGTCGGCCGGCAGGCCCGCACCCACCGGCGACCAGCTGACGGTGCCATCGGTCGTCTTAAAAAGCGTGCCCTGCGAGCTCCCCGCGTAGACCACCAGCGAGTTGGTGGGATCGAAGCCCAGGCAGGTCAGATCTCCTGTGGTTCCGGTGTCGGCGCGGTACCACGAGGCGCCGTCGGCACCGCTGCGGAAGAGGCTTTGGCGACCATCGGACCACACGAGGGCGTGGAGGTTGCTGTCGGGGCCACGCACGACGGCGGAGACGGCCTTGTGACCGAACGGCAGGCCGAGGTTGCCGTCGGTGTAGCTCGTCCAGCTGCCGGCGCCGTCGGTGGAGGCGTAGAGCCCGCGGTAGATCGGGGCGACGTCGAGGCGGCCCGTCGCCGGGTCGATCGTCAGGTCCAGCAGGAGGCCGCCGCCGGGATAGGTGGTGGTCCAGACGCCGGCGCCGGCGTTCGCCACGGCGGCGGCCACGAGGAGGAGGATGACCGTCAGAGTACAGGTCTTGGTGTATCGCATTGCGCTTCTTTTTAGGTCCGGGAAACGGACGAAACACTATTTGTGGTTCCTTCACCTCAGCCGCCTGCCCGGGAAGACCAGGCCGCCGTGTCGCCCGACTCGAAGCCGTCGCCGAAGATCGACGGATCGCCGATCACGACGGCTCCGTCGACAAGGTCGAGGCTCCCCCTGGCCGGCGACTCGCTCACCGTCGCGTCGTCGTTGACGAGGATGGAGGCGCCGTCGAGGACGAGCTCGACCGTCGTGCCCGCGGAGAGACCGGTGGCGAGCTCGAGCCGCAGGTGGCCCACCAGGTCGCCGGGCGCCGGGGCGTCGGGACGGAGCGCGAGCGGATCGCTCGCCCGCGCGAACTTGAGCAAGACGACGAGGTGATCGCTCGCCGCCTGGACGACAGGGAAGACCGGCGTCTTGCCCGCCGTCACCCCGGCCTGGACAAAGGACGCCGAGGCGACCGCCTTGGCTGGGAAGTCGACCCGGAAGGCAAAGCCCTGGATCGCTTCCCCACCGCCGCCGAGCGGCGTCCCCTCAAGGTCGCGGAGGTAGAGCGGCACCTCGACGGCCGCGCCCGCGTCGGCCTCGACGGTGCCGAGCGCCAGGACGTCGGCCGGACCGCCGGGCACCAGCGGCAGCGGCGGCGGGCCGCCGCCGAAGACGTGGTTGATCAGGTAGAAGACGTCGCCGGCGTCGAGCACGTCGTCGCCGTTGGCGTCGGCGTCGCCCTGGGGCGGTGGGCCGCCGCCGTAGAGGTACTGGATGAGGTAGAAGACGTCGGCCGCGTCGGTCAGGCCGTCGCCGTTGCCGTCGCCGACCGTCGTCGAGTAGGTGGAGACGGCGAGCGGACAGCTCTGGGACTCCTGGTAGGCGCCGTTCATCGCCCGCACCTCGTAGGTGTGGACGGTGTCCTGGCGGTAGCCGAAGTCGTCGTAGCGCTGATTCTGTGGGAAGACCTCGGCGAGCATGTAGCCGTCGCGGTAGAGGTTGTAGCGCCAGAGCGTCGACTCGGGGTCGTCGCTGCCGTCCCAGTTGACCACCACGGCGGTGTCGCTCGTCGCGAGGCTCACGTTGGGACAGCTCGGCGGCGTCGCGTCGTTCAGGCACTCGCTGGTCTGGAAGAAGGTCTCGTTGAGCTGCAACCAGAGCAGGCCGAGGGTGGTGCCGTTGTAGGCCGCGGCACCGGTCCTTCCCCGGTTGGCGAGCTGGCGGACGTTGGGGAAGACGGTGCCGTCAGGCAGGATCTCGTCCTCGCGGACGCCGTCCACGAGACGCGTGCCGTCGCCGCCGCCGCGCACCAGGCGGAAGCGGTCGCCCGTCCAGTGGAGCCAGGGGCCTCCCGGCCAGCCGACCGGATCGGCGACCATGACGTCGCCGAGGGTCGGATTGCCGGAGAGGTCGAGGACGTTGAAGTAGACGCTGCCGCCGTTCAGCCAGGCGAGCCCGAAGAAATCGCCGGTCCACAGGAAGTGGAAGAGGCTGTTGTCGGCGGGGTTCGCCGTCGCCTGGGTCGGCCCGGCGACGACGTTGCCGTAGGCGTCGACCAGGGCATAGTAGAGGTAACCGCCCGTACCGCGCCACATCACAGCCCAGCCGGCTCCGGTCCACTGCACCTGGGCGCCCTGGCGTCCGTTGTCGGCGACGGTGATCGGTCCTCCCACCAGCCCGCCGTTCATGTCGACGCGTTGCAGCTCGACGTCATTGCCGTTGAAGTAGGCCACGCCGTAGGTGTCGCCGGAGAACGCCAGGTCGACGTCGCCGCGCCCGCCGGTGCCCCAGGCGATCTCGGGCTCGCCGAGGAACGAGCCGCCGAAGACGTGGGCGCGGTCGAAGACGACGTTGTCGTTCTCGTCCTTGAAAGCGGTCGCGAAGGTGTCGCCGAGGCCCTCGAAGCCCGGCTTGCCGTTCACCTGGCGGCCCGAGAGCGGCCACCAGGAGGACGACGGGTTGCCGGAGCCGTCGAAGTACTGGCCGTAGATCTGGGGTACGCCGCTCTCCTGGTCGGTCCACACGGCGAGGAAGCCGTCGAGGACCGGCGTCACCGCCGCCGGGTTGCTGCCGGTGTGGAAATAGTGGTTGCCCGGGCTGTGGCCGCCCGAGTGGTCGTTGGGACCGGAGAGGATCGAGCCGTCAGGCGCCACGAGCATGCCGCCGGTCTCCTGGCTGCCCTGCCGATTCTCGCTGTAGACCACCAGGTGGTCGTTGCCGTCGGTGGCGACCCTGCCGAAGATCGAGTGCCGGCCGTCGTCGTCGGAGAGGACGGTGCGCGCTCCCACGCGGTTGCCGGCGGCGTCGGCCTCCAGGCGCGCGATCTCATAAGCGCCGTTCATGTAGGAGTAGCTCGACGTGTAGGCGACGTAGCCGCCGCCCGGCAGGAGGACGAGCTCCGGGAGCTCGTCGTAGGGACCGAGCCCGGACCCCGGCCAGGTGGGATCCTCGTCGTCGCTCATCCGTTGGACGGCACCGAGGGGCGTGCCGTCCGCGTCGAGGAGCCGTAGGTAGAGCGGCCAGTAGCCCTCGGCGTCGACCAGGTCCCAGGCCACGGCCCAGCCGGTGCCGTTCCACACCAGGCTGGTGTAAGCCGCGTCCTCGCCCGGCGCCGCCTGCCACACCGTCGTCGGACCGGGATCGGGCGAGGAGCCGTCGGGCAGGAAGCGCCGGAAGAGGAGCTCGTGGGTCGAGCCCTCGTGGTGCAGCCAGGCGACGCCGTACTCGCTGCCGTTCCACACCACGCTGACGTCACGCTCGTCGCCGGTGGTGAAGCTGATCTGCACCGGACCGGTCAGGAGCTCGCCGTCCTCGCTGAAGCGCCAGAAGCCGAGGTTCGTCGACGACGGCACGAAGTAGTCCGGGACCACGTTGCCCCAGCCGCCGCCGTCCCAGTCGAAGGCCCACTCGTAGTCGCTGTTCAGGCTGCCCTTGGGGCTCTCGTCGAACAATCGGACCCCCTTGCGGACGACCTGGCCGTTGCCGTCCAAAAGGCCGAAGAAGGTGTTCGACGTCACCTCGCCGCCGGGACCCCGCATGTGCTCGGACCACATCACGCCGAAATGGCTGCCGTTCCAGCGCATGGTGGGGAAACGCGACTGCGTGTCGTTGTCGGAGAGCGCCACCCAGCCGCCTTGTGGATTGCCCCAGCTGTCGTGAAACTGGAAGTAGACCTCGTCGTCGGTCGAGCCGTTGCGCTCGTAGAAGGCGTTGGCCCACATCGTGCCGTTGTGCGCCGGGGAGGGAAAGCGCATCCAACTGTGGTCGTTGCCGACCTGGGTGACGCAGGTCCTGGCGGCGGTGGCCGGGAAGGTCTCGGCCCAAGCCAGGTTCGACGGCGGCGCGTCGGCGCCGCCGTTGAACGCCGTCACCTGGTAGTAGTAGAGCGTCGTCGGAGAGAGCCCCGAGTCGTAGTACTCCGTGTCGTCGGGACCGACGGTGGCGATCGTCCACCAGGAGCCGCCGCCGTCGTCCGAACGGTCGATACGAAAGCCCGTCTCGTCGGCCTGGGGATCGTTCCAGCGCAGACGGACGTCGGACGACGATTGCGCCACGGCGTCGAGCGACGTCGCCGCGCGGGTGCGGACGTTGAGCCAGCCATGGCCGAAACCAAGCTGGGCGCCTTCAGTCTCCGTCAGGGTGCCGGCCTGGTTGGAAAGCGTCGTGCCGTTCAGAACGGTGAGGTTGATCGGGCTCGGCGCCGCTCCCGGATCAATCGTGACGACGAGCCGCGCCACCTCGTCGCCGGGGCCGGGTCCGTCGAGCGTCAAGGGGACGAGGTTCGTCGCCTCGTCGAAGGAGACGACGTAGGTGATCGTGTCGCCCGTCGTGGTGAACGTGTCGAAAAGCGGCGACAGCCCGGCGGTCGTGCCCGAGTGGTAGGCACTGATCGCCTGGACGCTCCACTGCGGCTGGAACTGTACCTGGAACGTAAAGCCCTGGATCTTGTTGCCCGCCGGCTGGTCGACGCCGAGGAGCGTCGAGCCGAGGTCGCGGACGTAGATCGGCACCTCGACCGTGTCGCCCTGGAAGCCTTCGGCCGTGCCGACGTTGACCTCGTCGGGCGACTTCACCGTCAGGTTCTGCGAGAACTCCGACGTGTTGCCGGAACCGTCGGTCGCCGTCGCGGTAAAGGCGTCGTACTCGGCGGGCAGCACTTGGCTGAGCGAGAAGTTGCCGGCCGGGTCGGCGGTCGTCGAGCCGAGGTAGACCTTGCCTTCGCCGAAGCCGGAGGGGTCGGCGGCGGCGCCGAAGAGCTCGACGGTCGAGTCGGGCGGTGCCGTACCGTCGACGGTGAAGGAGCCGCCGCCCAGGTCGAGGAACGAGCTCAGCTCGGGGAAGTTCAGGACCGTGTTGGAGCCCACGTCGGCGTCGCCCGGGTCGTTCTGGGTCGGGCCGCAGCAGCAGTTGAAGCCGATGCCGAGGCCGTCGTTCAAGAAGATCGAGTTCTGGGTGATCCGGTTGCGCTCGGCGGCGAGTCGCACCTGGAAGAGCTCGCCGGTGAGGCCCGGCTGGCCGCCCGTCGACAGGGTCGCGGTGCCCGGCCCGGTGATCTCGAGGCGGAAACCGCCGTAACCGCCGCCCTCCAGGAAGTCGACCTCGATCGTGTGGTCGCCGGCATTCAGATAGTAGGAGGCGGCGACCGGACAGCAGTAGGTCTCGTCGACGACGAAGTTGCCGTCGATGACGATGCGCCCGAGATCGTCGAGGTTCTGGAGCTCGAAGTTGTAGTCGCCGCCGGCGTCCACGTTCAGGGTACCGGTGAAGCGGCCGCCGAAGTTCTCGGTGAAGGGCGCGCCGCCGCCGTCGGTCGGCGTGATGCCGTCGACGCTGTGGAAAGTGGCGCAGTCGTCGGTGAATTCCATCACCGGGAAGACACCCGTATAGTCCGGAGTCAAGCCTGAAAAGTCGGGGTAGACGGTGTTGGGGAAGAGCTCCTCGACGAAGATGCCGTGTTGGGCGTTGTAGGCGATGACGTTGCCCGGGCCGATCCGGTTGTCGGCGCCCTGCACCTTGATCCCCGCGTCGCTGTTGGGCAGCGCGGCGATGCCGCCGAGGTCGGTGCCGACGTGGTTGCACTCGACGACGTTCCCGTCGGCGCCCGGTACGAAGTGGATGCCCGTGGCCTGGAAGCTGTGGACTGCCAGCCCGCGCACCACGTTGCTCGACGACACTACGTCGATACCGACCGCGCCACCGGTGAGGCTGCCGTCGAGCGCGAGGTCCGGGACGCAGTCGCCGCCGAGATCGGCGTCCAGGGTGGTCCCGCCTTCCGACAGGGGCGGCAGACCCGAGATCAGGAAGATCGTCTGCCCCGCGAGACCCGGATCGATCGAGATCTCGGTCGACACGCCGTCGCTGTTGGCCTGGTTCAAGGCGTCGCGCAACGAGCCGGGACCGCTGTCCAGGTTGTTGCTGACCGCGAGGACGTTGGGCCGCAGCTCCAGGTTCTGGGAGAACTCCGAGGTGTTGCCGCTGGCGTCGGTAGCCGTCGCGGTGATCGCGAAGTAGCCGTCCGGCAGGTTGATCAGGGCGCTCCAGGTCCCGCCCGGGGCGACGGCGGTGGCGAGGAAGAGCTTACCTTCGCCGTAGCCCGAGGGATCGGCGGCGACGGCGAAGACCTCGACGGTCGTCCCGGGTTCGGCCGTGCCGAGGGGGGTGTAGAGGCCGCCGCCATCGTCGGTCGCGCCCACGAGCTCAGGCGAGTTGAGGAGCGTGTTCGGCCCCACGTCGGTGTCGCCGGGGTCGTTGCCGCGCGCCGAGCAGGAGCCGAGCCGGATGCCCACGTCGGTGTTGTCGAAGATCGAATTCTGGGTAATCCAATTGCCCTCGCTGGGCAGGCGCAGCTGGAAGAGCTCGCCGAAGAGGCCCGGCTGACCGCCGCTTGAAAGCGTCGCCGAGCCGGGACCGGTGATCTGAAGGTCGATGCCCGCGTCGCCCGTCGGCTGACTGAAGTCGACCTCGATCGCATGGTCGCCGGCGGCGAGGGAGATCGTGCCGCTCGACGGCGCGCCCCCGTTGCCGTAGTCGACGACGGTCGCGGCGCCGACCACGACCCGGATCGCGACGTCGAAGTTGTTGACCTCGAAGTTGTAGTCGCCGGCCGCGTCGACGGTCAAGGTGCCGGTGAAGCGGGCGCCGAAGTTCTCGACGAAGGGATTGCCGGAGCCGTCCACGGGGATCTGGCCGTCGAGGCTCTCGAAAGGCCCGCAGCCGTTCTGGGCGTGGAACTCCATCACCGGGAACTGGCCGGTGGCGTCGGGCACCAGGGCGACGAAGTCGGGATAGGCGGCGACCTGCCCCTCCTCCACCATGACGCCGGGACCGTTGTTGTAGGCGATGAGGTTGTCCGGTCCGATCTGGTAGTTGCTGGCGCCGGCCACGGCGTGCTGGGGCCCCTGGATCAGCACTCCCTGTCCGTTGTTGGCGAGGGGAGAGCCGGCGTCGGCGGTGGTGCCGATGAAGTTGTCACGGACCACGGTGCCCGGGCCCTCCATGAGGTGCAGACCCGGACCGTCATTGCCGGAGATGACGTTGGGCTGACCGGGGGCGCCGATCTGGTTGCCGGTACCGCCGCCCCGGACGTGGATGCCGTAGAAGTTGCCGTCCGGCCAGAAGCCGCTCATGTCGGTGCCGACGTAGTTACACACGATCAGGTTGTTGTCGGCGGGCGGGCCGGCGTCGGGCGAGAGGATGACGCCGTTGCCGGCAAAGCCGCTCACCACCAGGCCTTCGATCACGTTCGACGACGAATTGACCTGGATGCCGTCGCCGCCGAGCCCGCCGCCGTGGACGCCGACGTCGGGGATGCAGTCGTCTTCGAGGTCGCCGTCGATCGTGGTCGAGTCCTCGGTGAGCGCCGGCAGCGGCGATCCGAGCCAGATGTAGTCGCCGGCCACCGAGGGGTAGAAGGTGATGAGGTTGGGCACGCCGTCCTGGTTGGCCTGCGTGATCGCGTCGCGCAGGGTCCCGGGGCCGCCGTCGGCGGAGTTCGTGACCTCCAGGGTCACGGTGCCCTGGAAGGTGTATTCCAGGGCGCCCGCGTCGGTACCGATCAGCACCCGGGCGGAATTGGCGGGATCGAGCGTAATCGCGTGGATGCCAGGGTTTTGCGGCAGCCCGGTGTTGATCACCGCCCAGCTGGCGCCGCCGTCGAGGCTGCGGTAGAAGCCTCCGGTGTTCCAGGTGCCGGCGTAGACGCGGCTCGTATCTCCCGGATCCACGGCCACGGCGTTGACGTTCTCCGACATCAAGAGGCTCCAGTTGGAGCCGCCGTCGGTCGATTGGTAGACGCCGCCGTTGTCGGTCGCCGAGCCGACGTAGACCAGGTTCGAGTCCGCGGGATGGACGACGATCTGGTTGGGATTTATGGGCGACGGCAGGCCGCCGCCGAGCTGGAACCAGTTGGCACCGCCGTCGGTGGTCTTGTAGATGCCGTCGCCGGGGCCGGCGTAGTCCGGGACCCCGGCGTAGACGACGTCGCCGTCGGCGGGGTCGACGGCGAGGGCGTGCACCAGGGTGTTGCCCAGGCCGTTCACCACCGGGTTCCAGGTGACGCCGCCATCGGTGGTCTTGTAGATGCCGTCGGCGACGGAGCCGGAACCGGAGCCGGCCACGTAGACGGTCAGGGGGTCGGTGGGATGGAGCGCCAGGTCGCCGTCGTTGAAGTCGCCGAAGAGGCCGCCCGTGGCGTCGGCCCAGGTGACGCCGTTGTCGGTCGACTTGTAGACGCCGTTGTTCTTCGCCCAGACGACCCCGGGCTCGGAGGCGCGGGTTTCCATGATCAGGGTGGGCCAGGGACCGTTCATCCGCGACCAGGTGACGCCGTTGTCGAGGCTGCGCCAGCCGCCGGCCTGGGCGCCGGTGTAGAGGAGGTTCGCGGTGGTGGCGTCGTAGTGCAGGCTGTGGGCTCCCGAGTGCGGGAAGAGACGGGCCTGGAGGCCGTTGTTAGCCTCGTTCCAGGTGGCGCCGCTGTCGATCGACTTGAAGACGCCGTCGCCGTGGGTGGCGGCGTAGAGCGTCGACGGGATCGCCGGGTCGAGATGGACCGCGGCGACCTGGACCGTGGTGATCGCGACGGACGTCCAGTTGGTGCCGCCGTCGACGGACTTCCAGACCTCGCCGTGGCTCGCCACGTAGAGGATCTGGGGATTGCCGGGGTCGATCGCCAGGATCGTCGGCCCGCCGCCCGCGAAGCTGAACGCCGGGGCCTGCTGCGTCCAGCTGGCGCCGCCGTCGCTCGACTTGTAGACGCTGTTCGAGCTGCCGTCGGCGACGTAGACCACCTGCGGGTTCGAGGGGTCGACGGCGACGTCGCCGACCTCACCCAGGACGACGTTGTTGTCGATCCGGACGAAGCTCGCGCCGCTGTCGGTGGACTTCCAGAGGCCGCTCCCGGCGGTGCCGACGTAGACGTTGGCGCCCGTCAGCGGATCGACCTCGATGGTGTTGATCAATTCGGCCGGCAGGCCGGTACCCACCGCCGACCAGCTGACGGTGCCGTCGGTCGTCTTGTACAGCACGCCCGACTCGGTGCCGGCGTAAAGCACCAGGGAGGCGCTGGGATCGAAGCCCACGCAGGTCACGGTGCCCGAGATCCCGGTGTCGGCGGAATACCACGTGGCGCCGTCGTCGCCGCTGCGGTAGAGGCGGTTCGTGATGACGTGCAGGTTGCTGTCGGGACCCCGGACGACGGTGGAGATGTCCTTGTAACCGAACGGCAGACCGAGGTTACCGTCGGTGTAGCTCGTCCAGCTGGTGCCACCGTCGGTGGAGGCGTAGAGGCCGCGATGGGTCGGGGACACGTCGAGGCGGCCCGTCGCCGGGTCGATGGTCAGGTCCGGCAGGTTGCCGCCGCCGGGATAGGTGGTGGTCCAGACGCCGTCCCCGGCACCGGCCATGACGGCGGCGCCGAGGACGATCGCGATCGTCAGAAAGGAGGTCTTCGCGGTTCGCATCGTTTTGACCTCCTCAGCCGCCGACCCGGACCGACCAGACCGTCGTGTCGCCCGATTCGAAGCCGTCGCTGAAGATGAGGGCATCGCCGCCGACCACCACGGCACCGTCGACGAGGTCCAGGGTCCCCCGGGCTGACGATTCGGCCACCGTCGCGTCGTCGTTGACGAGGGTCGAGGCACCGTCGAGGACGAGCTCGACCGTCGTCCCCTCGGTGAGGCCGGAGGCGAGCTCGAGCCGGAGGCGACCCACCAGGTCGCCGGGCGCCGGGGCGTCGGGACGGAACTCGAGCGGATCGCTCGCCTGGCCGAA
This sequence comes from uncultured bacterium, assembly GCA_965371445.1. Taxonomy (GTDB): domain Bacteria; phylum Acidobacteriota; class Thermoanaerobaculia; order Multivoradales; family J023; genus DASWIG01. The sequence goes on along the minus strand of CBDUYN010000133.1, from coordinate 10,848 downwards.
TTTGAGCAGCACCACCAGGTGATCGCTCGCCGCCCGCACGACCGGGAAGACGGGCGTCTTGCCGGCGGTCACCCCGGCCTGGACGAAGGTTGCCGAGGCGATCGCCTTGGCCGGGAAGTCGACCCGGAAGGCGAACCCTTGAATCGCCGCGCCGTCGCCGCCGAGGGGCGTCCCCTTGAGGTCACGGAGGTAGACCGGCACCTCTACGGTCGCGCCCGCGTCGGCCTGGACGGTTCCCAGCGCCAGGACGTCGGCCGCGGCGCCCGGCACCAGCGGTATCGGCGGCGGACCGCCGCCGAAGAGGTAGTTGATGAGATAGAAGAGATCGCCCACGTCGAGGGTGCCGTCGCCGTTGGCGTCGGCGTCGCCCTGCGGCGCCGGGCCGCCGGCGAAGAGATACTGGATCAGGTAGAAGACGTCGGCGATGTCGGTCACCCCGTCGCCGTTGCCGTCACCGACCTCCGTTGAAAACGTTTCGACCGGACAGCCCTGCGATTCCTGGTAGGCGCCGTTTAACGCCCGAACCTCGTAGGTGTGGACGTCCCCCGGCCGGTAACCGGCGTCCGAGTAATTCTCGGTCCAAGGGAAGAGCTCGGCGAGCATGAAGCCGTCGCGGTAGAGGTTGTAGCGCCAGATCGTCGACTCGCCGTCGCCGACGCCGTTCCAGCCCAGCTCGACCGCGGTGTCGCTCTTCGAAACCCCCAGGCCCGGACACTCCGGAGGCGTCGCGTCGTTCAGGCATTCGCTGGTCTGGAAGTAGGTTTCGCGGAGCTGACCCCACAGGAGACCCAGGGTCACGCCGTTCCAGCCGATCGCCCCGGGACTGCTGCGGTTGGTGAGCTGCCCGACGTTCGAAAAGACGGTGCCGTCGGAGAGGATCTCGTCTTCGTGCATGCCGTCCTCGTCGAAGGAGCCCGCCGCGCCGCCGCCGCGCACCAGGCGAAAGCGGTCTCCCGTCCAGTAGAGGTAGGGCGCGCCGGGGTGGTAAACCGAATTGAGGACCATGACGTCGCCGAGGGTCGGATTGCCGTTCAGGTCGAGGACGTTGAAGTAGATCTCGACGCCCTCGGGATCGAGCCCGCGGTTCTCCAACCAGGTGAGGCCGAAAAAGTCGCCCGTCCACAGGAAGTGGAAATCGCGCTGGCTGATCGGATTCGCCGTGACCTGCTGCGGCCCGGCGACGACCGTGCCGTAAAGATCGACCAAGGCGTAGTAGAGATGGTTGTCCGAGCCGCGCCACATCATCGCCCAGCCGGCCCCGGTCCACTCCACCTGGAGGCGTTGGCGTCCGTTGTCGGCCACGGTGACCGGGCCGCCGGCCATGCCGCCGCCCGAATCGACGCGCTGCAACACGACGTCGTTGCCGTTGAAGTACGCGACACCGTACATCTCGCCGCTGAAAGCGAGGTCGACGTCGCCGCGGCCACCGGTGTCGTAGGCGAGGTCGATCTCGCCGAAAAACGAGCCGCCGAAGACGTAGTAGCTGTCGAAGACGATCGTGTTGCCGCCGTCTTTAAAGGCCACGGCAAAGGTGTCGCCGACGCCCTCGACTCCCGGCCGGCCGCGGACGTCGCGGCCCGAAAGCGGCCACCAGCTCGACGACGGATTGCCGCCGCCGTCGAAGTACTGGGCGTACATCTGCCATTGACCGCTCTCGAAATCATTCCAGACGTTGAGAAAGCCGTCGAGGACCGGCTCCACCACGGCCGGGCTGCTGGAAGTGGCCGCGCCCCAGGTGTTGCCGGGGCTGTGACAGCAGGAATGGTCGTTGGGACCGGAAACGATCGAGCCGTCGGCCGCGGCAAGGAAGCCGCCGGTCTCCTGGCTGCCCTGACGGTGCTCGTTGTAGAGCACCAGGTGGTCGGTGCCGTCGGTGGCGACTCGTTGGTAGATGGAATTGGCCCCGTCGTCGTCCGTCATGTAGGTCCGCGCGCCGACGCGCACGCCGGCGGCGTCGGCCTCCAGTCGGGCAATCTCGTAGACGTTGTTGGTGTAGGAAAAGCTCGACGTGTAGACGAAGTAGCCCCCGCCGGGCAGGTGGAGCAGCTCGGGGACCTCGTCGTAGGGCTCGATGCCCGACCCTGGCCAGGTGGGGTCCTCGTCGTCGCTCAACCGTTCGGCCGCTCCCAGTGGCGTGCCGTCGGCGGCAAGGAGTCGCAGGTAGACCAGCAAGTCGCCGTCGGCGTCCTCAAGGTTCCAGGCGACGGCCCAGCCGGTACCGTTCCACACCAGGCTCGTGTAGTAGGCGTTCTCCCCCGGCGCCGACTGCCAGACGGTGACCGGGCCGGGGTCGGGCGAGGAGCCGTCGGGCAGGACGCGCCGAAAAAGCACCTCGTGCGCGTCGCCCTCGTGGTGGAGCCAGGCGACGCCGTACTCACTGCCGTTCCAAACCAAGCTTACGTCGCCCTCCTGGCCGTTCGTGAAGCTGATCTGTACCGGACCCGTCAAGATCTCGCCGTCTTCGCTGAAGCGGTAGAAGACCAGGTTCGACGACGGGGGGGCGAGGTAGTCGCTCTGCACGTGTCCCCAGCCGCCGCCGTCCCAGTCGTAGGCCCACTCGAGGTCGTTGTTGAGGCCGCCCAGGGGCACCTGGTCGAACATCCGGACCTTCTTGCGAATCACCTGGCCGTTGGCGTCCAAGAGACCGAAGAAGTTGTTCGACGTAATGTGCCCTTCGCCGTCGCGCATGTGCTCGGTCCAAAGGACGCCGAACCGGTTGCCGTTAAAGCGCAGCGTCGGGAAGCGCGACATCATGTCGGTCTCGGAAAGCGAGACCCAACCGCTCGCCGGGTTACCCCAGGCGTCGTGGAACTGGAAGTAGACGTCGTCGTTGGTCGAATTCGAACGCTCGTAGAAAGTGTTGGCCCACAGGGTGCCGTTGTGAGCCGGCGACGGAAAACGCATCCAACTGTGATCGCTGCTCACCTGCTGGATACAAACCTTGACGGCCGAGGCCGGAAAGGTCTCGGCCCAGGCGAGGTTCGAAGTCGGCGCGTCGGCACCGCCGTTCGTGGCGGTCACCTGGTAGAAGTAGAGCATCGTCGGCGTGAGCCCGGGATCGGAGTACTCGGTGTCGTCGGGACCGACGGTGGCGATCGTCGACCAGGAACCACCGCCGTCCTCCGAGCGGTCGATGCGAAAGCCCGTCTCGTCGGCCTGCGGATCGTTCCAGCGCAGCCGAATCTCCGACGACGAGAGCGACGTCGCCGCGAGCGACGTCGCCGCGCGGGTGCGGACGTTGAACGATCCATGGCCGAAGGCGAGCTGGGCCCCTTCCGTCTCCGTCAAGGTGCCGGCCTGGTTGGAAAGCGTCGTAGCGCCCAAGAGCGTCAGCTGGACGGGCGTGGGGGGCGCTCCCGGATCGATCGTCACCACGAGCCGCGCCACCTCGTCGCCGGGACCGGGTCCGTCGAGCGTCAGCGGGACGAGGTTCGTCGCCTCGTCGAACGAGACGACGTAGGTGAGCGAGTCGCCCGTGAAGACAAAGGTGTCAAAGAGCGGCGAAAGCCCCCCGGTCGTGCCCGAGTGATAGGCGTTCGCCGCCTGGACGCTCGCGGACGGCTGAAACTCGATCTGGAACGTAAAGCCCTGGATCTTGGCGCCCCCCGGCTGATCGACGCCGAGGAGCGTCGCCCCGAGGTCGCGGACGTAGATCGGTACCTCGATCGTGTCGCCCTGGAAGCCCTCGGCGGTGCCGAGGTTGACCTCGTCGGGAGACTTGACCGTCAGGTTCTGTGAAAACTCCGAGGTGTTGCCGGCGGCGTCGGTCGCGGTCGCCGTGAACGACGTAAACTCGGCCGGCAGACTCGTCGTGATCGAAAAATTGCCGCCCGGGTCGGCCACGGTGAAGTCAAGGTACTCCTTGCCCTCGCCGAACCCCGAAGGATCAGGGACGGTGCCGAAGAGCTCCACCGTCGAGTCGGGGGTCGCCGTGCCGTCGACGGTGAACGAGCCGCCGCCGTTGTCGGTAAAGGAATTGAGCTCGGGGAAGTTGAGCACCGTGTTCGAGCCGACGTCGACGTCGCCCGGGTCGTTCTGGGTCGGACCGCAGCAGCAGTTGAAGGCGATGCCGAGGTAGTTGTTGTCAAAAATCGAATTCTGGGTGATCGTGTTGCCTTCCGCGGGAATGCGCAGTTGGAAGAGCTCGCCGAAAAGGCCCGGCTGGCCGCCCGTCGAAAGCGTCGCCGTTCCCGGCCCGTCGACGATCAGCCGGAAACCGGCCGCGCCGCCGCCTTCTTCGAAGTCAATCTCGATCGAGTGGCTGCCGTTCAGGTTGTAGTTGCCCGCCGGGTTGCAGCAGCCCTGGGTGTCACTGTCGACGACGACGTTGCCGTCGATCGTGATCCGTCCCCGGTCGTCCAGGTTCTGGAGCTCGAAGTAGTAGTCGCCGGGCGTGTCGACGTCGATCGTGCCGGTGAAGCGGGCGCCGAAATGCTCGGTGAAGGGGGCGCCGCTGCCGTCGAGCGGCGTGATGCCGTCGACGCTCTCAAACGACTCGCAGCTGTCGTTGAATTCCATGATCGGGAAGACCCCGCTGTAGTCAGGGCTGAGGCCGGCGAAGTCGGGGAAGGCGTCCCAGAGCATGTCTTCGTCGATGAAGACGCCGGCGCCACCGTTGTGGGCGATGACGTTGGCGGGACCGATGCGGTTGTCGGACTCGAAGATGCCGACGCCGGACCCTGCGTTGGGGGCCGGCGTGACGCCGTCGGGCTCGGTGCCGGAGTAGTTGCACTCGACCACGTTGTTCTGGCCGCCGGTACCGATGTGGATGCCGTCCTGCGAAAAGCGGTTGACCACCAGCCCCCGCACCACGTTGTTGCTCGAGTGGAGCATCACGCCGTGGCCGCCGGCGACGCTGCCGTCGAGCTCGAGGTCGGGGACGCAGTCACCGTTGAAATCGGCGTCGAGGGTCGTTCCGTCTTCGATGATGTCCGGAAGTTGCGACAGCACGAAGATCGTCTGGCCCGCGAGGCCGGGATCGATCGTGATGACGGTCGACACGCCGTCGCTGTTGGCCTGCTCCATCGCGTCGCGCAAGGAGCCGGGACCGCTGTCGAGGGTGTTGGTGACGCTGAGCGCGTGCGGCAAAAGCTCCAGGTTGGCGGAGAACTCCGAGGTGTTGCCGCTCGTGTCGGTGGCGGTCGCGGTCACGGCGTAGCGCTCCGCCGGACGGCTTACCTGGATGGAGAAGACACCGCCGGTGGCGACGCCGGAGGCGAGGAAGGTCTCGCCCTCGCCGAAGCCCGTCGGGTCGGGGGCGGCGGTGAAGATCTCGACGGTCGCGTCGGGCTCGGCCGTGCCGCTGACCGTGAAGAGATCGCCACCGTCGGCGGTCACGCCGGTGAGCTCGGGCGAGTTGAGCAGCGTATTGGGACCCTCGTCGGTGTCGCCGGGATCGTTGCCGTGCTCGGAGCAGACGCCGAGCACGATGCCCACGTCCTGGTTGTCAAAAATCGAGTTCTCCGTGATCCGGTTGCCCTCGCTGGGCAGGCGCAGCTGAAAAAACTCGCCGAAAAGGCCCGGCTGACCACCGCTCGTCAGCGTCGCCGTGCCCGGACCGGTGATCTGAAGGTCGATGTCCGCGCCGCCTGTCGGCTGGCTGAAGTCGACCTCGATCGCATGGTCGCCGGCACCGAGGGAAATCGTGCCGTTCGACGGCGAGCAGCAATCCCCGTAGTCGACGACGGCGGCGGCGCCGACCACGACCCGGATCGAGACGTCGAAGTTATTGACCTCGAAGGTGTAGTCGCCGGCCGCGTCGACGTTCAGGGTGCCGGTGAAGCGGGCGCCGAAGTTCTCGACGAAGGGATTGCCGGAGCCGTCGAGGGGCGTCTGGCCGTCGGCGCTCTGAAACGGTCCGCAGCCGTTCCGGGCGTGAAACTCCATCACCGGGAACTGCCCGGTGGCGTCGGGCACGAGGGCGACGAAGTCCGGATAGGCGGCGCTCTGCCCGTCCTCCACCATGACGCCCGGGCCGTTGTTCCAGGCGATCACGTTGCCCGGGCCGACCTGGTGATCGCTCGCTCCGGCCGCACCGTGCTGGGGACCCTGGATGAGGACTCCCGTAGCGACGTTGGCGAGGGGACTGCCACCGCCGGCCGTGGTGCCGATGAAGTTGTCGCGGACGACGGTCCCCGGCCCCTCCATGAGGTGAAATCCCGAGCTGTTGTTGCCGGAGACGACGTTGGGCTGGCCGGGTGCGCCGATCTGGTTGCCGGCGGCCCCGCCACGGACGTGGACGCCAAAACCGTTGCCCCACGCCCAGGAACCGCTCATGTCGGTGCCGATGTAGTTGCACACCACCAGGTTGTTGTCGGCGGGCGGGCCGGCGTCGGGCGAGATCACGATGCCGTTGCCGCCGAAGCTGTTGATCACCAGCCCGTCGACGACGTTCGACGACGAGAACAGCCGGATGCCGTCGTCGCCCACCATCCAGCCGTTCAGCTCGATGTCGGGGATACAGTCGTCGTCGAGGTCACCGTCGATCGTGGTGCCGTCCTCGGTGAGGGCCGGCAGGGTCGACTCGGGCGAGAAGGAGCCGCCGAACATCCAGGATTCGAAGGTGATGACGTTGGGCACGCCGTCCTGGTTGGCCTGCGTGATCGCGTCGCGCAGCGTCCCAGGGCCGCTGTCGTTCCAGTCGCGCACCTTGAGCGTCAAGGTCCCCGCGAAGGTGTATTCCCAGACGCCGCCCGTCGTCCCGATCAGAACCCGGTCGGGATCGGCGGGATCGACGGCCATCGAGTCGATGCCGGGGTTCACCGGCAGGCCGTCGACGAAAACCACCCAGGTCGCGCCGCCGTCGAGGCTGCGGTAGAAGCCCGTCGTGTTCCAGGTGCCGACGTAGACGCGGTTCGTGTCGCCCGGATCGACGGCGAGGGCGTTGACGTTCTCGCTGAGGACCTGGGTCCACGAGCCGCCGCCGTCGGTCGACTTCCAGACGCCGCCGTTGGTCGTCTCGGAGCCGATGTAGACGGTGTTCGAGTCGGCCGGATGGACGAGGATCCGGTTGGGATTGATCGGATCCGGCAGGCCGCCGCCGAGCTGCGACCAGTTGGCGCCGCCGTCACTCGTCTTCCAGACGCCGCTCGCCCCGTACCACTCGGCGACGCCGGCGTAGACGACGTTGCCGTCGGCGGGATCGACCGCGAGGATCCGCACTGCCGTGTTGCCCAGGCCGTTGTTGAACAGGTTCCAGTTGGCGCCGCCGTCGGTGGTCTTCCAGACGCCATGGTCCGTCGACGCCACGTAGACGGTGTTGGCGTCGCCGGAATGGACCACGACGTCGCCTTCGCCGAAACAGCAGAAGGCGCCGTTCGAGCCGTCGGCCCAGGTCACGCCGGAGTCGGTCGAGCGCCACAGGTGGTTCGTCACCGCCCACACCCCGCCGGGGTCGCCCGGATGAGTCACCAGGGTGCTCAGGATCGAGTCGGGCCCGTTCATCCGTGACCAGGTGACGCCGTTGTCGAGGCTACGCCAGCCGCCCCACTCGCTGCCGGCGTAGACCAGGTCCGCGGTCGTGGCGTCGAAGTGGACGCTCTTCGAGCGCGAGTGGGAGAAGTTGCGTGCCCGGAGGCCGCTCATGGCCTCGTTCCAGGTGACGCCGGAGTCGGTCGACTTGTAGACGCCGTCGCCCGCCGTCGCGGCGTAGAGAGTGGAGGGCGTCGCCGGATCGACCAGCACGACGCTCGTCGTGACGCCGGCGCTGACGGTGGCCGACGTCCAGTTGGAGCCGGAGTCGGTGGTCTTTGAGACCTCGCCCCACGACGCCACGTAGAGGGTGCTTGGGTTGCCGGGCTCGAAAGCCAGCAGCGACTGGTTCCAGCCGCCGAAGTCGACGGTGGGCGCCAGCTTCGTCCAACTCGAACCGCCGTTCGTCGTCTTGTAGACACCGGCGACGCTGACGTCGTTTTCGACGGCGAAGACGACGAGGGAGTCCGAGGGATCGACGGCGACGTCGACGACGTCGCTAAACGTCGCGCCGTTGTTGACGTTGACGAAGCTCGCGCCGCCGTCGACGGACTTGAAGATGCCGCTCGGCGGCGCGCCGGTGTAGACGGTCGAGGGTGCCAGCGGATCCACCTCGATCGTGCGGATCTCGCCGCCCGGCAGGCCGGAGCCGACCAGTGTCCAACTGACGGCACCATCAGTGGACTTGAAGAGGTTGCCCTGCCAGGTGCCGGCGTAGAGCACGTTGGCGTTGGTAGGATCGAAGCCCAGGACGGAGAGGTCCCCCGACATGCCGGTGTCGGCGGGGTACCAGGTGGCGCCGTCGTCGTCGCTGCGGAAGAGGTCCTGGCCGCCGGGACCCCAGGCGAAGGCGTAGAGGGCGTTGCCCACGCCGCGCGCGACGCCGAGGATGCTCGCGCGGTCGAACGGAAAGCCTGGGCCGTGGTCGCTGTAGCTCTGCCAGCTACCGGCGCCGTCCGTCGACGAGTAGAGCCCCCGCCAGTTGGGGGCGACGTCGAGGCGTCCGTTCGAGGTGTCGAGCGTCATACCTTGTCCCGGCACGTTGCCGCCCTCGGGATAGGTGGTGGTCCAGACGCCGTTGCCGGCGTATGCCGCGGTAGCCACGGCGAGCAAGGCGACGATTGCGAGAGACGAGACCAACGTGTATCGCATGGGTTTCTCCACGTCCTTCAAGACGGAAATGTCAGCGTCGGACGGCCCCCACCCCGATTCACATGTAGGAGTCTTCTTGAGACTATAGACCCGCCGACGCTCGGAAGGTCCAAAAGAAATTCGAAAAACTGCGAAGAACTACCCGTCGAGGTAGGCTCTCGCCACCCCGTCGGGCAGCTCTGCCCGACGGCGCGACAAGAAGTCGCGAGGCCAGGTCAACGCGGTATCAATAGTTGACATGTCATCCTGCGCCTTCGCCGCTTTCGAGGAGGAGCAGAAGGGCTCGATAGAGGCCGGCAAGCTGGCGCAGGATACGAGCGGTGCCTTGCTGGAAGGAGCTCACGCCGCTAATATTAAGGGAAGCCCCCGGACCACGTTAGCGACGAAATGAGCGTTTATGGCAGCGATGAGGCCGTATCGCTCATAGAGCCATCCCAGGGCCAAGCCCCCGATCATGTTGAAGAGAAGGACTCCGGTGACAATGTTCACGGCGGTGTGCCGGTGGCTATGACCTGAGGAAGATGGGCCCCAGCAAAGACGAGGGCAGCTAGTACGTTGCCAGCCTGTAAGGAAGCGCCATGAAACTCCGGTTTGTGTCTTGACCTTCGCTACGTCAGGAGGTTTCGACGCTTTTGTGCCGGGCACCGATCAGGATCGCGGCGAGCGCTACCGCGCCGAGGATCACGGGCGCCCCGAGGAACGTGATCGGATCGAAGGCCGTGACGCCGAAAAGCAGGCTTGTCAGCCACCGAATGACCCCGCTCGCCACGATCAGCCCGCTCACCAGACCGACCAACGTGAGCAGAAGCGCCTCTGCCACGAGAAAGAGGATCCGTCGCCACCGCTGCGGTGAAGCCATCTTCACGCCGAAGAGGTGTCTTCCTCGGCGTGCCGGCCAGCGCAGATTGAAACCGGCCCAGCCTGCGCCGGCGCCCAGTTTGACGCGGGCTGAGGCGCGGATCGAGTCGAAGGTCGCCCCGGCGATCGAAGCCAGGGCGAGAACCTGGCCCGAGTCCTGGTAGAGTTGTCCTGTCGCCGCGGTCCACGAGCCGCCGTCGAATTGCCAGCCTGCGGCATCCTGGTCCTCAGGCGGTCTTCCGTCCGCTCAAGCGAGTGGTTCTGCGGCGCCTTTGTATGCCCCTCCGCCCATGAGGATCCGCCCAGGCGCCCATGTTACTCATCATCATCGTCAAGTTCCCAAAGCATTTCTTGCGCCTCCTAAACTCATGAGCTAAAATTAAAGCTCAGATTGTACCATACATCTATGGGCTTTCCATTTAAGAGAGCGGGTTTAAATCGCCAGTTGCGTAATGCCTCAAAAGCTGCATATAAAAGTGTCAATTCGCCTTGGGATTCAAGAATCCGAGGATAATAGACGTGACCATCTTTTTTAATTACCACCTGAACTCTCACGGTTATGCGCCCACTGCCTCGCTTCGCTCTAGGAAATGCGGGCATGGGCGATCTGACCTTTCGTGGAGGCACGACTTCTCCCCCTTTCCTCGTTTCTGCATCAGCCCTCGTCGCCTCGTCATGCACTAAGAATTCTCGGTGCGCATCCGATTTCCTCGAATTCTCCGAGAGTACATTCTCCTTGAGAAAGGGACCTACATCTCCGTATGCCGCCAGTTGGAGGTTCAATGCTTCTGGGTACATCTGAGTTGCGATATGCCAATGCCAAAGAGCTTCACCCTCACGGCCAAGGTGGTACGCAGCGATAGCTTTGAGTACTGTCGCCAATCCTAAGAAACGACCAACGCCTGGTCCAGAGATAAAACCGTTTACCATTTCCTTTAGGAGCAGATCAGCCTCCCGGTAAGCTTTTCTATACTCGCCCTTCACGAGTTGCTGATCCGTCTTAACAAGCCGCTCGTCGAAGCGTTGCAGGATTTTGAGAGTGCGCTTTGGTCCCGCTGCGCTGGCAGGCGGCTGCTGTGCGTCCATCGCTGGCGCAAGGAGTAATAGTTGCAATACCGCAGCAATGGTAGAGATTTGCGCTAATCTCATTGTGATCATCTCCATGGCCATTCGCCCTTGTAGTACAAAGTAACGCCGCAGAACGGCATGCTACTCACAGGCGCCCATTCAGCCGGCTGTTGACGTTCACGGAGGCAAGGCCCTTTGAACCGTTGAAGACGATACATAGCACGTCGGCGTCCTGTGCAGTAGCTTGGACCCTATTTGAGGCCCCCCTTCCAGCACGCCCACGCGGTATGCTGTTGGGTA
>CBDUYN010000132.1:0-29498 GCA_965371445.1 uncultured bacterium | reverse complement strand
TCGTAGAGCCTGGCCTCGATGGTGTCGAGGTAGGGCTTCAGCCGCGGAGCGCGCTCGCGGTCCGCAGCCAGTCGCTTCAGTATCGGCTGGGCGGCTTGAAGTCGTAGCTGCCTTTCTACGATCGTACTCATTTCGTCCTCCTGGTCGACACGATAGCAAAGAGATCTTCCGCTGTGCAAGCGCCGCCGGGCGCCGCGCGGTACGGTCTCGCCGAGGCGTGGACTGGGAACGATACCGACAGATGCCTTCTCTAGCAGCCTGTGGTAATAGTCGGGCCTTTTTTCTTCGGCCCGCAGGGGCGCGCTGGGAGCGCCGGCGTCTCGCCGGCCCGCGGGCGAAGCCCGCGGAATGCGGCCGGCGGCCGATGGTGCCAGGTCAAGCCCACGAGACCGAGACGTGGGGGACTTCGTCCCCCACGGCCGGCGGGACGCCGGCGCTCCCAGCGCGCGGGCTTCGCCCGCGAAGAATCGAAGACTCTTGCCACGGGCTGCTAGACGGCTTTGGACGGTCTATGACAGGGTATCGGCGGATTGAGGGTTGACAAGGTAGACAGCACCCGTACCGCGACCGGATCGAGACGTGCTACATGGCGGTTTTTGGCGTCGGGAGGCTGTTTGGGTATCTTCGCGCCGCCTGATCACCACGAAGCACCGAGATCAAGAATCGAGAGCTAAAGAAGTTTCTGATGAGCAAGAAGAGAGCTCTCACCTTTGAAAACTGCTGGACAGATTCTTACATCTGCATGATGTCGGGCCGCCGCTGCACTCTGGTCTGACCTTCTCCTCGGCGTAGCAGCATGAACCGAAAGATGACGTGGCGAGTTCCCGCCACGCTGGCGCTTTCTTGCTGGGCGCTTGGAGGCCTTGCATGGGCCGGTCCGGTGTCGGTGAGTTCGTACGGATCTGGTTTCGCAAGCCCTCTCGGAGGCGTTTGGCGAAGCCCGGCTCGTTCTTGAGCCGGTACCTTCCGGCACAGAAGAGGAGGCCCTGGCCCCGATCTCCATGCCCCTCGCCGTGCCGGGTGAGTCGGAGATCGTCCTGCCGGACTCGCGGCCGTGGCTGGCACGGATCGAGAGTGCCGCTTACTGGGCAGACAGTGTGCAGATCCAACTGGCCAAGGAACCGGTGGAGGTGAGCTTCAAGCTGTTCCCACTGGCTCGTGTCCGCGTTTCGGTGACCGTGGGTTCCGGCGGTGCCCTACCGGCTGAGGTTGAAGTCACGTTTGCTCAGGCACTTCATGACGGTTCTCCGCTTGGCGTCCAGGTGCCTGAAGGTACCGTGACCTGCGAGCTGAACCGGTCCGACGCGCTCTGTGGCCTACCTGCAGGTCAGCTCGATCTTCGCTTCGTGGCCGACGGCTTTGCGCCCGTCTATTTCTGGAGCTTGACGCTCGACGCGGCGAAAGTGAGCAACTTGGGAAATTTGGCTCTCTGATCGTCGTGGGCGCGCAGATGGAGGACAGGCTGGGAGACCCGTTGATCCTGGCACGGCCCACAACTCTTCAGGTTTTGCTGGCGCACGTGGCGCTTCGGCACCTTCACCAAGCAGGACGTGCCGGCCGCGGGCGAGACGGCGACGACCGAATCCTGCTTCGACAACACGGGCTTCCTCTCGCTCCGCCGTGTGCTGGCTGGTGCCGGCCGTTCGGACCAGGACCTGTTGACGCGGTTCTTCCCGGGCAACGGGGCGAGCGGCGGCCTGGGGTACGTGCGCCGAGCGCTCTCCTACGGCGGCGACAACAACGTGACCGGCGGCGGTGGCCCGGCGGCGGCGGGGCTCGCTGCCGACGGTGACGGCCGGCACCCTCGTCCCCAAGCTGACGGTGACCAACTGCGTCAACGGCAACACCTCGTGCAGCGCGGCCAACGGCCGTACCTCGACGGCGGCGACGCCAAACGGTCTGGCGCATTTCCACGCGATCTGCCAAACTCCGGAGGACGCCGGAGACGAGGTGAGGTCAGTCGCCGTCCTGGGCGGTTTCGCTGGCGTTCGCCGTCGCCACAACTTCGCGGTGGCCGCCGAGGCCGCCCTGGAGCACACCCGGCACGGCTGGTATCCACGCTATGCCGGGCTCTACCAGGAGAAGCCGGCCGAGCTGATCCGAAGCGGACCGGAGATCGACGACGAACGCCAAAAAGCCACCGCCGGCCGCGAGAAGCCGCGCGACGAGCTCATGACCCTGATGGACGAGCACCGACTGGACCTCTGGATCTCCCCCTCCGCCCCGGGCGCCGCCCCCGCGGGCCTGGAGTCGACCGGCAGCCCGGTGATGAGCCTGCCCTGGACCCCGAGCGGCCTGCCGACCGTCTACGTGCCGGCCGGGACGAACCAAGCCGGCCTCCCCCTGGGTCTGCAGCTCGCCGGACGCTTCGGCGCCGACGAGGCGCTGCTCGCCGGCGGGATCGAGGAGGTCGTGCCGTGAGCGTCATCGGTTGCGAGTTGCGTCCCGGCGCCTACTACGACTCGATCGTCTTGATGCAGCTTCAGAGCGCTCTCACGAAGCTCCCGGGGGTGCTCGACGCGGGCGTCGTGATGGCGACGGAGGCCAACTTGGCGCTCCTCGACGCGACCGGCCTCCTCACCGACGACGCGGCCGGCGCCGACGCGGCCGACCTCCTGGTGGTGGTCAAGGCCGAGGACGAGGAGGCCGTCCACGACGCCCTGTCGAAAGTCGACGAGCTCCTCGTACGCCGCCGCGCTTCGGCCGGCGACGAGTACCGGCCGCGCACCCTGCGGGCCGCCGCAGGCATGCAGGAGGACGGCCGCTGGGTCCTGATCTCGGTCCCGGGACGCTACGGCGCCGACGTGGCGCACGAGGCCCTGGCGCTCGGACGTCACGTCTTCCTCTACAGCGACAACGTCTCGCTCGACGACGAGATCGCCTTGAAGCGCGAGGCCCGGGAGAAGAAGCTCCTCGTCATGGGGCCCGACTGCGGAACGGCGTTCATCGGTGGCGTCGGCCTCGGATTTGCCAACCGGGTGCGCCGCGGCTCGATCGGGCTGCTCGGGGCTTCGGGAACCGGGCTTCAGACGATCATGAGCCGCATCCACGCCCGCGGTGCCGGGGTCTCCCACGCGCTGGGCACCGGCGGCCGCGATCTCTCCGCGGAGGTCGGCGCGGTGACCGCGAGCCAGGGGTTGAGCCTGCTCGCCCGCGACCGCCGGACCGAGGTGATCGTCCTCGTCTCGAAGCCGCCGGCGCCGGAAGTGGCGCGGCGGCTTCTCGCCGCGGCCCGCTCGACAGGGAAACCCGTGGTGGTCGACTTCCTCGGCTTCCCGCCCCCGGCCAAGAAGCTCGGCAACCTGCGCTTCGCGGCGAGCCTCACGGAAGCCGCAGACCTTGCGGTGGGGCTTCTGGGCTCCACCGGCTGGGAGGAGAGCGGAACCGTGGAGAACTTCGTGGCCCGGGGACGCCGTTTCCTCCGCGGGCTCTTTGCCGGGGGCACGTTGGCTCAAGAGGCCCTGCAAGGACTGCGGACCTCGGTCTTTCCCCTGTCGTCGAACGTCGCCGTCGAGGGTGTCGCCCGCCTGGTCGACGTCGCGAGAAGCCGTGGCCACACCATCCTCGACATAGGGGAGGACGCTTTTACCGTCGGCCGTCTTCATCCGATGATGGACCAGGAGCTACGGCTTCGCCGGCTGCGCCGGGAGGTGGCGGATCCGGAAGTGGCCGTGATCTTCTTTGACGTCGTCCTGGGCGACGGCGCCCATCCGGATCCCGCCGGCGAGCTCGCGGCGACGATCGAGGAGGTCAAGACCGAGAAGGGTCCGCTCTTCGTCGCCGTCGTCATCGGCACCGACGAAGATCCGCAAGGTGTCGAGAGCCAGTGCGAGCGCCTGGAAGAAGCCGGCGCCGAGGTCTTCCGCGACCTCAACGCGGCGGTGGTCCACGTCGACCGCCTGCTCGCTTCCCCCGCCGTCGACGCCGCTCCCGCCGTCGACCTCTCCGGCCTCGACGATCCCTTGGCGGCGATCAACGTCGGTGTCGAGACGTTTTACGAGAGCCTCGTGGCACAGGATGCCCGGGCCGTCCAGGTAGACTGGAGGCCGCCGGCCGGCGGCAACGAGAAGCTCCAGGCGATCCTGAAGAAGATGAGGACGTGATGGTAGACATCGATCAAGCCAACAAAACCGCGCTCGAACGGATGATGGAAGCGCGTCCGGTCCTAAGGACCGTCGCCACGGCCCGCGACGTCGTGCCGGGGATGAGTGACAGCCTCCTGCTCCACGCGGGGCCGCCGATCGAGTGGGAGCGGATGTCGGGCCCCCTGCGCGGCGCGGTGATCGGAGCGCTCCTCTTCGAGGGCCTGGCCGACGACGAGGCCGGCGCGACGGCGCTCGTCGAAGGCGGCGAGGTCTCCCTCGAGCCCTGTCACCATCACGGTGCCGTCGGACCGATGGCCGGGGTGATCTCGCCGTCGATGGCGGTCTACGTGGTCGAAAACGACGCCCACGGCAACCGTAGCTTCTCGAACTTGAACGAGGGCTACGGCAAGGTGCTG
The DNA here is from genome assembly GCA_965371445.1 of uncultured bacterium. GTDB lineage: Bacteria > Acidobacteriota > Thermoanaerobaculia > Multivoradales > J023 > DASWIG01. The sequence goes on along the minus strand of CBDUYN010000132.1, from coordinate 24,997 downwards.
CGCTACGGCGCCTACGCCGAGGACGTCCTCGCGAAGCTCCGCTGGATGAACGAGGAGATGGCGCCGATTCTGGCCGGCGCGCTCGCCGCGATCGGCGGCATCGACATGAAGGCGCTTCTCGCCGAGGCGCTCCACATGGGCGACGAGGGGCACAACCGCAACAAGGCGGGATCGCTGCTTTACCTGAAGCTCCTGGCCCCGGCGATCGCGGCCGGCGGCGCCGCCAGCGCGGAGCGTGTCTTGTCCTTTCTCGGCGACAACGCCCTCTCGGTCCTGAACCCGGTGATGGCGGCGGCCAAGGCGATGGCCGACGCCGCCCACGGTGTCGAGGGGTCGAGCGTGGTCACGACGATGGCGAGAAACGGCACCGACTTCGGCATCCGCGTCTCGGGCCTCGGCGAGGACTGGTTCACCGCTCCCGCCTCGACGCCGGACGGCCTTTACTTCAGCGGCTTCTCCGCCGCCGACGCCAACCCCGACATCGGCGACTCGACGATCACCGAAACCATCGGCATCGGCGGCTTTGCCATGGCGGCGGCGCCGGCGATCGTGAGCTTCGTCTCCGGCACCCCCAAGGACGCCTTGACGACGACGCTTAGGATGTACGAGATCACGCTCGCCGAGCACACCTACTTCACGATCCCGCCCCTCGACTTCCGGGGCTCGCCGACCGGGATCGACATCCGCAAGGTCGTGGAGCTGGGAGAGACCCCCATGGTCAACACGGGGATCGCCCATCGCGAGGCCGGCGTCGGCCAGGTCGGGGCCGGCCTCGTCAGGCCGCCGGCGGAGGTCTTCGAGCAGGCGGTCCTGGCCTACGCCGACCGTTACGGTCTATGATCTACGGTATATGATCTGACGTGCAGGAGGACACGAGATGAGCGCTGTTGAAGACCCCAAGATCCTCGAAGACATCTTCCTCTTCCAGGGCCTGCCGCTCGAAGACCTGGAGCGCATGAACGGCCTCCTGCACAAGAAGCGCTTTCCTTCGGGGGCGTCGATCCTGACCGTCGAGCAGCCTGGCGAGGCGATCTACATCGTGCTCGAAGGGACGGTCAAGATCTACGTCGACAGGGCCGACGGCACCGAGGTGATCCTGGCGCTCCTGGGCAGCGGCGACACGGTGGGCGAGATGAGCCTCGTCGACAGCGCCGGGCACTCGGCGAGCGTCATCACGATGGAGAAGTCGACGTTCCTGTGGATGGACAAGCGAAGCTTCCAGGATTGCCTGGGGAGCATGCCGGCGCTCACCAACAACCTCGTCCGGGTGCTCTCGGGCCGCTTGCGCCTCGCCAACGAGCAGGTCCTGGCGCTCTCGACGCTCGACGTCACGGGACGGGTGGCGCGTCAGGTCCTGGCCTTTGCCGAGCGCTACGGCAAGCCGCTCGGCGACGGCAGGGTCTCGATCCCGCTGCGCCTGACCCAGAGCGACCTCGCCGGGCTCGTCGGGGCGTCCCGCGAGCGCGTCAACCATTCGGTCGTCTTCTTGAAACAGCACGAGTACATCTCGGTCGGCCGCAACCACCACATCGTGGTCCACGACCGCGACGCCCTCGCCCAACGCTGCCTGTAGGCGATTTCACGATGACCAACGACGACGTCGACATGCGGAGCCTCCGGCGCTCCGGGCGTGGCCCGACCCTAGTTGCGCTCCAGGTAGGTGTAGCCCGCGAGCCCCGCCTCGTAGAGGCGCAGGATCTCTTTGGCCTGCTCGCGGCTCATCCGTCCGGCGCGGATCGCTCTCTCGACGCCCGAGCGTAGCCGCGCCACGAGGTCGCCGCGCTCGTACTCGACGTATTCCAGAACCTGCGTCACCGTGTCGCCGGACACCACGTGCTCGATCTCGTAGCCGCCGTCGTCCCCAAGCGACACGTGCACGGTGTTCGTGTCGCCAAAGAGGTTGTGCAGGTCACCGAGGATCTCCTGGTAGGCGCCGACCAGGAAGACGCCGAGGTAATAGGGCTCGTCGGAGAGGGGATGGAGCTCCAGGACCGGACGGACCTCGCGCCGGTCGATGAAGCGCTCGATCTTGCCGTCGGAGTCGCAGGTCATGTCGGCGATCACGCCGCGCTGGGTGGGACGCTCGGTCAGGCGGTGGATCGGTAGCACCGGGAAGAGCTGGTCGATGGCCCAGGAGTCGGGCAGCGACTGGAAGATCGAGAAGTTGCAGTAGTAGGTGTCGGCAAGCGCCCTTTCGATCCCCTGGAGCTCTTGGGGGACCCGCGGCATGTCCCGCACCATCTGGCGCACCCGGCGGCAGAGGGCCCAGAAGACGTCCTCGGCGAGGACCCGCTCGGCGAGCGAGAGGTGTCCGAGATAGAAGAGGCTCAGGCACTCGTCGCGATAATGGAGGGCGTCGTGGTAGGTCTCGCGGGCATTGCCGGGGTTGAGCTCGTGGTAGGCCTCGACCATCTCGAAGAGGATCGACGGCGCGTCCTCGGGCGGCTCTTCCGGGAGCTCGCCGACCTGGAACTCGCCGACGTCGAGCACCTCGAAGACCAGCACCGCGTGCTGGGCCACCGTGGCCCGGCCGGCTTCGGTCACCAGCATCGGATGCGCCACTTCCGAGCGGTCGCAGACCTCGAGCAGGCTGTAGACGACGTCGTTGGCGTATTCCTGGAGGGTGTAGTTCATCGACGAGGCGAAGTTCGACTGGGTGCCGTCGTAGTCGACTCCGAGGCCGCCTCCGACGTCGAAGTAGACGAGCGGCACCCCCATGCGCACCAGGTTGACGTAGATCCAGCCGGCCTCGCGCAGCCCGGCCTTGACGTTGCGAATCGAGGAGATCTGGCTGCCGAGGTGGAAGTGCAGGAGCTCGAAGCTCCCGAGAAGCCCTTCCTCGCGCAGGTACCGGACGGCCTCGACCATCTCGCGGGCACCGAAGCCGAACTTCGAGCGGTCTCCCCCCGAGGCCTCCCAGTGACCGGCGCCGCGGGTGGCGAGCCGGGCGCGCAGGCCGATCCGGGGCCGGACGCCGGTCCGCTTCGCGAGCTCGGCGATCAACCGGAGCTCGGCGGGCTTTTCGGCCACCAGGACCACCTTGGGCCCGATCCGCGACGCCAGAAGCGCCGTCTCGACGTATTCCTCGTCCTTGTAGCCGTTGCAGACGACGAGCGCCTCCTCGTCGGAGAGCATCGACATCACCGCCAGGAGCTCCGGTTTCGAGCCCGCCTCCAGGCCGTAGTGGAAGGGCCGGCCGTAGGTCACGAGGTCCTGGACCAGGAAGCGGTTCTGGTTGACTTTGATCGGGTAGACGCCGCGATAGCCTCCCTCGTAGCCGTACTCCTCCATGGCGCTCGCGAACGCGCCGTGGATCTCCTCGAGGCGCGATCTCAACAGGTCGGAGAAGCGGATCAGAAGCGGCAGGTCGATGCCGCGCTCGACGACTTCGTCGACCAGGGTCTTCAAATCGACGACAGGTGCGCCGGCCTTGGTACCGTTTTGGGGCCCGATCGTCACGTGTCCCTGGCTGTTGACGCCGACGAAGCCGCGTCCCCAGGCCTCGACGCTGTAGAGGTCGAGGGAGTCTTCCCTCGTCCAGCGGGTGTCTTCGTGGAGCTTGCGGGTCATGGTTCGCTCGGTGGGGCAGGGTAGAAGGCCGCGGGGAGACTTGCTAAGCTCCGGCGACGCCAGAAACCGCGACCGAAGAGGACAAAACTATGCCGAATCGCTACGCCGCGATCAAGGGCTTCATGGAGCACCATTACCGGCATTTCAACGCCCGCACGGTGGTGGAGGCTTCGCAAGGATGGGTCGAGCAGCTACGCGGCGGGAACCGGATGTTCCTGACCCTGGCCGGTGCCATGTCGACCGCCGAGCTCGGCGTGACGCTCGCCGAGCTCATCCGCCGGCAAAAAGTCCACGGCATCTGCTGCACCGGAGCCAACCTCGAGGAAGACCTGTTTAACCTCGTGGCCCATGACTCCTACGAGCGAATTGCCGACTGGCGCGCCTTGACGGGCGAGCAGGAGCTCGACCTGGCCGAGCGGGCCATGAACCGGGTGACCGACACCTGCATTCCAGAGCGCGAGGCCATGCGCCGGCTGGAGGCCGTCCTGATCCCCTACTGGCAACGTGCCGACGAGGCCGGAGAGCGCGCCCTGCCGCACGAGTACGTCTACCGGATGATCCGCGACGGCGCCCTCAAGGAGCGCTACGAGATCGATCCCAAGGATTCCTGGGTGGTGGCCGCCGCCGAGCGCGACTTGCCGCTTTTCGTCCCGGGTTGGGAAGACTCGACGCTCGGCAACGAGCTCGTCGCCTGCCGCCTCAAGGGCAAGATCGCAAGCCTCGACACCGTGAAGTCGGGTCTCTACTACATGGACCGTCTCGTCGACTGGTACCGCGAGTCGACCCGCGACGCGGGGATGGGTTTCTTCCAGATCGGCGGCGGCATCGCCGGCGATTTCCCGGTCTGCGTCGTGCCGCTCTTGATCCAGGACCTCAGGGAGGAGGAGACCCGGATGTGGTCCTACTTCTGCCAGATCAGCGACTCGACGACCTCCTACGGCTCCTACTCGGGCGCCGTGCCCAACGAGAAGATCACCTGGGGCAAGCTCGACGCCGACTCGCCGAAGTTCGTCATCGAGTCCGACGCCACGATCGTCGCACCGCTCGTCTTCGCCTACGTCCTGGCCTCGTAGCGATTCCGGCCGGTCCGCGTGCGGCAGCCCCGCGTGCCAGGCCCTAGCCCGCGAATCTCCGGCGTGCTACAGTCCTCTCCAACGCGGCGGACTTCGATCCCGACCCACAAGGCCGTCGGCCGGAGCGCCCGCGTCGTGTCCGGCACCGGGACGCTCCCGGTGGGCACTGGAGAAGCACAAGTCGAGGAGAAACGTCATCAGCCAGAAAGTCTTTGTAGGAAACCTCAGCTACGAAACCACCCAAGGCGATCTCGAAGCCCTTTTCTCGGAAGCCGGCGAGGTCGTCGAGGTGTTTCTGCCCGCCGATCGCAACACCGGCCGCCCCCGCGGCTTCGCCTTCGTCGAGTTCACCGAAGAAGGAGCCGTCGCCAAAGCCATCGAAGAATTCAACGACCTCGAGCTCAAGGGACGCAACATCCGCGTGAAAGAAGCGGAAGAGCGCCCGCGGCGCACCCCGCGGATCTTTCCCTCCGACGACCGTCAAGGCGGTTTCCGGGGTGGGGACAAGAGGCCCAAGCCGAAAGGCAGCCGGAGAAACGTCCGGGGAAAGAAGCGAAGCCTCTGAGGACGCGGCGTCCCTTCCCCCCACAGGGAACCCATCACCGCTCGTGCTGCGCGACCTCCACATCCGCAACCTCGCCGTGGTCGAGGAGGCCTCGATCGAGCTCGGCCCGGGCTTGAACGTCCTGTCCGGGGAGACCGGAGCGGGCAAGTCGATCGTCGTCGATTCGCTCGTGCTCCTCTCCGGCGCCCGCGCGGCGACCGAGCTGATCCGTAGCGGCGCCGACGTGCTGCACGTGACCGGTGTCTTCGAGCCGGCCGGCAAGGCCTGGCGCCGGGTGCTCGCCGAGGCCGGCCTCGACGCCGACGACGAGCTGATCGTACGCCGCGAGATCACTCGATCCGGCAAGAACCGCGTCTTCGTCAACGACCGGCCGGTGACCTTGAAGCTCCTGGCCGAGCTCTCGCCGCATCTGCTGCGCATCCACGGCCAGCGCGAGGAGCTCGGGCTCGTGGCGTCGGAGCTCCAGCGCCGGTGGCTGGACTGCTGCGCCGGACCGGCGGCCAAGAAGCTCCTCGACAGAACCGCCGCGGCCCATGCGGCCTGGCACGCCCTCGCAGAGCGGCTGAAGAGGCTCACGGGCGACGAGCGGATCCGCCAGGAGCGCATCGACCTCCTGCGCTTCCAGCTGCGAGAGATCGAATCGGCCGGGCTCGTCGCCGGCGAAGAGGAGGGGCTGCGCCGCGAGCGCGAGGTGCTGCGCCACGCCGAGACGATCCAGGAGGCCCTGACCCGTGCCTCGACGCTCCTTTTCGACCAGGAGAACGCCGCCTACGAATCGCTGGCCCGCTCCCGGACGAGCCTGGAGCAGATCCGTGGCTGGGACCCCCAGGCCGGCGAGTGGGCCGACGAGCTCCAGGAGCTCGACATCCGCCTCGGGGAGCTCGAATCCTCGATCGCCCGGCGCCGCGAGGAGGTCGAGGCCGACCCGCAGCGCTTGAACGCCGTCGAGGACCGCCTGGCGACGATCGAGCGGCTGTTGCGCAAGTACGGCTCGACGAGCGCCGAGGTCCTCGCTCATCGCGACGCGGTCGACGAAGAGCTGGCCGAGCTCGAAGGCGACGAGTCGGCGCTCATCGCCCTTGAGGCTGAGGCCGAGGCCGCCCTCGGCGTCTACCGTGACGTCGCTACCGAGCTTTCCGAGGCTCGCCGCGAGTGGTCGAAGACCCTCGTGCACCGGGTGAAAAAAGACCTGCGCGACCTCGCCCTGGAGAAAGCCCGCTTCGGCGTCGCTTTCCGGCGGCGGGCGCGTTCGGCGAGCCCGCTTCGCCTGGCCGGCGAGGCTGTCGAGTTCGGCGAGCTTGGCTTCGACCAGGTCGTCTTCACCTTCGCGGCCAATCCCGGCGAGGAGCCGCGGCCGCTCGCCAGGGTGGCCTCGGGAGGAGAGCTCTCGCGGCTCTACCTCGCGGTCCAGCTCGCGGCGCGGGGCAGCGGCCGCGACGCTTCGGCCACCGCCCTGGTCTTCGACGAGGTCGACTCGGGCCTCGGCGGCGCCGAGGCGGCTCGCCTCGGCGGCATGCTCCGCCGCCTGGCCCGCGGCGGACAGATCCTCGCCGTCACCCACCTGCCCCAGGTGGCAAGCTGTGCCGACCTGCACTTCAAGGTGACGAAACGCGTCCGCGGCGGACGGACCCACACCGGGGTCGAGCTGCTCGCCGAGGCGGCCCGGGTCGAGGAGGTGGCGCGTATGCTGGCCGGGAGCGAGGTCACCGAGACCTCCTTGAGCCATGCCCGCGAGCTCATCTCCGGAGCCGCTGCCTGATGCGCCATCGTGGCGCGCCGCCGTCCTGGCACTGGGACGAAAGCGTTGAGCCCCTGCGCCAGCTTCTCGCCGACGGCGGCGTGATCGCGATCCCCAGCGAGTCGAGCTACGGCCTGGCGGCGGATCCCAGGAACCTCCGCGGCGTCGAGACGATCCATGAGATGAAGGGTCGCCCGGCCGCGAAGGCGTTGCCGGTCGTCGCCGCCGACCCGGGCCAGGTCGAGGCCCTGGGTGTCGATCCCGAGGATCCGGTGCTATGCTACGCCGCGACCCTCTGGCCGGCGCCGCTCATGGTGCTCGTCCCGCTCGCCGCGCCGCTGCCGGCGAGCGGCGGCGGCACGACCCTGGCGGTCCGCGTTCCGGCCCACCGGCGTCTGTGTGAGCTGCTTTTCCAGCTAGGATTCGCCCTGACGGCGACTAGCGCCAACCGAGCGGGGGAGCCGCCGGTCCTGGACCCGGCCAAGCTCGGAGCGCTGCTCGCCGGCCATGCCGCGACGGTGGTCGACGACGGTATCCTGGCCGGGGGAGAGCCGTCGACGCTCGTCGCCTGGTCCGAGGAGCGCGGCGGCGAGCTCCAGGTCCTGCGCCGCGGCGCCTACGCAGTGGATGAGCTCCCGCGTCACGTTCCCGATCGGGCGAGCGGAGCGCGAACCGTAGTGAACCGAAACGCCTGACGAAGCGAATCGAGTACCGCATGAAGAGAATCCCGATCGTCCTCGCCCTCCTCCTCGCCCTCGCGCTGCCTCTGGAGGCCGCCGAACCGCCGACGACGATCTCTCCCGAGGAGCTCGTCGCGGGGCAGAAGGGCTATGGCCTCTCGGTCTTTTCCGGCACCGAGCCCGAGCGCTTCGAGGTCGAGATCCTCGGGGTGATGCGCAATTCGAGGCCCGAGCTGACCTACATCATGGCTCGCCTGACGGGCCAGGACCTCGACCGCAGCGGCATCGTCGCCGGGATGAGCGGCAGCCCGGTCTTCATCGACGGCCGCCTCGCCGGTGCCGTCGCGTTCAGCTACCTCTTCGGCCTCGACCCGATCGCCGGCATCACCCCGATCGGACCCATGCGGGCCCTGGGCGACATCGCCGCCTCGGAGCCCGCCTTCGAGACGGCAGCGGCCGCCGCGGCAACGGCCGCCGCGGCCACGAAGCGGCGGCCGGTCTCACCCGTCGCCTTTGAGGACCTGGTGCGCCGCGAGCTTGGAGAGGACCTCGCCGAGGAGCTCGCCGAGAGGCTTCGTCCCCACTCGGCGGCCGACACCCGATCGGCGATCGTCTGGAGCGCCACCGGCTTCGGGGAACGCTCGACCGGGCTGCTGGAGAGCGCCCTGGGCGAGCTCGCTCCCTGGGGAGCGGCCCGGCCGGGAGCGGCCGCGCCGGCTGCCTCCGGCGGGGGCGGAGGCGCTGAGACGAGCGCCACGAAGCTCCAGCCGGGAAGCGCCGTCGCCGCCGTCGTGATCCGGGGCGACATGAACCTCGCGGCCCACGGCACGGTGACCGACCTCCGGGGCGACGAGGTCATGGCTTTTGGCCACCCCGTCTTCGGCATCGGACGGGTAAAAATGCCCATGGCCGCCGCACAGGTCGTGACCGTCTACCCGAGCCGCTTCAACTCCTTCAAGATCTCGAACGCCGGGGCGATCGTCGGTGCCTTCGACGAGGACCGCATGGCCGGCGTCCACGGCGTGCTCGGCGCGCAAGCCCCCATGACCTCCGTCGACGTCCGGTTGCGGGGTCTGGTGGAGCGCGATTTCCACATGGAGGTCGTCCGCGAGCCCCTGCTGCAGCCCAACATGGTGGCCCTCTCGGCTCTGGGGTCGCTCGAGAGCGGGAGCTTTGCGACCGGCTTCCAGAGCCTCGACATGAAGGCCCGCTTCGCGCTCTCGGGCTGCGGTGACCCGGACTGTGGCGACCTGGTGTTGGAGCAGAGCTTCGACGGGGTTTCCGCCGGCGTCGAGAGCGCCATCTACCTGATGGCTTTCGGCGGGTACCTTGTGGGCAACGGCTTTGCCGACATTGAGGTGGAAGCGGTCGAGGTCGACTACGTCCAGGCGGCCGAGCCGCGCCTGGCGACGCTCGTCGCCGCGCACGCCGGGCGCACCCAGGTGCGCCCCGGCGAGGCCGTGCGCCTCTTTCTCGAGCTCCAGGCGTACCGCGGCGAGCGCTACCGGCGGACGCTCGAGGTCACGGTACCGAAGGGGACTCCGGACGGCCGTTTCGTCGTTCTCGTGGGTGACGGCACGTCGATCGACGCCGCCCGCCTCCTCGTCGAGCAGCGTGTTCCCCAGAGCTTCGAGCAGGCCCTCGCCTATCTGCGCAGCTTGAGCTCGCGGCGCGAGCTCAAGGTCCTGGGGCTGCTTGCGCGGCCGGGCCTGGCCGTCGCGGGCGAGCCTCTGCCGCGTCTGCCGGCCTCCGTACGTTCGATCTTTGCCGCCTCGCTGGCGGGCGCCGGTACGCCACTCGGATACGCGATCACCCTGGAAGCCTCGCAGACCGAGGATCGGCCGCTCACCGGAGTCCTGCGGGTCGATCTGGAGGTGAAGCGGCGATGAGAGGAGCACTCGTGCAAAGGATTCTTGCTTTTCTTGGAACGGTTTTGTCGTTCACCCTTCTCGCCTCGAGCCTTCAGGCGGCGGAGGTCAAGATCTTTCGTGGCGACAAGCGCGAGGCGACGCTCGCCGGTACGCTCGACGCGCTCGCCGTCGACGCGCTCGGAGCCCTGACCTTGGCCCGGCGCGTCAAGCGCCGGGCGGAGATGGAAGAGCCTTTCGTCTTCACGGCCGCGGGCCATCCCGACGGCTGGGTGGTCGGCACCGGAAGCTCCGGAAAGGTCCTGCTCGTCGATCCGTCCGGCCGCGTGAACGAGCTCTTCACGACCGCCGAGGGCGAGGTCTTTGCCGTCGAATGCGACGAGAAAGGCACGGTCTACGCCGGCGGCTCGCCCTACGGCTCGGTCTACAGCTTCGCCGACGGCGAAAGCAAGCCGATCTTCGACCCCGCCGCCGCCTACGTGTGGGACCTGGCGATCGACGCCAAGGGTCGGCTCCTGGTGGCGACCGGCTTCCCGGGGCGCCTCCACCGCATCGACCGCGGCGTCGCCGAGGTGCTCTATGAGTCTTCCGACAGCCACGTGCGGGCCGTCGAGCCCCTCGCCGACGGCAGCGTCCTTGTGGGGACGGCGGGCCAGGGCCTCATCCTTCACGTCGCCGCCGACGCAACGGTCCGGACCCTCCACGACTCCGTGGCGCCCGAGGTCTTGGCCTTCGCCTCTGACGGCGCTACGTTCGCCTACGCTGCGGTCCTGGCCTCGGAAGCGAGCCTGGTCGACCTGTCCGCGAGCCTGGCCCCGGTCAAGAACGGCGCCGAGGACGGCAAAGGCGAGGTCTCCGTCGTCGCCCAGACGACCGAGACGACGGGCTCGCGCAGCTCCGGTGCCACCGGTCCGCGCTCGCAGCTCTTGCGCATCGAGCTGGCCTCGGGCCGCGTCGAGGAGCTTCAAAGCTTCGACGAGGAGACCGTCCATTCGCTGCTCTACCACCAGGGCGAGCTGTGGATCGGCACCGGCCAGGAGGGACGCCTCTATCGTCTCGACGGCAAAGAGCTGGTGCTCGAACGCGATCTCGAGGAGCGCCAGGTCACGGCGATCGCGGCCGGCGGCCAGGGCGCCGCGGCGCTCACCAACAACGGTGCCGCGCTCTACGCGATCCTTGAGGGTATCGTCGACGAGGGCACCTACACGAGCACCGTCTTGGACGCCGGCCAGGTGGCGCGCTTCGGCTCGTTCGTGTGGCGCGGCGAGCAGCCGGCGGGGAGCCGGGTGACGGTCGCCGTCCGCAGCGGGATGGCGGTCGAGCCCGACGCCACCTGGACGCCGTGGATCCCGGCCCGGGCAACGGCGGTGGACGAGGGGCAGGGAGCGCCTCTCGGCGAGGTGCCGGCGGGCCGTTACGTCCAGTGGCGCTCGACGCTTGCCGGCGGCGCCCGGATCTCGAGGACCGAGCTGACCTACAGGCAGGAAAACCTGCGGCCCAAGATCAAAAGCTTCGAAGCCCTCGACCCGGGCCAGATCCTGGTGCCCGCGAGCTTCAACCCTCAGACTCAGACTTTCGAGCCCTGGAGCCCGAACCGTGAAGGGATCTTTACGAGCCTCCGGCCCGAGAAAGAGAAGAACGGCGAGGGCCGTCTGAAGACGCTCTGGAAACGAGGCTACCGGTCGCTGAAATGGGAAGCGAGCGACGCCAACGAAGACCCGCTCCTCTACAGCCTCGCCTTCCGCCGCAACGGTGACGACACCTGGCTCACCATGGTCAACAAGCTCGACGAGCCCTACTACAGCTTCGACGCAACGGTCCTGCCCGACGGCGTTTACCGTTTCCGTCTCCGCGCTTGCGACGATCAGCCCGGCGCCCAGCAAGAGCCTCTCGTCGCCGAGCAGCTCAGCGAGCCGGTGGTGATCGATCACACGCCGCCGCGCCTCCTGCGTGCCAGGCGCCGCGACGGTGTCCTCCAGGTGGAGCTTGCCGACGGCCTCAACCCGCTGCGCGACGTCGTCGTGAGCACCGACGCCGGGGAATGGCGAAGCGTCGCCGCCGAAGACGGCCTCCTCGACGGCCGCCGGGAGACGCTACGCGTCCCGCTGGAGGAGGGCACCCGGTTCCTCCTGCTACGCGCCACCGACGCGGCCTGGAACGTGGTAACCTTCGACCTGCTTGCCGAGAAACCCTGAGCCCGGGAAGCTGAATGCACCGTATCGCCGTCTATCCGGGGTCCTTTGACCCCCTCCACAACGGCCACCTCGACATCGTCGAGCGTTGCCGTCCGCTCTTTGACGAGGTCGTCGTGGCGGTGCTCAGCAACACGTCGAAGCAGGCGCTTTTCTCCGTCGAGGAGCGGGTAGCCATGATCTCCGAGGTGCTCGCCGAGCATCCGGGTTGCCGGGTGGAGTCCTTCTCGGGGCTTCTGGTCCACTTCATGGACCGCCTCGGTGCCCGCACCTCGGTGCGCGGCCTACGAGCGGTCTCCGACTTCGAGTCGGAATTCCAGATGGCGCTGATGAACCGCCACCTCGATTCCCGGGTGGAGACGGTGTTCCTGACGACGACGGAGGATTACAGCTATCTCTCGAGCCGTCTGGTCAAGGAGGTTCATCTGCTCGGCGGCGACCTGACGGGGTTGGTGCCTGGGCCCGTGATGCAACGGCTACGCCGCCGCGTCAGCGGCGGGTAGGGCTCAGCCTGCCGGTTCGATCTTGAGCGTCTGTAAGACACGTTCCAGAGGCATCTCGAGCTTCGCTTCTTTCTTTTGCCAGCCGCTGAAGTCGGCCACCAGGCGCGACTTCACCTGCCTTTCGCGGGAGCGCTTCCACTTCTTCTCGAAGAGAAAGCCGTCCAGGTTCAAGCCGATCAGCGAACGGACCTTTTGACGGTATTGCTTCAAGAGGTGACGCTCACGCTCCTGGGCGTGCTCGATCTCGGCGCCGATCCACCAGCTGGTCATCGAGGTCTTGGAGCAACAAAAAAGCACCCGGTCCCAGAGGCGCACGGCGTCGTCGACCATTCGATAGCTGTCGTCGTCCTCCAGGGTCTCGTGCTCGTGGAGCCAGCAACGGACGCCGTGGGCGTGGAGCTGCTCGTAGAGCCAGCGGGCGAAGGCCTTGTCGGCGTTGCTGTAGCTGATGAAGCAGGGATGGTACTCCGGCCCCGTGGCGTCGGCGTGGAAGAGCTGAAGGATCCGCTCCGTCACGCCGGCGCGGCGATAAAAAGCCTCGACCTTGTCGCGGCGCGGCCCCCGGTCCTGCAGGGCGCGTGCCGTGCGCTCCAGGGTGTCGAGGCCGATCGAGGAGGGACTCAGGTGATGGATCGTGTCGAGGCCGCGTGCGGTGCTCAGGTCGAGTCCGTTCAGGGCCGTCAGCCCCATCTTCGAGCTGCGCAGGTCGGCATCTTCCAGGTCGGCGCCACGCAGGTTTGAGCCCCAGAGGTTCGAATCGCGCAGGTCGGCACCGCGCAGGTTCGCCTCCTGGAGGTCGGCGTCTTGGAAATTGGTTCCCCGAAGGTTCGAGTCGCGCAGGTCGACGCCGCGCAGGTTCGCGCCCGCGAGGTTTGCAGCCCACAGCTCCGCGGCCCAGAGGTTGGCCCGCCGACGGTCGCTCCTGGGCCAGGGGCCACCGCTCCCGCCTCTCCAGAGACCGGAGGTGCTGGCGAGGATGTGGGCCTCGCCCACGAGGTTCGTGCCCCACAACGACGGGGCGTGCAACGATCCGCCTCCGGCTCGCGGTTTGGGACCCCATGGGTCGGTGTCCAGCGGGTCGGCGGCCCGCAGGTCGGCGCCGCGCAGGTTGGCGCCCTGGAGGTTCGCCCCTTGCAGATGGATACCCCGCAGGTCGGCACCGCGCAGGTTCGCACCGCGCAGGTCCGGGAGGACCTGCGCCTCTTTACGCCACCGATTCCAAATCTCGACCCCGTGTCGGAGGGTCTCTATGTGCTCGTTGAGCGCCATGCCGTCCGCGTCTCAAGGTCTTGACGAAGTCTTGACCGACGGCTGCCGCCGCCGGGCGTCGCTCAAAGGTAACCCAGCATCTCCTTGGCCGAGGCGGCCTCCGGGTCCTCCGGCGCCAGCTCGATGAACTTCTCCAGGTGGAAGCGGGCTTTCGCCGTGTCGCTCGACGCGTAGCAAAGGCCCAGCGTGTAATGGGCCCGGGGGTGCTCGGGCCGCAGGGCGAGGATCTTCCGGAGGGCGGCGATCGCTTTCGCCGTCTCCCCGGCGCGGAAGTCCATGTCGGCGCGCCGGTAAAGGACGTCGACGGCTCCGTCGGGATCGGCCTCCATGTACTCGGCAAGGGCTTTCTCGGCCTGGGCCGAGTCGTCGAGGGCGTCGTAGATCAGGTAGCGAATCCGCCGGCCCTGGGTGTTCTCGGGCTCGATGGCAAAAAGCTTCTCGAGCGCCGCGTGGGCTTGGCCGAAGCGTGCTTCGTTGTAGTAGATCGTCGCCAGGGTGCTGTAGGGCGCCGTGAGGTTAGGATCGAGCTCCGAGGCGCGCTCCAACTTGGCGACGGCGAGGTCGTTTTGCCCCGTCTGCAAGGCACGCACGCCTTCGTTGTAGACCTGAGTGGCGAGCGCCGGCGCCTTGTCGGTCCTGGCGAGGGCGTCGACCAACTCTTCGGCGCGCGCAACGTTTCCGAGCTCACGGTGGATGGTGTAGGCGAGCGTGAGCCCCGAGGTGTCGTCGCTGCGCGAGGCGAGGTAGCGGTCGATCGAGGCGGCGGCTGCGGCGAGCTTTTCCTCGCGGTAGTAGACCTCGGCGAGCCCGAGGTGAGGCTCGGGCGCGTCGGGATTGAGCTTCGCCGCCTCCTCGAACTTCGCCCGCGCCGTCGGATAGTCCTTCTGATCGAAGGCCCGGACGCCCGCGTTGAAGGCCTTGATCGCCTCCTGCGCACGGCCGGTGGCCGCGTCGAGCAGCTGGAAGGCGATCTCGGCGCGCTCTCCCGCCTGCAGGGGGATCTGGCCGTCGAAAGACGCGTAGCCGTCGCCCTCGAGGTGGAAGGCGTAGGAGCCCACGGGGTTCGCTACGCGCAGGGTGAAGATGCCCTCGGCGTCGGTGACCGCCTCGAAGCGCAGCTCGGGATCGGCCGGCGAGGTCACCGTGACGCGGATGCCCGCCAGGGTCTCCTCGGCCTGGTTGACCACCTTGCCCACGACCTCGGCTTCGTTTTCCTGGAGCTTCTTTTTCTTCTTCTTGGCCGTTGCCGCCGTGGGCATCACCACGAGCGCCACGGCCAGGGCGATCGCGAGCTGCTTCGTCCAGCGTCGGAGGTGGCGGTGAGGGTCTTCCTGAAGGGATCTCGACATTTCGTTCAACTCCTGGGATCAATCTAGGGTTTCCGACGGCTCCACCCAGAGCTTCGCCGCGGCGGCGGCGCCGAGGGTCACCGCCTCGCGGCCGGCCGGACGGATGGTGATCGCGTCGGCGACCGGATCGCGCATCTCGACCATGATTTCCGTGCCTGGTTTCAGGCCCCGGCGCTCGATGAAGCGCAAGAAGGCCTCGTCCTGGTCGCTGATCCGCGCAATCCGCCGACTCTCGCCCTGGCGGCATTCGGCCAGGTTCACCCGCGGCGACGCCCGCAGCTCTCCACGACCGTCGGGGATCGGGTCGCCGTGGGGGTCCACTCTCGGGTGCCCGAGGAAGGTGTCGATGCGGTCGATGAGCTTTTGCGACATCGCGTGCTCCAACCGCTCCGCCTCGTCGTGAACCTCCGACCAGTCGAGCCCCAACACCTCGACGAGGAAAAGCTCGATCAGCCGGTGGCGACGCAAGACCTCCAGGGCCGTCTGCCGCCCGTCGCCGGTCAGCCGCACGCCGATGTAGGGCTCGTAGCTTAGGAGACCGTCTTTCTCCAGGGTCTTGATCATCGACGTCACGGTGCCCGGGGCGACGTCGAGGGCGAGGCCGATCTCGCCCATGGTGACCACCTGATCGCTTCCCACCGACTCCTCCTGGAGAAGGATGGTCTTCAAATAGTCCTCGGCGGTGCTTGTCGGCATGCGTAGAGACTACCTCAGTGCGGCGCAAGGCAGCCACCGCGACCAAAAATCTCTGATCCGGCGCCGCGTGGCTACGGTATCGTACGCGCGATGAGCCTCGCGATCCACCTCCTGCTCTTGACCCTTGCCGGGTACGTCCCCGATCTGGGTGACCTGCCGCTCGACGAGCCCCTTTCGACCGAGCGTCCGATGTTGGCCCCGAGCCCCTTCGTGCTCGGCTTGGGACGCTTCCAGGGCGAAGCCGGGGCGAGCTACGAGCGGCGGGACGAGGACGATTCGCTCACCGTCGGCGAGCTCCACCTGCGGATCGGAGTCGCCAGGGGCTGGGAATTCCAGGTGCTCTTCGGCTCCTATTCGACCTTGGACGCCGCGGACGAGCGCCGCTCGGGATACGCGGGCTTCGGCCTCGCCGTCAAGCGGCGCCTGAGCGTCCAGAAGGGGGCCCGGCCCGCGAGCGCCCTTCTCCTCTCGACAACGCTGCCCTGGGGCTCGTCGTCGACGCGCGCCGAGGATCCGGAGCCGGGCCTCGACATGATCGCCGGCTGGCGGCTCGCGCCGCGGGCGACGCTCCGGCTCGCGGTGGGCTACGACCGGCTCGACGGCGGCGAAGACTCCATCGACCGCTTGAACGCCGGGCTCGTCGCGGGCCTCGAGCACGGCGAGCGGTGGACGAGCTTCGTCGAGCTCTACGCCACCAGCGACGACGCCCGTGATCGCACCTACCTCCAACTCGGCGTTCTCTACGCCTTCTACGACTTTCAGGCCGACTTTCGCGTCGGCACCGGCTTCGACGGCGAGGATCCGACGCGGCTCGTCGGCCTCGGTTTCACCGTCAAGTGGTGAGGCCGCCTCCTAGCTGGGGGCGATCTCCGGCTCCAGGGCGTCCTCGATCGGCCTGGCCAAGATATTTGCCTATGGCTATGAGTTGTCATCTTCCGTTCATCTTCTCTTTGCTACAACACAGAATCTGCGGCCGGCACGTCGCCGGCATGGATTGGAGCCTCGGGACACGACAACGGAGACAGGACCATGAGCATCAGAGTTTTTCAGACCTTCCTGACCTGGACGCTGACGATCGGGCTCGGGGCCGTCCCGGCCCTGGCCGGGGGCCCCGGAGAGATCAAATTCGACGAGGAAAGCTTCGAAGTCGACGAGGACGCCGGGGTGGCCAAGATTCGGCTGGAGCGCTCCGGCGGCGAGGACGGCGAAGTTTCGGTGGATTTCGCCACGGCGGCCGGCGGCACGGCGAGTGAGGGCAGCGATTACGCCGCCGTCGCCGGAACCCTGGTGTGGACCGACGGCGACGAGGCTGACAAGACCTTCGAGGTACCCATCGTCGACGATGACGAGGCCGAGGGGGTGGAGACCGTGGAGCTCGTCCTCGCAAACGCCACGGGTGGAGCAACGATCTCGAGCGAGAGAGGCAAGTCGGTGCTCAAGATCCGCGCCAACGACGGCGAAGACGATGGCGAGGGCGACGGCGGCGAGGACGACGGCGGCAAGCCGGGCGTCCTCAAGTTCGACGAGCGTAGCTTCGAGGTCGACGAGCAGGTCGGTGTGGCCACGATTACGGTCGAGCGCTCGCACGGCGAGGACGGCGAGGTTTCGGTCGATTACATGACCGCAGGTGGCACCGCGACCGACGGTGTCGACTACACGGCCGCGGCGGGTACGCTCACCTGGGCCGACGGCGACGGCGGCGACCAGGTCTTCACGATACCGATCGCGGACGACGACGAGGCGGAAGGGGTGGAGACCGTAGAGCTCGTCCTCCTGAACGCCACCGGCGGCGCCACGGTCCACCCGGCGCGCGGCGAGGCACTGTTGCGGATCCGCGACGGCGAGGGCGCCGAGGACGGCGAGGACGACGAGGACGGCGAGGACGACGAGAGCGAGGGCTGCGAAGGGGACGACGACACCCTGTGCCTGCACGACGGACGCTTCCAGGTCGAGGTCGTCTGGCGGGCCACCGAGGGGACCGCGGGGCTCGGCCATCCGATCGAGCTCTCGAAGACCTCGGGCCTTTTCTGGTTTTTTGGCCGCGGCAACGTCGAGATGCTCTTCAAGGTCCTTGATGCCTGCGAGCATTCCGGCGCCTTCTGGGTCTTTCTTGCCGCTACCACGAACCTGGAGCTCGACGTCACCGTGACCGACACCGCGTCGGGGACCGCCCGGACCTACCACAATCCCCTGGGGCAAGCCGCTCTGCCGGTCCAGGACCTGGGGACGTTTACGGCTTGCGACTAGGGCGTCATCTCCTTGTTATGGTCGATCCTGAAGAATAAGGAGAGCACGCGGCGATCTACCCCAAGGAGGAGGCGATGAAGATCCTGGTGGTCGAAGACGAAGAGGAAATGGCGTCAGCCCTGGTCGAAGCCTTGGAGGACGCCTGCTACGCCGTGGACCTCGCGACGACGGGCCGTCAGGCCGAGGAGCTCGTCGACGTCCACGGCGGCTACGACCTGGTGATGCTCGACTGGAGGATCCCGACGCCGAACGGCTTGGAGCTGGTCCGCAAGTGGCGGGCGGCGGGCTCGGAGGTTCCGGTCCTGATGCTGACCGGCCGCACCGAAGTCGGCGACCGGGTCGACGGACTTGACGCCGGCGCGGACGACTACCTGACGAAACCGTTTTCGTTTGTCGAGCTCCTCGCCCGTGTCCGCACCCTCCTGCGGCGGCGGCCGAAGCCCCACGGCCCTCTGCGGGCCGCCGACCTGGAGGTCGACCCTGCGACGCGTAAGGTACGCGTCGCAGGCGAGCTCCTCGAGCTGTCGCCCAAGGAGTACAGCGTCGTCGAGTACCTGCTGCGGCGTCTCGGCGAGACCGTGAGCCGTGGCGAGCTCGCCGAGCACGTTTGGAACGGTTCGGCCGAGGCCATGAGCAACACGATCGACGTCATCGTCTACCGGCTGCGGAAAAAGATCGACGGCAACCGCTCGAGGAGGCTTCTGCACACGATCAAGGGCGTCGGCTACGTCCTTCAGGCTGAGCGCTGTTAGGCGGGCGCATGGAGTCGCCGCGCAAGGTAGGCACCGGCGACAGCCGCCGGATCGTCGGCGCGGCGGCGCTCTTTGCGCTGATCTCCCTCGCCGTCTGGCTGGGGGCCGGCGTGCTCGAACGCCGCGCGCTCGCGGCCGGCGACGGCGCGACGGCTGAAGAGCGACCGGGAGCCGTGCGCCTTGTGAGGTGGGGCGGCTGCGGCGCGTGGATGCTGGCGATTGCCGTGGCCACGACGCTACTCCTACGCCGGGAGCGCCGCCGGGTGGAGGCCGAGGAGGCGCTGCGGGCCAACGTGGCACAGCTTCAACGATCGCAGAGACTGGAAGCCCTGGGCTGCATCGCCGGCGGCCTGGCCCACGACATCAACAACTACCTGGGCGCCATCCGGGGTCATTGCGAGCTTGTGCGCATGAAGCTTCCCTCCGGCGACCGTTCGATCCGCAAGATGACCGCCGCGATTCGCGCTGTCGAGAAGACGACGGCCTTGATCGACCGCCTCCTCGCCTTCGGCCGAATGCGGGAGGGCAACCCCGTGGTCGTCGACCTGAACCGCGTCATCGCCGGCCTCGACCGGATGATGAGGCCGACGGTCGGCGAAGCGATCAAAATCGTGGAACGTCTCACCGACGGTCTGTGGACCGTGAAGATCGACCTCTCCCAGCTCGAGCAGATCATCGTCAACCTGATCATGAACGCCAGGGATGCCATGCCCGACGGCGGCGTCATAAGGATCGAGACGAAAAACGTTCCCGGCCACGAGAGCGGTGGCCGCAGGCCGTCGGTGCTGCTCGTGGTGACCGACACCGGCTGCGGCATCGCGCCCGAGCTCACCGACAAGATCTTCGACCCCTTCTGGACGACGAAGGCCTCGGGCAACTCCGGCCTCGGCCTCGCCACGGTCTATGCCGCCGTACGCCAAAACGGCGGCTCGATCGAAGTGCAAAGCGAGGTCGGCAAGGGGACGAGCTTCCGGATCTTCCTACCTCGCTCCAGGGCTCCGGCGTCGGGAGAATTCGGCGACGACACGACCGGCCGAATCGACCTCCTGGGTAGCGAAGCGATCCTCCTGGTCGACGACAGCTTGGAATTTCGCGAGGCCACGGCGTCGCTGCTCGAAGCCCTGGGCTACCGGGTGAGGACGGCCGGTGACGGCGAAGAAGCGTACGAGCTGTTCCACGCGAACGAAACAGGCTTCGACCTGGTGCTGACCGATGTCGTCATGCCCCGCCTCTCGGGGCCGGAGCTGGTGGCGCGCCTGCGCCGCGAGGGCGAGGTCAAGGCCGTCTTCATGTCGGGCCACAGCGAGGACGTCGCCCGCCGTCACGGCGTCGCCGAGGGTGAGATCCACTTCCTCAAGAACCAGTTCTCCAAGACGCTCCTCGCGACGGCCGTCCGCGAGGCGCTCGACCGGACCTAGCCCTTCAAGCCGGACGCCCGTCGTCCGCATGGCAGCAAGACGCCGGCACGGGAGGTGCCGTCACGCCCGCCCCCTCGATCAGGATCTTGGCGATCTTGCACGCCAGGCAGTGGGCGTCGAAGGGCTTCGCCAGGAAATTCACCCGCTCCTGGCTGAAGCCGTGGCGCAGGGTGACGTTGTCGGCATAGCCCGAGATGAACAGACACGGCATGTCGGGACGGCTCTCGCGCAAGGCGTCCATGAGCTCCAGGCCCGAGAGGTCGGGCATGACGACGTCGGAGATCACGAGGTCGGCCTCGTTACCGCCGCCGGTGTTGAAAAGCCGCAGCGCCTCCTCGCCGCCGGCCGTCACCAGGACCTCGTGGCCCATGGCTTCGAGCATGTCCCGCGTCGCGTCGCGCATGGCGGCGTTGTCCTCGACGAGGAGGATCTTCGCGGGCTCGATCGGCGGCAAGACCTCCGCCGCCATCACGGGAGGCGGACGCCGGGGCAGAAGCTTGTCGCTCGCCGGCAGGTGGATCGAAAACGTCGTCCCTTCACCCACGGTGCTCTCGACCGAGATGAAGCCGTCGTATTGCTGCACGATGCCGTAGACCGTGGCGAGCCCGAGGCCGCTGCGGTTGGAGTCGGTCTTGGTGGTGAAAAAAGGCTCGAAGATCTTCTCGCGGTCCTCGTCGCGGATGCCTTCGCCGGAGTCGGCGACGGCGAGGGCGACGGAGCGGTTCCCGTCACCTTCGGGCTCGACGTTTCGGGTGGAGACGGTGATGCGTCCTCCCTTGGGCATGGCGTCGCGGGCGTTGACCAGGAGGTTGACGAGGATCTGCTCGACCTGGCCCGGGTCGACCTCGACCGTCCAGAGCCCGTCCTGACAGTCGCTTTCGAGGGTGATGTCCTCGCCGAGGAGGCGGCGCACCATGCTTTTGAGGTCGCCGACCACCTGGCTCAAGTCGACGACCGAGGGATCGACCGGCTGCCGGCGGCTGAAGGCCAGGAGCTGCTTGACGAGGGCCGAGACACCGCGGGTGGTCTCGATGGCTTCGTCCATGCGGCGGTTCAGGGCCTCGCCGCTTTCGCTCCTCATCTTGGCCACCTCGCAGAAGCCGCGGATAGCGCCGAGGTAGTTGTTGATGTCGTGGGCGATACCGCCGGCAAGCCGCCCCACCGCCTCCATCTTCTGGGCCTCCCGCAGCTCCAGCTCGCGCTGGCGTAGCGCCGCCTCCGCTTGCTTGCGCCGCGTCAGGTCGCGAAAGACGAGGACGATGCCGAGCGTCGTGCCACGGCTGGTACGGATCGGCGACGCCGTATGGCTGATGTAGAAACGCTCGCCGCCGCGCCCGAGAAGCACGGTGTGGTTCGTCAGCCCGACGCTCTCGCGTCGGTGGCGGAGGATCTCCAGGACCGGGTTCTTGACCTCCTCGCCGTCTTCACCGACCACCCGGAAGACGTCCTCGATCCGCTCGCCCGAGGCTTGCGCTTCCGTCCAGCCGGTGAGCTGCTGGGCCACGGGGTTCATGAAGGTCACGGCGGCGTCGAGGTCTGTCGTGATGACGGCGTCGCCGATCGACTCCAGGGTGGTGGCGAGGTACTTCCGGCTCGTACGCAGCTCGTCCTCCGCGAGATGGCGGCCCCGCTCCAGGCGCCACAGCGCGCCCACCGCGGAGACCACCAGCAAGACCCAGATCCCGCCAGCGAGGTAAAGACGCTTGCGGACCTCGAAGAGGGTCCCCGTCCAGCGATCGGCCAGGAGGTTTCGGAGCTCTTCGCTGTCCGCGAGGAGACGGTTGAAGGCCTCGTCGTAGCGCTGGTCGTGGGGCGAGCCGATCCCGGCGTCCTTTTTGTCCAGGTAACGCTTGACGGCAAGGTTGCGCAGCTCGACGAGACCTTCCCTCAAGCGCTCGGCCTGCTGGCGAAGAGCGGGCTCCTGCAAGGGCTCGATCGACGCGGCGTCGAATCTCATACGGCCGCCCTGGAGGAGCAGCTGTACCATGCGGATGGCGTCGTCGAGGTCGTACCAGATGTCGTCGATCTCCACCGTGGGGTCGCCGGAGAGGTGCTCTTCGAGCCATAGGTGCGAGGTCGCCGTCGTGACCTCGACGTGGGCGATGGCGCTGTCGAGCAGGAATTCCTGCTGGGTCCGCCGCTCGCTCAGGTACTGGGTCGAGACGAAGAGCGCCAGCGATGCGGCTCCCAGCACCAGCACGATCGCCGGCGTCAGGTACCGGCGGAGCGTTGCGGCGAGCGGTTCGGGCGCCTCGCCGAGCTTTGTCTTCACGGTTCCCCCTCTCTTCAGACGTTGCGCAGGCTCAGCGAGCTAGGTACGCTCGCTGCGCAAGGTGTACCCCGCTCCGCGCACGGTGTGCAGGAGCCGTTTCTCCGAGCCGCCGTCGATTTTCTTGCGCAGGCGGTGGACGTTGACGTCGACGATGTTGGCCATCGAGTCGAAGGCCGAGTCCCAGACGTGCTCCTCGATTTCGCTCCGGCTGACCACCTCGTCCTTGTGGTGAAGGAAGTACTCGAGGAGGGCGAACTCCTTGGAGGAGAGCTCGATCGGCCGTCCCCCTACGCTCACCTGCTGGCGGGCGCGGTCCATCTCCAGGTCGCCCGCCGTGAGGTTGAGCTGCAAGTCCTTTTCGCGCCGCCGCAGAAGGCTGCGGACCCGGGCCAGGAGCTCGGGGAACGAGAAGGGCTTCGTCAGGTAGTCGTCGGCCCCGGTGTCGAGGCCGCCGACCCGGTCCTCGACGGTGTCGCGGCCGGTCAGCATGAGGATCGGGAGCTTGTGGCCTTCGCCGCGCCACTTCCGGAGCAGCTCCATTCCGGTGGGCGGCGGGATCGACCAGTCGAGCACCGCCAGGTCGTAGTCGTTGAAGGCCATCAGCTCGTCGGCGTCCGTGCCGGTCTTGGCGAGGTCTACGGCGTAGCTCTCGTCGCGCAGCACCTCACAGATGAGTGCTGCCATCTTCACGTTCTCTTCTACGACCAGGATTCTCATCTTCTCCGGCGAAGCTTGCAGGGATTCCCGATTCGACCGACGCCAAAGGCGGGCTTGCCAGACACACTCGGACGGTAAGGAGAAGCCTAGCACAAGCGCCGGCTGATGTCCCACTCTGGGTGGCAAGGTCAAGCACCTGAGGATTCAGCCCGGACGCTTGGCCCTCTTCTTGCGACGCTTCTTTGGCTTCTCAGCAGGCCGAAAGCCCGCGAGGATTTTCAAGACCTTCCGCGCCACCGGTGTCGTGGTGTAGACGTAGACCTCGCCGGGGATCTCGTCGAGCCCTTCCTGTCCGCCGGCGAGCTGTTTTGAGATCGCCAGGACGAGGTTTTTCGGTCCGTGCTTTCGCAGGAGCTTCAAACGCGACGCCAAGGCCCCCTTCTTCCAGAAGCCGAAGACCTCCATCACGGCCCGTGTGCCACTCGGTGGATGGTGGAAGACGAAGTCGGGCACGAGGACCCCCTCGCCGCCGAGGTCGACGAGCTCGCCGTCGGTCGAGACCTCCCACTCCGTGCCGAGCTTTTCGAATTGTTCCGGCAACCAGCGAAGCTCCTCGGGCTGCCACTGGCCGACGAGGCGGGTGTAGGGACGTAGCCCCGTCTGCGGCGTGAGGCGGAACGTCCGCTGGAGGCGTCTCTTGCCCCAGCGCAGGTCCGCCTCCAGCTCCCAGCCTGCGAAGTGGAGGAGCGTCGGCAGGAAGCTCGCCATCTGGAAGCCGTAGCGGCCGCTCGCCTTGAAAAGCGACAGCGGCCCGTCGAGGACGATTTCCCAGCCGTCGTCGATGGGCTTCACCCGGTGCAGGAGCTGAAAGAACTTGACCTTGCGAAAGAGCTCCCGATAAGCGTTGGGGCTTTGCCCGGCGATTCGGATCCGCAGCTCGGTCGCGCGCAGGAGCACCCCCTGGGCCAGGGCGACGTTGTAGCGGCGCAGCAGCCACTCCGGCCTACATTTCTTCCACCGCAGGAGGATCTGCTGGTCCTTCAAGTCCGCATAGAGGCTCGTCGCGACGTCCTCGACCGAGAGATCGAGGCCCTCGGCGACCGAGGCGACGACTCCGTCGCGGTCGAAGTGGAAGGTGTGCGGGTCGTCGTCGTCGTGGGGCCTGCGGTAGGCCGCGGCGGCGGCCTCGAAGGTCTTGCGGCGCAGCTCCTCCGGCTCGACGGGCGAGGCGGTGCCGAGCTCCGAGCGGTCGAAGAGCAGCTTGGCGAGCGCCCGGTGGAGGAGGAAGTCGGTGCCGGTGCCGAGGAACTCCTTGAGCTCACGGTCGAGCTCATGGCGGGGACGCTCGACGTGCGCCTCGAAGATCTTGATGAGCGTCCGGGCGAGAACGAGCGACGGGGGGTCGCAGTCCTCGATGTAGCGCGGCCGGATCTCTCCGCGGTAGGTGCGGATTCGAATGAGGTCTGCCGTCAGCACGGCGGGGAGTATAGCCCACGTCGCCCGGGCAAGCTCCGGGCCGCGGTGGCAGGAGGAGGGAAACCACCGCGGCCCGTAAGGTGTGTGAGAGAGTCAAGGCTTCGAGAAAGAACGGAGCGGGCCGCGGCCGGGGTGAGGAGGAGCGGATGGTTTGACCGCGGCCCGCTTTACCAGCTTCAAAGGTCTCGGAGCCGCAGCGGCCTGGGGGAGCTCTGGCCGCCGCGGCCCCCGGCTCAGTCGACGCACGTCGGGGAAGATCGACGTGACGTGGTTCTTCGCTAAGCCGTAAGAGAATTCGTCGGCGACGGGCTCCGGACCGATGGATTGGGAGCAACGGGTTCGGATGCGCGCCTTGGACCCGACGCCGACAAAACTTTGCGTTGCAAAGGGGTCGACGGGAAGTGGGAAGAAGTACCGCTTCGTCTTGATGGTTTGTTCTTGCATCGCCAGTTCCTCTCGACGAGACAAATAGTAGGCCCGCCAAGGGGTTTGTACAGTGAAAGGAGTCACAGGAAAGCCGCGGACTTCGTCACAGGGGATGGGTAGGGAGTCGAGCCCTTCACAAGGTGACTGTGGAGCAGGCCACAATCACCCTCCGACCGACGAGCCTGTTCTTGTGAGGCGGCTCACTGGGCTACCTTAGGACTCGACCCCGGTGCGGCTCCGAGGAGG
>CBDUYN010000131.1:0-29923 GCA_965371445.1 uncultured bacterium | reverse complement strand
CCGGGGCGAAGACCATGAGCTTCCGAATCCACGACCACCTGATCCCCCACGAGCCTGGGGGCTGCCGGGGCAACGCTACCAACCGGCACCCGGCTTCCTCTGGCCCCCTTGCCTTCCCTTGCACCTGCTGTCCCCATGCGGGGAGCGCTGCGCTGCCAGACGCGACTCCGACTCCGAGGCGTTCTGAGCTGACCCGTGCGGTCGTCACGGCACCGACACTTTCTGTCGCTTCTGATTTTCTTGTCGCTCTTCTCGGGCCAGGACAGCCGTCAGAGCACCGTGAACTGACTGGCCACTGCCTTCGGTTTCGTCGCGGAGGCGCCTTGGGCAGCAGGCGAGCGAGGTCGCAGTGGGCAAGGCACCTAGGCGGCGGGCGCGAGCGTGCCCGGCAGCGTCGCAGGCCCACGGCCAGAGCGTTTGAACCTCTTCGCGGCCAGTGGTATCTTGGCCTCTATGGCTGCTGAGAAACCCTCCACCCGGATCCTCCTGGCCCCCTCGGGGGGGATCGGGGAGGAGATCACAGCCCGTGACACCTGCGACTGCGGCGTCGGGAGTGGCTACCAGCTTGTCTTCTTGCTTGCCAAGTCGACGTTACGTCGCCGGCGAGGCGCTCTCAGGCGCGGGCGACGCCTGCGCGGGACCGGCGCGCGAGGCGACCGCGCCGTGGCCGGGATCGCGGCCTCGCCTCGGGACGCAGATCACGGGAATCGGTCCACCTGGGGGCTGTCGGGATCGCGGTCTGACGAACGAGGATCGATGCGGCGACGGCACTTGACTTCACCCGCCGACGCGTCGATCATCGACGGGCCATGTCCGACGACCACGCCATCCTCCTGAGCGGAGTGACCAAGACCTTCCGCTCCACCACCGCCGTCCGCGACCTCGATCTCAGGGTGCCGCGGGGAGCTATCTACGGCTTCATCGGGCCCAACGGCGCCGGCAAGACGACGACGATCCGCATGATCATGTCGATCCTCTTTCCCGACGCTGGCGAGATCCGCGTCCTCGGACGGCGCTCCGCTTTCGAGGCCAAGGACCGGATCGGCTACCTCCCCGAGGAACGAGGCGTCTACCGCAAGATGAAAGTCGGGGCCTTCCTGCGCTACATCGCGCACCTGAAAGGGATGGGCGGCACCGGGCTCCGGCGCGACGTTGACGACTGGCTCGAACGCGTCGAGCTCAGCGACGTTCGCGACAAGCCCTGCGAGGAGCTCTCGAAGGGCATGCAGCAGAAAATCCAATTCGTCGCCGCGGTCCTCCACAAGCCCGACCTCCTGATCCTCGACGAGCCCTTCAGCGGCCTCGACCCGGTCAACATGCGTCTCCTGCGCGACCTGGTCCGCGAGGAGCACCAACGCGGGACGACGCTCATCTTCTCGACCCACGTCATGTTCCAGGCCGAGCAGCTGTGCGAGCACATCGTGATGATCCACGACGGCGTCAAGGTCCTCGACGACTCCCTCGAGGATATCCGCTCGCAGCACAACCAGCACGCCGTTGTCGTCGAGCCCCAAGACGGCGAAACCGACGCGGCGGCTCTGGCCACGCTCCGCGGCGTCGAGAACGTCGAGCGCGCCGACGCTCAGGGGTCCTACAAAGTCCACCTGGCCGCTGATGCCGACCGCCAGACGGTGATGCGCGAGATCGTCGCCGCGGTGCCCACTCAACGCCTGGAGCTGCACCGTCCGACCCTGGAGGACATCTTCATCGCAATCGTCAGCGCATCGCGGGGCGGCGAGCAGCAAGAGCTACGCGACGCGCTGCGGGGCGCTGAGGAGGGGGAGGAGGCCGTGTCATGAAGAGAATCTTCCACGTCGCCCTGCGCGAGCTCCTCTCCACGGTTTTCACCAAGGGATTCATTCTCGGCATGCTGATGACGCCGGTCCTGATCGGCATCGCCCTCGTCGCCCTTCCCCTCCTGATGAACGAGGCGCCGCCCAAGATCGACGGCGAGCTGGCGGTCGTCGACCCCACGGGCGAAGTGAGCGCCGGCGTCGCCGAATACCTGGATCCGGCAGCCGTCGCCCAGCGACGCGAGGAGCTCAAGCAGAGAATCGACGAGGTGATGCCCAACGCCGTAAAAAGTTTCACCGACGATCCGAAGACCAAGAAAGCGCTCGACGACGCGATCAGTACCGCCGCGGGCGACGTACCCGTGATCTCGGTTCACGTCCTCCCGGACGACGCGGACCTCGAAGCCGAGAAAGCCCCACTCCTCGTGGGCACGGCACAGGACGGCGGACGTCTGGCGCTCGTCGTCGTCCACGACAACGCTGTCGTCGCCGACGCCGAAGGCGGCTATGGAAAATTCGACCTCTACGTCCGAGAGAAGCTCGACGACCGCATCGTCGACGAGATCCGCGACGCCTTCAAGGAGACGATCATCGCCAGACGGGTCCGCGGGCAGGGCCTCGACTTGGATGAGGTGAAAAGGCTCACCCGGGTCGGACGCGTCCCGACCCGAACCGTGACCGAAGAAGGCGAGCGCGAGAACACCGAGATCCTCAACATGTTCCTGCCCATGGCCTTCATGATCCTGCTCTTGATGTCGGTCATGACCGGCGGCCAGTACCTGATGACCACCACCATTGAGGAGAAGTCGAGCCGCGTGGTGGAGGTGCTCCTGGCCGCCGTCTCGCCGATGGAGCTGATGACCGGCAAGGTCCTCGGACAGCTCGTCGTGGGGTTCATCGTCCTGGGGCTCTACGGCGGGTTGGGGATGGTGGGTCTGCTGTCGTTCTCAATGGTTGGTCTGCTCGATCCGATGCTCCTCGTCTACCTGGTCATTTTTTATCTCACCGCATACTTCGTGCTGGCGTCGTTCATGGCGGCGGTGGGCGCCGCCGTCAATGAGATGCGCGAGGCCCAGACGCTGATGACGCCGATCATCCTCGTCGTCATGATCCCGTGGATGCTGTGGCTGCCGATCACGCGCAACCCCGATTCGCTCTTCGCGGTGGTGCTGAGCTTCGTGCCGCCGCTGAGCTCCTTCGTCATGATGATCCGTCTCGCCTCGACCTCGCCGCCGCCCTTCTGGCAGGTGGCGGCTTCGATCGCCGTCGGCCTCGTCGCCGTCTACGCGTCCCTGGTCCTCGCCGCCAAGGTCTTCCGCATCGGGCTCCTGCTGCACGGCAAGCCGCCGAACTTCGCGACGCTCGTCCGCTGGGTGCGGATGGCGTAGGGCGCGTCGGCGGAAGCGGTCGCCAGGGTCTCGTCGCCCCGGCCGTCCTTGAGCTCGCGCCTTTTATGGAATACTTGCTGACCAAAGCGATGTGTCGCCCGACTCGAAGCCGTCGGCAAAGATGGGTTTTGGATCGTAGGTGTACCTCAGGATTACCCCCGAGGCACCTACCGCCCAGCCGGTGTTCTGATCTGTCAGGTGGACTCCGTGCAGCTCAGCCGTTGTGCCGCTGGATTGAGTGTACCAGGTCGTCCCACCGTCGACAGTTTTCACGATCAGACCTCCAGTACCCACCATCCAGCCCACGCTCGCATCGGTGAAGTCCACTGCGTTGAGACAGTGCTCCCAGGTGCCGGTGTCGTCCTGGCCTGTCCAACTCGCTCCCCCGTCGGTAGTGGCGAACACTTTGCCGCGATAGCCGAAGTTGATGTCTCCGCTTGCCAGCCACCCGGTGCCGGAGTCGGAAAACGCGACACCGTTGACTGAGTTCACGGTGGCAATCGTCTGGGCGTCCCAGCTCGTTCCGCCGTTACTGGTCTTGAGAACCGTGCCGCCGTATCCGACCGCCCATCCGATCTCGGTGTTGGCAAAGACGACGTCGTAGAACCAGTCCCAGTTGCCGGGGTACTGGGCGGTCCAAAGCCCGCCTCCGTTGGTGGTCTTGAGAATCGTTCCCTGCTCACCAACGACCCATCCGGTCTGGGGGTCGACGAAGTAGACGCCGTAGAGCCTGTTTGTCATGCCACTGCTCTGGCTCGTCCAGGTAGCTCCACCATCGTCTGTCGCCAAGATGGTGCTGTCCAGCCCCCCACCGCCCACCGCCCAGCCCCTCTGGGCATCGGTGAAGTGGACACCGAAGAGGCGATTTGTGGTTCCGCTGGACTGCTTGGACCAACTCGCGCCGCCGTCGTCGGTTTTCAGCACGGTACCCCAGTCTCCCACCGCCCAGCCGGTACTGTCGTTGACAAATACCACATCGTACAAGGCCCAGGAGGTGCCGCTGTCTTGCGTGGCCCAGCTGCCCGGAGCCGAATCGATGCCAACGACGGCGGTGTTGCTGTCAGCCTGGCCGGCGGCATCACCCACCCGTACCCAGTAGCTTGTGGCCTGGGTCAACCCCGGAGTCGTGTAGCTCGGTGAATCTGTGCCGACCGGCACCGAGGTTTCCCTCCGTGCGCCTTGGAACCACTGGTAGTGAAGCGCTGAGGACCCGGTGGCCGCCACCGTCAGGGTTGCCGTACCGCCCGGGAAAACGGCCTGGTTCCGGGGATGGTCGGTAATGATGGGTGCCAGGTCGTCGATGGCGATGACACAGCTCAGCTCGCCTTCGGTGAGATCTCGGTAGGAACGACCGAACACCCGCTGGGCGGTTGCATCGACTAGGACCTGTGAGCCGACAATCCCCCCTCCTCCGGGGCCCGGAATTCGGAACCAGGCGACCCTGTTCAAGGTGTTCTCGTCAAGGATCTCCACCGAGCTCGGGTCGACATAGTAGAGGCGCTGCCGAGTGGTGGCAAAGCCGACCACCAATCCACTCACCTCGACCTCCTGACAATCGTCCGTGGCCCCGTTGATGACAGCCGAGTAGCCATCAATCTCCGACCCGGAGTACACCCGGTTGCTTGCCGAGTTGAAGAACAGGTCGGTTCCATCGTTGGGGCAAGCAGCAAACCCGGGAGTTGCCGTGTCCCGGTCATAGCTGAAGTATCCGCTCCAACCTATCTCTGTGATAAATACCTTGTTCTCGGTGGTGTTCCAGATCCCGGTCCAGCCGCGGGAGTTGACGGCATCGATCGCCTCGCCTGTCAGGGTCTGCCCGTTAGCAATCACAAACCGATCGTTGTGCCGGTTGGTAAAGACCAGCTCACCGGTCACCGGGTTGAGGCCCCCATCCCGGTTAAAGTCGATGATCCCCGATCCCATCAGGTTCTGGATGTCCAGGCTACCCACCACGCTGTTGGTGGCAACGTCGACGGCGGTCAGGGTGTCTTGCAGGAGATCGTCGCCGCCAAAGTAGTAGAGGCGTGCCCGTGCCTCGTCGATGGTAAGCATCAAGTCATACCCGGCATCGGCCAGCGTGGTGGTGATGGCATGCGTATCGGCGTCGATGACCACGATGCTGGAGCGGCTGGTGGCCCAGCCCTGGTCAACCACAACGTAGAGCGTTCCAGTTGCCTCGTGCACCGCCAGGCCGCTTGGCTGCGGTGCATCCGGCAGATACGACACCAGGGAGATCTCATCCAACAGCACCAGCGACTGGGTATCGTAGACTAGCAGCCGGCCAGCCGTGTTGTCGGCGATGAAAAGCTTGCCACCGGCCTGGTAGAGCATCATGTCGCTCCAGTAGGTATCTGCTGGAGACTCGACGATGTCGACCACGCTCTGCGCATCGCTTCGCGGCGCCACCAGGAGCATCATGGCGCCTGCAAGGATGCACAGCAAGGGTACCGCTGGTTGGCGCAGATAGCGAAAATCCGTCGGGCCGAGGCGCCAGGCACCAGGCCTCGTCGAGGACGTCGTGGAGGCGACGGCGTCCGTCAGTTGCTTGCTTTCGATCGGCGGAACGGCGTGGGTCCGTTCACGGACACGTCCGCCTGCGCGGGAAAGGCAGGAGGCTATGTTCACCGCCAGCATGGTTTCGTCCTTTCAGGCGGTGAGCTTAGCCCATCGATTGCAGCAGCGGCCCACCCGTTGGGGTAGTTTCGGTGGCAGGCCAGGCAGGCAGGCAAGTGCCATACATCTTTTGGAGGGCGTCTACGCCGCAACCAAGGCCGGTCTCGTGCAGATGGTTCGCACGCCTGTCCTGAGCTCAAAAAGAGTTGAAAGGCTCCCAAAATCGACGAATCTGACCGCCATTGGGCAGACCTCTCCCTAGAAATGCGGCTGGACGGCCTCCCCCCGCATTCCAGATCTGACAGCCTTGCGACCTTTACGAGCTCAGCTTGTGTCTACAGCGGCCTCGGCGGGTAGATTCTTCTCGACTAGCAGGTAATCGGATAAGATCGGGATCCGTCCCACGAAGGCTCAACACTGCTTGGAGACTCTGATGGACCCCGAAGCGAACGCGAAAGCTCTCCTCACTCCAATCCTCACGCTCCTCCTCGCCCTCGCCGCCCTGGCGCTCGGCGCCTGCACTGACGCGACGGTGCCGACCGACGGCGAGCGGAGCTTCACGATCCTCGCCGTCAACGACGTCTACCGCATCGAAGGCGTCGACGGCGGCGTCGACGGTGGCCTGGCGCGCGTCCGGGCGTTGCGCGCCGAGCTCGAGGCTGGGCAGCCCGATCTGCTCTTCCTCCACGCCGGCGACGCGATCTTTCCGTCGCTGTTGAGCCGCCAGTACGAGGGCGCTCAGATGATCGACGTCCTGGGCTACCTCGACGGGGACGCGGAGGCCTTCGACGATCGGATGTTTTTCGTCCCCGGAAACCACGAGTTCGACAAAGACAAGATGAAGGACGCGGCGCTCCTTCAAAGCCGCATCGACGAGTCGCAGTTCACCTGGTTCGACACCAACCTCACCTGGGCCACCGGCGAGGCCGGCAGGCCGGCGATCGCCGCGGAGAACCTCCTGGGGTCGAAGATCCTCGAGAGCGGCGGCGTCAAGGTGGGGCTTTTCGGACTCGTCACCGACTTCAAGGACCCCGCCTACGTCGCCGCCTTCGGCGACCTGGAGTCGACCGCCCGCGAGACGACGGCCGAGCTGCGCGCCGCGGGCGCCGAGATCGTCGTCGCCCTGACGCATCTGAAGATCGACCGGGACAAGGCCCTGCTCGAAAACCTCGGCGACGCCGGGCCGGACCTCGTCGTCGGCGGCCATGAGCACAACAAGCTCGAGGCCAACGTCGCCGGACGCTGGGTCTTGAAAGCCGACGCCGAGGCCCGCACCGCGACCGTCATCCGCGTCACGGTCAAGGAAGGTGCCGCGCCCGAGGTGAGCCACGAGTACCGCCGCCTCGACGCGGGCGCCGCCAAGGACGGCGCGGTCGACGAGCGCGTCGCCTACTGGCTCGACCGCCTCGACAAGGAGTACTGCGCGTCGCTCGAGATGGAAACCGGTTGCCTCGAGGAAAAGGTCGGGAGCACCCGGGTACGGTTGGTGGGCGAAGAGCTTCGAATCCGCCGCTTCGAAACCAATTACGGGGACTGGATCCTCGACCAGGCGCGCCAGGCCACGGCCGAGAAGGGGGTGCAGATCGCCTTCGTCAACGCCGGGAGCCTCCGGCTCAATCAGGACATCCCGGAAGGGGACGTCCAGTTGCTCCACGTCGAGGAGACCTTTCAGTACCCGACCGGGCTTGTCGCGTTGCGCATCCCGGGAAGGGTGCTCCAGCAGGTGATCGACCACGCCGTCACCGACTGGACGGGCAACGGCAAATGGCTCCAGATCTCGGGCTTCGCGTTCCGTCACGACCCGGCGACGTCGACGGCCGACCGGCTGACGCTCCTGACCCCGGACGGGCCGCGGAGCGTCGATCCCGACGAGGAGGTTCTGGCCCTCGTGAGCGACTACCTCGCCGATTCGTCGAGCGGGCAGGACGGCTACACGATGCTCGTCCCGGAGATGCGCCTCGACCTGGGCGAGATTCCGACGCTTCGGGAGCTCGTGCTCCAGGGGTTGGAGGAAGCGGGGGAGCAAGGCATCGCGCCGCAGGTCGAGGGACGCATCTGCAACACCACCGAGGAGGGGCCGTGCCTGGCGGTGGGGGATCCGGTCCCCGGTTGAGACCCTAGCCGGTAAAGGAGGCGATCGCCTCGTCTTCGTCGTCGAAGACGTCGAAAACGGAGATCAGTTGGGTGATCTGGAGGATGTCGGAGACCTTGGGGGGTAGCTTGTAGAGCTTGAGCTTGCCGCCACGGTTCGAGACCGTGGTGAACGCGGAGACGAGCTCGCCGATCCCCGACGAGTCGATCGTCGAGACTCCGCCCAGGTTGACCAGGATGTTCTTGGCCCCGGCGCCCAGTGCCTCGTGGACCGCCTCGCGCAGCGCCACGTCTCCGGCGCCGATGGTGATCTTGCCCTTGGGTTCCAGAATCGTCACTCCCTCTCTGTGATGTGCTTCGATCTTCATAGCTATAGGCTCCTCAGTGGTTTTCGACAGGATCAAGCAGATGGGGCGACGGCGCTTCGGCCAGGCGTTTCCGGAGCGTGACCACCGTGCCTCCCCCCGGTCGTTCGCTGTAGGTGATCTCGTCCATGAAGCTCTTCATGTAGAAGATGCCTCGGCCGTCCGGTTTCAGGAGGTTCTCCTCCTCCAGCGGATTGCCCACCTCGGAGGGGTCGAACCCTTCGCCGCAGTCTTCGATCCGGATGACGGCGTCCTCGCCTTCGATGGCCAGCTCCACCTCGACGGGCTTCTCGGGATCCTGGCGGTTGCCGTGCTGGATGGCGTTGGCGACCCCTTCGCGTACCGCGATGCCGACCCAGTGGCGGGAATCCTCGTCGAGTCCCAGGCGGGCCAGGGCGTCGTCGACCACGATCTGGATCAGATCGATGTGCTCGTACCGGCTGCCGATCGAGATACGGACCTGGGGGCTCTCCGTAGGCATCGCGGGGAGTCTAGCAGAAAGCGGCGGCGTCAGGCGAGAGGCAGAGGACGCACACGTCCTGGCGAGGCCCGGACGTGGTATGATCAGCCCTCGGTCCGCTTGCCCGGAATCCTAGATCAGAGCTTCCGACCCGGCGCGACCCCTGTGGGCGCACGGCCGTGCGCACGGGCCTGCGGCTGGCGCGGCCTGGACGGCAGTAGGGCGGACCGACCGATGCCTGCTGGTCGTGAGGCGCCGTCATCCCAAGAACGCTCGGCGGGCGAGAGGAGCCCCGCCTACCAAAGGAGGAACCTCCGTGAAACGATTCCCCGGCGTCGACTTCCTGGAATTCGACGCGCTGCTCTCCGAAGAGGAGAAGTTGGCGCGCGACACGGTTCGCGAGTTCGTGGACGACAGGGTCAAGCCGATCATCGAGGAGTGCCACCGCGAGGCCAGGACCCCGATCGAGCTGGTCCCGGAGATGGCGAAGCTCGGCCTTTTCGGCGCGACGATCGACGAGTACGACTTGCCCGGTCTTTCCAACGTCGCCTACGGGCTCATCATGCAGGAGCTGGAGCGCGGCGACTCGGGCCTGCGCAGCTTCGTCTCGGTCCAGAGCGCGCTGGTCATGTACCCGATCTACACCTTCGGATCGCAGGAGCAGAAGGACCGCTGGATCCCGGCGCTCGCCTCGGGCGAGGCCATCGGCTGCTTTGGCCTGACGGAGCCCGACTTCGGCTCCAACCCCGGCGGCATGCGCACCACGGCGCGCCGCGAAGGCGGCGAGTGGGTCTTAAACGGCTCCAAGCAGTGGATCACCAACGGCACCCTCGCCGACGTGGCCGTGGTCTGGGCGCACACCGACGACGGGTTCCGCGGCTTCCTGGTGGAGAAG
Organism: uncultured bacterium; assembly: GCA_965371445.1. GTDB lineage: Bacteria > Acidobacteriota > Thermoanaerobaculia > Multivoradales > J023 > DASWIG01. The sequence goes on along the minus strand of CBDUYN010000131.1, from coordinate 20,318 downwards.
GGCACGCCCGGCTACACCTCCTCGGACCAGCACGGCAAGTTCTCACTGCGCGCCTCGACGACCTCGGAGCTGGGGTTCCAGGACTGCCGCATCCCGGCCGAGAACGTCTTGCCGAAGACCGTGGGCCTCAAAAACGCCCTCATGTGCCTCAACCAGGCGCGCTACGGCATCGCCTGGGGCGGTATCGGCTCGGCCATGGAGTGTTATCACACGGCCCTTGAGTACACGAAAGAGCGCATCCAGTTCAACGGCCAGCCGATCGCCTGCCACCAGCTGGTGCAGGACAAGCTCGTGTGGATGATCTCGGAGATCACCAAGGGGCAGCTCCTGATCTACCAGATCGGCAAGTTGAAGGACGCCGGGCGGGTGAAGCACCACCACATCTCGCTCGGCAAGCGGAACAACGTCTGGGTGGCCCGCGAGTGCGCGCGGCTGGCCCGGGAGCTTTTGGGCGCCAACGGCATCGTCGACGACTATCCGGTGATCCGCCACATGCTCAACATCGAGTCGGTCTACACCTACGAGGGCACCCACGACATCCACAGCCTGATCATCGGCGAGGCGATCACGGGCATCCCGTCCTACAACGCCCCGCAGGTCACGGAGAAGAAGGTCCCGGAGATGGCTGTGTCATCCCCCCCGATCCCCCCCAAGGGGGCCGGTGGAGGGTCCTGAGTGTCGGTGCTCGCGCACGATTTCGTCACGGTGACCGAAGAGGCCGCCCGCGCCGCCGCCCAGACGATGGGCTACGGCGACGGCGAGCACTGTGACCGGGTGGCGGGCAAAGCGATGCGTTCGACCCTCGACCGCCTCGAGATCGCGGGCCGGGTGGTCATCGGCGAGGAGGGGCACGGCGACGCCACGCTCCAGCTCTGCGCGGGCGAGGAAGTGGGCCGCAGGCGGGGGGAAGAGGACGGGCGCTGCGTCGACGTCGCCGCCGATCCCCTGGAGGGTGCTCAGCTCTGCGCCACCGGCGCCCCGGGAGCCCTCTCGGTGCTGGCGGCTTCGGAGCGCGGCGGGCTGTTGCCGGTGGGCGACACCTACATGGAAAAGCTCATCGTCGGGCCGACGGCGCGCGGCAAGGTCCATCTCGACGCACCCGTTCCGGAGAACCTTCGCAACATCGCCAGCGCCTATGGCCGTGAGGTGAGCGACCTGACCGTGGTGGTCTTGAACCGCGAGCGCCACAGGCAGCTGGTGGCCGACATCCGGGCCGCCGGCGCCCGGATCCGGCTGATTCCCGACGGCGACTTGTCGGCCGGAGTGGCCGTCGCCGTGCGCGGCACTGCCGTCCACGCGGTGATGGGCGTCGGCCGTGCGCCGGAGGGCGTCATGGCGGCCGCGGCGCTGCGCTGTCTGGGAGGGGAGATCCAGGCGCGTTTCCAGCCCAGGGACGAAGCGGAAAAAGCGCGGCTCGAGGAGCTCGGCATCACCTCGCTGGACAAGGTCTACTCCACCGAGGAGCTCGCCCCCGGGGAGTCGATCGTCATCTCGCTCACCGGGGTCACCGACGGCGAGATCCTGCGCGGAGTCCGATTCTTCGGGGGCGGCGCGCGGACCTCGACGCTCGTCATGTCGCTCCCCGGCCGGCTCGTCCGATTCATCGACACCGTCCACCAGGAAGAGCCGGGCTGCCCGGTGCATTTCTACTGAGAAGGAGACCGGAGGTGGGCGATCACGAGGATCGCCCCTACCCGGTACCCTCGCCCGCCCGCCGTAGGGGGCGAATCTTGTATTCGCCCTTGACGCTCTTCGTCTATACTCGGCGGTGAAGGCCCTTGGACGTTTCGGGTCGGGTCGAGGTTCGTATGGGCATCTCCGGCAACATCAAGACCATGGCGCTCTCCGAGCTCCTCCAGTGGCTCTCCCAGGGCCAGAAGACCGGTACGCTCCTATTCGACGGCAAGAAGGTCCAGAAGCGCATCTTCTTCGAGGAGGGAGTGATCATCGCCTCCGCTTCGACAGACCCCAACGAGTACCTGGGGCACTTCCTCGTCAGCCACGGCTACATCGACGAGAAGACGGTCAACGAGGCGGTCGCCCGGCAGAAGGCCGAGGGACAGCTCATCGGCAAGATCCTGGTCTCGATGGGAGCTCTCGACGAGGAGGATCTGCAGCAGATGCTGCAATTGAAGTCCGAAGAGTCGATCTACGACATCTTCACCTGGGACGAGGGAGAGTTCCGCTTCCTCGACGACGAGCTCCCCGCGGAGACGTTTATCCGCATGAACCTGGACGTCCAGAGGATCGTCCTGGAGGGCTCTCGGCGGATGGACGAGTGGAACCGGATCCGCGAGTGGGTGCCCTCGCCCATGGCGGTGCCGGTGCTGATGATCGACCCCGAGCAGGCGGAGATGGACGAGGTCGACCAGCGGATCCTCGCCTGGGTCGACGACGACCGCACGGTCGAGGAGATCAGCCACGGAGCCCAGACCAGCGTCTTCATGATCTCGCAGATCCTGGCGCAGCACGTCCAGGAAGGGCACCTCAAGATGATCCGGCCGCGGATCATCGAGGTCGACGCCGCGCCGTCCTCGACCGGCGACGACGCCACCGGGCCGATCCAGCCGCCGCCCCAGGCCCAGCAGATGCCGCCCCAGCAGCAGGTGCCCCAGGGCTATCCGCAGATGATGCCTCAGGGCTATCCGCAGATGATGCCGCAAGGTTACCCGCAGCAGCAGATCCTACCGCCGGGCTACGATCCTCCGTCGGGGGCGCTTCCGATCTACCAGCTCCAACAGCAGCCTCAGCAGCAACAAGGCGGCGGCAGCGTCGGCATGACCGGCGGACGCACCCTCCATTTCGCGGGTGGGGGCGGCCCCGCTCCGGCGGCGGCCCCGCAGTCGGAGGCCGAGGAGCTGATCCAGAAAGCCGAGTCGGCGTTGCGCCTGGGCGAGCTCGAGGAGGCCCTCAACAGCTTCCGCAAGGCCAAGGACGCTCAGGGATCCGGGCCTTCGATCGAAAAAGAATCTCAGGACGGGGAAAAGCGCGTCAGCGAGGCCCTCGAGAACAACGGTGTGAAGCTCTCCGCGGTCCCCAAGCTCAAGTGCAGCCTGGACGAGCTCACCGAGCTCGACATCTCGCCCCAGGAAGGCTTCATGCTGACCCGCGTCGACGGCAGCTACGACATCACGTCGATCCTGAAGATGAGCCCGATGCCCCGAATCGACGCCCAGATCCTCTTCTGGAAGCTCAAGAAGTCCGGCCACGTGGGAATTTAGTAGGGGCTAGCCACCCCCGCAGACCTCGCCCGAGCTGACGAGGCACCCCAGGGCCTCTTCGTAGCGGTCGACGATCGTCCCGGCGGCAAACGTCTCGGCACGCCGCCGCGACGCCTCGCGCATGGCGAGATAGCGCTCCCGATCGACCAGGAGGTCGGCCGCCAGGGTCCCGAGGCAGGTGTCGCGTCCCTCAGGGCAGAGGATGCCCGTCTCGCCGTCGGCGACCACCTCCGGCAAGCCTCCCGCGTGGTAGCCGATCACCGGACAGCCGCAGGCCTGGGCCTCCAGGGCCGAAAGCCCAAAGCTTTCGGCGCGGCTCGGCAGGAAGTAGAGGTCGCTCGCCTGGAGCAACGGCTCCAGGTGGGTGAGTTTGCCGAGGACCCGGAGGTCCTGACCGACTCCGAGCTCGACAGCGAGAGCCACCGCCTTCTCCCGTTCCGGCCCGTCGCCGGCCAGGGCGAGCACCGCCGGCAGCTGCTCGCGCAACACCGCGAAGCCCCGGACGATGTCCTCGACGCGCTTGACCGGACGGAAGTTCGATATGTGGGTGATGAGGAACTTGCCCTCGGCGTCGAGCTCCCGGCGGAAGGCCGAGGCGTCGCCCGGATGGAAGCGCTCGAGGTCGACGAAGTTGGGAATGACGAGAATTTTTTCCGGCGGAATGCGGAACTCGTCGACCGTCTTGTCGGCGAGCCAGTGGCTTGGAGCGGTCAGGACGTCCTGCTGCAGGATCGAGAACCTCGTCAGCTCGAAAAAGCTCCGCTCGATGCCGACCAGGGTGATGTCGGTGCCGTGCAGCGTGCAGGCGAGCCGGACGTCGAGGCCGCGTTCTTCGCGCAGCACTTCCCGCGCCATCCATGCCGCCTGGGCGTGAGGGACCGCGTAGTGGCTGTGGACGAGCTCGACGCCGTGCTCTTCGACCAGCTCGATGATCTTGTTGGCCAGGTTGAGCGAGTAGGGCTGATAGCGAAAGAGCGGGTAGTCGCTGACCTCGACCCTATGGAAGCGGAGGTTCTCCTGCTCGCGGTCGAGCCGGAAGGGCCGCTCGTAGGTCACGACGTGGACCTGATGCCCGCGTTGGGCGAGCTGTTGGGCGAGCTCGGTGGCGACCACCCCCGAGCCGCCATAGGTCGGATAACAGACTACTGCCAGCCGCATATCTCTCTTTCCCCTTCTCTTTTCTTCGATTCTTGTAGGGCAGGCTACGAAGAAGACTTCTTGCGCCGTTTCCGGCGTTCCTCGCTTTTACGGCGTTCCTCGGCTTTGAGTTTCTTCGACGCCGCCCAGGAGCAGATCGGGCAGGCGTCGAGGTCGTGGTAAAGGGCCGGGCAATGCTCGCGTCCGAAGTAGATGATCTGCAGGTGGAGCTTGTTCCAGGCCTCCTCGGGAAAGGTGCGCTTCAGGTCGCGCTCGGTCCTCTCGACCGACGAGCCGTCGGCGAGCCCCCAGCGGCGCGCCAGGCGGTGGATGTGGGTGTCGACCGGAAAGGCGGGCAGGCCAAAGGCCTGGGTCATCACGACCGACGCGGTCTTGTGTCCTACGCCGGGCAGGGCCTCGAGCTCCTCAAAAGTCCGGGGCACCTCGCCTCCCTGCTCGGCGAGCATCTCCGACATCCGCTTCAGGTTCTTCGCCTTCGACGGCGCGAGCCCGATCTCGCGGATGATCTCGCGGATCTCCTCGACCTCCATCTTGGCCATCGCCTCGGGCCTGGAGGCGCGGGCAAAGAGCGCCGGCGTGACCTCGTTGACCTTCTTGTCGGTGGTCTGGGCCGAGAGGACGACGGCGACGAGCAGCGTAAAGGGGTCGCGGTGGCTTAACGGAATCGGCACCTTGGGATGGAGCTCGTCGAGGACACGCAGGATGCGGGCGGCTTTCTCTTCGCGTTTCACGATTCCTCCGGGGTCAACCAAGCAGCGTCTCGACGTCTTCCTCGAAGCCGAGGAAGACGGGCTCGGGCGTGAGCGTAACACCGCAGGAGCGCTCGACGCCCCGGCGAACCTCCGCCGCCAGCTCGATCACGTCGCTGGCGCGGGCGCCTTCCCTGGTGACGAGCGCCAGGGTGTGGCGGCTGGAGATCGCGGCACTTCTCCCGGCGAGCGCGAAGCCGCGCTCGAAGCCCGAGCGCTCGATGAGCCACGCGGCCGAGAGCTTCCTGCGGCCACCGCCTGCCGGATAGGCGGGCATCTCCTCGCCCGCGTCGAGCCGACGCCGGACGCTCTGTGCCTCCGCCTCGCTCACCACCGGGTTGAGGAAAAAAGACCCGGCGCTGCGGCGGTTGGGGTCGCCGTCGTCGAGCACCATCGACTTCGAGCGCCGGATCTCCAGGACCGTTTGACGGACGTCGGAGAGCGAAGCCTCCTGCCGGCCGAGCCGACGTTCCAGGTCACGGTAGCGGACCGTCCCCGTCCGGCCGCGGCGGAGGCGCAGGTCGACGCGGACGACGGCCCATCGGCCGCGCTCCTCGCCCTTGAAGCGGCTCCAACGGTAGCCGAAGCCGCATTCGGCGGCCGGAAAGCGTCGCTCCTCGCCGGTCCCGCAGTCGACGGCGTAGACGGCGGCGATCGTCTCCGCCACTTCCTGGCCGTAGGCGCCGACGTTCTGGATCGGCGCCGCGCCGAGGAGTCCGGGGATGCCGGAGAGGCACTCGACGCCGCCAAGGCCGCGCTCGAGTGTTGCCGCGACCAGCTCGTCCCAGACGAGGCCGGCTCCGGCGCGGACGAGGACGACGTCGTCGTCCTCGTCGTCGAACGTGAGGATCCGGTCCTCGATCGTCAGGACGAGGCCGTCGAAGCCGCGGTCGGCGACCAGTAGGTTCGAGCCGCCGCCGAGGACGAACGTCGCGAGACCGCGTTCCTGGGCTGTGGCGAGGGCGCCGCGGAGCTCGGCGGCGTCGCGGCAGCGGGCGAGGTAGCGGGCCGAGCCGCCGACGCCGAGCGTGGTCAGGGGGGCTAGGGGGACGTCCGCGGCGAGGTGAGGGGCGGCGAGGTCCTGCATGGACGAGAGAGTACCCGGCTTGCGGCGAAGGTGGAAGAGGGTCCGAACGGGCCGCCTGCAACCCGCGAGCTCTTCCGAGATTTCGGACTGGATTCCGCCCCATCGAACCGCCCCGGCCGCCGGTTCCGGTGGCCCGGAACCAGTTTCCATCCGACCGGACGAAATCCCGCCTCTTTGTGGAAAAACGTACCCATCGAGGCCGGCACGAGCCCACCGCGGAGCTGGCACAGATGCTGCACTTAGGAGTTGCCGAACCAACTTCCAGGAGGAAAGGCCATGAAGCTCCGCAAGCATCTCTTCATCGTGACCCTCGGCGGTAGATCTCTCTGGATGATCGTTCTCGAAGCCCCGGTCGGAATGGCTCATCGGGCAGCGTGAGCTCCGAGGCAGCGGCCTGCGTCCGGCTCTGGCCCCTTCCGGTTCGGCGGAACCGTTTTCCGGCCGATCGGACTTCTTCTCGCGCCGAACGGGAAGGAGGGCCTTGAAAGCCAGGGCCGTCGAGCTGGTTCTCTTGTTGGTACAGGAATTGCAAGCATGTCCCGGAGAATGGGCACTCGTAGCCCACGAGCCCGAAGGACAGAGAGGATATAGCCATGTTTCAAGCAGCCGAAATCATCGTGATCAGCGACCTTCACCTCGCACCGGAGAAAGGGAAAGGGCTCTTTCAGGCCGACGACGAGTTGACGGGCTTCCTCTCCTGGGTCTTCACGGAGGTCCCGTGTCACTTCGTCATCGCGGGAGACCTCTTCGACTTCCTCGTCCCTATGGAGGGTGAAGAAAAGGTGGTGGCGTTTTCTCCGTCAACGGCGTCGGAGCGAGCCGCAGCGATCCTCGAGCATCATCCGGAGGTCTTCGACGCCCTCGCCCGCCTGGCCTGCTCGCCGCGCCACGAGTTTTTTGTCCAAGGCGGCAACCACGATCCCGAGTTGGCCTTACCGAACGTCCGGGAGACGATCGAACGTCGCCTGCGTAGTGGCACCGGGACGCCCCGTGTCCGTTGGATGGTCCACGGCGAGGCGGTGCCGTTTACGGTTGGCGATATGCGTGTCTTCGTCGAGCACGGAGATCTCTTCGACGACTGGAACCGCGTGAATCGCGGCCACCTGCAGACGGCCGTGAGTCGCATCACTCGAGGGTTTCTTGACGATCACGGCTTCAAGGTGCCACCGGGGTCTCAACTCGTGGTCGACTACTTCGAGCCGCTGCGACAGAAGTATCCGTGGATGGACTGGCTGAAACCGGAGCGGGAGGCGGTGATGCCCATCCTCCATGAGATCCTTCCGATGCCGGAGAAGGCGAGGTTCCTCCGCGCCCTTGCACCGTTGCTCGGCTATACCGGAAACGTTCTCGACACGATCCTTCACCGGCCGGGAAACGGCCATCGCCTGGTTCGCAACGCTCCAGACCGTTTCTCACAACGAGCCCTTCTACGAGATTGGATGACCAAGGAGGAGAACAACCTTCGCCGTGGCGTCCTTCGCAATGGCGACAAGGAGCAGCTACTCTCACGGCTGCGAGAGGTCTCTGCAGAAGATCGTTACTTCGACTTCGAAAGCTACGACGCCACGGCCAACGACGTCGGGATCATGCTGAAGAGAGGGACGGATCTGATTGTCCACGGTCACACGCACTCGGCCAAGGCATACAGAGTGGGCCACGGGCTCTACATGAACAGCGGGACCTGGGGCCGACTGCTCAAGCTTCCAGCAAGTGAAGACACGTTGGAGACCTGGGGAGAATTTTTGGACTCGCTGCGAGACGGCACCGTTTCAGGTTTCTCCAGGTCAACGTTCATTCGCATCTCCAGGGAGTCGGACCAAGTCTCCCGCGCCGCCCTGATGCAATGGAACGAGGGCGCCCATCTGGCGCTCAAGCATTGGAGCTTCAACAATCTTGATCGTGAATGGAATATGGAGAAGTAAGATGATGTCACTTGACGACATAGCTCAATTCATCGCCTTTTGCGGAGCCACCCGAGAGACCATCTTCTCGGTGACTGCCGGTGTAAGCGCTGCGATGGCGCTGGTGCTTCTCTGGCTTCAAAAGTACGCCCTGCCTGAACAAAGCTGGGCAAAATTCTTTGGAATAGCTTTTTCCATAATGACGCTCACCTACCTGCTGAGGAGTCTCTTCGACTTCGCTGGACGCATGGATTGGACGCTGCTTTCGGAATTCACGAAGGTCATTCCCGTTCTTGGCTCAGCAGCCAACAATCTATGTTTTTTCTATGCCAGTCTACTACTTTTGAGCTTCTCGGCCCGGCTGCAAAGCATACTTGTCCGAGTTGCCGTGGTCTGGGCCATCGCGGCGATCGCCGTCGACTGCGCGGTAATCTTCGGGCTATCCGGTAAGCTTACAGTATTCCAGAGGTTTCCCGACGGGATCCTATCCTTCGCGTGCCTCACCGTTGCAGGATGGTCTCTGTTCGCCAGCACGCGCGCACGCGGCGGACGATGGAGCCCCTGGTTTGCGTTGCTGGTGGGCCTCTTTTACGGCTCTATCAACATACTTTATGCATCTGTACCGCTAATCTCCGCCAACGCTGACTGGAAGCTGAACGGCCGACTCGACAATAAGATCGAGGAGTTCGTCTCGAACGTTCACGTAAATGCATTCGACAAAGAATGGTCGTACGATGCGTTCGTCTTGGCCATTGCTCTGGCGATGAAATTCTTACTCTTCGTGGCCGTCCTGGTGCCGATGGTCCAGTCCCTCGTCATGCTTCACCCCACGCACTTCCGCAAAACCATGGACAAGATCACAAATGGTCAGCTGGAGTACCTCTCTGTGGAAGGAATAGTCAGAGCGATTGCGAAATCTTTTCGAGCCGATCTGGTCGAGCTCTGCATGCGCATTCCCGGGAAGGAGATTCAACGAATCATGTGGTGGCGCTGGTCTAGCGACGAACGGACAGAAGAGATCATTAGGAAAACGAGGGGAGCAGACAAGTCGATCGTCGAAATGGTGCTCGCCACCGGAAAGACTGTATATACATCCGACATCACCAGAGACCCCGAAATAAGGGCTCGTTATTGTGTGCACGAGAAGAATATGATGTCGGTGGTTACTGTGCCGATTCGCTATCACGGCGCGATCATCGGAGCGCTAAACATTGAATCGAAGAGCAAGAGGGCATTTACGAAGACCATTCGCCTTCAGGTCCAAAACCTGGCAGACTTCCTTGCCCCGGCTATCGAAGCGCGTCGTCAGCTTTCGGCTCTAGATCAATGCAGTTTCAAGCTCCCTCGACTGGAGCTTCGCGCTGCCGAATGGAGTGGCGATGAGATGCTCAGCCACCTGGTTGACATTGTTCACGGCGTGCTGACGCCGTTGGCTACCGGCATTGACATTAACGTTGGATTTCGATCCATTTGGATGGCGCGAACGGACGAGATTTGTAACCTCCCTCAAGAGTGGGGCGACGACATCACCTCGCCCTCGAAACGGTTGACCAAGAGGGTGCGCGCCATGGTCCTCGAATCAGAGGACTTGAAAGAGGTGCGCAGCCGAAAGACTCATCTGGCGGTTCACGATTACAAATTGGGCGACCTCGTGATCGTTCTGCCTTCGAAGAACGAGGAAGAGGTAGACCCTGACCGGCCGATGCTTGGCTCGAGCTATCTTCTTCGCAGGACCGTTGCATCCTTGGTTTCCGACGCGATTTTCGACGCCGCTCGCGTACGCCTTGCCGGACAGCTCAACGACCTCCAGATTGAATTGAACTCTGAGATTTCCTCTACGAGTGCCTGGTTTGAGAAGTTAGAAGATCACACAAAAAAGGTCGATCTTCTCTGGGTCGTCGTGAAGCACCCGAACGAAGGCTTACTGGGCGATCGCACCGCCGTTGAGCTAATCGAAGTCCTTTGTCCCTACGCCCAAGGTAGCAATGGCGAGGGAGAGGGGAAGGCTCGCAAGACTATTGTCTACGACACTCCGTCCTCTCGAGATGCTCTTGGCGCGAAGCACGTCGTCGAGGTGCCACTTCCCGAGGTCGGCTTCCTCTGGCTCGGAGTTTTGCGTCAGGGCTTTGGGGGCGAGCTCGAATATCCTTCGCCGTGGAAGAACTATCTTGACAACCTTGCCGAGGCGGCTGGCTCGTCGCTCTTCAGGATTTCTGTCAAGCAGGAAATCGACCGTCTCGATCATGAGAGGATCAACGAGCGTGCAGTCACCGCCGTCTTCACGGCCACAAGCGATCTTGCTCACAAGGTCAAAGGGATGATCGACGGTCTGGTCGAGAGCGCAGAGGCTTTGACTGATGCGGTCGCCAGCGGAAGACTGAGGGGCGACTCCTCGTATCTTGGTATCATTGCAGGAGTGAAGGAGACGGCTGCCGAATTTAAGCAAGTGGTGACTCCGTTTTCGGACACCACCTTTTTTGAGGAAGTCAGGCCTTGCGACATCAGGGATGTCGTACATAAAGTGAAGCAAATTCACGAGCAACAGCTAGAGAAGTACGGAATCACATTTTCGATTCAGGAAGATGGTATTCCCAAAGCGGATCTCCTAGTTGACGTCGAGTCTCAAGATCTTGCGCGAGTGATTGCCAACCTTGTGGAGAATGCAATTCACGCCGTGGCACGAAAAAGGAAACTGAACAGACGCTTCGCCGGCGGAATCGAAGTGACTTTCTGCTCGCAAGGCGATCTAGTTGTCTGCAATGTTTCGGATAACGGACCAGGCGTGAAAGAGTCGATCAAAGACGACATCCTGAAACCAGGAGTGACGACCAAGCCAGGAAGCGGAGGTTGGGGCCTTCCCTTGACCGAGCGCCTCTTGAGCAGGTACGGAGCTCATGTAAGTCTCGAAGATTCGGGGTCCAGAGGGGCGGTCTTCGCCCTGAAACTTCCGAAGCCTTCCAGGAGTGACCAATGAGTTTGACGACTTTCGTCATCGAAGACGTTGCCGCCCTTCGTTTACCCCTCAAGGCGAGACTCGAGGACGTCGGCTTCGACGTCGTCGCGGTGGGTTCGGCCGAAGAGGCCGACCGGATATTCGAGGAAGATCAAGACCGCGAATTCGACATCGCGATCCTAGACATGCACCTTGGAAAGTACGGTGAAAACGACGAGGAAATCACCGGGGCCGTCGTAGGTCGAAAGCTCCAGGCAAGACAGCGGCGCCACCCGCCAGAATTCTTGATCTATTCCAGATATCCGACATCGATGTACTTCAAGCAAGCCTTCGATCTGGGAGTCGAGATGTTTCTCGACAAGGAGGATGCAAAGGTCAGCGATGTTGTCCTTCACACGCGGATCTTGGCTCTGCGCCGCGCCTTGAGTGTTGACAATCCCGAGGTGATGAACCGCATCCAGAGGATCGTGAAGGGTTCAGTGAGCGGATTCGAAGCAGTGATGGGTTTCTGCCGGGACGTCTTTGCCCCGATACTTCGGGATCATCTTGCGAACATCTCCTGCATACTCTTGCTGACCGACGAGAGTGCTGCCGCGAAGCCCTATGTCGAGCGGATCGACGTACCTGACGTGGTGGAGACCGCCACGGACCTCTGCTCTTTGCAAAAATTCGTCTTCCTGCAGAACCAGGAGTATACACTTCTCGGTGAAGCAGCTCTGGAGGAGGCTAGAATCAAGACGTCGGCAGAGGCCGCGTACGTCCTGAAAGGGATGGTATTCGTGCCCCTGGCCAAGAGCGGGTCCATGTATCTCTCTCTGGGAGTCGGAGGGGAGCAAAGCGAGGAGCTTGCCGGCATAGTGGCCAAGTACTTCTCCAGAGCTTTGCTGGTCGATGTCTTGAACCTGGTCCACAGGTGGACGGAGTCGGAAGCCAGGCAACGTGGGTACCTCGAGGCTACATCCAGCTTCTGCTTGTACGCGGGGCAGGAACAGGTGCGGCTCTTCGGCCAAGCGGAAGACTGTGAAGAAATCAACCCTGATGGCGAATACGTTCGCCGGCTACGCAGGCTCGGCGAGGGTCTGCGAAACACGGGCGAGATCCTAACCAGTGTCAAGGAGTCGACAAAGAGATCCAAGGAGCTCGTCGAAGTCGCCGAGATCGCCGAGAAGGCCCGCGAAGGGCTGGAGGCGACCGCCGCCCTCGGAGCGGATACCCTGGTTGGAATTGAAGGGGACTGCCGGGTCGAAGGCAGCGCCGAGCACATGCGCATCGTCATGGACCGCACTTTGCGATGGTTTGGCGGACGGCTCATGACCGAGGTGCCGAAGGGGTCGAAACCCAGATTGCGAGTAGTGCTGCGAGAGACGGAGGCCGCTTCCGAAATCGTTTTTGAGGATTCCAGCTATCGGCTTTCCGACAGGCTCCGCGAAAAGCTCTTCGAGCCCTTCTCGAACGGGATCGAGAGCTGGCTTCTCGGCCTCTACCTGGTGAAGGTACTGATCGAAAACGTTCTTAGCGGCACCATCGAGGATCGTTCCGCCGATCTGGAGGGTGAGCTGGGACATCGTCTTGTGATGCGATTCCCGAAACGACCTTTCGGTTGATGAGATGTACAGTCCCGTCTTCTGCCGTGTTGTCGTCATCCCGGAGGGGGAGATCGAGCCGACCATGGAATGGGAAGAGGCCTACATGGGTGGTTATGACGAGGTGTACGGCGTACGGCCGACCTCGCCGGAATGGGAAGAGCTCGCGTCGCGGCTTTCTTCGTATGCGAACGCAGAACGCCCGGGTACTCCGGAGATCTTCCTCTGTCTTGCGGGGGACCAGGTTGAGAAGCTACAGGAATCCCGGCCGGTCGAATTACTTGTAAAAACGGCCCAGGATCATGCCTGGGGAGCCAAGATCTTTCTGGTGGCGAGTGACCAGGTGAGGTTCAGCGAAGAGCTGATCGACAGTCAGGAGTCTTTTCGCCATGGGATGAGCACGCTGCTGGAGAACCGCATCGCCGACATCCTGCAGATAGACTGTCATCCGTCGTCCTTCCTTGCCGTTTCTCTCGGCAAAGTCCTTCGTGACGCGCGCAACACATCTAGGGAGCGTCTCAAGGCTTTTCGACAGATCCCGTCCGGGGGGCCCTGGCAATGCGTGGTAGACGGCGAGCGAGTGCTTCTTGCACAGTTCCTCGACGAGCTCAGCGACGAGCTCAGCGACGCGGGAGGCTCGAAGCCGCGAGCCTGCAACACGGTCGTCGTCGTCGACAGGTCGGACGAGGATTTCCAGACGGGAGTCGTCGAAAGAGCCATGGCGCTCTACAGGGGCGAGCTCCTCGTCTCTACGCTTCACGTGCGTCCCCATAGAGAGTTGTTGAGATTCTGCCGGGAGCAGGGTTTGAAGCGCCCGATTCATTTTCGAGGCGAGCTGGAGCTTTGTCACCTGATCCAGCAGCTCAACAGCTATCCGCTACCGGAGATGGAGGAGCGGGCCTGTCGTGTGGTTGTGGACAGGGATCCTGTTTTCATGACGGAGAGACGCGCTTGTACTCTCTTGCTGACCAATACGCTCAACCGGGCGACGGATCGCGACTTCGGGCTGGTGCAGCTTCTGGAAGCCTCCAAGGACGTTGGCTCGATCCTGCGCAACGTGCCGCCTGCTGGGCGCCACCGGGTCGACCCGGCGGCGATGACCGGCCGGCTTGTGGAGCTGATCAAGGATTCCGGGGAGGACACTCTCATCTGGGTTCACATGGGCCACGGCGACGGCGACCAGGGGCTCGTCGATGCGTCGGGTCAGTGGGTCGCACCGCACCGGTGGCTCGACTGTTTCAAGCAACGCCACCGGCGCCTGGCGCTGGCGGTCTTTCTCTCCTGTCGGTCGGCGGAGGTTGCCAGGCGCTTTGCCGAGGCAGGTGCAGGTGTTACGATTGGCTTCGAGGATGAGGTGCGCTCAGACCGTGCCCGCCGGGTCGCGATCGAGACCGTAAGGGCCGCCGTCCTCGAGCCTGGAAGCCGTACGAAGATCCTTGACGCGTTTATGGCGGAATACCGGATGGCGGAAACGCCGGAGAACCCATCGCGCCCCATTGCCTTCTATGCAAGCCGATGAAGTTGCTGCTCGCATCGCAAGCCGACATGGACCTGAAGCCTCTGGCTTTGGCGTGCTCACAGCATGGCCATACGATCTCACGGCTCGTCCTGGAGCCGGGTGTCCGCAGCAAGGATCGGATTCGAGGGCTCGATCTTGCCGTGCTGGTCCTACGGCAGCAGGGCGTAGTGCCGCTCGGAGAGCGGATCGAGGAGCTGCGCTCTCGCCTCGCGGCAGATGTGGAGCTGGTCCTTTGCGCCCCGGCCCAGAGCGCCTCCGACCGGGAAACCTTGGCGGACTCCGGAGCCGATGACATCGTCACGCCGCGCGGCTGGTCGCCGGGAGAGGTCGCCGAACGAGTTCTGGGGAAGCTGATTGAGGTGGGCGGGAGTGAAAAATCGGCTTTCGGAGCCTTCCGTGGGGGGACGTGGCCGATGCGTGAGGTCTACCGCAGCATCGAGAAGCTGGCACCGCTTGCCGAGCCGATCCTGATTCTTGGCGAGACCGGTACAGGCAAGGAGCTTGTGGCCCAAGAGCTCCATCGGCGCAGCGGTCGGCAGGGCAAGCTGGTCTCGATCAACGTCGCCGAGATCTCGCCGGAGCTCCTGGGAAGCGACCTTTTCGGTCACGAGAAGGGCTCTTTCACCAGTGCAGCGGCGAGGCCCAGGGGTCTTCTGGCGGAGGCCGGAGACGGCACCGCCTTCCTTGACGAGATCGGCGACCTGGACCCGGCGTCGCAAGCCAAGCTCCTGCGGGTGATCGAAGACCGGAAGGTCCGTCTCATCGGCAGCAACGAGTGGCACGACATCGGTGCATGCCTCGTCTTCGCGACGAATCGCGACCTCGAGAAGGCCTGCCGGGAAAAGAAGTTCCGCCAGGACCTCTACGAGCGCCTCCGCGGTTTCACGCTCCATCTACCGCCGTTGCGCCAACGCCGTAGCGACATCCCGCTCCTCGTCGCCCACTTCGTGAGGGAGTACAACGAGGACTACAAGGACAAGGGCTTCCGACTCTCCGTTCCGGCGGGCGCGGTCGACCCCCTGTTTCGCCACGACTGGCCCGGGAACGTCCGCGAGCTCCGGCAGGCCGTGCGCCAGGCGGCGGCCTACGCCGATGAGACGGCAGGGCCGATCAGTGTCGTCCATCTCCACGAGTCGATACTCAGCCGGGAGCCGGTGCGACCCGACGGCTCCATCCCGGTCGACCTGGTTCGCGACACCTGGAAGGCCGTCCAGGAGAGGGCCAAGAGAATCTATTTCAGGGGTCTGTTCGACGAGGTACCCGACATGGCAGCCGCCGCCAAACGCTCGGGAATCGGCAAGTCGCAGCTCTACGAGATCAGGAACGAGCTCGAAAAGAAGCCGTGAGGACCGGCCAGGAGACCTGCGGTTTTGGGGTAGAGTCGTCCCCATGTCCGACGCGGCCATCGACTCCGACGAGCTCAACCCGGCACAGCTCCAAGCGGCCACCTCCGAAGGCGGCCCCCATCTCGTTATCGCCGGTGCCGGGAGCGGCAAGACCCGCACCCTCGTCTACCGCGTCGCCTACCTCGTCTCTCGCGGCGTGGCTCCCGAGTCGATCCTGCTGATGACCTTCACCCGCCGCGCCGCCCAGGAGATGCTGCGCCGCGCCACCTCGATCCTCGACGAACGCTGCCGCCGCGTGGCCGGCGGGACCTACCACGGCTTCGCGAACCTGGTCCTCCGCCGCTACGCCAAGAAGCTCGACTACGGCGACCACTTCACCATCGTCGACCGCTCCGACGCCGCCGACCTCGTTGGAATGATCCGCAGCAAAGCCGGCTTCGACCGGCGCGGGCGGCGCTTCCCGCGCAAGGACACGATCCTCGACCTCCTCTCGAAGCAGGTCAACACCAACCGTCCTTTGGAAGACCTCCTCGAGGAGGGCTATCCGCAGTTCGCCGACGAGCTCGAGGCGATCCAGTCGATCGGCGCCCGCTACGCGGTATTAAAGAAAGAGCAGAACGTCATGGACTACGACGACCTGCTCACGAATTTGCGAAGGCTCCTCGTCGAGCACGACGACGTCCGGCGCAAGCTCTCGTCGAGCTACCGGTACGTGATGATCGACGAGTACCAGGACACGAACCGCCTCCAGGCCCACATCGGAGCCCTCTTGGCCTCCGAGCACGGCAACATCATGGTCGTCGGCGACGACGCGCAGTCGATCTATTCCTTTCGCGGCGCGGATTTTCGCAACATCATGGACTTCCCGCGTGTCTTCCCCGATACGAAGACAACTCTCCTGGAGCAGAACTACCGCTCTACCCAACCCATCCTCGACCTCGGCAACGCCATCCTCTCGCGCGCCAAGGAGAAGTACTCGAAGAAACTCTTTACGAGGCTTGAGGGCGAGCAAAAACCCGTCTTCGTACGCACCGCCGACAGCTACGAGCAGTCGGAGGCGATCTGCCGCCGGGTCCTGGAGCTGCGCGAGGAAGGCGTACCGCTCCAGGAGATCGCGGTCCTCTCCCGCGCCGCCTGGCACACCAACACCCTGGAGGTGGAGCTTCAGAGCCGCAACATCCCGTTCCGCAAGTTCGGCGGCATCCGCTTCGTCGAGGCCGCCCACGTCAAGGACGTCTGCGCGATCCTGAAGATCTCTTCGAACCCGACCGACTCCGCCGCCTGGTTCCGCGTCCTCCAGCTTTTCGAGGGCATCGGGCCGCGCACGGCCCAGAAGATCGCCACCCCGATCGTCGCCGCGGGGGGCTCCTATGCCGTGCTACGCGAGCCGCCCTGGGGGAAGCGCAAGTTCGGTGCCGAGCTCAAGAAGCTCGCCCGGCTCCTCGACAAGGCGTCGGACGACGCCCTCGGTGTCGGCGGACGGCTCGACCTCGTCCTCGCCGAGTACAAGCGCTGGATGAAAAAGAAATACGACGACGCAAAACGTCGTTTCCGCGACCTCGAGGCCCTCCAGATCCTCGCCGCGCGCTACGACGACGTCGAGAGCTTCCTCTCCGACCTCGCCATCGACCCGCCCGACTTCGACCGCCGGGAGCCGGGCGGCGACACCGAGGACGAATGGATGACGCTCTCGACCGTCCATTCGGCCAAGGGCCTGGAATGGCACACGGTCTTCGTCGTCCACCTCTGCGCCGGCCAGTTCCCGTCGTGGAGCTCCCAGGGCGACGAAGCCGCCTACGAGGAAGAGCGACGCCTCCTCTACGTCGCCGTCACCCGGGCCAAGGAGAACCTCTATCTCCTGAAGCCCGACCTCGCCTCGCCGCGCTCCTGGGAGATCACCGAGCTGAGCCCGCTCATCGCCGAGATCCCCGACTTCGCGAAGCTCACCGAGGAGTACGCCTATGTCCCGGAGCGGCGCGAGGAGGAGGGCTACGACGACGAGGAGGTCGTCTCCCAGGAACGGCTCGACCGGATCCAGGACTACTTTTCCTAGAGGTACGAAGACATGCAGCTTCCCATCCCATCCTGGCGACTTTTCCTGGTCCTCCTCTCTCTCCTGGCGTTCGCTTGCGACGTTCCCGAGCCCCCTCCCGTGACCTCCGCGCATCTCACGACGGAGCCGCAAGCCCTGGCGACCGCGGGCATGGTCAGCTCGGCGCACCCGCTGGCGACCGCGGCGGGCCTCGAGGTCCTGGTAGAGGGCGGCAATGCCTTCGACGCCGCCGTCGCTGTCGCGGCGATGCTGAACGTCGTCGAGCCGAACATGTCGGGGATCGGCGGCTACGGCACGATCCTCGTCCACGACGCCGAGAAAGGCGAGACGCGTTTCTTAAACGCCAGCGGCCGCATCCCGAGAGACGTCGACTCCGACGTCTACCGCGCGCCGACGCCCAACTACATGGAGAACCGGCGCGGCGCGAAGGCGGTCTCGACGCCCGGCAACGCCAACGTCTGGGAGGCCATGTGGTCGACCTACGGGCAACTCGAGAGGGCCCAGGTCTACGCGCCGGCCATCCGTGCGGCGCAGGAAGGCTTCGAGGTGAGCCCGCGGCTGGCCTATTTTCTCGAAAGCGCCTTCGAGGAGTTTCCGGCTCACGCCCGGGAGATCTACGGACGGGAAGGCCGGCCGCTCGCCGCTGGCGAGCTCCTCGTCCAAAGAGACCTCGCTACGACGCTTGCCACCCTCGCCGAGCAGGGTGCCGTGGCGATCCACGGCGGCGAGATCGGCCGCCGAATCGACGCCACGATGAGCGCCGCCGGGGGCTTCTTGACCCTCGCCGACCTGGAGCAGAACGAAGCCGAGTGGTACGAGCCGATTCGCATCGACTACCGAGGCTATGAAGTCGTCACGGCTTCACCGCCGTCGACCGCGTTTCCGTCGCTCGTCCGCCTCGGGATCATGAGCCGTTTCGACCTCGCCGAGCTTGGCCACAACAGCCCCGAGTACCTGCACCGTTTCGCCGAGGTCACCAAGCACGCCTTCCGGACTCGTCTGGCCTACGCCGGCGACCCGGAGATCCAGGGACCGCCGCTCGACCGGCTCCTTTCGGAGACCTACTGGCAAGAGCAGGCCGAAGCGATCGACCCTGAACGAGCGAAGCCGTTCGAGGCGCCCGGCGAGGCGGTGGCCGCCGCCGGGATGCACACGACCCACTTCGTGGTCGCCGACCGTTGGGGCAACCTGGTGAGCGCCACCCAGACGCTCGGCAACTCCTTCGGCGCCCGCATCCTGGTCGAGGGCACCGGCATCTGGCTCAACAACTCGCTCGCCTACTGCACCTTCGAGCCCAAGGGCAACCCGATGGACGCCCACGCCGGTCACCACAAGCTTTCCGGCGACTGTCCGACGATCATCCTTCGCGACGGCCGTCCCTGGGTGGCTCTCGGCACGCCCGGAGGGCACACGATCGGCCAGACCGTCCCGCAGATGGTCATGAACCTGATCGATTTCAAGATGGACATAGGCGAAGCTCTGGCGGCGCCGCGCGTCAGCTTCATCGAACCGGATCTTCTGGTGGTGGAGGAAACGGTCCCCGAGGAGGTGCGCCGGGCGCTCGAAGCCAAAGGTCACAAGCTCGCGGTCCGGAGCGCCCTGGGCAATGCCCACGCCCTCGTCGTGGAATACGGTGCGGACGGTCGACCCGAGCACTTCTACGGCGCCGCGGATCCCCGCGGTGAGGGCGAAGCGCGCGGCTGGCACGACGAGTGAGGAGAATCTGAGATGACGAAAGAGAACCCGAAGGGAAACGGCAAGGACGCCACCGACGATCCCATGGAGGAGCCGAGCCAGGAAGAACGGATCGGCAGGCTTGAAGAACGGATCGACAAGGCCACCGACGGCGCCATGACGTTTACGGACACCGACGAAGAAATGGATCCGGACCTGAAAGAGGCGTTCCTCGAAAACGTCGCGATGATCGAGGAGGCGGGCTGGACGGTACCGATGGACCAGTTGCTCGAGGGTGGCTTCAAAATCGTGCCCCCCGACGAGCTCGACGACGAGGAAATCGGCGGCAAGCTCCGGGAGCTCATCCTCGCCATGTCGCTGCGTAACATGTTCGTCGACTCGACCGATCACCTGAGCGATCGGGAGCTCTACACCCATCTCGTCGAGCACAGCCTGCGGGAGGAGTCGTTCATGGGTCCGCCGAAGCCGGTCAAGGGCTTCAACTTCGTCATCGACATCCTGGGTAGCGGCAGCGACGAGGACATCGACCTGGACTTCAAGTACTACAAACACGACGAGGAATCCCGCCAGCGCTGGATGGAGAGCTTCCCGGACTACGAGATGCCGGACCCGGAGGATCCGCCCTACGACCGCGACCGCTTCCTGCCGCAGCCCGACTTCTCGGTCCCCATGGACTTCGATCCGTTCGACGACGAGGACGACGAGCCAGTGATGTAGGGGCACGGCGCTCACCACCTTCGTCTTCCACGAGGCCTACCACGTCGGCCAGATGGGCCTCCTGCGCCGCATCGCCGGCAAGGAAGGCGCCATCCGATAGCTTCTCCCGGCACCCCCGAAAGACCCCAAAGCGCCGCGAAGCGTCCTCACCGACCTGGTGCATTGCAGGAAAACGCGAAGAACGCTTCGCCGCGACTTCTGAGGTCCCCAAAAACGCCGAGAACCCTTCGCCGCCAACGGGTGCATCTCGGCAGAGCGGCCCGAACGCTTCGCCGCGAAATGCCGCACGGAAAAAAGCGCGGCGAACGCTTCGCCACGATTTGAGGGATCCCCCCA
>CBDUYN010000130.1:0-30150 GCA_965371445.1 uncultured bacterium | reverse complement strand
CGAAGGATCTGACAATTTTGGACCAAGGGGTTGACACAGGGTGTCTTTAGCCGTCCGATCCTGACCCTGACCCATACGACGACACAAGATCGGAGTCCGGAGTTGAACCGAATCCATGCGACACCGGAAGACCGGAGTCCGGAGTTGGGGTGAAAGCCGGTTCCTCCGAGCTTCGCCGTCCGATGTTGACCCGGACCTCTACGATGCCGGCCGATCGGAGTCCGATCTTCGCGTCGATCAGCGACCGCGGCAAGACGAAGGCCGGAGCCCCGAGGGGCTCCGGCCTTGGGAACGCATGCGATCCGAGAGCAAGGTCGCCTACTGCTGATTTGGGATCTGGCAGTTACACACCGTAGGGGCCGGGCACTGCGGTAGCTCGGCGCTCTTGCCCGCCCCGTCGAAGAGCTGCTTCGCGACCGCGGTGGAATTGCACCGCCCCCCGAGGGTGATGGTCACACCGTGGGAATCGCTCACCTCGTCGCCGGCGGCGTCGCCGACAACCACGGAGACCGTATCGTTGAAGACCTGATCGTAACACGGCGGGTTGCAGCCGTTGTTGCAGTAGGTCCGGGCGTACGAGGCGCTGTTGGTGCCCACCTGCACGCCGTCGTAGAGCCACGAGTATTCCAAGGGCAGGGTGCCGCCGGTCGCCGTGGCGCTCCAGCTCGCGCTCTTGCACGAGTAGGGCGGGACGTAGAGCGACGAGGTGCCGGTGACGGCGACCGCCGAGAGGAGGATGCAGTAGGAAGGGTTCAGCTCTTGGAGATGCCACACCACCGGGTCGCTGCCATAGTCGATCTGGACGTTGGCCGTGGTGGAGGATGTGCAGAGGCTCGTGGCGACTAAATCGTCGATCGTAGCTGCGCAGGAGCCGGAGCCGTAGCCGGCGGCGTCGGGGTTGTAGGTGGGGCTGCAGGTTCGACTCCTGGTATTGAAAGTTGATCCGTCAAAGCCCTCGGCGTAGGTGATGACGGTGGTCGCGCCGTAGTCGCCGCAGGTCTCGGTGAAGCTCGCTTCGCCCGTGGCGGCGGGACCGACAGTGCCCGGGGAAGCGGAGGCCAAGCGATGGACGGAAGTATCGCAGGCGGCTTTGCTCCAATCGGCCCTGGTGTCCACTCTCTTTTCGCCGGGGGCCTTGAAGGCCTCTTCCATGGTGTCCCGGGTGCGTTGCATCAGAGCCTGGTGGGCGGCGATCGCCTCCTCCAAATCGGGCGAGTACTCGTCCTTGCGCAGCGCTTCGAGGCTCTGGAGCTTGGCTTCCATCACCCGCAGCAGCCAGCTCAGGCCGTCGGCTCCGAAAGCGATCGTCTCGTAGCTCACGTTCTCTTCCACCGGGCGCTGGAAGATCTCCGGGGTGACCTGCTGCCATCCCCGCTCCAGGAGCATCGCCACGACCTCTGGCGGCGGCCCTCCACGGCCGGGATTGGAAGAGGGCGGGTCGGCAAAGGCCAGGCCCTGGACGGCAAGCAGGAGTCCGCCGACCACGCCACAGACGAGCCAGGTTCGTTGGTTCATTGCAAATCCTCCTTGTAGCGAGCGCGCCACCACTGCGAGCGTGGCAGCGCATTCGGTTGTGGTGAAGCCGGGCGCGTTGGTCGCGCCCTCGGAGCTCATGATCTACTTCCTCGCGGACACGTCTGGGGGTCGCCGGAGTCCACCTCCGGCCGTTCTTCTTGGAACCTGCTTGAACCCTCAGCTTGGATAGGCTCACGCCGCCGGGCAATACCCCGATGAGTGGTCTTTAGCCACCCCGAGAGGTAGGGCCGAAGGTCGAAGACGCCGAGGAGATGTCGTCCGCCAGGTCTTTGGCCGCCTCCAAATCCAGGCCTGGACGATGCCGTCCCTTCGGGACGGAGAACCGGCGTTTCCGCCGGCGCCTCCACCAGCGGCTCTTCGGGACAAAAGAGCCGGCTACGGCTCAGCGCTTCACGACCGGCAACCGAATCGACGACGGGTGTACCCTCGAATGGTGCACCGTGTTCTGGGCTCGCACCGACTCGGTCTCGTCGTAGTTGTTGCCCCCCGTGTTCAAATTGCGGGCATAGTGAGGGAAATTGCTGCTTGAGATCTCGACTCGAAGGCGGTGGCCGGCTTCGAAATAGTTGCTGGTGGTCATCGGGCCGACCATGAGCTCGTAGACCTCGCCCTTTTTCATGAACACCTGCTTGTCGTAGCCCTCGCGATAGCGCACGCGTTGCATGGTATCGTCGAGGTTGTAGGCCGTTCCGTCGGGTGCGACGTCGAGGAGCTTCACCGAGAAGTCGGTGTCTTTTGCGTCGGAGGACACGTAGAGCGTCACCTCGATCCAGCCGCTGACCTCGATCCCCTCCGCCAGCGGTTCGCTCGTGTAGACCAGGACGTCATGACGCGCCTCGATGCCGCGCTGGTCAAACGCCCCGGCGTCGACCTGGCCGCCGATGCAGCAGACCCCGCCGCCGAGAGAGGGGACGGGCGTTTGCGGGTCGTAGGGGAAGGTGTCGGAGCTCTCCTCGGATTCGGGCTTTTGCGACGTCAGCAAGCCGTCGCCGAAGAGGCTGTTGGCCTCTCCGCCGCTCCTGAAGTAGTAGGTCACCGTCTCGACGCCTTCCGGCGGCCAGCTCTCGGCGGTCTGCCATTTGTTCATCCCCATCGTGTAGTACTGAACCTTGGGCGTTTCGCTCAGAAAGCCGTTGTCCTCATCCTGGTCCTCATCTTTTAGCCAGGTGTCGAACCAGCCGTAGATCAGCTCCTTGTATTCGAGCCGCGCGTCGCCCATGTTGCGCTCGCCGACGATCGTCTCTTCCTTGGTACGCAAGAAACCGCAGTGAGTTGTCGGCGCGATCACGAGGTACTGGTTCTCGGCCACCTCGGGATCTTCGGCGTTCGACCTCACGTGGTTGTAAAGCGCCAGGTTCGGGCCGATCGAAACGTCGTACCACGAGTTCATCCACAGGCTGGGGACCCCGAACGGTTCGTGGTCGTGGTAGAGGCCCCCTTCGTACCACGCCGGGTCGCCGGGCGTGCGGCTGACGAATTCCGCGAACATGCCCTTGGGTCCTTCCACCTGTTCCATGATCTCGACGAGAGGCAGGTGAGACAATCCTTCTCCCCAGTCGACGTCCGGCATCTCCGGAGCCAAGTCGAAGTATCGGGAGAGCCGTACGAGGTCCTCCCGGTCGAGGCCGCTCGGAAAGGACGGGCGCTGCGTGTTCTGCACCGAGTAGAGCCAGACCGAAAAAAGCATCTGGAACACACCGCCCCGGTACCAGTTGCCCTGCTCGTGAAAGGGGCCGACGCGTCCGATACCGGCGCCCGACGCCATGGGGATCATCGCGGCGTGGGCGGGATGATCGGCGGCGGCCAGCGCCAGCTGCCACTCGGCCGAGGACGAGCAGCCGATGGTCCCCACCTTGCCGTTGGACCACGGTTGCGCGGCGATCCAGTCGAGGGCGTCGTAGCCGTCGGTCCGCGGGTGGCCGAGGATCTCCCACTCGCCCTCGGAGAAGAATTTGCCGCGTTCGTTCTGGGTGACGTAGGCGTAGCCGCGTTCGATCGCCTCCAGGACCTGCCTGAGGGAGCGCCTGCCGGGACGGTTGAAGTTGTAGGGCGTCCTCGCAAAGATCGTCGGCAGCTTCTCTTCCGAGTCGATCGGCCGATACACGTTCGTCGCGAGCCGCACACCGTCGCGCATCGGCACCATCAACAGCTTCTCGACGCTGGCCACGGATTCGAGCTTCTTCTCGAGCTCCTCGCGGCCCTCGCCCTGGGCCACCACCGGGGGGACCACCAGGGCGATCGCGATCGTCAACAGGAACGGACAGCGAAGACGTCTGCTCATGGTTTACTTCCTCCGGGTGTGTTGTCGTTGGCGGGCGGACGGATTCTACACTCTGCTCGGCGTTAGGCGCCAAGGATCTCGGCTACAATGAGGCCGGAAGGAGCTACGCCGCACGATGAAGATCACGAAGATCTCCGCTTATCAAGTCGACCTACCGCTCCACGAAGGTTCCTACAACTGGTCCGGCGGCAAGTCCGTCTCCGTCTTCGACTCCACCCTGGTGCGCGTCGAGACCGACGCCGGCGTCACCGGACACGGCGAGGTCTGCCCGCTGGGCCCGTTCTACCTGCCGGCCTACGCCTTGGGCGTACGCTCCGGCGCCGAGGAGCTCGCTCCGCACCTGATCGGCGAGGATCCGACGGAGCTTCTGAAGCTCAACAGGCTCATGGACCACTCCCTCAAGGGGCACCCGTACGTCAAGTCGGCGATCGACACGGCCTGCTGGGACATCCTCGGCCAGGTTGCGGGGCTGCCGCTTTGTACGCTCCTCGGCGGACGCTACGGCGAGGACTTCGTCCTCTATCGCGCCATCTCGCAGGAAGCACCCGAGGCCATGGCCGCGAAGGTGGGCGGCTATCGCGACGAGGGCTACCGCCGCTTCCAGCTCAAGGTCGGCGGCGACCCCGACGTCGACGTCGAGCGCATCCGCGCCGTCGCCGCGCTCATGCAGCCTGGCGACAAGCTCATCGCCGACGCCAACACCGGCTGGCTCCAGCACGAGGCGGCGCGCGTCGTGCGGGCGGTCCGAGACGTCGACGTCTACATCGAGCAACCGTGCCTAACCTACGAGGAGTGCCTGTCGATCCGGCGCCGCACGGACCACCCCTTCGTCCTCGACGAGAACGTCGACGGCATGCCGATCCTGCTGCGCGGCCACGCCGAGCAGGCGATGGACGTCGTCAACATCAAGATCAGCAAGTTCGGCGGCCTGACGAAAGCGAAACAGGCACGCGACCTTTGCGTCGAGCTCGGCATCGCCATGACCATCGAGGACAGTTGGGGAGGCGACGTGACGACGGCGGCCATCGCGCACCTCGCCCACAGCACGCCCACCGAATTCCTCTTCACGGCGACCGACTTCAACAGCTACGTCACCGTCAGCACGGCCGAGGGCGCACCGCGGCGCCGGAACGGCCGCATGGCCGCGTCGAGCGAGCCTGGGCTCGGTGTCCGGCCGCGCATGGACGTGCTCGGAGAGCCGGTGGTAGTCGTCGGGTAGACCGGTACCGGGGGATGAGCCCCCGGTCGTTCAAACCCCGGGGAGTTGCCTGGTGCCGCCGCTCCGCGTCTTCACCAGGACGCCCGATCCCCGAAATGGCCCCTTGTATGACGCCCCTCGACTGCAGCCGCGTTTTTGACGAGGAAGGACGCTTCGCGCCCGAGCTTGCCGACGGCTCGGAAAAAGAGATCGCCTGTGACACGGTGGTCTTCGCCATCGGCCAGGTCGCCGACCTGTCGTTTCTCGGCGACCTCGGCCCCCTCGGGGGGGATCGGGGGGGGAAAAGCACAGCCTCGAGGTGACGCCGCGCAACACGATCGCCGTCGACCGCGAGACCCTGGCGACGTCGGTCGAGGGCATCTACGCCGGCGGCGACGTGGCCTTCGGGCCGCGCATCGTCATCGAGGCGGTCTCGGACGGGCGGCGGGCGGCACGCTCGATCGACACCCTGCTGACCGGCCGCGAGGATCGACCGCCGGAGCTCGTGCTGCGCTCTTTCGACTAACTCGGCTACGACCATCCCTTCGCCCGCGGCGACTACGAACGGCTGCGCCGCGGCCACGTGCCGACGATCGGCGTCGAGAGCCGTACCCGGGAGGCCGAGGTCGAGGTGGGCTACGACGAGGCGTCGGCGCGCCACGAGGGATCGCGCTGCCTGCACTGCTGGGTCAACACCGACTCCGATCTCTCCGGCATCCTCGCGGTCGAGGAGCAGACGGGCAAGTCGCCGTACGACCAGATCCGCGAGCTGCGCGGCATCCACTGGCCGGCGCCGACGGCGGAGATCGCCAAGAAGGGCGGCGTCAAGCGGCGTTACATGTCGCAGGAGGCGGGCTGGGACGAGAAACCCTACGGCGCTTTCCGGCGCGGCTCGGGCAAGGCGCTGATGCAGCTCTGCGAGCAGACCTACGAGGATCGCGAGAAATACATCTCGAAGCTGCGCGGCTACGGCGTCGAGAAGGGTCTGTACACGATCGACCACATCGACGACCTGTTGGCGATCCGCGACCGTGGGCTGACGCCGGAGCTGCCGGACTTCGAGTGGGCCGGCAAGGCCGGGGCGCTCGTGCCGGAGGACAAGTACCCCTTCTGGCTGCTCCTGGGCGTCGTCTACGAGCACTTCCACACCGCCAAGACGACTCGCGGCGCGACGACGCGGCGTCTCGTCCCCGAGCAGTACGTCGAGCTGCACCCGGACGACGCGGCCAACTACGGCATCAAGGACGGCGACTGGGTCCGGGTGACGACGCGGCGCGGTGCCTACGAGGGACGGGCGCAGATCGACGGTGCGAAATCGAAGATCCGTCCGGCGCGCAACAACGTCCAGCAGGGGATGGTCTTCAGCCCGTGGAACCTGTCGGTGGCCGACTCGGCGGACCCGAAGGAGAACCGCTGGCTGGTCAACGAGACGTCGCATCGTGGGTGGGATCCGGTGTCGGGCCAGGCGGATTTCAAGAAGCTGGCGGCGCGGATCGAGAAGATCCGTCCGGCTTAGCGGAGGCCGCAAGAGAGCCTCGGGCTGAGGAGATTTTGCCGCCGGTCGCGCTTTCCGGTACGCTAGGAGCGTAGAGGAGACGGAGACAGCCGAAATGACCACGAGAGCGATACAGACGCGGGGCCCCTTCGAAGGAGCCGCCCGGACGCAGACGTTGGAAGCGGAGCCGCGGTCAGCGGAGGCTCGTCTCGCCGAAGCTCGGCAGCTCCTGCGCGACGGTGAGGTCTACCGCGCCTCTCAGCTCGCTACGTGGTCCGTCGCCAAGCATCCGGATCACCCTGGCCTCCGCCGGATCCACGAGTTGCTCAACGTGGGCCGTTCGTATCGTCGTCCCGCGACAGGATATGATGTCCGGGACGAGCTCGAGTGGTTACGAGATCCTCCGGAGGAGCTGCGTGGCAAGTGGGTGGCCGTGATGGGACGCCAGGTGGTCGGTTCGGCAGAGTCCTTTAAGCAACTCGTGGCCGAGCTTCCCACGGATCTCGAGCAAACGCCTTTGGTGGTCCAAGTTGCCGCGTGACAGTGGGCTTCTGCCGGTCCCTGGCGATGAGTTCCTGACCGGGGTCTGTCGTTACTCCGACTTCCATCCGGAGCACCTGGAGCCGCTCTCCAGGATCTACGTCTCCTTCCGGCCGCAAGATGCGCGCATTCGATTCGTGGGGCTTCTCGACACAGGAGGCCATTTTTTTATCCTGAGCCCGGAAGTCGTCGATCTGATCGCCGACACCTTGGGCGAGAGCGACGGCGAGACGAGTCTCCTCACAGCTCAGGGCCGTATCTCCGGTAAGCTTTTCCGGTACAGAATCGAGCTTCTTGCGACGAGAGGCGACAGTCTCGACATCGAAGCAACAGTCCTCGTCTCGCCGCAGTGGAGAGGCCCTTCCGTACTTGGCTACACGGGCTTCCTGGACCGAATACGGTTCGCGATCGACCCATTGGAGAACGGGTTCTACTTCGGTCCCGTAAGCTGAGCTTAGCTCGTAGAGCGGTCCGGTCGACCATCCCAGAAAGGAGAGGCCCGGCCGCCAAGTTGACGTCCGCGCGGGACAGACGGAGAATACCGAAATGGCGTCCCCTTCGTCCGACCGGCCTCTGAAGCTTTTCCTCTCGTACTCCCACGCCGACGAGAAGCTGCGCCAGCGCCTGGACGTCCACCTCGCGGCCCTGTCCTGCCCCGACTGCCTCGAGCTCGCCGTTCGATCGATCGGCGATTCCCTCCGCATCGACACGATCCACCTCTTCGAGCCCGACGCGGCACCCCTCGAAGGCGATCCCGACGAGCTCCTCGAAGAGTGGCAACGCCGTCTCGCCCTGAAATTCAACGAGAACATGGACGTCGTCCCGCTGTGGCCGGTCGACGTGCCGTCTGTCGAGGAGGGCGTCCGGTAAGGTCTCAGAGCTCGAAGCGGATTTGCACGGCTCAGTCGATCCCGTCGTAGGAAGGCACTACCGCGACCCTACTTCCCCTCGAGCTCCGCGAGGCGGGCGCGCAGGCGCGCGTTCTCGATCTCGGCGGCGTCAGCACGTTCGGCATTTGTCGGCACCAGCCGGCCGTCCGGATAGAAGAGACGCAACCAGGCTCCCTTCTCCTTGTAGTACTCGCCGGTCCAAACGCCGAGCTCCACCTCCAGCTCACGGCTCCACAGCCGGCCCTCCGCCGAGCGCGGAATCCGCTGGTAGGCGTTGTCGAGCCGGCGAAAGCCGTCCACCGACTCGCTACGCGGCGTGTAGAGGAAGTACTCCGAAGTCTTGAAGGCGTCCTGGTAGATCTGCTTCTTCTTGCCGTAGTCGTCGTCCGCGGTCGACGGCGAGAGCAGCTCCAGGACCAGGTCCGGCAGCCGACCGTCCTCCTCCCAGGCCACCCAGATCTGACGCTCGCGCCGGGGCACGTCCTTGACGAGGAAGGCGTCGGGACCGCGGTAGGCGGTCTTCTTCGGCTTCTCGGGCCGCCGGCCGTTCTCGAAGAGGGCGAGCTGACGCTCCTCCTCCACCACCGCCCGCGCCTGCTCGGCCGAGTAGTAGACGAACATGTCGCCGCCGAGGAAGAAGTCCTCGTGGCCGAGCTCAAGCATCCGGTAGTGGGCAAGCTCCAGGAAAAGCGTCATCTGCAGGTGGTGATACCAGGTCTCCAAAGGGACTCCGTCTTCCTGGACGAGCTCAATGTTGAGATCTTGAACGGCGGCTTTCGCGCTCATGAGGCCTCCTGCGGCTCCGGGCCGCTCGTCTACGATAGCACACGGAGGCGGCATGCAGCGTCCCTGCGGGACGAAGAGGCAGGCGGGACGCCTGCGGTCCCAGGCCTGCGTCCACATGCCGCAGGCGATTCGGGTGCGTCCGGTGCCGCGGGGGGAGAAACGGCGTGATATGGCTTGAAAAGCGCCGCCGCAGGTGGCCCGGCGGGGGACGGGGACGGCCGCTCCAGGTGGCCCGCCGCGCCTTGCAGCTTCTCGTCTTCTTCCTCCTCGTCCTGATCCCGGTGCTCTCGCTCTACGACAACCTGCGCAACCA
The DNA here is from genome assembly GCA_965371445.1 of uncultured bacterium. Taxonomy (GTDB): domain Bacteria; phylum Acidobacteriota; class Thermoanaerobaculia; order Multivoradales; family J023; genus DASWIG01. Next base: position 21,111 of record CBDUYN010000130.1, on the reverse strand, counting down.
GCGCGACAAGGTCGGCATCGAAGGACGGCGGGACACCCGTCTCGTCCATCGTGGGCGGCGAGCTCTACCTGTGGATCACCTTCGGCGCCTTCAGCGCCGGCGCCTGGTTCTTCCTCGCCGTCGTCGCTTTTGAGATGTTCGTGTCGCGGCGTTTCTGGTGCCGCTACGTCTGTCCGGGGGGCGCGCTCTACTCGCTCCTCGGACGATATCGCCTGCTGCGCCTGAAGCTCGACACGGACGCGTGCACGTCGTGCCGGCTGTGCAACGTCTCCTGCGGGTTCGGCCTCGATCCGATGCATGGACGCTTCGGCGCCGAGTGCAACAACTGCGGCCTGTGCGTACGAGCCTGCGGCCACGACGCGCTGAAATGGCGGATCGCTCGTCCAGGTCCGGACGGCCTCGACGTCCTGGCCCGGGAGGAGGGCCCGCCCTTTCGTCCCGACCGCGGGGAGGTCCGTGCCGAATGAGCTTGAAGAATCGAATCGTCCCGGCGCTCGTCGCCGCCTGCCTCCTCCTGCCGGCCGCCGCGGCGGCCCATCACTTCCTCGGCATACCGCACTACAAGTACGGCGAGGAGTACCCGCAGATCCCCTACATGGAGGTCCTCGCCCAGGTGGGGCCGAACGACCTCGTCTTCACCCATTTCCCGGGCTTCCCGAAGCCGGGCGATTCGGTGCGTTTCAAGCTCTACGTCCGCAACCGGGAAACCGGCGAGGTCTTTCGCGATCGTCTGCGCGTCGAGGCCTTCCGCAAACATTTCCTGTATGGCGACGAGCCGGTCGTCGAAGGTTTTCAGATCCAGCCGGGGACCGGACCTGAAAAGAACGACTACAAGTTCTTCGTCGCGTTCAAGGAGGCGGAGGCCTACGAGGTCCGGGTACTCTTTCCAAACCAGGGCGGCGTGACACGGATCCCGTTTCCGGTGACGATCGGCGAGACCGACGATCGGCCTCTGATCTTCGCCGCGGCGGCCATCCTCGGCCTCGCGGTGCTGTCGGTGGCTTTCGTCAAGAGGCGCCAGCGCCGCGGCGTCCTCCGGCGGCGGCGGGAGGCGACGGCATGAGCGATCCCCGCGACGCCACCGGCGGTGAGACCGGCGTCCACGACACGGCAAGCCAGGACACGGCGATCCTGGGGCTCGCGATGGTGCTTCTCGCGGTCTTGCCGGCGCCCCTTTTCGAGCGCCGTTCGTTCTGCCGCTACGGGTGTCTCGTCGGACGGATCTGCGGGCTTTACAGCTTATTGGCACCGGTCGAGGTCCGGGCGGCCCGCGACCTCGACGTCTGCCGCACCTGCAAGGCGAAGGACTGCCTCCGGGGCAACGAAAACGGCTACCCGTGTCCTACTGGGCAGTGCCTCGCCGGCATGCAGGCGAACACCTACTGCACCGTCTGCACGGAGTGCATGAAGAGCTGCCGCAAGGACAACGTCGCCTTGAACCTGCGGCCCTGGGGGAGCGATCTCGTCACGGTCCGCCAGCCGCGGCGCGACGAGGCGATCCTGGCGCTCGTCATGCTCTCGTTGACGTCGTTCCACGGCTTGACGATGACGCCGGCATGGATGAAGACGCTCGCCTGGGTCCGTGGCGTGACCGGGTGGGAGTACCTCTCGGCGTTCAGCGTCGGCATGAGCTTGATGCTTCTCGTCCCGGGGACGATCTATCTCGCCTTCATGGCCCTGGCCCGGCGTCGGGATGTGACGCGTCGGCCTCGACGGAACGCCTTCTCCGAGTCGTGCTATACTTGGACTCAGCTCGGGGGAGCTGTGTCCCAAGCCAGGGATAACACCACGGCAGGTCGCCAACGAAGGAGAGCGCACCATGGCAACCAGCGAAAAGAGCCAGAGAGTCGTCGAGGCGGCAGCTGCGATTCTCGCCGCAGCACCGTCCCGGAGGATGAACACGGTCGTCTTGAACAAGGCTCTGTTCTACCTCGACCTTGCTGCGTTGCGCGACTTCGGCGAGGTCGTCACCCAGAACACGTTCATCGCCCTGGAGCAGGGGCCGGTCGTCGCTCAGTACCAGAAGAGGCTCATCAAGCCACTTGAGGAGGCGGGGATCGCGGTGCAGGAGGAGCACGGAATGGCGAAGCCGATCTGCTTGAAGAGGGAGTTTCAGGACGGGGTCTTCATGGATGAGCCCTTGCTTGACCTTGCCGGCAAGATTGCGCGTTGGATGGCTCCGCAGACCTCGGGCCGTGTGTCCGAGCTCTCACATGAGAATCCCGGTTGGAAGCTGGCTTACGAACAGGGGTGGGAAAAGGAAGGAAAGCCACGTCCGATCAACCTCCTAATTGCCATGCAGCAGATCGTCGATACGGACCCTTGGCTTACTGAGCCTCTGAATTCTCGGGAGGTTGAAGCGGCGGAGGATTTTGGTGAATCTGTATGGTGAGTGCTGCTTCCGATCGGGTTGTGCGACCTGATGACGTCACCTGGACTGTCGGCAGTAGGGCTTATGGGATCAAGACGCTCAAGGACAAGCTCGGTCCGCAGGTCTATGAAGAAAACAAACAAGCGATCAAAGAGTTCTTATGTGGCTATTTTTCGTCGGGCGATTGCAGGTACGAGCAGGGGAATAGCATATCTCCGATGGGTGCGACCCAGAAAGGCGGGAAGATCCTGAAGGTGAGGTGGGGGCTTCCAGGGCGTGGAAAGAGCGGTGGCCTGCGCTTGGTGGTCGTTGCCTACTGTGAAGAGCAGAAGGTCGTTCTCGCAGAGGCCTTCCCGAGAAAAGAGTCTCCTACCGATACCGACTTCGAGGGCGCTGTTGCGGGATTGCCGTGACCTCCTCGACCGAGTGCCTGCGAACATCGCCACCGCCTGGACGTAGCCCATGCTTTCCTCGGCCGGGATGTGAAATGTGGTGCTTGAAGGCCGGAGCGTAAAGCGCCGCGACGAGGTCGTTGTTCCAGAAGAAAAGCACGCGGTCAACCTCTGGCTGCTGGCGCAGCCGATGGAGATGCGCACCGGGATGTGACGCGTCGCGGGATTCTCGCCCTTCGGAACCGTCACCGCCGGACCATGACGAGATACCTCTCCTCAAGCTTCACGACCTCCTTCCCCGTCAACCCGGCGAGCCTGATCTGCCGACCCATCTCCTCGGACCGCTGACGCTCATCGCCGAGGGTCGTCTCGCGCCAGCGACTGTACTCCGGATCCTCGTCAGCCGCCGCTTCGAGAAGCGACGGCTCGAGGCGGCCTTCGAGAAAGGCGTGCCGGCGTCCGCGGACGCGCTCCAGGTCTTCCGCCGGCAGGACGCCCGTGCGGCGCTCGGCGCGGAAGGCGTCGGGCTCGAGCCACACGCCGACGTCGCAACGCACGTTGGCGCCGCCGCCCAGCGCCCGACGCCGAAGGAGCGCTGACCTTGATCCGGCGGAGCGCCTTCGGCGAGGAGATTCGCCCTGCCCGAAGGACCTAGCGACTTGGAGACGACCGGATCGAAGTCGGCGTCGAGGTATGTCCCCGCCATCTGCGACAGGATCAAGTTCCCGGGGGCTGGCGGCTGACGATGATGACGACTCTCTAGGATTTGCAGGTCTCCGTACTCCTGCCGCATCATCCGGTCGACCGCAGGGCCCTCCGGCTGTGAAGCGCAATGTTTCCTAGAGGCTCGGCCAAGCCCCGTCCTGCTTCGGCGCGAGCAAGACCAGGGCACGGTTAAGGTACTCGGTACCGCGCCCTTTGACGAGCGATGTCAGCAGCCACTCGGTTCGGTCCTCGGGCTTCACATTTCTTACCGGTTTCGCCCACTGCTCCCAGGCCGCAACGGCGTTGACCACGCCCCACCGACTGCCACGTGGCACCTTATTGGTCGAATCGACGTAGGCCTTCTGAATTTCTTTTCGGTATCGCAACCGGATGCTTTCGGTCCTCTTCAGGGCTTTTTTTGGAATCGGAATCAGCTTCTCCAAGAAGCTTTTAAACGCTTCGTCGCTGACTTTCTTTTTCGACATTTGGTCTCTAAGGATAATAAAATTATTCAGGTAGCCAGGAATCTCCTCGACGAACCCTTTTAGGTCTTTGCTGAGCAAGCCCGCGGCTTTGGTGTGACGAATGGTCCACACAATTGGCGAGTAATTCACCAACCCGAGTCGGAATGGATCCGTGGATGCCATCCACGTCGGCACCAAGCCGATACGAAACGCTGCCGATCCGTCATGAGAGGTCACCATCGTGACGAAGAACCGCGTCAGATCATCGTTTGGCTCAATCGCGTCCGAAGACACTGGCAATTCCAGAACCACATACACGCGCCGTCCCTCGTCGATCTCAGCCAAGGCGATCACCTTGGGCTTCGTCGCGGCGAGGATTCCGGCTCCTCCTTCTTCAGTTTTTTGGGACATCAGCGTCCGAAACTTATCAGCGAACTCGAACATTTCGTTGTTCTGAATGGGCACGTAGTGCCGTCCAACGATACCCAGTGGGTAGCCGTCATTCGAACGCACGACGGTCCTGTGCTTCGTGACACGTGTACCCAGATCACCGGTGTCCAGATCCCTCCAGCGGTTCTCCCCCAGGGTGTCCGGATGCCGCCACCGATCCCTCTCAAGGTACACCGGCTCAAGGTGCACCTCCCAACCCAATCCTGCGGCTTCTATTGCCTTGTACGTGAACTTTACGGTGGACCCTTTTTCGAGGCTCATAGCGTGCTCCCTTCTTCGAAAAGTCAGTTGCTGATGCCAGCGGCCGCTCAAGGGCGAGGCGCCAGCTCGATGTCGACGTAGGGCACTCGCGCGCTCTCCGTCTGCTGATGCTCAAGGTCGGTCCGCTGGGGCTGGCGAACGTTCGAAGGCACGAAGTGACCCTTGTCCGTCGGCTCGTGGTAGCAGCGGACGTTGGAGACCCGCTGGCCGAGCTCCTCCATCAGCCCGGGGTCGGGAATCCGGCGGTAGCTCTTGGTGCGGCGGGTGGAGACCACGGCGAGGGCTGTGGGATTTTCGCCGGGGGGCAGCAGGGCGTCCAGGATGCGGTTGATCGGATGCTCCTCGCGCCCGTCGCCATCGATTTTCTTGACCGTCTTCACCGTCCACGGCGTGGCGTTGTCGCTGCCGTGATGGCCCACCTTCAGGAAGTCCACGGGCTCCTTGAGGGCGTCGTGCTGCATCGCCCACATGACGTTCCAGCTGCCGTTGCTGCAGCCCTTCTTGAGCTCGCCACGAAAGCTGGTCTTGACTTCGGCATCGCCGGTGAACACCAGCCGCCGGCCGCGCCACTCAAGCAACAGCACCACGCTGGTGTTGTTCACCAGGTGACCCTGCTTGAGGACGAAGGACAGCGCGTTGAGGGACAATCGCTGGCGCAGCCGAAGGAAGTCGGCGCGGCTAATGTTGCGCGGCCACTGTTCTTCCTCTTCTTCCTCCTCGGCGTCCGGTGGACGCGGGGAGCGCTCTGCCATCGACTTGGTGAAGGCCTGGAAACCCGTCAGAGCCTCGTGGGTTCTGCCGACGTAGAAATGGTCGATGTCGTCCATCGGCGCCAGTACCCGCAGCCGCGTCCCCTCGGCGGTGAACAGATCGAGGTCGTCTTTCGGGGTGTCGGCGTGGACGTAGAGCGGTGGGACGCCGTTGGCTCCGAGCAAACCTTTGGTCAGGGTCTCGAGAGCCTCGCCCTTGCTCAGACCGTAGAGGGAGTCCACCAGATCGGCGACCGCCGGGCTCAGGGCCGATCGCCTCAGGTTTTCCAGGGTCGAGACAGCAAACGCCTGGCGAGCTTGCGCTTCTTCAACCTGCCGGTGATTCGGGTCCATGGCGGTGCTCAACCAAAGGTGGTCGATGTGGATGTTCTCGAACACCGTGCGATCGAAGCCCCGGACGTGGTCCTCGTGAGCATGGGTCACGACCAGGACGTCGAGCTGCTTCTTGCCAGGATCGCTGTCGAGCGGCGGAAGCCGGGTCTCCAGGTCGTGGATGGCTGCCCGCAAGTCGCCGGCGCTGCCGAACTTGTTACCGCAGTCGATCAGGATGTGACGGTGCTCTCCGCCATCGGGGACGCGCAGGTAGATGCAGTCCCCCAGGCCGACGTTGTAGAGGCGTACTAGAAGCTTGTTGTCCATGACTCGGCTCCGGTTTCGTCAGGTTCATCTTCGCCTTCGCCCGCCTTCCTCACCTCGTCGTCTCGAAAGCAGGACGCGACCTCTAGCTGCACGGTGCCGTCGCGCAGCCGAGCCACTACCGGCGGCCCCAGCTGGCCAAGCTGGTCGGCTTCGGCGTCGTCCATCAGACCGAGGGCTCCGCTCTGCGCTTGGCGGGCGACGTGGTCTTTGAGCTGTTCCCGGCGGCGGGCGCCCTCCCCGGCGTCCTTGTCGACTTGAGTCCCCGGCTTGCGCATCCAGGAGACGGTGTTGCCAAGGCCGTCGAACACCAGAGTGGCGCCACACAGAAGGTCCACGGTCTGGCCCCGCAGGGCTCCGAAGCGGGGCTCGTCGAGCTCGACCGGCTCCCGCCAGACGTACTCCAGCACCACCTCCCGCGGCAGCCGGGTGCGACCCACGTCCCACTTGCGGGTCTCGTAGAGATCGGCCACCACCAGGTCCTGGTCCGCCGGGATGCACAGTTTTTCCCGGTTGTCGTGGAGGAAGTAGTAGGCCGCGGTACGGGAGCCGGCGAGGCGCTCGAAGTCGTGGTGGATCAACTTATGAGGCAGCGGCTCAGAGCTCAGCTCGCATCGGCCTTCCTCGTGGTCTGTCGCCGACAGGCGGCAGAAGCCGCGGTCGTGGAATGCCTTCAGCATCAGGCCGCGGTAGCCTTGTGGGTCCTGAGGGTTGGCGAGGTCATGGCAGCGCAGGACCGCCCGAGCATAGTCGAGGAATTGGACGTCGACCGGCGGCAGGTAATCGAGGGGCTGGAAGGCGATTCGGCGGATGCGGTCGGCGGCCCACCAAAAAGCTTTCTTTGCTGAGGGTCCGGTCTTCTGGCGCGGGTAGTAGCGGTGCAGGTAGTGATGTGTGAGCCCGACGAGGATGTCGAACAGGGCGCCAGTCAAGACCTGGGAGATGCGGTAAGGGCTGTGGTCACCCCGCACGTCTTCCATCGTCTCGTCGTTGTGGGCAGTGCGAAGGTAGGGTCGACCCTCGACGCTCCTGCCGAACTCCTGAGCCAGGTTCGCAATCAACTCGGCATCCCCGAGATCCCCCAAGCTGGCCTCGAGACCGCGCAGAACGTTGTTGCGGAACGCGGTGAGGATGGCGGTGAGATCCGCCACGAACTCGTGGAAGGCGGTGGTCTGCGGCGAGCTGTGCTCGTGGTAGTAGGGGCGGACGCCGTCCAGGATGGCGTGGCCAGTCTCGTGCGCCAGGATGTCGTGGGACAGACAGGTGTACTTGGAATCCTCGGGATCGCCGTAGCAGTAGAGCTGAAGCGACTTGCTCGCGCGGTCGTAGTAGGCGTTCTCGCCGTAGCCGGCGTGGGGCACGAGGATCAGCCGGTTGCCGGCGAAGGCCCAGGGCACCGGACGTCCAAGCACCCAGGGATCTTCATAGAACTCGATCACGCTCTGGACGGTGGCCCAGACGTTGACCTGGTGGAAATGGAAGCTCTCGGCGATGTCGCCGGTCAGGGGGTCGCAGTCGTCGTCGGTGAAGCTCCAAGCCGTCAGCAGCTTTCCCTGTGGGTCGACGAAGGCCCACTCTTTCTCGTCCCAGCGCGCCGGGTCGGTCAGCTTGCCGGTATCGGCGTTGTAATCCACCACTGCGAGCCGGGAGCTGGTGGGTCCGTCCGCAAGGCCCGGCTCCCACTGGAGGTCGATGTCTTCGATGCCCGCCGCTGACGGGTCTTGGCCGTAGGCGGGGCAGAAGACCCGGAGACCGACGCGCCGCCGGGTTGCTTTGTCGAACAGCGGGTCGAGGTTCTCGTAGAGATTGAGGCGCTGAGTTCTGGGGATCGTTGGGCAGTGGTCTTTCTCGATGGTCCTTTGTTCAATGGGCCTTTCTTTAGGAGTCTTCTTCTTGTTTCGGGCTTTGTTCAATGGCATGAGCTTCCTCCCGGGCGACCAAGCCGGCCGCCCTCTCTATCGCTACAACGCTATTCAGGTAGCCACGATGCAGCAGCGCCAGCTCTCGGTCGCCTTGGCGTTGGTGGGCCATGAGAAAAACCCCCTCGCCCTGCGGACGAGGCAATAGTCCGGGTGCAGGCCCGCCGCGATCTCCTGGTTCAGCCGCTGCCGCGGAACGCCGAGGCGGCAGATCGTGTAGGTCCGCATCGGCGAGCTGGTGGTGACCTTGTCGCCGTGGATGAACACCACCTTCCTGGCGTCGGTCGCCTCGTTCTCGACGAAGGACTTGAGTGGTCCTGCCGGCGTCAGCTGAGCCCAATGGGCCGGACACTGCCAGCCGCCGCTCGGTGCGTTGACGTTGTCGATCGCTTTGGAGTTGGGGTTGTTCCGGGGATAGTAGAAGCCCCTCACCTTGACCAGGTGATACTTGGTGTGCAGGCCTTTTTCGATTTCCGCGATCACTCGGCGTCGGGGCACGCCCACACGACAGATCGTATAGGTTTCGCTGGTTTTCCCCGCGCCGTCCCGGTTGCCGTGAATGAACTCGTAGCCACGTCCGAAGCTGTTGGCCATGACGCTTACCCTCCTTTCCAGCTCAGGCTATGGAACCGGCCATCCTTCTCAAGGACGATTGGAAGGACGACCTTCCAAACGCTCTTCATCACTGCCCTTCGGCGGCCCGGCTGTCGGTGAGGTCTTCGTGACGGTGCGTCGCGAAGGCGACGAGGACCCGCGGCTTTGCGCCCCCGGCTCTTGCCGGGTTCGCCTTTTCGAGGCAATTGTCAGTTTAACAGCGGTGAATCGCGGTCCGAAACACCCGGAGAGGTAGTCGGGACCTAGTCGGGACCTACCCGTTGGGGCGGGGCAGCATGGCTCCACAAGCTCTCGGTGCTCGTCACCTACGGGATCGAGATTGCCCTGCCGTTTCGGCGCTCAGGCGGCCAAGGTCCACCCTTCGGCCGGTGATGGTCTGATATTCCAGGACGTTCATGACCAGATCCTCTCCGTTGTTACGAAGTCGGCGCAGCTCCCTTCGAGCCAGCATCCTTTCCTATTCGAGAAACCCGTCGGCGGGACCCGGGACGATGAATTCCACGTATCCTCGGACGGAGAGGTAAATCGCTTGTTGATCGAACGTGTTTGCCGCCTTTCCCAGCAGTGCCCGCAGCTCGTCCAGTCGATCCTCCGGGAGGCTAAGCGTGTAGCGCCGGCTCCCGTCCCGGATGGGTTCCGAGCCTCCCTCCGGCATCCACCCGCCGGGCACTAACTCCGAGCTCTGGAAGACAACGACCCGTTCCGGCCCCGACCATCCGCCGAAATGACGAAACAGCGTCTCTTTGAGCAGGCGCCACGCCAGGACCGTATGGGGTTCCGCGGTCCGGCTCCGGTCCCAACGCTTTTCAAGATCCGATCCGCTCAACGTGACCTCGTCGCCGCATGCCACCAGCGGCCCGAAGCCCGAGGTCGGCGGACAGTCGATCAGGTTGCGGTTGCGGTCGCGGTCCCAGCCCACGCCGCGCCCGGCGCCAACCCGCCTCCGAGGCCCTGGCTGACGGCCACTTGCAGCCGTTCTTCGCTTTCCCGGTGGGCGCGCAGAAAAGTCTCCGAACGGCTGAACCTGCGGCTTAGATTCATGCCCTTCTTGAGCGCCGAGACGGTGAGCTTGCCCGTCCCGAGCGCCACGCCGAGCTCGGCCCAGGTGCGCACGAACCCGCGGTCGCGGTAGCGAACCCTCAAGGCGTGACGCCAGAGCCCCGCGTACTCCTCGTAGAAGTCCTCCATCGAAAGCTTCGTCGGCAGCACCGTATGGGCGATGTCGAAAAGCTCCCAGTCGCCGGTCGTGACGTCTCCCTTGACGTCGTCCCAGAGGTCGGTCCCGGGAAGCGGCGTCAGGATCGAGAAACCCGAGTTGTAGGCGCCGGTGCGCGAAACCCATTCGCGGAGCTTCGCGAATTCCTCGCGGTCCCAGTCCGAATCGACGATGAAGTTCGGCGAGTAGCCGACGTCGAGCTCCTGGAGGATGCGGATCGCTTCGTTGTTGTTCTCGGCCTTGTTTTTCTTGTTGACCGACTTCAAGCCTTCGTCGTCGAGTTTTTCCAGGCCGAGGAAAATCGACAGGCTGCCGCATTCCTTCCACATCTCGACGATCTCGGGATGGCGGCAGATGATGTCGCTGCGCGTCTGGAGCTTGAAGTACTTCTTGATGCCGGCGGCCTGGATCTGCCGCGCCATCTCCTTGGCACGGGTGATGTTCATCCAGAAGATGTCGTCGGTAAAAAAAACGTGCTGCGCCTCGATCTCCCGGAGCTCTTCGACCACCCGCTCCACCGACTTCTCGCGAAACGACGACTCGTGGAACTTCCACACTGAGCAGAAGTTGCACTTGAAGGGACAGCCGCGGGCGGTCTCCATCATCGCCATCGGCTTGTGGTAGTTGAAGTAGTACTGGTGGGCGTAGCGGCGCAGCAGGTGGCGGGCCGGCCGCGGGATCTCGTCGAGGTGCGTGCGGCCCGGAGCCGGGCCCGTCGAGACGGGGCCGCTCTTCGTCCGCAGAAAAAAGCCCGGGGCCTTTTTCAGGTCGGCACCCCGTTCCAGGGCGTCGACGAGCGGCGGCAGGACGACCTCGCCGTCGCCGACCGCCACCGCGTCGACCGCCGAGTCGGAGAACCACTGCGGCTCGCGCGAGGCGTCGTGGCCGCCGATGACGACGAAGGCCTCCGGCAGCTCCGCTTTCACGCGGCGGGCGAGGGCGAGCGTCCGGAAGCGCTCGGTCGTGAAGTTGCACTGCAGCCCCACCATCTGCGGCTCGAAGGCCGTGCACTCGGCGAGGCCTTTCTCGACGCCGTCGATCCGCAGGTCCCAGATCCGGCACTCGTGCCCGGCGGGCTCGAGGGCGCCGGCGACGCACTCCAGACCCAGAGGCTCGACGAAAGTGATCATCTCCAAACCCAGGACTCCCCCGGTGTGGGGCTTCAGGAAGGCGACTTTCATGCTCTGAATCTCCTTGCTTTCCTCCCGCTCGGGAGGGGCCGCTTGAGGGTCAACAATCCATGGGTCGTGGATTGTACCGGATCCGGTTCTGTGTGGCGAGCCCCTGGGCCGATCCGCCGATCCGTGAAAAGATCCCGCCAAGGAGGATGGACCGTCTCTCCCCTCTTTACCCGAATCGGGAATGCAGCTATCATCTGCTGCGTTCTCATATGTGAGGGCATCACACTAAGGTATTGCCCTTACAGCATCGAAAGGACGAAGACCGGTACGGTAGCGAGTGAAGGAGGCCTGTCTTGGACTACAAGGACTACTACGCGGCGCTCGGGGTCTCCCGTAACACCTCGCAGGACGACATCCAGAAGGCGTACCGGAAGCTCGCGCGCAAGTTCCACCCCGACGTCAACCGCAGCCCGGGGGCCGAGGACAGGTTCAAGCAGATCACCGAGGCCTACGAGGTCTTGAAAGACGACAAGAAGCGCTCGACCTACGACCGCTTCGGCACGGCCTGGAAGTCGCGGGGCGGTCCGCCGCCGGGCTTCGAGGGCTTCGACCCCTTCGAGGGCGGCTTCCGCGTCAACTTCGGCGGCCGGGGGCCGGGCGGCGGGGCGGGAGCGAGCGGCTTCAGCTCGTTTTTCGACATGCTCTTCGGCAACCGGGGGGGCGGCGCTGGCAGCCCGTTCGGCGGCGCCGACCCCTTCGTGGAGTTCGGCGGCTCGCCGCCCGGCGGTTCGCCGCCCGGCGGTTCGTCGCCCGGCGGCTCGCCGCCCGGCGCCTCGTCGCCCTTCGGAAGCGGCCCCGGGGTCCGAGTGCAGGGCCAGGAGCAGATCGTGAAGCTGGCGCTGACGCTCGAAGAGGCGGCCCAGGGCGGCCTGCGCGACGTCACGGTCACCGACATGCTCGGACGTTCCAAGACCTACAACGTGAATCTCCCGGCGGGGATCCGTCCGGGGCAGAAGATTCGTCTTCCGGGCCGCGGACGCTCGGGCGGCCGCGGTCCCACGGGGGACCTCTACCTGGAGGTCCAGGTCAAGACCCACGACCGTTTTCGCCTCGACGGCCGGGACCTCCGCACCGACATCCGGGTGAGCCCCTGGGAGGCCGCTTTGGGCACCAACGTCACGCTCAAGACGCTCAACGGCTCGGTCAAGGTACGCATTCCGCCGGGCTCCTCGACCGGACGCAAGATCCGTTTGCGCGGCAAAGGATTTCCGGCGCGCGACGGCGAGGGCGACCTCTACGCCGAGATCCGCGTCATGGTGCCCGAGAAGCTGACGCCGCGCGAGCGTGAGCTCTTTGAGGAGCTGGCCCGCGAGTCGAGCTTCAAGGCGTAGGGCGATAGACCTATGGACCTCAACAAGCTGACACAGAAGTCACAGGAAGCCGTCCAGGCGGCCCAGACGCTGGCGGTGCGCCTTTCCCACCAGGAGGTCGACGTCGAGCACCTCCTCCTCGCCCTCCTGGAGGACGAGGCGTCGCTCGTCCGGCGTCTCTGGGAAAAGATGGACGTCCCGATCGAGCCCTTCGAAAAGGGACTCGGCCAGGAGCTCGGCAGCCGGCCGCAGGTGAGCGGCCCCGGCACCGAGGCCGGCCACATCCGGATCACGCAGCGTCTGCAGCGTCTTCTGGTCACGGCCGAGGACGAAGCGAAGCGCCTGAAGGACGAATACGTCTCGGTCGAGCACCTGGTGCTCGCCACGATCGACGAGGGACCCTCGACGGTGTCCGGACGGCTCCTAAAGGAGCTCAACGTCGACCGCAAGCGATTCCTGGCGGCGCTGCGCGACGTGCGCGGCAACCAGCGGGTGACGAGCGCCACCCCCGAGGCGGCCTACGAGGCCCTGGAGAAGTACGGCGTCGACCTGGTGGCCCAGGCGCGGCGGGGCAAGCTCGACCCCGTCATCGGACGCGACTCCGAGATCCGGCGCACCATCCGCATCCTGTCGCGCAAGACCAAGAACAACCCGGTCTTAATCGGCGAGCCCGGCGTCGGCAAGACGGCGATCGTCGAAGGCCTCGCCCAGCGCATCGTGCGCGGCGACGTCCCCGGGTGGCTGAAGGACCGGTCGATCTTCTCACTCGACATGGGGGCGCTCGTCGCCGGCGCCAAGTACCGCGGCGAGTTCGAAGAACGGCTGAAGGCGGTTCTCGCGGAGATCAAGGAAAGCGAAGGGCGGGTGCTGCTTTTCATCGACGAGGTCCATACGATCGTCGGCGCCGGCAAGGCCGAAGGCGCGACCGACGCCGGGAACCTCCTGAAACCCATGCTCGCCCGCGGCGAGCTGCACTGCCTGGGCGCGACGACGCTCGACGAGTACCGCAAGCACATCGAAAAGGACGCCGCCCTGGAACGGCGCTTCCAGCCGGTGCTGGTCGAGCCGCCGACGGTCGAGGACACGGTGTCGATCCTGCGCGGCCTGGCCGAGCGCTTCGAGGTACACCACGGCGTCTCCATCCAGGACGGCGCGCTGGTCGCCGCGGCGGTCCTGTCGAACCGCTACATCACCGAGCGCTTCCTGCCCGACAAGGCGATCGACTTGGTCGACGAGGCCTGCGCCATGATCCGCACCGAGATCGACTCGATGCCGGCGGAGCTCGACGAGGCCACCCGCCGGGTCATGCAGCTGGAAATCGAGGAGACGGCGCTCAAGAAGGGCAAGGACAAGGCGTCGAAGGAGCGTTTGAAGGTCCTCCGCAAGGAGCTCGCCGACCGCCGCGCCTCGGCCGACGCCCTGCGCGCCCGCTACGAGGTCGAGAAAGAGGCGATCGACCGGGTGCGCTCGCTTCGCGAGGAGATCGAGGAGGTCCGCCACCAGGTCGAGGTCGCCGAGCGCGAATACGACTTGAACAAGGCCGCCACCTTGAAGCACGGGCGCCTGCCGGAGCTCGAGGAGCAGCTCCGCCAGCAGGAGGCCGTGGCCGAGAGCCGCACCCGCGAGGGACGCATCCTTCGCGAGGAGGTGACCGAGGACGAGATCGCCGAGATCGTCTCCATGTGGACCGGCATCCCGGTGACGCGCCTCGTCGAAGGCGAACGCGAGAAGCTCCTGCGTCTCGACGAGATCCTCCACCGCCGGGTCGTGGGACAGGAGGAGGCCGTCACCTTGGTGGCCGACGCCGTGATCCGGGCGCGCGCCGGGATCCAGGACCCGGGACGGCCGATCGGTTCCTTCATCTTCCTCGGCCCCACCGGGGTCGGCAAGACCGAGCTCGCAAAAACGCTCGCCGAGGCGCTTTTTGACTCCGAGGAGAACATGGTCCGAATCGACATGTCGGAGTACATGGAAAAGCACTCGGTCTCGCGCCTGATCGGGGCGCCTCCGGGCTACGTCGGCTACGACGAGGGAGGGCAGCTGACCGAGGCGGTGCGCCGCAAGCCCTACTCGGTGATCCTCTTCGACGAGATCGAAAAGGCCCACCACGACGTCTGGGGCGTGTTGCTCCAGGTCCTCGACGACGGCCGGATCACCGATTCCCAGGGCCATACGGTGGACTTCAAGAACACGGTCGTCATCATGACCTCGAACGTCGGCTCGCCGCACCTGCTCGAAGGAGTGACCGATCGCGGCGAGATCGAGGAGGCGGCCCGCGAGGCGGTGATGGCGGAGCTCAGGACGAGCTTCCGGCCCGAGTTCTTGAACCGCGTCGACGACGTGGTGCTTTTCAAGCCGCTGCGCCTCGTTGAGATCGAGCAGATCGTGGAGCTGCTGATGCAGGAGCTGCGGGACCGGCTGGCGGAGCGGGGGATCGTGCTGCGCCTCTCCGACGCCGGGCGCCAGCTCGTCGCCCGCGAGGGCTACGATCCGGTCTACGGGGCGCGTCCTTTGAAGCGCTACCTGAAGCGTCGGCTGGAGACCAAGATCGGGCGAGCCCTGATCGCGGGCGAGGCGAGCGAGGGCGCGGTGATCGAGATCGGGGTCGCCGACGGCGGTCTCGACATAGCGATCCAAGCGCCGTCGCCGACGGCGGTCGACGCCTGAGCGTAGTCGTTCGGGGAAGGGAGCCGCGGGATCAGTGGATGCCCGCGGCGTCCATGTCGCGGACGAAGAAGTAGGCGTAGGCACAAAGCCCCAGCCCGCCCAGAAGCGCCGGGATCCCCATCCACAGGTACATGGCCTCGTCGGTCGACGGGAACTGGTGGATCGCCCACGCCCCGAACAGCTCGGCTCCGACGATGGCGGCCAGGATGAAGAACAGGTGGAAGTTCCTTAGCGTCATGACGCGCCTCCTTTGATTCGCCCGACAGCCTAGCGAATCGTCCCCTGGGCCGCGCTACCCCGCGGGGTGGGCTTGGGTCCAGCCGGCGTTTTTGCTAGTATGGAGCGCTGAGATGAGACAAAGACACCCCACACGTCTGACGGCGGCCGTGGCGATCGCTCTCCTCGTGGGTTGCGCCTCGCCAAGAGACGCTGGCGAGAGCTCGCCGCTCTCGATCCCCGAAGGCAAGATCCCGGTCTCCACCCGGTCACCAGAAGCGCTGGCCCTCTACCTCGGGGCGCGCCAGCACCAGGAGAATCTTCGCCTCACCGAGGCCCGCCGGGGCTACCAGGCCGCGGTCGACCTCGACGACAACTTCGCCCTCGCCCACTTCGGTCTCGTCGCAACGGCACCGACCAGCCAGGAGCTCTACGACTCCCTGAAGCGTGCCTCGCAAGCCGCCTACCACCGGGCCTCCGAGGCCGAACAGTGGTTGATCCACGGCTTCCAGTTCGGCGTCAACTCGAATCCGGCCGCGCAGCTGGAGTACTACCAGATGCTCGCCGAGGCTTATCCCGAGGACGAGCGTGCACAACGCGCCCTCGGCGATTTCTACTTTGGCGAGCAGAGGTATGCCGAGGCGCTGGAGCAGTACCGCCGGGCGAGCGAGATCGCTCCCGACTTCGCGCCGGTCTACAACGACCTCGGCTACTGCTATCGCGAGCTCGGCCGGTACGACGAAGCGGAAGAGGCCCTCAAGCGCTACGTCAAGCTCATCCCCGACGAGCCCAATCCCTACGACTCCTACGCCGAGCTGCTGATGAATACGGGACGCTTTCTGGAGTCGATCGGCACCTACCGCGAGGCGCTCGAAAGGGAGCCCGGGTTTTTCTCCTCGCACCTCGGAATCGCCAACAACCGGATCCTCCTCGAGGAGACCGAAGAGGCCCGGCGGGTCTTGCAGGAGGCGGCACAAGTCGCTGCCGATGCGAGCGAAGAGCGTCTGGTCTATCTGTTTACGGCCGCGTCCTACCTCCACGAGGGCAAGAACGACGCGGCGCTTGCGGAGGTGCGCAAGATCTACGAGATGGCCGCGGCCTCCGGCGACCGTTTCGACATGGCCAGTGAGCTCCTCCTGCTCGGCGACGTCGAGCGCGACTCGGGCGACGTCGCGGCAGCCCGGGCCACCTACGCCCAGGCCCTGGCGATCGCCAACGAGGCCGACGTCTCCGAATACGTGCGCCTCCGGTTCCAGCGCACCATCCTCTATCGCGAAACCCGCCTGGCGATCGTCGAAGCCGACCTCGACGCCACGCTACAGCGGCTCGAGGAGTATCGGGAAAAGGTCGACGTGCGGAAGGTGGGCTTCGAGGTGGCGCGCATCCACGAGCTCGAGGGACGCCGGGCGCTCGCCGCGAACGACTTTGCCCGCGCTACCGAGGAGCTCGCCCTGGCCGACCAGGAAAACACCTGGGTCCTCTACCTCCAGGCCCTCGCCTGGCGCGGTCGGGGCGACACCGAGATAGCCCGCGGCTTCGCCGAGCGCGCCGCCCACTGGAACGGCCTCGACACCTCGCTCCAATTCGCCTTCGTCCACTCCTTGACCCTCGACCTCTTGGCTGAGCTTTGAGCGGCCGCCTCGTCGTCGTCAGCTCGCCGATCGGCAACCTCGGGGACCTCTCGCCACGGGCGGCGCAGGCCCTCGACGAGGCCGACCTGGTGGCCTGCGAGGATACCCGCCGCAGCGGCCGCCTCCTCGCCCATCTCGGGCTCAAGAAAAAGCTCGTCTCGCTCCACGAGCACAACGAGCGCCAGCGGCTGCCGCAGCTCATGGCTTGCCTCGAGCAGGGCCTCGTGGTGGCGCTTCTAAGCGACGCCGGGACGCCCCTCGTCTCCGACCCGGGATTTCCCCTGGTCCGCGAGGCCGCGGCGCGGGGCGTCCGGATTGAGCCGATCCCTGGGCCTTCGGCGGTGATGGCGGCGCTCGTCGCGTCGGCGCTGCCGCCTTACCCCTTCACCTTTGCCGGCTTCCCGCCGCACCAGGCGAAGCGCCGCCGGCGCTTCTACCGTCAGCTGCGCGAGCTGCGGCACACGTTGATTTTTTTCGAGTCGCCCCACCGGCTCCTCGGTAGCCTCGCCGACGCCGTGACCGAGCTTGGCGAACGTCCGGCGGCGGTCTGCCGGGAGCTGACGAAGCTCCATGAGGAGACGCTGCGGGGCACGCTCGCCGAGATCCGTGAAGAGCTCGCCGGGCGGTCGTCGCTCAAGGGGGAATTCGTTCTCGTCGTGGGGCGGGGCGAGGAGGAGAAGTAGGCCACATCTTGCTGGGAACGCAGGCGTCTCGCCTGCCTCTTCGTCCCGGACAGTTAATCCCGACGCCCGAGTCACTCCGTGGCTCCCTGGCCGCCGTTCTTCCCAACCGCGAGGCATGCGTTCTCCTCCGAGATGGCTCCCTCCGAGACCAGAGCTGGGTGACGACGACGCTGTCCCAGGGCACGGGCTTCCAGACCGCCATGGCGGCGACGCAGCTCGGCCGAGTCTGCGGCAAGTAATCCTGTAGAGGGGGAATGAGAATCCGCCGCTGATGGACTCCGGCATCTCCTCCTCCACCTACCCTGCCGCTGTCGCCGTCGCGCTGGTACCTGACCGGCTTCCTGGCCCCCGCCCGCGGACGCGAGCTCGAAACCTCCGATGGCAGCGAAGACGAGTCGTTCCGGTAGAATCTGCTGCCATGGTGCATCTCATCGGCCTCCTGGGTGTCGCGATCATCTCGTTTTCGGCGATTTTCGTCCGGCTGGCGGCGGTCTCGCCGTCGACGTCGGCGTTTTTCCGCTGCGCCTACGCGTTGCCCTTTCTCGCCGTGATGGTCCTCGCGCAGCGCGGCGCGGCGCGGCGCGAGCCCAAAGCTCGTCTGCTGGCGGTCCTGGCGGGAACGTTCCTGGGGCTCGACCTCGCTTTTTGGCATCAGGCGATCGGCTTCATCGGAGCGGGGCTCGCGACGGTGCTGGGAAACACCCAGGTGATCTTCGTCGCCGTCCTGGCGCGCGTGTTCCACGGCGAGCGCCCCGGCCGGGCGGCGCTTTTGACCGTGCCAGCTGTCTTTGCCGGGGTGACGCTGATCTCGGGCGTCGGCACCGCCGGTGCCTACGGTGTGGACCCCACGCGCGGTGCTCTCTTCGGCATCCTGACCGGGATCACCTACGCGGCGTTCCTCCTCGTCTACCGGGCGTCGGGCCGCGGCCTCGGCTCGCCGACGCCCCCGCTGCTCGACGTCACCGTGGGCGCGACGCTCGCCGTGGCGCTCGTCGGGTGGCTCGACGGCACCCTGGAGCTCACCGTCCATTACCCGGCCCACGGCTGGCTCCTGGGGCTGGCGCTGGCGTCGCAGGTGGCGGGCTGGCAGTTGATCGGCACCGCCTTGCCGCGGCTGCCGGCCCTGGAGACGTCGATCATGCTGCTCCTCCAGCCGATGATGACCGTCGTTTGGGCGCGGCTCCTCTTCGGCGAGCGCCTCTCGCTTCTCCAGGGGCTCGGTATGGGACTGGTCTTGGGTGGAGTGGGGTGGTTGAGCGTGCGCGGCAGCGTCGAGGGCGCGGAGCGTCCTCACCAGCTTGGCAGCCCCAGCTGCGGCTCAGCCGAGCATGAAGAATAGGGCGGTCATCGCCAGGCCGTTGTGCACCGCGTGGACGGCCACCGAAGCGACGAGCGACCCGCGCCATTCCCGGATCAGCGCCAGGATCATGGCCAGAGCCACGAGCGGCGGTACTCCGACGATCCCTTGGGGATGGATCACGGCGAAAACGAAGCTTGAGACGAAAGCCGCCGCCAGGATACCCAGCCGGCCGCGCAGGTAGTGGTAGAAGCCGCCGCGAAAGACGCTCTCCTCGATCAGTGGCGCCCAGACCGAAGCCAGGAGGAAGATCACCACGATCTCCCCCCAACCGGCCCCGGCGACCTCTTCGACCAGGGGATGGCTCGGCTGGGTCTCGAGCCAATTCGCCAGGACGACGCTCACTCCAAGCGCCGCAAGCAGCACCGGGGCTCCGGCGACGTAACCCACCAGGCCGCTTGCGACCTCGCGCCAGAATCCGGCGCCCGAATGCCAGCCGAAGGCGCGGCGTACGCCGTCGCCGGAGGCGCCGCGGAGCAGGGGCCAGAACACCGCCGGCAAGGCCAGCATGTTGACGAGAAGCACCCAGGTCGTCTCCAGCCCCAATCCCTGTTGGAGGAGTCCGCTCAGGAGGCCGAAACCCAGGGTCGCCAGGATGAAGACGACCAACGTCTCGAAGAAGGGCAGCCGGGCCGTCAGGGCGTCTTCGCCGGCCTTGGGAAGGTAACCGGACACGAGGCTCCCCTGGCGCAGCATGAGGCCTGCGATCACCAGGAGGACGAGCCCGACGAGCGTCGCGGTGGCGACGCCGCCGACCATCGCCATCAGCACCGCCGCGGTGCGCTTCGCCTCGGCGAGGAGGGCGTCACGCTCGGTAGCGTCGGCTCCTTCGACGTGGCTCAGGGCGAGCTCGGCGAAGTAATCGCGCCGGCCGGCGAAGGCCGCGCGGGCCTCCAGGTCGAGCGGCGCGGGCGAGCGGGCATAGATCTGCTCCAGCAGCTTCAGGTCGGCCGCTTCTTCCTCGGCGAGCCCTTCCTCCAGGCGTAGCCGGGCAATCTCCTCGAGCGCCGCCTCGAAGCCCGAGAGCTCGGCGATCACCGGTACGACACAGACGCCCGCGGCGGGGGTTTTGACGGTCTGGCGTAGCTGATCCACGAGCTGGCCGCTCAAGGCGTCGCTGCCGAGCACCTTGGTGAGCGCGTCGGCTCCGAGGGCGTAACGTGCCTGGATGCGCAGCTCCAGCCCGCCGGCCGGGTCGTCCGCGAGAAGCTCCGGCGCCGGCGCGAGCTGGTTCAGCAGCAAGATCATCGCGACGAGCGACGTCAAGGCGAGCCAGATCCCGAGCTCCCGGACGCGGGTGACCGGCGAGGTGCCGGCGACTTCCGAGGCGAACGCCTCGGACAACAGCGCCTCTTGATACAGGGCGCCCGACTCCTCCGCACCGGCCGCGCCGGGAGTCGGTGTTTCGTTGGGGTCTTCTTGCATAGGCGTCCGGAGTCGGGCTCCCTGGGCCGGGAGCGGCTTGCCAGTCACATCGTACTCCTTGGCCTCGAGGTTCGGCAACACCTCCTCCGCCCGTCCGAGGATCGCCGCGGAAGCCGGCTCAGGTGGAAAGCAAGCGCCTGGCGGGCGAGGTGGAACGGAGGAGACAGGGCCGCCGTGAATCCGTCGCGCGGGAACTGACCCAGGCTGCCAAGCCGGAGCGTCCGCGGCGCGAGGACGACGTCGATCCGAGCGCGGCGGGCACCTCTCCCGGCACCCTCGAAAGACCCCAAAGCGCGGCGAAGCGTTCTCGCCGACTTGGTGCATTGCAGAAGAGCGCGAAGAACGCTTCGCCGCGATTCTTGAGGTCCCCAAGAGCGTGGCGAGCGAGTTGGACCCTGAGGGCGCCGAGCGTCGCCCTGCCGGTCACGCTTCGGTGATCCGAAGCGCCTGCCGGGTGTCATCCGCGTCATCCGCGTCCGCGTCATCCGCCTCTTGATCGGCGAGAGCGGACCCGGTAAACTTCGTGCCCGGAAAACCAGCCGATCCTCGAGGAGACTCCAATGGAAGCCTCACGAACCTCCGAACGCCGAGAGAACCGTCCGCCTGCGGGTGAGGCGGCAAGAGCCGCGGAGCCACGCCGCGGTGAAGGGTGCCGGAGGACGCTGGAACCCCCAGGATCGCCTCTGGGAGCCGCGGCGAGCCGAGGCCGTGGCCCATGGCCTGGAGGATCGGATCGTCGAGGGCAGGTGGCGATAGTCCGGGAGAGTCGCAGCGTCGCCTCTCTACTTGTAGCGACCCCCTCTGCACATGTAGAGAGGTCGCTACATGTGCAGAGGTCTCTA
>CBDUYN010000129.1:0-30231 GCA_965371445.1 uncultured bacterium | reverse complement strand
GCGGCGCGGGGGATCGTCGAGGCGACGGGGTACCGTCGGCGGGAGCGGGAGGTGGAGATGTTGACGAGGTGGGTGGAATCGGCCTGAAGCCGCCCAAGAGTGGGACGCCTAACTCAGACCAACGAGCCTGTTCTTCTGAGCCGGCTTGAGCCGGCTTCCTCGTCCATAGCACGGGCCTTGAGGCCCGTTGCGGAGGCAGCGCGAGGTACGGCGGTTCGAGGCTCGCCGCGCCTTCGCGACGGGCCTAAAGGCCCGTGCTATGGGCTGGAAAGCCGGCTCAAGCCGGCTCCCGGAAGGGAACGTCGTCGAACACGGCCCGTGCCTGAAACCGTTCCGCTGCGCCCTCCGTATCGACCGGCATGAGACGTCACATCTGCACCTGGGCGACGCTTCTCGCCCTCCTTCTCCTCAGCTGGGGTTGCCACGAGGCCTCGGCGACGCGCCGCGAACGGCTCGTCATTACCGGCTCTTCGACCGTGGCGCCGCTCATGTCCGAAATCGCCAAGCGCTTCGAGGCGACGCACCCCGGATCGCGCGTCGACGTGCAGACCGGAGGCTCGTCGCGGGGGATCGCCGACGTCCGTTCCGGGCTCGCCGACCTCGGCATGGCGTCGCGCTCCCTCGCCGAGGACGAGGCGGACCTCCACGCCTTCACGATCGCCCGCGACGGCGTCTGCCTCTTCGTCCATCGCGACAACCCGGTCACGGAGCTCGACGACGAGCAGGTGGTCGCCGTCTACACCGGACGCATCCGCAACTGGCGCGAGCTCGGCGGCGACGACGCCGCGATCACGGTGGTCCACAAGGCGGCGGGGCGGGCGACGCAAAAGGTCTTCCTCGACTACTTTGGGCTCGCCGACACCGACGTGCGCCCCGACGTCATCGTCGGCGACAACCAGCAGGGCGTCAAGACGGTGGCCGCCGATCCCAACGCCGTCGCCTACGTGTCGATCGGCACGGCGGAGCACGACGCCTCGCGGGGCGTGCCGATCAAGCTCCTCTCCACAAGCGGCGTCGCCGCGACGAGCGCCCACCTCGCCGACGGCAGCTTTCCGATCGCCAGGCCCTTGAACCTGGTGACCCTCGAAGAGCCCACGGGACGCCTCCGCGAGCTCATCGACTACGCCCGCTCGCCCGAGGTCCACGACCTGGTGCAGGAGCTCTACTTTGTCCCGGTGGAGTAGGGCCGGCGGAGCCGACGTCCTCCTCGCCTGGTCTCTCCGCGCCGCGGCGATCGTCTCCGGCGTGGTCGTCCTGGCGATCGCCGCTTTCCTGGCGGCGGAGTCGTGGCCAGCGCTTCGAGCCATCGGCCTGGGACGCTTCTTCACCGACGGCTCCTGGCACCCCGCGGCGCGGGCTGAGGAAGGGAGCTTCCTGCTCCTGCCGATGCTCTGGGGGACGCTTCTCGCGGCGCTTGGCGCGGTCCTCGTGGCGACGCCGCTCGGCATCCTCTCGGCGCTTTTCAGCCACTTCTACGCACCGCCGAGGATCGTCGGACCCTACCGTCGGCTGGTCGAGACGCTGGCGGGAATCCCGTCGGTGGTCTACGGCTTCTGGGGCCTCGTGGTGCTCGTCCCCCTGATCCGCAGGCTCGAGCCGCCGGGTCCTAGCTTGCTCGCGGCGATCCTGGTGCTCGCGGTCATGGTGCTGCCGACGGTGGCGCTCTCCGCCGATGCGGCGCTTGCCGCGGTGCCGCGGGCTCACCTGCAAGCCGCAGCGGCGCTCGGCCTCTCCCGCGCGAGAACGCTTTTCGGAGTCGTCCTGCCGGCGGCGCGGCCGGGCATCGTGACCGGGGTCCTCTTGCAAAGCGCCCGTGCCCTGGGCGAGACGATGGCGGTGCTCATGGTCTGCGGCAACGTCGTCCGCAACCCGTCGAGCCTTTTCGAGCCGATCCGTACCCTGACGGCCAACGTCGCCCTCGAGATGTCCTATGCGATGGGGGAGCATCGCTCGGCGCTTTTCGTGAGCGGCCTCTTGCTGCTCCTGCTCGTTGCCGTGCTCGTCGCGGCGGCGGAGTCGGCGAGCCGCGGGAGGGTCTATGGCTGAGGCGCTCGCCGGCCCCCTCGACCTGCGCCGCGCCTTCGGGCGCCGGCGCTCGCAATGGGCGCTCGACGCCGCGGTCTACCTCGCCGCCGCCGCGATCGTGGCGGTCTTCGTGTGGATCGTGTGGGACCTGGTGAGAAACGGATGGGGACAGCTCTCCCTGTCGTTTCTGATCGACGCGCCGCTTAGCGCCGGCCGCGGCGGCGGCATCGGACCGATCCTCGTCTCGACGGCACTCATCCTCCTGGTGACGCTCGTCACAAGCGTCCCGCTCGGGGTGGCGACGGCGGTGCTGCTCGCCGAGTCGACCTCTGCCGACGCCCTCCTCGGCCGCCTCGTACGGCGCAGCCTCGACGTGCTCGCCGGGGTCCCTTCGATCGTCTTCGGCCTGTTCGGCAACGCGTTTTTTTGCGTCTACCTGGGGATGGGTTTCTCGATCCTCTCCGGCGGCTTGACGCTCGCCCTGATGGTCCTTCCGATTCTCATCCGAACCTCCGAGGAGGCCCTGCGGGCCGTACCTCGGGAGTACCGGTTGGCCGCCGCGGGCCTCGGAATGAGCCGCACCCGGACACTCTTTGCGGTCCTCCTGCCGGCGGCCACGCCGGGGTTGGTCGTCGGGTTGGTCCTGGGGATCGGACGCGCCCTCGCCGAGACCGCGGCGCTTCTTTTCACCAGCGGCTACGTCGACAGGATGCCGGGATCGCTCTATGATTCCGGCCGGGCGCTTTCGATCCACATCTACGACCTGGCGATGAACGTCGCCGGGGGCGAGCCCAACGCCTACGCCAGCGCGCTGGTGCTCGTCGCGGCCCTCGTCTTGATCAACGGCGCCGCGTCGTTCGTCGCCGAGCATACGTTGCGAAAAGGAATCACTTCATGAACGTCACCGCCCAGCAAACCCAGATCGAGCGGATTGAGCGCGCCGCCGCCGAGGCCGCCGAACGGCCTCACCTCACCCTGGCGCCGAGCGTCGAGGCTCTGGTGCGGTGCGAATCGCTGAGCCTGCGCTACGGCGAGCGGCGCGCTTTCGCCGACGTGACCCTCGGGATCGAGGAGGGAAGGATCACCGCGATCCTCGGTCCCTCGGGGTGTGGCAAGTCGAGCTTTCTGACTTGCTGTAACCGATTGATCGACCTGGTGCCGGGCTGCGAGGTGAGCGGCAAGCTGCGGATCGGCTCGGTCGACGTCCTCTCGCCGCAGACCGACGTCCTGGCGCTGCGCCGCCGCGTCGGGATGGTTTTCCAGAAGCCGAATCCATTCCCGCTTTCGATTCACAAGAACCTCGAGCTGCCGCTTCGCGAGCACGGCATGAAAAGCCGCGACGAGCGCGACGCGGCGATCGAGTCGGCCTTTCGTCAAGTCGGCCTGTGGGACGAGGTCAAGGACCGCCTCAAGAAACCGGCCAGGGCGCTCTCGGGCGGCCAGCAGCAACGGTTGTGCATCGCGCGCTCTCTCGTCTTGCGGCCGGAGGTGATCCTCTTGGACGAACCGTGCAGCGCCCTCGATCCGATCTCCGGCGCCGTGGTCGAGGATCTCATCGTGTCGCTCAAGCAACGCTACACGGTGGTGATCGTCACCCACAACCTGGCGCAGGCGCGGCGCATCGCCGACGACGTCGCCTTCTTCTGGCTGGTCGACGGCTGTGGACGCCTGATCGAGACCGGACCCGGCCGGCGGATTTTCGAGGAGCCGCGGGAAGAGTTGACCGCGGCCTACGTCCGGGGGGCGCGGGGTTGACAGGTTGGCTCCCGTCCGCACGGGGTTAAAACCCCGTGCTACAAAGGGAAAGACTCCTGAAGGAGTCTGATCCCGCATCTGGCCTGGAGGTATCTCGTACAGCATCGACACGCGCCACGGTGAGTGGATCCGGAGCAGCCTCTGCGCGGGCCCCCATCCGTCGATCTATGGGCGGAGGCGCCCGTGTAGGGTACCTTAAAGCAGGCTAGTCTAGTTCTAGTGGACCCGTCCCGGCGGCAGGTCGTCCTCCTCGTCTTCGTAGCCGTGGCAGAGGACAAAATGGTAGTTGGCCGTGCGCTCCGTCTCGCTCTCCGCGATCAGGTCGAAGACGTACTCGCCCTCCATCTCCCCCGCCAGTCCCTGGACGTAGGTGATGGGCTCGGGATCGACGAAAAGCTCGCCCAAGAAGCGCTTGCCGCGCAGCAGCTGGATGCCGACCATACCGCCCTGGTAGGCGACGAAGTGCCAGTGGAGGTCTTCGTCGTCGTAGAGCACGGCCTCGGGCGTCCCTGCCCGGAGGATGCAGTTCGGGTGGGTGGCGAGCCACTGCCAGAAGATGTCGAAGGGAAGAGTGGCAGGAGATTCCATGGTCGCTCTCTTGTAGGTGGGATGGAACCGAGGAGCCGGCGTCCTCGGCTGCGGCAAGGCCCGATCCTCTCCCAGGAGCGCCGCGAACTCAAGGTCCGGGTTCCTCAACCGGCGAGCATCCTCTCGCGCCGCTCCGCCCGGGTGAACGCCAACGCCGTCAACGCGGCGATCAGGAGCGCGAAGCCGATCCGGTTCTGGACGGTGTGGGCGAGGATCACCGAGGCGTCCTCGTCGCGGAAGGCCGCGGGGTTGAAAAACGGGGAAAGACGAGTCTGCACGCTGCCGAAACCCGTCAAGAACCCGTTCAACGCCATGATGCCGGCGCTTCCCATGGCGCCGGTCACCTCGCTGCGAAAAAGCGCCGCGAGCCCCATCGAAAGGGCGAGATACACCGTCGCCGCTTGTGCCGCTCCGTAGAGGCTCCCTGGCGGGTAAGAGGTGAAAAACGCCCAGGTCACGACGGCGAGAAGGGATTCGGCGACGAGCAGGATGCCCAGGCCGGCCAGGAGCTTGGCGAGCCACACCCGCTGCGAGCCCCCGGGGACCGTGTAGGCGATCTCCAGGCGCCGGGCGTCGGACTCTCCGGCGATCACCCGTACGCCGAGGAAGATGGCCAGGCAGGAGAGCGGGAAGGCGATGAGCGTCCCCTGGGCCGACTCCGGACGGAAGTCCTCCTGGCGTCCACCGGTCAGGAGCATCACGGCCTGAAACGCTGGCCACAGGAGGGGGACGAAGGCCGCGAAATAGAAGCGGCGGCCGACGAGGAGCTTCGCCGAATGCCAGACGATGCGCGCCTCGTCGCGAAGACGCTGGGTGGAAATCTGCCTCACAGTGTCTCCCCCCCTTGATCCCCCCAGGGGGACAGTCCTCGCTCTCCTACGAGCATCAGGTACCCCTCCTCCAGCGACGGCTCGACCGGTTGCGCTTCATCGTGAGGCGATTCCGAGGAGATGAGCCGCAGGCGCGAGCGTCCTCCGGCCTCCGGGACCTGGTCGGCGATGCGCGCCGTCGACGGCAAGGCGCCGATCTCGGCGTTGGTCAAGGCCACCTCCCAGATCTGGCCACGGGCGGCGTCGGCGAGCTCATGAGGCGGCCCGTCGAAGACCAGGCTCCCGCGGGCCAGCACGATCACCCGTTCGCAGGCCACGGCCACGTCTTCCACCACGTGGGTCGAAAACAGCACGACCCGTCCTTCGGCGAGCCGCGAGAGGAGGTTGCGGAAACGGATCCGCTCTCTCGGGTCGAGCCCCACGGTGGGCTCGTCGACGATGATGACCGGCGGCAGGCGGAGCAGCGTCCGGGCCACGGCCACGCGCTGGCGCATGCCGCCCGAGTAGGAGCCGATCTTCTCGTCGGCCCGCTCGGCGAGGCCCACCTCGGTCAAGAGGCGCCCGATCCGTTCGCGGCGCTCCGTGGCCGGGATCTCGTAGAGCAGCGCGTAGTAATCGAGGTACTCGCGGGCCGTGAGCCCCGGCGGCAGCGCCGTGTCCTGCGGCAAGTAGCCGACCCAGCGGGCGAGGTAGCGGCGCAAGAGGTCGAGGTGGACGCCGCCGAGGAGGATCCGTCCGGCGGTCGGGTCGAGGATGCCGGCGAGCTGGCGCAGCAGCGTCGTCTTGCCGGCGCCGTTGGGTCCCAGGACGCCGACCATGCCGCTCTCGACGTCGAAGCTGACGCCGGTGAGCGCGCGAATCTCTTCGCGCGGCAGGTCGAGGCCGAAAAACCGCCGGGCGAGCCGCCGCCAGGCCGTGCGGACGTAACGCGTCCGCCCTTCGGTGACGCGCTCCGCGATCGTGCCGCGGGCCAGCAGCCGGGCCGTCCGCCGGCCGAGTTGGACGACGGCGATCGCGGCCGCCAGGCAGCCGAGGCCGAAGGGGCCGACGTCAGGATCGGCGTCGCTGACCCTCAGGAGGAGGTAATGGCGGTAGGCGAACCAGGTCCAGGCGATCCAGGGGACCATGAAGGCGACGGCACCCTCGGCACCGCCCGGCTCGACGCGGCCGACGGTGTCGGAGCGTCCCCGCGCCCGCCGTACCTCGACAGCGAAGCGGGCGCCGACCGTCGCCGCCGCCATCAAGAACACCACCTCCCAAAAAAGCGAGCGGACGTGAAGCGCCAGGTACACGTTGCCCGACGCGACGAGGCCCAGGGCCACCAGGCGGTCCCGCGCCGTCCGCGGGTCGAAGGCCCGTCCACCGGCGGCGAGGACCTTGCGCGCGAAAGCCTCCGGCGCCCTCCAGGCCTGGCCCACCGGACCGGGACGGCCGTAGACTTTTCGCAAGTTGCGAACCGAGAGGGCCGGCGGCCCGCCGGGCGGCGATCCGCCGGGCGGCGATCCGCCGGGCGGCGATCCGCCGGCCGTCGCCGGCTCCGGGAGCTCGGGACGATAGAGCACAAGAGCCGCGGCACCGAGCAAGACCGCCGCGACCAGGAGCGTCGTCACCACTTGCCAGGTGAGCGTCGTGACGAGCTCGGCGCGCACCAGGGGGACCATCACCGCCGCGGTCGCCGTCACCCAGCCGATCATCACCCAGGGGCCGAGACGCCCGAAGAGGCGGTCGAGGCGCGCCAGGAAGACGAAGCCCACCGGGATGACGAGCAGCGTCAGCGCCGTCGAGGTGACGAGCCCGCCCATGACGACGGTCGCGAACGGCGGCCAGATCTCGTTCTCGCGTCCGGTCTGGAGCGCCAGCGGCCAAAGGCCGGCGACCGTGGTCGCCGTCGTCATGAAGACGGGCCGGGCGCGCTCGCGCACCGCGGCGAGCGCTGCCGCCCCGGCGCCGTAGGCTCCCGCGGCGCCGCTCGCCGTGACCCGCAGCCGCTGCTGCATGCGGTCGACGAGCAGGATCGCCGGGTTGACCGTCAGGCCGAGGAGCGCCAGGGCGCCGACCAGGGCAAAGAGGTCGAGCGGAATGTCGGCGAGCACCAGCGACCAGAGCGAGCCGAGGATCGTCAACGGCAGGGCCAGGAGCACCAGGACCGGCAGGGTGAGCGATTCGAACGTCGTCGCCAGCACCAGGAAGAGGAGCAGGATCGCCGGCACCAGGAGGCGCTTGAACCAGGAGATCGACTCCTCGCCCGGGTCGGCCTCGACGGTCGTGCCCCGTGGCCGGTGGACATCGCGCACCACGGCGGCGATCTGCTCTTCGAGCGCGAGCCGCTCCGGCCCGGTCGAGGCGATGTCTTCGTCGAGGCGGTAGAAGACCGACAGCTCCCGCCGGCCGTTGTGGTGGGTGATGGCCGAGGCCGGGGGCATGGTGCGGACCGAGGCCACGGCGGCGAGCGGCAGGACTCCGGCGGGCGTCGCCAGGCGGAGGCGGGCGAGCTCGGCGGGCGAGGTCTTCTCCTGGGGCCGGCGCACCATGAGCGGCAGCTCGCGGCTGTCGGCGAGGGTAAAACCGACCGGCATCTCCTGACCCTCCCGGCCGACGAGCTGGAGGATCGGCAGCACCTGATCGGCGGTGAGGCCGAAGCCTGCCAGGGCGGACGCGTCGGGGACGACGTGCAGCTCCTCCTGGCCACGGCTCTGGGAGACCCAGGCCGAGGCCACCTCGGGGATCGAGGCGAGCCGGTCGCTGATCTCGCGTCCGAGCTCGGCGAGGAGCACGCTGTCGGGTCCTGAGATCACGACCTCCGAGGCGCCCTGGCCGAGGAGCGAGGACACACCGCCGTCGCCGCCGCCACCGCCACCGCCGCCGCCGTCGGCCTCGCCCGGTAGCAGGACCTCGACGTTCTGGAGGGACCGGGCGCTGGTCCGCACCACCTGGCGGACGCGAGCCGCCGAGAGGTCCTCGGGGCGCTCGTCGCGGTCGACCAGGAAGGCGGTGAGGGTACCGCCGGCGGCGTCGGCCGTGCCCTCCTGGATCGTCGACTCGACACGCTCGATACCTTCGAGGGCGAGGACGGCTTGCTCCAGGTGGGCGAAGACCTCGGTCGCCGCCTGCAGCGACCGGGAGCTCGGCAGGCGGATCGACATCTGGACCTGGTCGGCTTCGGTCGCCGCCTGCGACGCGCTCTTGACCAGCACCCAGGGGAGCGCCACGATCACCGTCACGACGACCGCGGCGACGACGGTCGCGATCCAGCCGGCGGGCCGGCGCAGGGCCGCGGTCACGAGTCCCGTAAAGAGCCCGCGGACACGGTCCGGCGGAGTGAGCCCGCCGAGCTCGGCTCGGCGACGGCGTGCCTCGGCGAGCCGGCGCACCGCCGCCGGTGCCGCGAGCCAGCGGGCGAGAAGCGGTACGAGCCCCACCGCCACCAGGAGCGAGCCGGCGAGCGGCAGGAGGATGGCCAGGGCGACGATCTCGACGAGGGAACGGATCAGGGCTTCCTCGAAGTCGGCCAGGACGAGGGGCAGGAAGACGACGGCGGTGGTCACCGACGCGGCGACGATGGCGCGGATGGTTCGTCGTACGCCCGCGGCCGCGGCGTCGTCGGGCGCGAGGCCGCGTTCGAGGCTGCGCTGCGTCGCCTCGAAGACGACGACGCTGTTGTCGACCAGGAGGCCTATCCCCACGGCGAGGCCGAAGAGGGTGATGAGGTTCACCGTCTGGCCGCCCATCTCCAGCAACGCCACGGCGACCAGCAAGCTCACCGGCACTGCCAGCGCCACCACGGTCACCGCACGCCACTGGCGCAGGAACAGATACAGGACGAGGAGCGCGATGACGAAACCCGAAAAGCCGAGGAGCGCCAGGCGCCGGATCTGCTCTTCGACGAGCTCCGCGCCGTCGAAGCTGATCAGGAGGTCGACGCCGACCGGATTCATCTCTGCGCGCAGGTCCTCCAGCACCGAGCGCAGCGTCCGGCCCAGGCGCACGAGGTTCGTGCCCTGGTCCTGGAAGACGACGAGGCCCACGGAGGGCTTCGAATTGGTCCGGAAGAGGAAGCGCTCGCGGCCGGTGCCGCGCTCGATCTCCGCGACGTGGCGCAGCAGGACCGGACGGCCGGGGTCGATACGGATCTCGCCGAGGGAGACGAGGCCGCGCGGACGTCCGTCCAAGATGACGGCGGTACGTCGGTCGGCGTCCTCCAGGCCGCCGAGGAAGCGCAGGCGGCTGACCGAGCGCCGGAGGGCGCCAATCGCCGCCTCGGGCGTCGTGGCGACCGCGGCGCAGCGGTCGGGGTCGATCCACACCGTGACCTGCTGGCCGGCGCCGCCGATCGTCATCACGCGGCTCACGCCGGAGACCGCTTCGAGGCGAGGGGCCACGTGCTCGTCGACGAAGTCAAAAAGCGCGTTGCGGTCGGTACCGCCGACGGCCTGGAGGATCATGACGAAGCTCGAAAGCAACGACGTGTCGCGGGCGCTGACGCTGAGCGAGCTGCCGCGCGGCTGGCTGCGGGCGAGCTCGGCGGCGACCTGCTGGAGCTCCAGCTCCCGGACCTTCATGTCGGTGCCGCTGTCGAAGCGGATCCGCAGGTTGCCGCCCGAGCCGCGGACCTCGCCCCAGGTCTCGGCGACCTTGGGAAGGGTCGAGACCCGCGCTTCGAGCGGCAGGAGGATCTCGCGCTCCAGGATTTCGGGCTCGGAGCGGGGCCGGAAGAAGCTGACGCTGAGCTCCTCGCCGCTCAGGTTGGGGAAAAGCTCAACCGGGATCCGCCACGCCGCGACGAGACCCAGGATCACCAACCCCAGGAAGAACATGGAGGTGGCGACGGGCCGGCGAATGGGTAGGCTCAGCAAGCGAAACACGGGCGATCGTAGCACGCGGGGTGCCGTAGCCGGCGGCTCAGGCCGCGGCCGACAGGAATTCTCTCTCGGCCATCACCGTGAAGACCACCGCCAGCACGCCGAGGGGCCAGAAGACGAAGAGCGACGCGATCGAGCCGGCGAGCGCCCAGCCCCAACCCCGCCGGCGGACGGCGTGGACTCCGCCC
The DNA here is from genome assembly GCA_965371445.1 of uncultured bacterium. Taxonomy (GTDB): domain Bacteria; phylum Acidobacteriota; class Thermoanaerobaculia; order Multivoradales; family J023; genus DASWIG01. The sequence continues at coordinate 19,986 of CBDUYN010000129.1, read as the reverse complement.
CAAACGGCAACCGCGCTCGTCCCGAGGACGAAGAGCGCCAGGGTGACGAAAAGCCCCGTCCCGAGAGCGAAGGGGACCTTGGCCGCCAGCTCTTCCGCCGTGATGCCGAGGAAAACCCCCGAGGCCACGGCGAGAAGCGCCAGGACGAACCCTCCGAAGAGCCCGGAGACCCCGGAGACGATATTGAAGATCCCGGCAACCGTTGGTTTCCAGGTTGTTTCCATCCAAGAACCTCGCTTTCTTTCCTCTCCAGGAACACTACGTGAGGACCGGCGGAAATGTTCGCCTGGACCCCAGGAAAAAAGGACCGGAGCCGAGCTCCGATCGCGACGCGCTACAATGACGTCCCAGAGGGACCCCACCGGCAGCTCTGGGAAGAGCTGGCCTTCTGGTGCTCGACACCGGCATGAACCTCCTCGGCTGGACGCTCGCCGAAGGACGCGAGTACATGCAGGGGCGCACCCTGGAGTCCGAGACCTTGATCGCCGACCCCGGAGGCTTCCTCCTACGCGACGGGACGAGCGGGCCGCGCGGCTGGCGTCAGCCTTCCGGCTCTGGTACCATCTTCGGTGGAATCGACATAGGCCGCAGAGACGGCCCGGAGGAACCATGAGAACAGAAATCGTCCTGGACGACGAGCTGATCGAGGAGGCCTTCGACCTGACGGGAGCCCAGACAGAGAAGGAGCTCGTCGACCTCGCGCTCCGGGAGCTGGTCAGAAAGCGCCGGAAGAAGGATCTGACGGAGCTCGCAGGCCGCATCCAGTTCCACGAAGGCTTCGACCACAAAGCCCTACGGAAGACTCGCTTTGTTTCTGATTGACACCTCGGTGTGGATCTCCCTCTTTCGAGACACAAGTGGCAGGAAGCGCGAATCGCTCCTCAGGATCCTTGATGACGGCGACTACTTCCTCACTCGCTTCAATCAGCTGGAGATGCTTCAAGGATGCCGAGACGACAGAGAGTGGGACCTTCTAAGCTCCTACCTTGACACCCAGGACTATGTCGAGCTCACGGCGGATGCCTGGCCGAAGGCAGCTCGGATCTATTTCGACCTGCGTCGACACGGCCGGACGGTTCGCGCACGCCAAGGGGATCGTCCACCGGGACTTGAAAACCGAGAACGTCATGGTCCTCTCGTCGGACCGCTCCCGGCCGGGGAACATCAAAGTCCGCCGTGAAACTCCTGCCGGTAGGCCAGGATCCACCGGCACGGCGGCTCGCCCAAACCCGGCTGGCGTTGCACCGAAGCCGCCAGCAACGCCCCCGGCGCGCAGCGTCGCGGCCAGACCGCCGTAGAGGAGAGAGCTCTTACCGGTTCCGGACGGCGCGCGGAGGCCGAGGATCGGCACGGGCTTGGCGAGCAGCTTACGGAGCTCGGCGAGGTCGTCGTCACGTCCGGCGAGGAGGGCGACGACGAGCACCCTGCCGAGGCTCGACCCGTCCCTCTCAGGCAGCTTTAGCTGTCTTCGACCGTTGTAGCCCGGGGATTCATTCCCGGGCGGGCGTTCGACGTGTCACGAATCGGGCCGGAAAAAAGGGCCGGAGCTGCGCTCCGACCCTAGGGCAAGGAAGGTGAAGGCGATTCGTGGATCAGGGGCTGCAGTCGACCGCGCAGTTGGCGCCGTCCTCGGCGCCCTCGCAGACGCCGTCGCCGCAGCAGAAGGTGCCGCCGGGGTCGGTCGACTCACAGGCAAAACCGCCCGTGGTGCAGCGCGAGTCGGTGCAGTCGATCGGGTTCGTGCCGTCGCCGTCGCCGCAGCAGTAGCGGTTCGCCGGCTTGCCGTTCTGCACGCCGGCACAGTCGGCGGGGCAGCTCACGCAGTCCTCGCCGGCCCAGGTGTTGCACGTCCCGTCACCGCACGACGGGAGCCCGCCGCTGATGCAGTCGGCGCCGCAGGTGTTGCAGTCCTCACCGGGATCGCAGACGCCGTTGCCGCAGGGGTTCGTGCCGCCGCAATTCGCCATCTTGAACGAGCAGATGCGCGTCTTGTAGTCGAAGCTGCCGGTGGTCTCGTAGTACTGCTGGGTGTACCAGAAGGTACAGCCGTCGGTCGGGTCGACCGACATCGTCGAGTAGTCGCCCCAGCGGTTCGACGAGGCCCTCTGGGCACCGGTGCCGGCCACGCATTCGACCTCGCCGCCCGGCATCGTGCCGAGGGGATCGGCCGCCTCGCGCGTCGTGTAGCGCACCGACGGGAACGTGGCGCTCGAAGAGATGCTGTAGCCGAGCGCGATGTTCCCGGCTTGGTCCATGGCGATCGAGCCCATCCAGCGGTGCTCGCTGTCGGGCGCGTAGGTGCCCTCCTGGTAGACGGTCCACGCCCCGTTCAGCGTCGTCTGCCGGAGCTCCGCCCAGCGTACGCCCGCCTGATCGCTTCCCGTGGCGTCGACCGTGTGGTTGATCACCACCGAGTTGTGCGACCCGTGGCTGCGGAACTGGGCGCGGTACATGGTCGCCTCGTCGAAGGGATCGAGCCGCTCGCCGCCCTTCGGCTGCTGGATGCAGTTACGCTGAAAAAAGCCGCACATCGCGCGGTCGAAGCCGCCGGGGCTGGTGGCCATCGCCTTCTCGGTCCACGTCGAGCTCCCCGGGTTCGCCCAGTCGACGTAGAACTCGTAGTTGCGGTAGCCGTCGGCACCGGTGAAGGGTCCCTCGTAGTCGTCGTCCCAGGCGACGAAGTAGGAGGCCCGGGACCCGGACGACGGGATCGGTCCTTCGAGGTGGGGCGGCTGCACGCCGTCGACGCAGTCGTTGTTGTCGCAGGGGTTCGAAAACTTGATCGTCTGCGCGGCACCGCCGTTCAACATCACGTCGCGCTCCAGCGCAACGCCCGCGGTGGCGAAGTCGTTGCCGATGAAGTCGCGCAGCGACAGGTGGTAGGCGCTCTGGCTGCCGCCGTCGGTCCACAGGCCGAGCTTCGGGTAGTCGTTCCCCCCGCCGGGCGTCACCACGAAAGCGTAGCGGTGGTAGGAGCCGGTCGGATCGCTGGTCGTCGAAACGGCGACGCACTGGATGCCGGCGTCGTAGGCGAACTGGGTGATCACCCACCGGCCGGCGACGTGGTCGTAGAGCACGATCGGGTCGCCGTCGTTGGTGCTCTCGCAGTCGCCACCGAAGCCGGAGAAGACAGCGTTGCCGGCCACCGGACCGAAGACCGCCGAGCCGGTCGTCTTGTCGTAGACCGCGAAGATGACGTTGGTCCACTGGACGAAGTAGTTGGGACCGACGTCGCCCTCGACGTCGGACGGCACGTAGCGGCTCAAGCCGATCGCCGCAGCCTGGTCGTCGGAGAGGCCGTCGAAGTTCATGATCGGACCCGGCGTCAGCGCCGCCTCAGGAATCGGACGGGCTTCGCTCTGGCGCTGCGGGTCCGGCGCGTTCGCGGGGTTGCCGCGGTCGGGCCGGTTCGGTATGCGCAGCGGGACTTCCCGCGGTGGCGGCGGCGAGCCCTTCGCAGCGACGATTTCCAGAGCCATCTGACGCAACGGCAGCGACGTGTCGTGACGGACCGCCCGCGAGACCTCGGGCGAACCGGCGGCCGGCGAACCGGCGGCCAGCGCCGGGACGGTGAGAAGAGTGGTGGCGAGCGCGACGAGCGCGCACAGGGTGTAGAGCTTTTTCCTGCTCATGCGAAGATCCCCTTTTGAGTGTCGCACCCTCCGCGCATCATCGGCCCAGGAACGGGCTGGTGCTCGCGGGGTGCGGTAGTTTCCCGACGCGGCCTCGACCAAGAAGCCGTCGCCGGATCGACTCAGGCCTCGATACCAGGACTTGAGGCCTCTCTCTGCTTCTGATTTGACAGTATAGCCATCTCGTCCGTCGAGGGGAAGGCTTTCGTTGAGCGGTCGTATAGTATGGAGCGTGAAGAGAGGCTCGGTGTCCCAGGAGGAGCAGGAAGATGAAGATCGAAAAGCGACGTTGGATAGGGTCGGCCGTGGGTGTTCTGGCCCTGACGATGGCCTCGAACGCCGGCGCGGCCCGCCTCGGACCACCCAGCGAGTACCTGGTCAAGGCACCCCATCTGGTCGTCATCGTCGAAGCCCGGGAAAAGCTCGACGACCAACGCGTCGTCTTCGAGCGCCGCGAGGTCCTCCTCGGCGAGGGCATCCCAGAGCAGATGTCGGTGCGCGTCGACGAGGAGACTTTTGCCGTCGTCACGGCGGGGGAGCGTTACCTCCTGGGTTACCAGATCCTGCGGCAAGTGGCGCGCAGCCGGACGCTCTTCGAGGTCGACCCCGAGGGACCCAAGGCCGTCCAGCTCCCGGGAATGGGCGACGCGTTGCTCGACGACACGCCGGAGATGCGCCGCATCATCCTCTCCGCCGCGGCGGCGGAAGGAGCGGAGGAGAAGGCCACGACGCGCGAGCTCCTCGACCTGGTCCTGACCCAGGTCGTGCGTCCCCAGGCTTACTCGGTGCGCTTTGTCGCGGCGGAGCTCCTCTTGCGTCCGGAGCTCCAGGAGATCGTCACGGCCAAAGACGTCGAGGTCCTTCGCCAGCGTCTGCGGACGCTGGCGCCGGATCCGTTCTCGCGCGATCTGCTGCTCCGGGCGGCGTCGACGGTGGCGGAACGCGAGGGCAGCGCCTGGCTGGCCGAGGAGTGCCGGCACGTCCTGGCGTCCTACGGCACCGAGCTTGATCTGGGCTCCCCGGTTCCCGCGTTGCTGGTGACCGCGGCCAAGGCCCTCGGCAAAACCGGGACGGCGAAGGACCTGAAACTCCTTGAAAAGTATTTTTTTTCCAACAACCCAGGAGTCGCCAAGGCGTCGCTCAAGGCGATGGACGCCCTCGATTCCGTGGCCACACTGAAGGCAGTGAGAAAGGCCCTGGAGGGCGACGGGCTCCATACGGAGAGCCGGCGGGCGCTCGAGGTCTACGTGGTGCGTCAGGGGAAGTAGAAGCGAGACGACCAAAGTTGAAGCAGCGATCGGGCGAGTGGTTTCCCCACTTCGGGATGTACCTCGTCGGGGCTCATCGTCGCGGCGATCTCGTGGTAGCGCGTATAAGGAAAACCGGCCAGCCCGGCGGCGTCCACGAGCCGCAAGGCCTGGTAGTGCTCGCGCGCTCCCCAACCTTTGCCGCCGCGTCGTGCGTCGTCGACCGACTTGTGCCAGAAGATGACGCGTGGTGAGAATCTCGAGAGCCGGAGGCTCGAGGAGCCGCGCCCAGGCGCGCAGGAGGTCCATGGACGCGACGACCCAGGAGCTCGGCCCCTACCGCCTCGCGGCACCAGACCGCTGGCCAGGAGAGAGCTCTTGCCCGTCCCCGAAGGCGCGCGGAGGCCGAGCATCGGCACCGGCTGCGCCAGGAGCTGACGGATCTCCACGGGCGGCGGCCAGCGGCTATCAGCGTCTCGCTGTCGTCTTTCTCCGCATCGCTGCGCAATAACCCCTTGAAGGCGGCTTGAAGCCGCACCTCCGGCACCGTCTGAGAAAACGCGGGACCTGAGGAATGACTCCGTCTATCCAAACACGACAAAAAGGACCCTGTCATGAAAACACTTCGGATCTGTCTCTTCGCTCTTTCCACCCTTCTCGTCTCCTGGACCGCCGCCGCCCAGATCAGCCCGACGCTCGCCGGTGCGCGCTCGTCGGCACCGCGCCGACGGGCGGTGTGCAGGTCCTGGCCGCTCCGGCGATCGACTCACAGGGCAACGTCTACGTCGTCAGCACCAACGGCCTGTCGGGCTCGATCGACAAGTTCACGTCCAGTCCCAGCCCCTTGATCTCCCAACCCCTGCCGTGGGCCGGCCGCGGCTCGGTCGCGCTTTCGCCCGACGAAAAAACGCTCTACCTGACCTCCGACACGACTTTGACGGCACTTTCGACCACGACTTTCGACCTTCGTTGGATGGACTCCGCGAGCGGCGGCAACGAATCCACGCCGCTCGTCGACGCCGACGGCACCGTCTACTGGGTGTCGCGACACGAGATCCGGGCCTATGACCCCGCCGGAGCTCTGCTCTGGGTCCATAAAAGCCACATCGAATTCGACAACATGAGCTCGCCCGTCCTGGGAGCTCTCGGAAATCTCTACGTCGGCGGCGCGTTCGGCGGACAGGCCTCCCTGGCCGTCTTCAGGAACCTGCGTCCCTGGCCGAGCTCCGACGTCCGTTTGGACCTCGCCGCCAGCAACGGCATTTCCTACAGCGACGGACACTTTCAGACGACGTCGGGCATGGAGATGGTCACCAACATGGCACCCCTGCTGCACAAGCGCGTCGAGCCGGACCCGAGCCCTCTTTACAACTACCGGCTCGTCGAGTTCGACCGCCGGTGGGGCAAGACCGCGGACACCTACATCTCGATCGACGCGGACCGTGAGGCCTACTTGAACAGCTTCAACCCGGACTTCTTCGGCTACGGCGTGATCGTCGACCATCCCGAGCATTACACGCGCTTCCTCCACCACTGGAATTCCGAGAACCCGCACCAGCCCCTGGGGAGCTACCTCTCGTCGGTGACCTGCGTCGACAGCCCCCAGGATCTGAGCAACCTGTCGATGGCCGGCAACAACTACCCGGCCACGGTGGCCGATTGCTGCGCGATCACCGGAGCGAGCGTCGACTGTGAGGTGCCCCTACACACGCCGCCGTTCTACAACGTCGCGGACGGCCGCTATTTCCTGCGCTTCGACGACCCCACGGTCGTCGCCGCCACCATGACCCATCTGCGCTCTGTCCTGCGCGAGCAGCACCTGACACCGCACGTCTTCCTCGACAACGGCCGCTACCCCGCCGCCAACTCGATCGAGGCCCGAACCTGCCACGACTGCATCGCGGCGTGCCCGGACGAAATCTGCGTCGAGACTTGCAAGAACGTCACCTGCGTCGACAGCCGCGACACCGCGCCGGTCCACGTCGGCTCCGGGTACAACGTGGCGATGGGCGATCTCGTCGGTTACTTCTCGACCCTTCTCGACACCCTGAACGACGAAGGCTACAAGGGGATCTTGAACACGGCCGTGACTCCGTTCCTCATGGGCGACTACATCGAAGAGGACTGGCTCGCCGCCTTTGAAGCGGCCGTAGGCCCGGGCAACGGTCTGGCCTTCGAGCTGGCCTGGCACGCCTCCAGCAAATCCAACCCGCGCTTCGTCGACCAGGAGATCCGTCTCTACCAGAGGTTCCTCAGCCAGGGAATGCTGGTCCTTCATTACCCCAAGTACGCCGACGTCGGCGAGCAGATGTGGACGGCGGCCATGGACCTGAGCGTCCGCGAGCCCGGGCAGTCGCTTTTCCTGTCACGCGCCGGCGGTGTCGCCGCGCCGTTCTGGGTCGACTGGTCGGATTTCTACGGCGCGCCTTGGGGTCCGATCTCCTTCAACACCCCGTGCGCCACCTGCATGACGGCCTATCGCACGACCGGCGACTGGTACACCACGCGTGACTTCGTCAACGGCCGCAAGATCACCACGGTCGGCCTCTACCAGGACGTCGTGCTCGACGCGTTCAAGCGGGAAGGCGACAAGCTCAGTTACGGCGACGAGTCCAGCCTCAACCGGGAGAGCCTCGAGGCGCTGCTGAGCGGCTACGACCTGACGCAGTACACCGTGGTCCACGAGCCTGAGCTTGGCGAGGCTTTCGACGTCGTCCTCGGCGAGTACCAGCTGGACAATGACAAGCTGATCGACGCCTTCAAGGAGACCTACGAGACGGTGCACTTTGTCACCAGCTTCGCCAACTACCGGTTCGGCGACTACTTCGGGCTCGGCAAGGGCTGCAACCCCGAAGGGACGCATTGCGACGAGCTGATCATGGTCTCCATGCAGATCATGCTGCGGATCAACAAGGCGCCCGCTCCCTGATGGTCACAGGCTCGGACTGCGGGAGGTCGTCCAGGCGCCAGGGCCCGGGTGCGGCGTAGGAGGCCAGCTCCTCTCCGAGGTCGCGGGCGCGGCGGCATGGGCGAGGTCTACCGCGCCTGGGACACCCGCCGGTCCTCGTCGAAGGGAAAAGCGAGGCGTCCGAGCTCACCGCGGAAGTCGAGCCTCACGGAGCGGGCCTGGGCGTCGTCCTCGCGCAGCTCCGGACGCCAGGCGTCGGAGGCCATGAGGACGGTGACCGGCAGCCGCCTTGCCGATCCTGAACGAAGATGTTATAACGAGCCGACAAAGGCAGCGCTCCATCGCGCCACCCGGCCCTCCGGCCGGTAGACCTCGATCCTTGCCCACTTCAGGAGCTCTCATGATTCACGCCCCGATGGCTCGTACGACGACCCTAATTGCCATTTCCCTTCTGCTTCTATCGACCCCGATCCCGCCCGCAGCAGCGCAGCAGGAGGTGATTCCTTTGCCGGAGGAGGTGCTCGGGTTCCAGGTCGGAGCTGACTTCAAGCTGGCCACCTATGAGGAGTCGATGGCCTACTTCCGGCAACTTGACGCGGCGAGCGACCGGCTGGCGCTCGTGGAAGCGGGTCGCACCTCCGAGGGCCGCGCCTGGTATTTCGCGTTGGTCTCGTCGCACGAAAACTTGAGCAACGTCGAAGCTTACCGGGAGATCGCCCAGCGCCTGGCGCATCCTGCAGCTCTGAGCGACGAGCAAGCGCGGCAGCTGGCCAGGGAGGGCAAGGCGATCGTCCACATCGACGGCGGTCTGCACGCCGACGAGGTGGCGGGGGCGCAGCATATGATTCAGCTGGCCTACGACTTGCTCAGCGGCGCCGGCGATCCGGCGATCGAAAGAATCCTGGACAACGTGATCGTGCTTCTGTGGCCGTCGCTCAATCCGGACGGCCAGGACATGGTGGCCGATTGGTACCGCTCGAATGTCGGCACGCCCTATGAGGTCGCCCCGTTGCCGGCGCTTTACCAGAAGTACGTCGGTCACGACAACAACCGCGACGCCTACATGCTCAATATGATCGAGTCGCGCGTCGTCGCCCGCACCTGGCGGCACTGGGAGCCGCACATCATTTACGTACATCACCAGACATCACCGTTTCCCACCCGCATCTGGCTGCCGCCCTTCGCCGAGCCGGTCGCTTCCCAGACGCCGCCGCTGGTTTTGCGCGAGGTCAACATGATCGGCATGGCGATCGCCCAGGCGCTGGAGTCGAAAGGCCAGGTGGGCGCCACCCACATGGGCACCGGCTTCGACGCATGGTATCCCGGCTATGTAGACTACCTGCCGGTTCTCCACAACATCGCCGCGTTCTGGACCGAGACGGCGCTTTATGAGTACGCAACGCCTCATTTCTACACCATTGATGATTTTCCCAGCGACCGTCGGGGGTTGCGGGCGGAGACGCTTTATCCCAGTCCATGGAAGGGCGGCTGGTGGCGGTTGCGCGACGCGGTGGACTACATGCGCACGGCCTCGATGGCGGTGCTCGATTACGCCACGAAGTACCGGGAAACCCTGCTTTACAACCGCTACCAGTCAGGACGCGACACGATCCGCAGATACGAGCGGGAACCGCCTTTCGCATACTTCATCTCGCCGGACCAGCGCGATCCCGTGGCGGGTGTGGAGCTGCTCCGGCGCTTGGCGTTCAACGGCTTGCGAGTCTCGCGATTGACCAACGCGGTCACATTCGACGGTACCAGGTATCCATCGGGCACATGGGTGATTCCGATGAACCAGGAATTCGCCGAAGTGGCGAGACAGGTGCTCGGCGTGCAGTCGTATCCGGAGCTGCGGGAGTTTCCAGAAGGACCACTCGAACAGCCTTACGACGCGGCGGGATGGACACTGCCGTTTCAGTTTGACGTCCGGGTGATCGCGGCGTCGATGCCGCTGTCCCAGGAGATCCGGGACGCGATGGAACCGGTGGCGGGAGTGCCCGTAGACTGGAAAAAATCGGACGACGCCGACGCCAGGGCGTTTGACAGCGTCCCCGGCGCTGGATTCGATACGGACGCGACCGCGGCGGGTATCCTGCCACCGGCGGGCCATATTACCGGATCCGGTGCTCGGCTACTGGTGGACCCGGCAGAGAACAACGCCTTCCGCGCCATCAACCTGGCATGGGATTCGGGCGGTACGGTCCGCTTCACCTCCGAGGGCGGAAGAGGCCGGTACGCCATCGAGGATATAGCGCCAGCGACGCTTGCCCGTTGGATCGAGCAACTGGCACTGCGCGCCGAGCGCACCGCTATTTCCGACGCAACGCCGGTGGTGCGGACTCGGATCGGGTTGTACCGGCCGTGGGACGCGAGTATGGATGAAGGGTGGACACGCTGGCTGTTGGAGCGCTTCGGCTTCGAATTCTCCACCCTCACCAACGGCGATTTCCAGGCCGGATCGCTCGCCGCGCGGTTCGACGTCATCCTGCTGGCGTCCGACCGCCCGGAGGTCATCAAAGACGGCTTTGCGAAAGGCTCGGTTCCACCCCGGTACGAGGGTGGGCTCGGCGCGCTCGGCGTCCGCAGCCTCGACGCGTTCGTCAGCAGCGGCGGCACGTTGGTGTGTCTGAACCGGAGCTGCGACTTGGCGATTGATGAGCTGCATCTGCCGGTCAAGAACGTGGTTGCCGGCCTCGAGCGCAAAGACTTCTTCACCAGCGGCTCGATCCTGGAAATCGACACTGATCCGACACACCCGGTCATGGCGGGCATGCCGTCGCGTGCCGATGTCTTCGTGTGGCAGAGCCCGGTTCTTACGACGCTCGACGGCTTCGAGGGCGCGGCGCTGGCGGCTTATCGGAAAGCGGGGTCGCCGCTGCGATCTGGCTATCTGCTCGGCGAAGAGTGTCTGCAGGGCTATGCCGCGGCGCTCGATGTGCGTCACGGCGGTGGACACGTGGTGCTGATCGGCTTCCAGCCCCAGTGGCGCGGGCAGACGTTCGGCACCTTCCGGGTGCTCTTCAACGCGATCCTCTACGGCGGCGAGCTGGCCAAGGGAAAGCACGGGAATCCGGAATTCTGGAGCGCGCCGGTCGAGCCGGAGGAGGCGGAGGAATCTCCGTGCGGCGTCCCTGAGGCCACGAGCGATTGACCTTGCGGGTCGCGCGGCGGTGCGAGAAAGAAGAGATCTGATGACGGCCGGAAGCTTCACGGCAGAGCCATCGTGGTGCTGGACGGGTAGGATCGGGGTCCCAGGGCGCCGCCGGACCACCGCGAGTCGGGTGGTCCTTTTCGCCGCCGCGCTCGGTCTCGGAGCCTGTCGTGACGTGCCGCCTCCGACGCCGCCGGCCGAGGCGCCTGGGATCCGTCACGTCGTGCTGGTGACCATCGACACGCTACGGGCCGACCATGTCGGCGCCTATGGTAGCGACGTCGCGACACCCCACCTCGACCGACTGGCACGGCAGGGAGCGCTGGCCACAGCCGAACGGAGGAACGTCTCAGCCCGCCTCGATCCCCCGAGGAGGATGGAAGCTGGCGGCTTTTCCTGTGGCTTCACCTCTACGATCCTCACGAGCCCTACGAGCCGCCCGAGCCCTACGCCTCGCGCTACCCCACCCGTCCTTACGCCGGCGAGGTGGCGTGGACCGACGAGTTGATCGGCCGCCTCGTCGCGGCACTGGAGCGCCTCAGCCTCGGCGAGGCGACTCTTCTGGTGGTCACCTCCGACCACGGCGAGGGACTCGGCGAGCATGGCGAGCTTCTCCACGGCTTCTTCACCTACGAATCGACGCTGCGCGTGCCGCTGATCCTACGCGGCCCCGGAGTGAGGCCAGGCACCCGGCTCTCGGGCGTGATGGGCCTGGTCGACCTCTACCCTACGATCCTCGAGCTGGTGGGCGTAGGCGCCGCGTCCGGAGCTCTATGACCTGGCCAGCGATCCGGACGAAAGCGACAACCTCCTCGGTTCGAGCCCCAGCGGCGAGGTGCGTGAGCACGCCCGCGCCCTGCGCCAGGCTCTCGACGTTTTCCTCGCCCGTGAACAGGCGGCAAGCGAAGCGGAGGTAGCGGCACTGTCCCCCTCGGGGGATCAAGGGGGGGGCCGATCACCTGTTGGAAGCGACACAACGCACACCTACCCAGGCCGAGGCATGGCTCGGCCTCGCAGAAGCGCGGGATCTGCTCGGCGACCCGGCTGGCGCTCTCGAGACTTTGCGCGATGCCCAGGCCTTCCTCCCGCGCCAGGTCAGCTTGCGGCGGGAAGAGGCCCGTCAGCTGCGGCTTCTCGGCAAAACCGCCGAGGTGCGAACGCCCGCATCGTCGATGGGACGGGCAACCCCTGGTTCCGGGGGGACGTGGGCATTCGCGGCAACCGCATCGCGGCCGTCGGCGACCTGGACGAGGCGCAGGCCGAGCGCACCATCGACGCCCGAGGTCTCGTCGCGGCTCCCGCGTGAGGCTCTGCTCGCCGCCGGCTAGCACGAGGGCTTCAACCGCAGTCGAAGGCCCGTTTCGACACCCGCCACCCCCGTCAAGTGCCCCGCCTGCGCTTTTTGGCGCCCTCTTCGCGCTGTGGTACTTCGGGCTGACTCTCAACATCTTCAGCCAGATCGGCATGATCATGCTGATCGGCCTGGTGACAAAAAATGGCATCCTGATCGCCGAGAAAGGCGTCGAGGGGGCGGGCATTTCGTCTCTGGTTACCAGGCGTCGTGCTAGAATGACGGCGTCATGAGCCCGATACTACCCAAGCCCGCTACCACCTCCGAGGTCACCCTGGAAGGCGGGCTCGACTTGGCCGACGATTGAACGCCGAGATGTCCTCTTCAGCCCATGCGACCCTGCCGCAAGCCTTTACCGAGATCCCGCCTCTCGAGAACGGCGACCGCCTCACGCGCTGCGAGTTCGAACGCCGCTACGAGGCGGCGCTCGAGGTGAAGAAGGCGGAGTTGGTCGAAGGAGTGGTCTACATGCCTTCCCCGGTACGCCTGCGTCTCCATGGACAGCCCCATAGTCACGTGAACTGGTGGCTGACCTCCTACGAAGCCGCGACGCCGGGCGTGGTGCTGGGCGACAATTCGACTGTACGGCTGGATCTCGACAACGAGCCACAGCCGGACGTCCTGCTGATGGTGGATCCGGCTCTGGGAGGACAGGCGAGGATCAGCGACGACGACTACGTCGAGGGGGCGCCCGAGTTGGTCGCCGAGATCGCCTCGTCCTCCGCCAGCTACGACCTGGGCGACAAGCGTGACGCCTACCGCCGCAACGGTGTGCGCGAGTACGTCGTCTGGCGCGTCCTCGAGGGCGAGATCGACTGGTTCGTCCTGCGGGGAGGGAGCTACGAGAAGCTGACCGGCGACGACGACGGGGTCACGCGAAGCGAAGCCTTCCCCGGGCTGTGGCTCGACACGGCAGCGCTGGCGCGAGGGGACCTCGGGGCAGTGCGAGAGGTTCTGGAGAAGGGGCTCGCCACCGCCGAACACGGGGCCTTCGTCGAACGACTGAAGACGTCTGCGTAGCCTGGAGACGGCGTCGGCCGGCGGCTTCAATCTCTCACCTCACCGACGAGACGGAGCTGGCGCTGCGGCAGCCCTGGGTGGCGTTCGGCACGGACGGCGACCTTGGGGCCTTGGACGGCCCCATGGCCACTGGGCTCACCCACCCCAGGGCCTACGGTATTCGGGAGGGAGCTGAGTGGAGGCTCCGCCAGGACGCGGCAGCCAATGTCCTGCTATGATCATGTCGATGCCAGCAGAAGTGGCTCACGAGCGTGATGGGCCTGGTCGACCTCTACCCGACGATCCTCGAGCTGGTGGGCGTCTCACCGTCCGTCGGCGCGGAGCTTTCCGGGCGGAGCCTGGCGGTAACGCTTCGCGGTGGACCGGCGCCCCCCGACGTGCCCCCTTACGCCGAATCCCTCGTACCACGTCTACGCTTCGGCTGGAGCGAGCTCCGCCTCGTCCACCGCCGTGGAGCTCGAGCCCGCCGGGGCGAGGTATTGGAAAGCCCTGGGGAGCGCCGGGCGGTTCGCCGAGGCGGAAGGCGCCTTCCGCGAAGCGCTCGACCCGGCCGACCCTCGCCACGCCTACAACCTCGGGCTGGCCCTCGTTCGCCAGGGCCGTTCGGCCGCCGCCCGGCCCCTGTTCGAGAGCGCTCTCAAGGTCCGTCCCGATTTCCAGCCCGCCCGCGACCGTCTTTCGGAGCTCGCGGCGACGGCTCCGGGCGAACCGCCGTGACCCTGAGCAGCCAAGCTCCGGGATCCGGCCGCGAGCTTCGCTTCTGCGTACCTTTGGCGCGAAACACCTTTGCAGGCACCTCCCAGTCGCTGTAGCCTGACTTCATGAGGAGTGAACGCAGAATCAGGAAGCGCATACTGTCCTTGACAGTCGTCGCGGTCGTCGGCCTGACGGCGCGGGACGAGGCTGCCTCCCAGGGGTACCCACACACAGAGCTTGCCGACAAGGTCGACGAGCTCTTCGTCCAGTGGGACAGAGAGGACTCACCGGGGGCGGCGGTCGGGACCTTCAAGGACGGAAAGATCCTCTACGCCCGCGGCTACGGCGTGGCCAACCTCGACGACGGCACTCCCATGACGCCACAAACCGTATTGCGGACCGGGTCCATCTCCAAACAGTTCGTTGCCATGTGTATCGCCCTGCTCGCCGAACAGGGCAAGCTGGCCTTTGACGACGACATTCGAAAATACCTGCCGGAGATGCCTGACTATGGAGAGCCCATCACGATCGATCACCTGTTACACCATACCAGCGGCATACGCGAGTATCTCACCTTGGTGTCGTTGATAGGGAAGCCGGAAGGAAGCGGATACGTCTACACGCCACAGGACCTGCTTGACATGCTCGCTCGGCAGAAGGAGCTCGACTTCGAGCCCGGTGAGAAATTTTTGTATTCGAACTCGGGATATTTTCTATTAGCGGAAATCGTAAGTCGTGTCGGCGGCATGAAAACCAGCGCGTTCGCCAAGAAACACATTTTTGATCCGCTCGGTATGGAGAGCACCCGTTTCCATGACGACCCGAACGCGATCATCAGGAACCGAGGGATCGGATACTCGCCCACAGCAGACGGCGGATACCGACTGGACATCCTGCGGCTGGAGGTGATCGGCGACCTGGGCGTCATCACCACCGTGGAGGATTTTCTGCAATGGGACCGGAACTTCCATGACAACAAGCTGGGCAGCGGAACACAGCGCTTGATCGAGACCATGTTGAGGCGTGGGAGACTGGACAACGGTGACGAGCTCTCCTACGCGCACGGGCTCGAGATCGGGGACTACAGGGGCTTGAGAACGTTCGGTCATGGAGGCTCCGCCGTCGGTTTTGTCGCGCACTACATGCGGTTTCCCGAGCAGCGATTCTCGGTCGTGATCTTGTCGAACGTGAGCACGTTTGAACCGCGACGACTGGCCAGAAAAGTCGCGGATCTGTATCTGGCGGATCAGTTCACCGAACCCCCGAAGCCGAGACGGTCGCATCCGCCTCGACCCGACAGGCCGCAGACCATCGCGCTTTCGTCCTCTGAGCTCCGGACCTACGCCGGGAGTTACTACAGCGACGAGCTGGACATCGTGTACAACCTGAAGATCAGAGACAGTGCGCTGGTCTTGGAGCTCCGCGGCACCGCGAACGCTCTCGAAGCGTACTCCGGCAACCGTCTCGGTTGGGGACGCCACAGGCTGGACTTTTCCAGAGACGAGAGCGGAGAGATCAGCGGATTCACGCTACAGGCGGGGTCGGTTCGGAATCTGAAGTTCCGCCGGACGCCGACCGGCACTCGTGGGGTTGTCCGCGCCTATGACCTGATCGTTGCGAACGCCCGCATCGTCGATGGGACGGGCAACCCCTGGTTCCGGGGGGACGTGGGCATTCGCGGCAACCGCATCGCGGCCGTCGGCGACTTGGACGAGGCGCAGGCCGAGCGTACCCTCGACGCCCGAGGTCTTGTCGCGGCTCCCGGCTTCATTGACATGCACAGCCACGCCTCCTGGCTCCTGCTCGTGGACCCGCGCGCCGCGAGCACGGTGACGCAGGGCATCACGCTGGTCGTGGAGGGCGAGGGTGAGTCCGTAGCCCCGACCAGCGAGCAGTACTTGGCCGAGCGCCTGGGGTCCTTCAAGCGCTTCGGGATCACGCCCGACTGGCGCACTCTTGCGGACTTCTTCGAGCGCCTGGGGGCGAACCCCCCGACGGTCAACTTCGCAACGTACGTGGGCACGTCGACCGTCCGCGAGATCGTCGTCGGTACCGAGAACCGGCCGGCGACGGAGACGGAGCTCCGCGAGATGGAGCGCCTTGTCGCCGAGGCCATGGAGGACGGTGCGCTCGGCGTGTACTCGGCTCTGATGTACGTGCCGGATCGCTTCAACAGCACCGCGGAGCTGGTCGCCATGGCGCGCGTCGCGGCCCGCTACGGCGGCGCCTACCAGACCCACCAGCGCAGCGAGGGCGACGCGCTCTTTGCATCCCTCGACGAGGTCTTCCACATCGCCCGGGAGGCTGCCATCCGCGTCAACGTCACTCACCTGAAGGCCGCCTACGTGGCGAATTGGGGCAAGATGCCGGAGGTCGTCGAACGCTTCGAGGCCGCGCGCCGGGCAGGCCTGGACGTCGCGGCGGACGTCTACCCTTACCTCTGGGGCAGCGCGGGCCTGCTCGATATCCTCCCCCCCTGGGCCCGCGAGGGGAGCGGCGCGGAGATCCGCAGGCGCCTGCGCGACCCGACCGTCCGCGAGCGCATCAAGCGCGAGTTGGAGACGCCCACCGCGGAGTGGGAGAACGAGTACCTCGGAGTGGGCGGCGCGAAGGGATTCGTCATCCTCGACGTCGGCGGGGACGACGCTCTGCGACACCTGGAAGGGCAGGGCCTCGCCGACATCGCCGCGGAGCAGTCCAAAGACCCGCGGGAGATGATCCTGGACATCATCATGGCGGGAGGCGGCGGCTTCATCTCCCACCTCACCGACGAGACGGACCTGGAGCTGGCGCTGCGGCAGCCCTGGGTGGCGTTCGGCACGGACGGTGATCTCGGGGCCCTGGACGGCCCCCTGTCCACCGGGCTCACCCACCCCAGGGCCTACGGTACGTTCCCGCGAGTCCTCAGCCGCTACGTGCGGGAGCGGAGGTCCTTCGGCCTCGAGGAGGCGATCCGCAAGTCCACTTCGCTGCCCGCCCAGAGACTCGGAATCCGGGACCGGGGGCTCTTGCGGGAGGGCTTCTATGCGGACATCGTCATCTTCGATCCGGAGACGGTTGCTGACCGGGCGACTTACGAACAACCTCACCAGTACTCGCAGGGGATCGAGTACGTCTTGGTGAACGGAGAGATCGTGTTGGACCGGGGACGCATTACGGACCGCCGTCCAGGCATGGTGGTGCGCGGTCCGGGGTATTCGGGAGGGAGCTGAGTGGAGGCTCCTGGTTGGTCGACTGATTCAGAACCGGAGCTTCGCTCCCAGCTGCACCCGGCGGGGCAGGATGAAGTCATCGGGCGGTCCCGGGAAGATGTCGGCATAAAAGCCGGTGGCGCGGACCTCGACGAGGGTCTTGTCCGTCACGACGCCGCTATAGCCCACACCTGGGGCCGGGGTGGTGCCATCACTGGCCACCGCCGCGGAGGGAGCTACGTTGGGATCCAGAGGGTCAGGGATGAACGCATCGTCCTGGTGATAGGTGAGCTGGAGGCTGTGGCTCGGATTGAGCTGCAGGTTCAGCTTGCCGAAGTAACGGTCTTTGTCGGGGTGGATCGTGCCGATCGAGGGGTCGTTGCCGACGCTCGAGAAGCCCTCCTCCTGGTGCTGGAACGAAGCGAAGAACCACAACCGGTCTTCGACCAGCCGGCCGCCGAGCTGAGCGCTGTAGTCCAGGAGCTCGTCGCGCTGGAACGGGAAGCCGCCATCCTCCTCCTCGGAGGTGTTGCGGCTGGTCAGGCTGTCGCTCTGGGTGAAGACGTTGAGGTCGCCGTGGAACTGGTTCGTGCCCTGGCGGGTGACGATGTTGTAGACCGCGCCGTTCACGTTGCCGTACTCCGCCGGCGCTCCGAGAGAGAGGACCTCGACCTCTTCGATGGCGTCGATGTTGGGCAGAGCCGTCTGCGTGTTGAAGAAGTTGTCGTTGATGTCGACGCCGTCGAGTTGGAACAAATTCTCGTCGAACGACGAGCCGTAGACCATCGTCCGACGGGTATCGAATTCGCCCTCGCCCGCCTGCAGGGAGCCGGGGGCTGCGGCCACCAGGTCGTTGAAGCTCGAGCGCCCCACCGGCGCGTTTTCCACCCAGTCGCGGCCGTAGTTCGCCCCGACCTCGTTCGACGAGGTGTCGACCACCGAGGCATCGGCGATGACGGTGATGGTCTCTTCGACATCGCCAAGGCGCAGCGTCGCATCCTCCACGGTGGTGGCGCCGAGTGAGACGCGGACTCCGTCGCGGGTCTGGGTGGCGAAGCTCTCGAGGCTGAAGCTCAGCTGGTAGCGACCCGGCGGCAGCGAGAGGAAGCGGTAAAAGCCGCTGGCGTTGGTCTCGGTCGTTCGGGTGCCGACGACAGTGGGGCCGTTCAAGGACACCGTCACGCCCGGCAGCGCGGCCCCGGAGGGGTCCTCGACCGTCCCGGAGATCTGGCCCGTGGTCCGTTGGGCGGCAAGCGGCGTCACCAGGAGCAGAGCCAGAGCTCCGGCGAGTACCCATCCGGTGAATCTCGAATCTGAGCTCTTCATTGGCAATCTCCCGTATCGTCGGTCACCGTGTTGGTCCCGCGAGTCCCTCGCAACGGACGGCACGACCGCGATCAGCGGCCTCGGCGGGATCGGCAAGACGCAGACGGCGGTCGAGTACGCCTACGGTATGGGCGAGGTCTACCGCGCCGACGATCTCAAGCTCGGCCAGAGCGTCGCCCTCAAGTTCCTCCCCGAGGGTGAGCTCGCCCGCGCTCATCGGAGATGACCTGCGGCCTCCTCTCCGTCGGTCGCGTCATCTCCCGAAGCAGCGTTTGGTGCCAATCGCTACTCCGTGATATTCCGTCATCTAGCTCGATGGCGATCCGGCGGAAGGAATTCTCGATTCCCGAATAAAGAGCGTGGAGGAATGCCGCAGCAGCAGAGATCTCGATTCCGGTGAGCGCCTGCTCCTGCCCTTTGTCCAGAAGCTCCCGATGAAATTCAATAAGCTCCGTGAGCTCGGCTTCCTCGACGGCGATCTGTTTCTTGAGTCTAGACCACACGCCGAAGCTCTCCCTCTTCCCTGAGGTAGGTTGAAAACGGACTGACGACGTCGAGATCAACGAGATCGACAGCCCGCCCAAAGACGTCGCTCACCTTGGCCATCGTCGGAAAAAAGACCCTGGGCGGCAGCCCTGTGACCGCGAGGTCGATGTCGGAGTGCACATGCATCTGTCCGGTTGCCGCCGAGCCGAAGACATAGACCTCTCGCGCCCCGGCCTCGCGTAGGATCTCCCCTGCTCTGCGAAGCAGCTCATCAAGGTCCTTGGGGGGCCAACTCATCTTCCACACCTCCTTGCAGATCCACAGATCCGCCTCTGGGAGAGATCCTACCTCGAGAGCCGCCGGGGGGGCAGCCCTCACCACCCGTCGAACGGTTCGAGAGCCGCCGGGGCCCTTCAACCGTTGGCCGTGTAGAATGCCCCCCATGCCTGGACCGACGCCCCAAGCCGACGCCGTGTCCACGCGCGACGATCGTCTTCCAGAAGGTCTCCGGCGGAGGAGGAGGTGGGGCCGGCGCCGGCGGTGGAGCGCCACCGAGCGAGATCTTGAGGGTGCCGTCGGCGCAAGCTGCCGGGACGATGCGATCCAGGACGCGGTCGACCTCACCGCGGAGCTCGTCGAGGTCCGCCTCCAGTCGCATCTCTTCCGTGTCGGAGCGGATGGTCAACTGGGCATTCTTCATGGCATGGAAGTATACGACATCCCAGGGATTCATGGGAAGCTCGACGGCCCCTTGATAGGCGTCGGAACGCGGCTGCGTCCCGGGCCGCGCAGGCTGCCTCCGAGAACCCAAAGCCCAGGATAAGCCCGCGGCGCATCCTGGGTGGCCGGTCACGGCCATCCGCATCGACCTCTCCGTCCCGAAGACGTCCCTACGGGACGGGCAGGCGAGACGCCTGCGCTCCCAGCGATTATGCCGAGTCCCGGATTATGCGGAGTCAGCCAGGTCGAAATGCCCCC
>CBDUYN010000128.1:0-30435 GCA_965371445.1 uncultured bacterium | reverse complement strand
TCGCACCTTCGCGGGAGGCGATGGAAAAAGATTCTGACCTCGTCGCACCTTCGCGAGGCGCGATGGGAAAAGATGGCGAGGCGTCCGCACCTCAAAACCCGCCAGACGTGTGGGAAAAGAGGGTTTTCGGGCCGTCGTCCTCTCGGCGATCTCCGCTCCCATCTGAGCGAGGAATTCGGCGAGCGTCAAGAGGCCCTTCATTCGGTACATTGATGTGTGGGTCATAAAGCAAGTCTCCTTATTCTGTGACCTTCCCCAGGACTCTTCAGCATGTCGACTATAGCATTTAGCTGGCAACAGGTCGACGGCGGGGCCTTCAGGGTGCCCTTACGGGCCGTGTCGAGGAGAGGTGCCGGCACCGTCAGGGGAATCGGCCAGGTGAATTGGTAAACCGTGGGCCTCGATCCGGGACAGAATCGCGGTTCGACGAGCCCATCGCCTTCAGGGTCAGGAAAGACGCCATGATGAAGATCCCTACGCCACCCCCACGCCGGAGCGAAGCCGAAGTCGTCGCCGACGTCTGCGCCACCATGGACGAGATCCTGGGCGACGAGGAAGCGATCCGGGCTCTTCGCGCTCCGGAGGTCCGTATCGTCCGAGCCGCCACTGAAGCCTTTCGCCATGGCAAGCGGGTGACCCAGTTCCTGACCCTCTTGCAGGGCTGCTCGCAGGGGCGACCCGAGAAAGCGGAGCCTCCGGAGGCCTACAACGCCGCGGTGCAAAAGCTCCTCCGGCGGATGAACTCCGAGGCGTATCAGTTCGACTTCGACGTCCTCATGGAAGCGGTCGAGGCCGGCAAATCTCAGGGCAGGGCCTCTGGCGACGTGATCGACGACCTCGTCGGCCCGGCTCTCGGCGAGGCGCCCGAGCACTACTTCTGGACCGTCCAGCTCGTCGCCCGCTTCCAGCTCCTCTGTAACTTCGACTGCGAGCCCGAGATGCTGGCGACCATTGCCCAGATCCTCGAAGACGCGTTGGCGACGGGGCCGGAGGCCGATCCCAACGAGATGGTGCGTGCCAGCTTGGACCAAGCCGAAGCGGCGTTGCACGACCGCCGGCTCACGAAGCCGCTGAAGCCTTTCGAGCTGCGGTTTGCCCGGCGGGTCGTCGCCGCGCTGAAGACGGGAGCTTCGCCGAGCGCTCTCATCGGCCTCCTGGGAGAAGTCGACCTGGAGGGATGGCCGGAGAAGCCGAAGAGCAAGGATCCCGAGGCGCTCACGAGGCAGATAAGAATGCCTCGCGGCGGGCTCTTCGCGCTCGGCGACGCCGAGGACGCCCAACTCTGCGGCGCCACGCTGGCCGTCCTGATGCGGCTCATGCTTTCCCTGCGCCTCCAGATTCCGCGCCGGCTGCTCGAGGAGCAGTCCCGTAGGCTCGAAGCCGTGATCGACCAGGCCGCGAAGGGCGTAAACTAGACTGGACGAACCGCTCCAAGCCCCTTTGGTCCGTATCCCAAGGGGGTAGGAGCAGGCTACCCTACGGAGTAGGAGCAGACTACCCGTCCTGGGGTTGCGGCTCTATCCCCGGAGCGCAGAAGCTCCCGACAAGTTCATCACGAGGGAAGCAATGAGCTTCCACGAGAAGTGGGAACGGGAGCGAAGATGAGCCACGAGGGCAGCGCAACAGGATTTCGGGCGGTCTTTCGGGAGCTCGGCTGGTACCGGACGAACGTGCCCTGCATGGAGGCCTGCCCGGTCCACACCGACTCCGGCCGTTACGTCCAGGCGATCGCTGGCGGCGACTTCCTCTCCGCCTACTTCGTGGCCCGCTCCGCGAACCCGCTGGCCTCGATCTGCGGACGCATCTGCGCCGCCCCCTGCGAGGACGCCTGCCGGCGCAACTGGATCGACGGCGCCGTGATGATCCGTCCTCTGAAGCGCTTCGTCACGGAGCGCTACGGGGTGGAATCGTCGGCGCCCGACACGTTCCGGGACCTTCTGGCCGACGCCGAGGACGTCGACACCGTCCCCTTGGGGGGACCGAGGGGGGATATCGGTTGCAGCCGTCCCGGGCACCTCTCGCAACTGGGCAAGGCAGCAGCCGGCGGCGACGGCAAGAAAGTCGCGGTGATCGGCGCGGGGCCGGCCGGTCTCGGCTGCGCCCACGACCTGGCGCTACTGGGTTACGACGTCACCTTGATCGAGTCGCAGTCGCAGCCCGGCGGCATGCTGCGCTACGGCATCCCGGAGTATCGGCTGCCGCGCGGGGTGATCGAGCGCGAGGCGGCGGCGATCGCCAAGCTCGGCGCCACCTTCCGCTTCGCCACGGCGCTCGACGCCGAGTACAACCTGAAGGCTCTGCGCGAGGAGGGCTTCGAGGCCGTCTTCCTCTCGGTCGGCGCTTCGCGCGGACGCGACCTGAAGATCCCGGGTCACGAGCTCGACGGCGTTGTCAAGGCGGTCGACTACCTGCTCAACTTAAACCGCGGCTACCGGGTCGACCTGGGCGAGCGGGTGGTGGTGGTCGGCGGCGGCTCGGTGGCCTTCGACGCGGCGCGCACCGCGGTCCGCGAGTTCTACGAGCCGATGGCGGAGATCGAGGCGACGGCCGAGGCCGCGGCGACCCAGCCGCTATTTGACGCGGCGCGCGGGGCGCTGCGCTCGGGAGCGAGCGAGGTCCACGTCGCCTCGCTGGAATCAATGGAAGAGATGCCCGCCGCCCTGACCGTTCAGGGCCGCGACGAGCTCCGCGAGGCGGTCGAGGAGGGCGTCGAGCTCCATCCCTCCTGGGGACCGACCGAGATCCTCGGCAAAGACGGCAAGGTCACCGGCATCCGCTTCCAGGCCTGTACCCGGGTCTTCGACGACGAAGGGCGCTTCAACCCCCTCTTCGACGCCGAGAAGACCCGCGAGATCGACGTCGACTCGGTGATCCTCGCCATCGGCCAGCAGGCCGACCTCTCGTTCCTCGACGAGGACGACGGCGTCGAGCTGACCCGCGGCGGTACCGTCAAGATCGACCCCGAGACCCTGGCGACGACGGCACCGGGCCTCTACGCCGGCGGCGACGTCGCCTTCGGGCCACGGATCGCCATCGAGGCGGTGGCCAACGGCAAGCGCGCCGCCCGCTCGATCCACGAATACCTGAGTCGTGGGGCGCGCCTCCGGCGCGACGGCGGCGGTGGGGAAGGGCGGAGCACGGTCTCCTTCCAGGTCGATGTCGAGCGGATCCCGCCCGAGGGCTACCGGATGCCCGCCGGCTACGAGCAGTGCGACCGCGACCAGCCGCCGACCCTCGACCTCGGCCGGCGCACGGGCATCACCGAAGTCGAGGAAGTCTTCGACGAGGCCGCGGCGCGCCAGCAGGCCGAGCGCTGCCTCCAATGCCACGTCGACACGATCTACGACCCGGAGAAATGCGTCCTCTGCGGCCGCTGCGCCGACGTCTGCCCCGAGAAATGCCTGACCTTCGTCCCGATCGACGAGGTCGACATGCCCGAAGAGCAGCGCAGGTTGGCGCTTGAAGCCTACGCCCACGATCCGTCGCTACCTTTGACCGTCCTCTTGAAAGACGACACCCGATGTATTCGTTGCGGCCTCTGCGCTCTGCGCTGTCCGACCGAGGCCATGACCATGGAGAGGTTTCATTTCGTGGAGACGAATACATGATCACTGGCGTGGAGACGAATACATGATCACTGGCGTGGAGACGAATACATGATCACTGGCGTGGAGACGAATACAGGATTCACTGGCGTGGAGACGAGAGATGAGTGAGAAAGAAGGCTCGGCGGGCGAGAGCCGCCGGGGTTTTTTGCGCAAGCTGACCGGGACGCTTTTCGGCTTGAGCTTCGTCGCCGGCTCGTGGACGGCGCTCCGTTCGCTCGTTCCGAACGTCCTCTACGAGCCGCCGAAGCGTTTCAAGATCGGTGAGGCCGGCGACTACGCGGAGGGCGTGGCCTTCCTCGACCAGCACCGGATCTTCCTTTTCCGCGAGGGCAACGCCTTCCACGCCGTCTCGGGAGTGTGCACCCACCTCGGCTGCACGGTGAAGTTCTCGCCCTTCAGCCAGGCGAAAGAGCTGACGGTGCGCAAGCTCACCTACAGCTCCCGTGGCGAGTTCCACTGCGCCTGCCATGGCTCGAAGTTCCGCGACGAGGGCACGAACTTCGCCGGCCCCGCGCCGCGGCCCCTGCGTTGGCACCGCCTCGAGGTCTCCCTCGAGGACGGACAGCTCATAGTGGACCTCGCTACAGACGTCGACCGCGACTTCAGACTGGTGGTGTAAATGAGCCTGTTTCCAAGAGATGGCTTCTGGCAAAGGCTCCTCTGGAGCTTCGCCCCACGCTCGGACCGCGAGGCCGGCGAAGCGGTGGTGGCGAACTTCCTGCTCCACTGGTTTCCCGCCCGGGTGACGAAGCTGAGCTTGAAGCCGTCCTCGTCGTTTTACCTCGGAACGATCTGTCTCGTCCTCTTCCTGATCCTGACGGGGACCGGAGTCGTCCTGATGTTTCTCTACGTCCCGTCGGTGGAGCGTGCCTACTGGGGGATCAAGGACCTCGACTTCGCGGTCAGCTTCGGCTGGTTCCTGCGCCGCTTGCACCGCATCTCGGCCCACCTCATGGTGGCGGCCGTTTTCCTCCACATGTTCCGGGTCTTTTTGACCGGCTCCTACAAGCGGGGAAGCGCGGTCGACTCCAACCGTCCGTTCAACTGGGTCCTGGGCGTCTTTCTCCTGGTCTTGACGCTCCTCCTCTCCTTCACCGGCTACCTTCTGCCCTGGGACCAGCTGGCCTTCTGGGCGATCACCGTGGGAACCGGCATCGCGGCGAGCGTGCCGCTTGTCGGTCAGGAAATCCAGGAGCTCCTCCTCGGAGGGACGCTCGTCGGACAGGGGACGCTGATCCGTTTCTACGTCCTGCATGTCGTCTTCCTGCCCGGGGTGCTTCTCGCGGTCGCCGTGTGGCACATGTGGCGGATCCGCAAGGACGGCGGGCTCGCCGTCGTCGAGCAGCTGCGGGAAAAAAACCGCGACCGGTCGCCAGAGGTCCCGGAGAAGACGAAGACCTGGAGTGTCCTGGGGATCGCCTCCGGCACCTCGGTGACGGTAAAGGACCCGGGCAGCGTCCACCGGGAAGATTCCTTGCCGTCCTCGCCGCATCTGGTGACCCGGATCCTCCTGGTCACCGCGGCGGCGACGCTGGTCGCCATGCTTCTCGCGCTCTTCGTCGCGGCTCCGCTGGAAGAGGCGGCGAACCCGGAGGTCACCCCCAACCCGGCGAAGGCGCCGTGGTACTTCCTCGGCCTCCAGGAGCTCGTCGGTTATTCGGCGCTCATCGGCGGTGTGGTGATCCCGGGGATCGTTTTGCTGGGCCTCGCCCTCATACCCTACCTCGACCGCGAGCAGAAGAGGATCGGCGCCTGGTTTACCGACGGCGCGGGAAAGAAATGGGGCTTCTTGGGCATCGCCTGGGGTCTTGTCTGGACGGTGGGGTGCCTGGCGATCGGCATCCTGGCGCCGGTGCGCCAGCTTTTCCCCAACGTCGGGAGCCAGCTCTTTTTTGACCTGGTCAATCCGGCGATGCTCTTGCTCCTTTCCTTCGTGGCCCTCTACTTCCTCGCCTTGAAGGTTACCGGCTCGACGCGGACGGCGGCGATCGCCACGTTCACCGCCTTCATCGTGGCCTTCGTCCTCCTGACCTGGACCGGGACCGCGCTACGCGGCCCGAACTGGGAATTTTATTGGCCGTGGGAAGCCTGGCCGACCCACCCCATCACCTTCTGAGCGGACGGCGGGAGTTGACAGATGGCAAAGAAGATCCAAGAGGTGTCGACGAAAGAGATCCTGGTGCTGCTACTCCTTGCGGCGGCATGTTTCGCGACGCTCGTCGCGGCCGTCGCCCGCGACGAGGCGCCGGAGTGGAAGTACTACCAGCAGGAGTTCCGGGCGGTCGTGGCGAAAAACCTCGGCTCAGTCGAGCCGTCGCAGGTACCACGGGGCGTCCAGCAGATCTGGGTCGAGGACCTCGACCGGGTCGACCGCTGCATCACCTGTCACCAGGGCGCCCTCTGGCGCGGGCTGGAGCAGGTGGAGCAACCCTACAAGACGCACCCGGACCTGGAGCTTTTCAACGACCACCCGGTCGAGGAGTACGGCTGCACGATCTGTCATGGCGGCCAGGGTTTCGCCCTGACGGAGATCGAGGCCCACGGCTACGGCAAGCACTGGGAGGAGCCCCTCTTGGGCCAGGCCGTGGCCTCGGAGTACGACGCGGTGCGTCCGCCGCCCCTGGTCGAGATCGGTTGCAACTATTGCCACCGCTACGAGCGCTCGACACCGGGGATGGAGTACGTGAACCATGGCAAGGAGCTGGTGCGGTCCAAGGGGTGCAAGATCTGCCACGTCATCAACGGCGACGGCGGCCGTCTCGGTCCCGACCTGACCTTCGAAGGCTCGAAAAATGTCCACGGCTACGACTTTTCGAACCTGGTGACGAACCTGCCGTCGGTCTTCAACTGGCACGTCCAGCACTTCAAGTCGCCGACCACGGTGGTGCCGGACTCGATCATGCCGGAGATGAATTTCCAGACGCGCGACGCCCTGGCGCTCTCGATGCTGGTGATGAGCTGGCGCGACCATCGCGACCTGCCCCGGAAATACTTCCCGGGGATCGAGCTCTCCGACGAGATGACGCCGGAGGAGACGGCACGCGACCTGCGCATGCGCGACGGCGACGGCGCTTTTTTCGTGGAGAAAAGCTGTTTCGTCTGTCATTCGATCGAGGCGTTCGAGATCGAATCGCCGACCGACAAGGGACCGGACCTCTCCTGGGCGCCCGAGGACGTGCGCAACCGGTTCAGCAAGACCGTCGAGGAGTTCATCTTCGAGCCCACGGGTACGATGAAGATCATCCTCGAGAGCCAGATCGTCCTGACCGACGAGGAGAAGTGGGAGGTGATCAACAAGATCACCAAGGCTTACGACATCGTCAAGAACCGGCAGAGCGACTGACTCTCCCGTCAAGAGCCTGATTCGACCAACGATCAAAGAAGGAGTGGAAGCTGATGAAACCGATACACAAATCTCTCTGGCCGATCGTCGCCGTCGTCGCCCTCGTGGTGCTGGTGGCGCTGGTGGCCAATTGCGGCCCGAAACCGCGGCAGCGCGGCGCGGCACGCGGTGCCGGCGGCTCCGATCAGACCTCGGCGGCGCTGGCGACCTACGTCGCTCCGGGTGACCTCGACGAGTACTACCTTTTCTACTCGGGCGGTCACAGCGGCCAGGTCTTCGTCGCCGGCATGCCGTCGATGCGCCACATCTCGACGATTCCGGTCTTCACCCCCTATCCGGGCACCGGCTACGGCTTCGACGACGAGACCAGGTCGATGCTCGGTGGCTACACCTGGGGCGATTCCCACCACCCGGGCTTCTCCGAGACCGACGGCGAGTACGACGGACGTTGGCTTTTTATCAACGACAACGCCAACGGCCGCATGGCCCGCATCGACCTGCGCGACTTCAAGACCAAGCAGATCTTCAAAGTCCCGCACATCTCGGCCAACCACGGGTCGTCGTTCGTCACCCCCAACAGCGAGCTCGTCACCATGGCGACCCGCATGTCGGTGCCGTTCCCCGGGGGGACCTACGCCGACGTGACGGAATACGCCGAGAAGTACAAGGGCGTCGTCGCCGGGATCAAGATCGACCCGGATTCGGGCCATATGAGCCTCGACTTCGAGATCCTGGTGCCACCTTTCGACTATGACCTGGGCGACGCCGGCAAGGGTCCCTCGGACGGCTACCTCTTCTGGACCTGCTACAACTCGGAGCGCGAGTTCATCGAGGGCGGCAAGCTCGAGGTCACGGCCTCGCAGCGCGACAAGGACTACATCCTGATGGTCGACCACCGCGCCGCTTCCGCCGCGGTGGCCGCCGGCCAGGCCGAGGAGATCGGTGGCGCGCCGATGCTCTATCCCGACAAGGTCTCGGACATCGCCTGGTACATCCCGCTCGCCAAATCGCCACACGGCGTCGACGTGGCGCCCTCGGGCCGCTGGATTGTCGGCTCCGGCAAGCTGTCGCCGACCACCACGGTCTTCGACATCGAGAAGATCAAGAAAGCGATCGCCGACAAGGACTTCAGCGACACGATCGACGGTATCCCGGTGCTGACCTACCAGTCGGTGCGCGAGGCCGAGGTGCCGGTCGGGCTCGGACCGCTCCACACCCAGTTCGACGGCAAGGGCTACGCCTACACGTCGCTTTTCGTCGAGAGCGCGGTCGCCAAGTGGAAGCTGCCGCCCTACGACGATCCGGGCAACATGGAGCAGTACGTCGTCGACAAGATCCCGGTGTCCTACAACATCGGCCACCTGATGACGGCCGAGGGCGACTCGATGTCGCCCGACGGCAACTACCTCGTCGCCTTGAACAAGCTGTCGAAGGGGCGCCACCTCTCGGTCGGCCCGTCGATTCCCGAGTCGGCGCAGCTGATCGACATCAGCGGCGAGAAGATGAAGCTGCTCTACGACGCTTTCACCGAGCCGGAGCCGCACTACGCGGTGAGCATCAAGGCCGAAAAAATCAACCCCGTCGAGGTTTACAAGAAAGACGACGACACTTGGCCCAAGAACGACAATGCCATCTGGAGCGCTGAGGAGGCGAGAGTCGAGCGCAACGGCAGCACGGTCGAGGTCTGGATGCTCGCGGTGCGCTCCTACTTCGCGCCCGACGTCATCCGGGTCAACAGGGGCGACACGGTCAAGATCCACGTCACCAACATCGAGCAGACCCGTGACGAGCTCCACGGCTTCGCCATCAACGACTACAACATCAACCTGGTGATCGACCCGGGCGAGACCAAGTCGGTGACGTTCAAGGCGGAGAAGTCGGGTATCTTCGCTTTTTACTGCACCAACTTCTGTAGCGCGCTCCACCAGGAGATGCAGGGCTACTTCCTGGTCAAGTAGCGAACCCTCCCGGCGGCCGGCCGGGTTGGGCCGGCCACCGGTTGAAACATCGATCGAAAGGGTACGATGAAGGACTACATCTACGGCGTCACGAGGAAGCTCGTACTGCCCCTCTCGCTAAAAAGCCGCGTGGTGACCGTCGTGGCGGCATTGATCCTGCCGCTCTCCTTTCTGGCCCCGCTGTGGCACATGACCTTCGTGGCGCAGCAGTACCCCGAAGGCCTCGACCTCTACATCTACAGCCACGCGCTGGTCGGAGGGGACGACGGCAACGACCTGACCGAGATCAACGTCCTGAACCACTACATCGGGATGCAAGAGCTCGTCCCGGAGGACTTCAACGAGCTGAAGTGGATTCCGCTCATCGTCGGCGGCCTCATGCTCTTGACGCTCCGGGCAGCGGTCATCGGGACGCTGGGCTCTCTGGTCGACATCTTCGTGATCTCGACGTATTTCGGGCTCTTTTCCCTCTGGTCCTTCTGGTACAAGATGAACTTTTACGGGCGAGAGCTCGATTCCGCGGCGGCGGTCAAGGTCGACCCCTTCATGCCGCCGGTTTTCGGCTACGAGCTGGTCGGACAGTTCCACGTCTGGTCCTATCCCGCCGCCGGGTCCTACATCATGGCCGCTTTCGGCCTGCTTCTCCTGGTGGCCATGTACCTGTCGTGGCGGGCGGCCGGCGTTGAACCCATGGAAGAGAACAACTGATTCGCAGGAGAAACCCATGAAACAAGCACTGGTTTGGATTGCGGCGCTGGCGCTCGTCGTAAGTTGCGCCGGCCCCGGCGGTGAGGAGTATGCGGCGGCCGGCGGCGCCGAGGAAGCGGCCGCACCGGCGGCCAAGGTGGAGTTCGAGGCCCCCGAGGCGTTGGCCCTGCCCGAGTACAAGGAACCGGCCTCCGAGGAGGACTGGGCGAGTAGGCTCAACAACAAGGACCGCGAGATCATCGAGGTCTTAAACGTCGTCAACCCGGTGGCGGCCTACATCACGGCAGGCTTCGAGCAACATGGCGAGAAGTTCAGCGACACCTTGAACGAGGAGTGGGCGGACACCCAGGTCCAGCTGACTGCCGCCTTGACGCTCTACGAGGACTGCAAGAAGCGGCGCGGCGCGGGGACGCTCGACAAGCAGCTCTTCCTCGACATGGAGGAGGTCTGGCAGCTCCTGGTAAAGACCGGCGTCGCCGGCGTGCGGACCAAGTCGATGATCGAGTCGGAGCTCTAGCTATAGCTAGGAGAGAGCTGACGGCCACCCCTTCGGGCTCCGGAGCCCGAAGGGCGGTGTTCATGCCGGCCTCGGGTTTGAAATCGTGGCTTCTTCGCCGGGCCTCTCAAGGGTGAAGAAGAAGACAGAGCCTTTCCCGTCGCCTTCGGACTCGACCCAGATCCGGCCTTGGTGGTTTCTGACGACCCGTTCGACAATGGTCAAACCGGCGCCAGAGCCACCAACGGTCTGATCCAACTGCTCGAAGAGACCGAAGATCTTCTCCTGATAGCGAGGATCGATTCCTGCACCGTTGTCGCGAACGTAGCAGACCAGTCCGTCATCACGAGGTCGGTCCTCTGGCCCGGCGACTCCGATTTCGACCCGTGGCTTGCTCTCGGTGCCCATGAACTTGACGGCGTTGTCGATCAGGTTCTGGAAGACCGCCAAGAGCCTGGGACGGTCGCCCACCACGACGGGCAGGTCAGGAGAGATGATTACCTCGACACCTCGTGCGGTGATCGGCCCGGCGAGCAAGTCCACCGCCTCCTGGGTTACCTCGTAGAGTGAAACCTCCTCCTTCTTGCTGTCGAGACGGCCGATCCGGGAAAGCTCCAGGAGCTCGTTCAACAGCTCCCCCATCTTGCCGGCTGCGCTACGAATACGCTCGATGTCTTTGTCGATTCGGTCGCGGCTATCGGCGGCGACGTCCTTTTCCAGAAAGCCCAGGAATCCCTGAATCGTAACCAGGGGTCCTTTGAGATCATGGGACACGGTGTAGGTAAATCGCGCCAGCTCGGCGTTCTTGGCTTCGATCTCGGCAAGGAGGCGTTCTTTCTCCTCTTGCGTCTTCTTGCGCCAGGCAAGCTCGTCACTTAACGAGTTGTGATCCGACTGGAGCCTGAGCCTGTGGTGCTCCAGGAGCCGGTACTGGAGGAACGCGAACGTTCCGATCAGCATCAGCCAGGCGGCGACGACCACGCTCCTGGCCTGTTCGCTGGCTTCGTCAAGGACACCGGAACCGTAGCCCAAGAAGTGACCGAAGGGTAAAACCAGGGCGAGGAAGAGCGTGCGCCAACGCGGCTCGACGGTTTGAAGGCGGTCCACTGTCGCAGCCCGGGTGCCTTCCCTTGGCTCGGGAAAAGGAAAATTGCGGAGCCGAACCGCACCGACGAAGGCCACGATCATGAGGTTCCACAACGCCGGAACACCCCATGCGCT
Source organism: uncultured bacterium (assembly GCA_965371445.1). Classification (GTDB taxonomy): domain Bacteria; phylum Acidobacteriota; class Thermoanaerobaculia; order Multivoradales; family J023; genus DASWIG01. The sequence continues at coordinate 19,101 of CBDUYN010000128.1, read as the reverse complement.
CTCGGCACTCCCGAACCAGACCAATCCCTGGCAGTCGTTGAGGATTGAAATGAGGAAGGTGAAGAGGAGAAGCGAGTAGAGCGACTTCCAGCGCGGTGAAGCGGTGGCAGCCCGCAAGAGATAGACGAGTCTACCGGCGAGAAGGACGTCGAGAACCAGGTAGAGATACGTGGCCGGCACGAAACTCGTGTAGAGCTCCGGATTCTTTGCCGCTGGAATTAGATTGAGGTAAAGAAAAGCACAAAATACGAAAATCACCACCACGGGCCATCCCAGCAAACGTTGGAGACCGGTCGGATCCCAATGCTCGCCGCGATGAGGCTGTCGATCCAGCGCGAAGGCGCAGGCGATGTAGTAAAGCCCGTAGCCGACGTCCGCGGCCAGACTGAGAGCCATCGACGGATGGGGTTGGCCGTAATCCGCGAATGCTATTAACAGCAGCTCCGCCAGCAGCCACGAGACGTAGGCGATCGTAAGGTCGTTCCAGAACAAGCGCTCGTTGCGGTCGGTGATACGTGAATGACCGAGCCGTAGGGCCACGACGGCGATCGACAACGAGGCGATGGTGATGTAGTAGGACACGTCGACAGCCGACGGCAGGGCGCTGTAGCCGGCGTTGACGAGGAAGATGGCGAGCACGAGTTGCACCCAGCGGTCTTGCCGGAGAGTCGCCCGCCAGGAGGCGAGGACGGCGGCGTGGTCTGAAACGATCCATCTCATGGGGGGTGCGCTCTTCGGTTCCTGGGCAGGCATTCCTCAGCTGCCGTACGCCGTGCGGGGACTCTAGCACGGCCGAGGAAGGGCCTCAAACTCGCCGTCTCGAGCACCGATTCTTGGACTGACCGCCGGTTCAGGGTAAGATGAGCCCGTGCTGAGTCGTTTGTCGTCCCTCTTGCTCCTCGTCCTTCTTCCCGCTGGCGCGGCGGCCGAGCTACATCAAGTCCGCGCCGGCGAGAGGATTGCCCCTGTCCTCGCCCGCGCCGCCCCCGGCGACACAATCCACCTCGCCGCGGGCGAGTACCGCGAGAACGTCACGATCAACGTCCCGGTCCGCCTGACCGGCGATGACGGTGCCGTGATTCGCGGCGGTTACGAGGGCGTCGTCATCCACGTCCTGGCACCGGGGACGGTGATCGAGGGCCTCCACTTGAGCGAGGCCGGGACGAGCCTCGTCGACGACATGGCCGTCGTCCTCGTCGAGGCCGACGACGTCGTCGTCCGTGGCAACACGATCGACGAGCCGCTGCACGGCGTCTACGTCAAGGGCGCGAATCGCGCGGTGATCGTCGGCAACCGGATCGAGGGACGCCGCGACTTGATCCAGGAGGACCGCGGCAACGGCATCCACCTCTGGAACAGCGTTGAGAACCGCATCGAGGGGAACGAGGTCTCGAACGTCCGTGACGGCATCTATTTCTCCTTCGCCCACAAGACCCGGATCGTCTCCAATCACGTCCACCACGTGCGCTACGGGCTGCACTACATGTATTCGAACCACAACACGTTCGAGCGGAACGTCTTTACCGACAACGTGGCCGGAGCGGCGCTCATGTACTCCTCGGACATCGATTTCACCGGCAACGTCTTCGCCCGCTGCCGGGGCTTCCGCGCCTACGGCATCCTCTACCAGTCGATGGAGGACACCCGGGCCGAGGAGAACCTGATCCTCGACAACAGCCGCGGCATTTTCCTCAACAACAGCCGCGGCAACGTGATCCGCCACAACGACGTGGTCTCGAACGACCTCGCCTTGGTGTTGAACGGCGGCGGCGGCGAGAACCTGATCACCGCGAACAACTTCATCGACAACCTGAGTGAGCTTCTGCTCGACGTCGGCGAGGTCGAGGTCTCCTGGATCGAGGAGGGCGCCGGCAACTACTGGAGCCGTTACCGAGGCTACGACCTCGACGGCGACGGCGTGGGCGAGGTGGCGCACACGATCCAGAACGTCTTCCAGGTCCTGGAGAACGACACACCGGAGGCCCGTTTCTACCTGCTGAGCCCGGCGGCGGAGATCCTGGAGCTGGCGGAGAAGACTTTTCCCATCCTGGAGCTCGGCCAGGCCCGCGACGAAGCGCCGCGGTTCCGCCCGGTGGCGAACGCCGGCGTCCCCTGGTCGCAGGTGCCGCGCGGCACCGGGACGGCGAGCCCGGCGGCGGCGGGAGCCTACCTCGTGATCTCGCTCCTGCCTCTCGTCCTCCTCCTCTACACCGGCCGCCGACGCGCTCCGAAGTAGAGTACGCGCCATGATTCGCCTGGAGCAGTTCGAGAAACGCTACGGGGAAGTTCTCGCCGTCCGTCCGACGGACCTCGAGGTCCGCTCCGGGGAGGTCTTCGTGCTCCTAGGGTCGAACGGTAGCGGCAAGTCGACGATCCTGCGCGCCGTCTGCGGTCTGCACGTTCCGAGCTCGGGACGCGTCCTCGTCGACGGCCTGGACGTCGTGACCGACGGTCTCGCCGTCCGGAGGCGGCTCGCCTACCTGCCACAGCGTCTGACCCTGCCGGGGTTGCTGACGGGCCGCGAGGTGCTCGAGCTCTACGCCGGACTCGGCGGCGCCGAGCCGGACCGCGTCGAGGCCGTCCTCGAGGAGCTCGGCCTGGCGGCCGACGCGGACCGGGCGACGGGCGAATATTCCGGGGGCATGATGCAGCGCCTCGGGCTTGCCATCACCTATCTGCGGGACGTCGACCTCCTGCTCCTCGACGAGCCGACGCTCAACCTCGATCCCGCCGGCACGGAGCGCTTCCACGAGTGGCTGCGCCAGAAAAACGCCGACGGCGTGACCGTGCTTTTCACCTCGCACATCCTCCACGAGGCGCTGCACCTGGCCGACCGTGTGGGCGTGATGGCCGGCGGACGCCTCGTCAAGGTCGAGGAGGTCGGCGCGTTTCGCGACCGGGTGCTCGGCGCGACGCGCGTGCGTGTCGTCCTGGACCGACTCGACGACGACATCCTCGCCGCGGCGGGGGAGGCCGGTGCCTTCGACGCCACGATCGTCGAGACGAGCTATGCGTTCAAGGCACCGCCGGAGAGGCGTTTGAAGGTGATTCGGGCGATCGAGCAGGCCGGGGCGCTGATCGAGGAGCTGCACACCGAGGCGCCGGGCTGGGAGGCGTTGGCGGGGAATCATTTTGGGGACGACGGGGGAGACGATGCGGATTGAGCTGAGGAAGGTTCTTTTGATTCCCCTTCTCCTCCTCGGCTGTGCCGGCGACGGCGAGCCGCGGATCGTCGTCGGCGTCGACGGCTGCGCTTCGTGCGGCATGTCGATCGACAAGGAGACGGAAGCCGCGGCGTATACGGTCGATCGGGACGTCTACACGTTCTGCTCGCCGGGTTGCCTTCTGGAGGGCTACGAGCAACGGCGCCAGGCGGGCGAGGCGATGCCCGAGCGCCTCTTCTTTCACGACTATCTCGGCGGCGGTCTGCGCAGCGTCGAGGAGGTGACGTTCTTGGTCACGGAGCACCTTCGGACCGTGATGGGCTGGGGGATCCTCGCCTTCGCCGACGCCGCGGCCGCCCGGGAGCACAAGCGCCACGGCGACGAGCTCCTCGTCGACTGGCGGGAGCTGCGCACCCTGCGGGGCAAGGTCGACCGCGGCGTCGAGCTCGTGGTGACGGACGCGGGCCTCCTACCCGCGGTCCTCGAGCTGACCAAGGGTGAGCTCGTCGATTGGACCGTCCGCGGCGACGGTCTTGCCGAGGACGTCGTCCTCATTCTCCGCGGCTACGAGGAGCTCGGCGAGGTCGCGGTGCCGGCCTCCGGCGAGGCCGTGCAGGTGCGGCTTCTCGCGTCGCGTCCGGGAGAGGGGTTCCCGATCGTGCGCCTCTGCGACGGGGAAGTCCTCGGTCAGGTACGTGTCCACGGCGCCCATACCGCCGACGAGGAGGAGATGTGAGAGGTCCCGTCTTCCTGATCGCCCGCCACGAGCTGACGCTTCACCGCCGCAACCGCTGGGTGGTCTCGTTCGCCCTCCTCTTCGCCGGGCTGACGCTTCTCGTCTCCAGCTTCGGCATGGTGACCTCAGGCTACTCGGGCTTCCAGGACTTCGTCCGCACGGCGGCGTCGATCATGAACCTCGGGGGGCTCGTGGTACCGCTCTTCGCGCTTCTTCTGGGGGTCTTCAGCTTCGTTTCCGAGCGCGAGCACCTGGAGCTTCTGGTCACCCAACCGGTGTCGCGGACCCAGGTCCTGCTCGGCAAGTACCTGGGCCTCGTCGCCTCGGTGGTGGGAGCGACACTTCTGGGCTTCGGGGTGCCGGGGATCGTCTTCTCGTTCGTGGTCGGGTTCGAAGGGGCGCTTCAGTACGCGGCCGTCGTCGCCTTCGAAGTGCTTCTGGCGGTGGTCTTCGCGGGTCTTTCGGTGTGGATCGTCCTGCTCGTGGGACGCCGGCAGATCGCGCTCGGCGTCTCGATCGGCGTGTGGTTTTTCTTCGAGCTGGTCTACGGCATGTTGATGCTGGGTGCGACGCTTTACTTCTCCCGCGCGACGCTCCAGGTGCTGCTGGTGGTGGGCCTCGTTGGAAATCCTGTCGACCTGACGCGGGTGCTCTCGCTCCTGGCGGTCGGCGGGCCTCATCTTTTCGGGCCAGCCGGCGCCACGCTCGTCAAGACGGCGGGCTCGGCGGAGGTCGCGGCGCTCGTCGGATTGGTGGGGCTTGCGCTGTGGATCGTCGTTCCTCTCGTCGCCTCGGTTCGCCTGTTTTCCCGGCAGAACCTCTGAGCGGGCGCGGGGCAGGCGCGCTTCACGCGGGCGCGACCGCGCCGCAAAGGGTTGACGTCCCCGAAGCTAGCGTCTACAGTCGTAGACGTGCTACATCTGTAGCACGATGACGACGAAGCTAAGGAGGACGCCACGCATGCCACGATCGAACGGGCTGCCGCAGCTGACGCCGGCCGAGCTCGACGTGATGAAGGTCCTGTGGGACGCCGGCCGCCAGAGCGCCCGCGAGGTCCACGAGCGCCTGGCCGAGCGTCAGGGCTGGGCCTACTCGACGACGCGGACGACGATGGAGCGTCTGGTCAAGAAGGGCGTCCTGGGCAAGAAGGCCTTCCACGGGCTCCATCTCTACGAGCCGAAGATTTCCCGGGCCGCGGGGTTGGCGCGCATGGTGCGCGACTTCGCCCGGCAAGTTCTGGAGACGAGCCCGGTGCCGGTCGTCTCGCTCTTTGCCGAGAGCGGGACGCTGAGCGCCGAGGAGATCGCCGAGCTCGAATCGCTCCTCAAGAGCGCGGAGGAGGCACCGTGATCGGTTCCGGGGGCTTCCACTCCATCGCCGAGACGGCGGCCTGGTGGGTCCGTCTCGCCGGACGCGAGGTGCTCTTGTCGACGATCGTCTTCGTCGTTGTCCTGGCGTTGTGGTGGCCGCTCCGGCGACGCAACCCGGCGTTCGGTTGCGCGCTCTGGACCCTGGTCTTCCTACGTCTCGTCCTGCCGCCGGAGCTGGCCCATCCGTTGAGCGCGGGTGCCTTTCTTGGGCGCTATCTGGAGGTGCCGGCCGTGACGTCGATGCCGGCCATCGCGGCGACGGTGGGTCCGTCCGTCGCTTCCGGGCCTTTGGATGCGGCGGACGTCGCCGTGCTGCCCGGAGCGAGCTCCGTCCTGCCGGTGGCGCTCGTCGTCCTCTGGCTTCAGGGCCTCGGGCTCTACCTCTTTTTCTACCTCCGGCGAGGCCGGCTTTGCCGGCGCCTCGTCCGCGAGGCACGGACGCTCGACGCCGGTTCCGTGACGGACCTGGGCGGGGCCTGGTGCCGGCGCCTCGGCATCCGCCGGCAGGTGGTAATCAAAGCGACGGCGTCGCGGATCTCGCCCTTCACGGTAGGGACGTGGCGTCCCGTCGTCGTGTTGCCCGAGGTGCTCCTGGACGAGGAGGTCTCGACCGAGTCGGCGCTGGCGCACGAGCTCGTCCACGTGGCGCGCTGGGACAGCTTGTGGCTGCGCCTTCAGCACCTGGTGCAAGCCCTTTACTTCTTTCACCCCGTGGCGTGGCTTTCGGGCCGCGTCCTGGCCGAGGAACGCGAGCGCCTCTGCGACGAGACGGTGCTCTCTTACGGCGTCCTTTCGCGGCGCGACTATGCAACGAGCCTCGTCACCGTCTTGAAGCTCGAGGCCATGGAGCTTGACGTTCCACACCTTTGGACCCACAAAAGGAGATGGGAAATGCGAATCCGTACGATTCTTTCGCCTTCAGGTACTTCGTCGCGGTTCGGTCGTTGGAGCACGTTGGCCGCCGCCCTGGTTCTAGGAGTCTTCCTCCTACCGCTCGCCGGCGCCACGGCGGTGGGCGAGCCGTCGCCCGAGCCCCAGGCCGAGGTGACACCGGAGCTGGGGAACCCGCTGCCCGGAGGACGTATCAGCAGCCGTTACGGCAAGACCAAGGATCCCTGGAACCAGAAGGTCGTCCAGCACCAGGGGATCGACGTGGTGGCCGACGAGGGCACACCGATCCTCGCTGCGGCGGCCGGGGTCGTCGAGGTGGCCACGACCGAGTACGAGCCGAAGCCGGGTTCCGGGACCGTGGTCGTCGTCGACCACGGCGGTGGCTTGAAGACCTACTACGGGCATCTTAAGGCCTTCTCCGTCGAGGTGGGGCAAAAAGTAGCGCGCCACGACGTCCTCGGCGAGGTCGGCAACACCGGCCGCTCGACGGGATCCCACCTGCACTTCGAAGCCTGGCGCGACGGCGAGCCCCTCGACCCGGCGAGCCTCGTCCCGGCCTGGAAGTAGGGTAGGCTCCGCCCGGGGCGCGCAGCCTGGCGTCCCCGCTCTCGCCCGCTGATCTCTTTGGGTCCCCGGATTGACTCTGCCACGGAGAACCAGACACACTGGCTCCCTTCGTGAAGAGCTCCTGCCGCTTTTGTGCGGCAAAGCAAAACACCGGCGGGGGAGCCCGCAAAGAGGAATGGAGATCCCATGGATCGAAGCAGGAGAGCCTTTTTCGTCACCCTGATCGTGCTGGCGTTTTTCGCCAGCACGTCTGCCGTTGCCCAGACGGAGTACACTGGGCAAACCGCGACCGGTGCCTATTACCGGATCTTGGTGCCGCCCGGTTGGACGCCGGCTGGCGGGCTCGTGATCTGGAACCACGGCTTCAGCCTGGGTCCGCTGGACATGTCGCCCGACCTGGGTCCGCTCGTCGACGTGCAGCTCAGCGAGGGCTACGCGGTCGCCGCGTCGAGCTACAGCTTGCGAGGTTGGGCCCTTTTCCAGACGGCGCAGGACCTCCAGGAGCTCTACGAAGCCTTCACGGACGAGGTCGGAGTCCCCGAGCAGGTTTTCGTGACCGGCGCCTCGCTGGGCGGCATCGTGACCGCCCAGGCGATCGAGGTCGGGGGCGTTGGCGACGTCGTGGGCGCGTACCCGATCTGCGGCGCCGTAGGGGGGAGCCGGATCTGGAACAGCGCTTTCGACCTGCGTCTGATCTACGACGACGTCTGCGGCGACGTCCCCGGGGCGGCGATTCCCGGCGGCGGCCGAGGGCTGCCCTTCCCGATCCCCCCGGAGATCAACGAGGTGACTTTGGCGGTCGCCGTCAACGCCTGTACCGGGGTGCTCCTGCCCCCTGCGGCGCGCAGCGCCGAGCAGCAGGAACGGCTCGACCGAATCCTCGCGGTCACGTCTCTGCCGGAGAGCTTCCTGCTGACCGACATGGGCTTTGCGACGTTCGGCCTCGCCGACCTGATCTACGATCCCGCCAAGCTCGCCGGCGGCCAGGGTCTCGGCAATCGCGACGTCGACTACGCCGACGCGGAGCTCAACGCCTCGATCGAGCGTGTCGACGCCGATCCCGAGGCCCGGCGATACTTGCTCGACGACTACAGCCCGACCGGTGACGTCGGTGACGTCAAGATCGTCTCGATCCACACCGACAAGGACGGCCTGGTTCTCGTCGAGAACGAGGCGGAGTACGCCTCGGTGGTGCCGAAGAAGAACCTGACGGTCGGCGTCGTGGTCGAGGACGAGCCCACTCACTGCGGCTTCACGCCGGGCGAGGCGCTCGCCGGCTGGGAGGCGCTGCGGGGTTGGACCGCAGGGTTGGAGCAGCCCACAGCCGCGGCTCTCCAGGCGACCTGCGAGACTCTGGTGGCCGGCGGCCTCGTCGAGGGGCCGTGCCGTTACGACCCGGGCTACGTCGTCGGGGACCTCGACGAGCGCGTCTGGCCGCGCAGCGCCTGCGTCGCCGATGCGACGACCCTCTGTCTGGGCGAAGGCGGACGCTTCGCGGCCCGGGTGTCCTGGGAGGACTCCAGGGGTGGTTCCGGTGTCGGACAGGCGACGGCGCAGGGCACGCAGGACACGGGGCTTTTCTGGTTCTTCGGTCCGAACAACCTGGAGCTGATGGTCAAGGTCCTCGACGGTCGCAAGATCAACGGAAACTTCTGGGTCTTCTACGGCTCGTTGACCGACGTCTCCTTCGAGCTCACGGTGACCGACGGCGACACGGGCGTGGAGAAGACCTACACGAGCTCCCAGGGGAGCTTCGCGAGTCTCGGCGACACCGAGGCTTTCTAGAAACCGTCCAGGCCTGAAGCGCCCTACAAAAGGCCCATGGCGGGCCGTCATTGAAGCAGGCCCAGACGTCGAGAATCGACCCCGCGTCTCCGCCGGGAGCGAACGCGCCCCGCGAACGAAGTCCCCGTCCGGCTCGTGGTCCATCGGTGTCGGTGGTCCTCATGGGCCGGGGCGTAAGTGCTGGGACCGCGGGCGTCCCGCCCGCCCCGCGGCCGGCCGGGAGCGGACTTCAGTCCGCGTCCGGTGCGTGCCCGAGCGGTGTCCGACGGCCTCGTCGCGTCGGCCGTAAGCGCCCGAACCGCCCGCGGCAGCAGGTCGAGGCCCCCAAGGCCCTCAAGGCCTGGTAACCCCTGATCCGCCACCAAGAAAGTAGGAGCCCCGCTGGTCCCCTGCAACTACAGGGGTAACAACGACCCATCACCAACGGGGTGAAGACATGGTGGCACAAGGCGTCCTTCCATACCAGCTCGACAGGAAGACGACCCTGACGGGTCTCGGGGGTCTTCCGATCTACCTGGATCTCGCCACATCGTGGGTCTGCGCGACTCCATCGCTCGGCATCTCGGGCTAACGGGCGCCTCGCAGGGCTGGAGCGTGGAGCAGTTGTTGACCACGCTGATCCTGCTCAACCTGGCGGGCGGCCAGTGCGTGGAGGATCTCGCGAAGCTCGAAGGCGACGACGGCTTCGCGTTGATCCTGCACCGCACGGAGACCTTCGGAATGCCGCGCGCCGAACGGCGCGAGCGGGAGCGCCGCTGGCGCAAATCGACGGATCGCAAGGTGCCGTCGATCTCGGCGTTGCGCCGCTTCTTGGTGTCGTTTCACGATGCGGAGGAGGAGGAATCGAGGGAGGCGGGCCGGGCCTTCATCCCGTCGCCGACCGGGGCGCTGATGGGTTTGTCCAAGATCAATCGGGACTGCCTTGGCTTTCTGCAGCGGCATCACCAGGAGTCGACGGCTACGCTCGACATGGACGCCACACTGATCGAGACGCAGAAGAAAGAAGCGCTGTTCTGCTACAAGAAGTTCCGCGCGTACCAGCCGCTCAATGTGTGGTGGGCCGAGCAGCAGGTGGTGGTTCACTCGGAGTTTCGCGACGGCAATGTGCCGGCCGGCTTCGAGCAGCTGCGGATCCTGCAAGAGAGCCTGGCGTGCCTGCCCGAGGGCGTCGAGAAGGTGGCGATGCGCTCGGACACGGCCGGCTACCCATGGGATCTGTTGCGCTACTGCGCCGAGGGCAAGGACGAGCGATTCGGGGTCATCGACTTCGCGGTGGGGGCCGATGTGACCTCGGCCTTTCGCGCAGCCGTCTACGATGTGGCGCAAGGAGCCTGGCAGCCGCTGCTGCGTCGGCGAGGAGACCGGCTCGTGGATACGGGCCAGGAATGGGCCGAGGTGTGTTTCGTACCCAACGAGTCGGCGCGCAAGAAGGATGGTCCGAAGTATCGGTTCTTGGCCATTCGCGAGCCTTTGGCCCAGCTCGAGCTGGAGGGCATGGAGAGCGACCAAGCCGCTCTTCCATTTTCGGTGATCGACTACCAGGACCAGGATCATCCTCGCCGTTTCAAACTTTTCGGCGTGGTAACGAACCTGGATCTCGTCGGCGACGAGGTGATCCGGTGGCTGCGGGAGCGGTGTGGCAAGAGCGAAGAGGCCCATGCGGTCATGAAGGATGACTTGGCAGGCGGGTGCCTTCCCTCGAAGTACTTTGGCGCCAACGCGGCCTGGTGGGGCGCCATGATCCTGGCATTGAATCTCAACTCCCTGATGAAGCGGTTGGTGCTGGGTGCGGATTGGGTGACCAAGCGCATGAAGGCCATCCGCTACTGGATCATCAACGTGCCCGGCCGCGTGGTCCGGCATGCCCGGCACCTGACTCTCCGGCTGGGGTCCAGCCATCCCTCGACGCAGCTCCTGCTCGAAGCACGCCGGACCTTGGCGACGATGGCCACCGAGCCACCTGGCTGACGCCGATTTACGCCGGACTTACGCCAATCGTCGATTCCAGCGAATCGGCGGCTTCAACCTGCTTGAATTCGGCGAAATGCCAAAGATCGCCGCTGGAATCGACGATTTCGGCACTGGAGCGGCGCCGAGGCCAGCTGCAAGCCCCGCGAGGCGGGTCCACGCCCCGGGTTTGACCGGCCTGCCACCTGGAGGTGGCGGATCCTGGATGAGGGCACCTGGTAAGGGACTTGACATTACGGCAGCATTGTGGTATGAACAAGTCATGCACTCCTCGACTAGGATAGCGTTGGGAATTGCCCTTGACGGTCGAATCTGGTGGGCCTTGCGGTCAAGTCGACGCTTGACCAAAGACGGCCTACCGCTCAGCCTGTCGCCCGGCCGACGCCAGCTCAACGTCAAGCTGTTGCTGGAGGACCTGCGCTTGGCCGACATCGCGAAGCAGCATGCGACAAAGACCCACGAACGTATGTTGCACCGCATTATCGTACGGCACCTGACGCCAATCCGTACAACGACTATGGATATCCGGGGAACTAACCCGACGTCTCGGAAATTACACAAACTACTGAAAACAAAGGACTTACCGAGGGGACTGACAATTTTTGTCAGGATCGGCCTGAAAGGCGAGCATAGACAGGACGTAGAGAGTGTAGCCGAGGGAGCCCCGAAGTGCAACAGGACAAAGTTCGCGCGAAGCGCTAAGTTCAATACCGGCGAGATCACCGGCGGCGACCCGTTGAAGTATCTGGAGCGGTACCACCGGGACAACGCACCGTCGTCACTCATACAGTTGCCACTGCCTGACCTGAAGGCACCGGGTCCGGGCCTGGAAATGGGCGGACCGAGGTTCGCGTTTCACGGCGATGCTGGTGATCGCGTGGCTCCAAGAGGCGAGCATTACGGCGGTCGCCGAGCTTTTCAGCCTGAGCCGGACGGTGATCGACGGCATCATGAAGCGAGCCGTGCGCCGGGGCGTCAAGCGCCAATGCTTGGAAGAAGAGCGCGAGCTGCCGAAGCATCTACTTCCACCTCGGTGGTCTCAACATGCCTCCTGAAAGCCTCGAACCTATCGCTTTCCACACAAGTTGATGAAGAGCCCTCGACAATCCACCCATCACTTCCAGAGAGTCAGATGTGCGCAAACCTCTGATAATCATCGTTGCAGTTGTTCTCCTGGCGGCTACAGCGGTCGTCATCCAGTTGGTAATAAAGAAACGGGCGATTGCGGATGAAGACAGAAGAGCCGCCCTTCTCGAGGGTAAGATCGCAGAAATCGTGAGTTCTCTCGAGAGAGTCGACAGTCCGCTGCCATCTTCGATACCAGAAGGCTTCGGACCTCACCTCGATGACTTCGCACGTCACCTCGATGACATTTCAATCGGCATACGCGAGCCTGCAACAAGGTTGTCGAAGGCACTCGAAGATGGTGACTATGTGATGAGCGCAGAAATCGCTGTCGATGGGTTTATCGCCTCGAAGAATGCCGGCATCGAGTGCTTCGAGATAAACGAAAAATTACTGGGGGAGACCAGTGACGCCCTTCTTCAGCTCGCAGACGATCCCGTACAGTTCTCGAAAAAGATGGGACAACTGAAGCGCAAACTGGATGACGATAAGTGGGAGGTCGATCTCTTCAGCAGGATATGTGATGCTCTGGCAAATGGTCAGTATCTGACTGCGGTGAGAATATACCGCACTACCCTTCTGGGTATAACAGCGTGTTCGCCTAGAGAATCTCGCTCAGCCGTGTTCGAGGCCGTCGCGCAGCGATTCGCTGATGCCCCTTCTGAACCGGATTCCCTTCTACGCGATCATCTGCGAAACACGCTGGTCAAGACCTACGAGGAGGAGTACGACTCAGAGATCAGGCGAAAGATGGTGGATACTCTCCACGAAGTGGGCATCGACCTTCCATAGCCTTGTGATGTGCATGGCACCTCCTAGGGCATCTCCTAGGGGGCCGTGGTCGAAGCGATCCTCCAGGCGTCTGGAGGATTCAACCCCGAGGCGGCGCGGAGCACCCCGCAAGGTCTCACGTGCGCGCGCACCCGATCCCCGCCCGTCCTCGCAGCCGTCCTCGCCAGGCGCCGTCCTTGCGCCGAGTCCCGCCCGCCGTCGACCCTCCGCCAGGTCCTCGCCGCCCTCCGACGTGCGCACCGCCGCTCCCTCGGTCCTCGCCGTACCCCCTCGACGACGCAAGAGGACGGCGGGGAGCGGCGGCGAGGGAGCGGACGCGCGGAGCTCGACGGGCGGGCGCACCCTGCAAACCCTTCCTTCATCAGACCGCGCGCACGTCGCGCGCGCGCACGTGAGACCTTTTGGCTCCGCCAGGCCGATCTATTGCTTGAACTTGCTATTACATTTGCTCCTCTCTTATATTGGGCCTTATGTTGGGCCTGGGAAGCGGTCACCTCGAGGGCGCCGACGGCACCCTTCCTTCTTGACCGCGCGCACGACGGTGCAAAACGACGGTGCAAAACGACGGTGCAAAACGACGGCCCGCGCACGGCACCCTTCCTTAACGCTTGACCGCGCGCACGTCGCGCGCGCACGTGAGACCTTTTGGCTCACGGCGACGGACGTGAGACCTTTTGGCTCACGGCGACGGGCGACGTTCTCGGCCTTTTGGCTCGGCGGGAAGGCGGCGAGGGGCATTGCTTATTCGTACGGAGCTGGGGGATTGTCGATGAACCTGTAATTGCACGGCCAGGACTCGGGACGCTCGAATTCTTCTGGGAGCTGAGTTGTCTCGTCGCCGCATGTTTCGGTGAGTAGCGCGGGTGTGAGGTGAAGTGTCTCGTGGAGGTCAACCATGGAAAAGGACGACCCTATGAGGTTCGCGCCCTGGAGATTCGCGCGGGCGAGTTTCACCTCAACGAACTCCGCCCCCCTGAAAGACGCCTCTTGTAAGGCCGCATCGCGAAGGTCTGTCTCAAGTAGATCAGCTTCATCGAGGTCCGCCCTCCAGAGTACCGCCCCGCTGAGGTTCGTCTCTCTGAGGAAGGCCCCATGGAGGCTCGCTATGGGTGAAAAATATTGGATGCCCGACGGGCCTAGGCTCGCCCCACTGAGGTCCGCGATGAGGAGGTTCGCCCCGCTGAGGTTCGCCCCGCTGAGGTTCGCCCCGCTGAGGTTCGCCCCTCTGAGGTTCGCTTGACTGAGGTTTGCTTCAACCAGGATCGCCTGGCTGAGGTCCGCCTCACTTAGGTCCAATCCGCGGAGATTTGCCTTGCTGAGATCCACGATTGCACCCTGGTGTCGCTCAGTCCGGACGAACGCGAGTACGGCCTCTCGACGAGTTCGAGGATCAGCTTTGGGGCTGCAGAGCTTGCCTGTCGTCGTCGTACGTCGGAGGTTCAAGACGTTTCCACTCCATCCGCCCACCGATGTCACTGCCACAACGCGCTCATCAATGCTCATTTCCGTGGTGCCGTTCTCCGCGGCGCGGTCCTCTTCAGCGCTGACCTCATTGTCCGAGGCGCTGACTTCTGATGCTGGAGGTACCGTCTTCGACGGCGCCGAATTTTCTTGCGACGCCGAGTCTTCGCACTCCTCCTCGTAAATCGTAGCCAGTAGTTGGGCGCGCCGGACGATGAGGGTATCTGAGGCTTGCTGCTCAATCTGCTTCTGAATCTTGGCGTTCTGGTCGCGGATGAGAAAGTTCTGCCACAGCGGCAGAACCACCGCCAGCGAACCGACCAGAAACGCGAAGAGCCCGACACGGATGACTCTCCTTAAAATCGCAGCGCCGAGTTCCGCCGTCTCGTCAACGATCACGCACACTCTTGGCGCGAAGCCACGCCTTGAGACTCCCGACGAGCCCTGGCCCCAGGAGGATCCGCGCGGCGGCGCCCGTCGCGAAACCAGCTACGCGGGTACGGAGACGACCCAGCCGCTCTCTCTCCGAGCGCAGCCCCTCTAACTCCGCCCGAAGCTGCTCGTTCTCCTGCTCGAGGTCGGCGAGGCGGTCCCCTGTCGATGCGGGCTGATCTTCAGTGGTCATCGGACACGAGTTTACTCCACGTCGAGGCGCCAGTGCGTATTCCGAGGCAAGCCGACCACCGTTCCGACGCTCTCGACCACCACGCGCCCACCCTGTGGGGAGAGAGGGAGAGCCGCTCCCAGAGCGGCTTTGCGGCCCTTCGATGGGGCTCGAGCGATGGGTTCCACCCACTTCGGCATCTTCTGCAGCTGCGGTTCGTCGGAGGTCAGTTGCAGCCGGCGCCTCCTCCTCCGCCGAGTCGCCCTCTGGTCATCCGGAGGATCGGAGAGGAATGGACGATTGCAGGATCCGGGCTCTTAACCTCAAGAACCGACGCGGCCCCGAACCACCCGTGATCCCGCCAGGACGACGAGCTCCCCGACAAGATTTTTATGTGCCCCCTTTTTCTAGAAGAAGTAGGGGGCATATAAATGAAAAATGCGCCAAGTCGGCCGTCTTCCTTCCTCTCCCGATCATCTGGATACACCCTTTCCTATTCCGCACTCTGAGAGCCGGAAGTCACAGGTTGGGTGTCAAAGAACGCTCTGGCCGTTGCCCCCGAACCTCCCACAGGTCCGGCGGCTCGACCTTACGCTGGCTGCCCCCGACAAGCGAACGGAACGAACGGCAAGTTCGGCGGATGCGTCCCCTCTGGAAAGACGACGTCCCGATCCCCGTCGCGCAACCTGTCGGCCGCCTCGCGAAACGCCGCCAGCACCCACGAGTACGCCTCCCACATCTGCTTGTAGACCGACTTGCGGAACGCATGGAACCGGGGCTTCGGAGACTTCTCCACCGACTTGGGATAGCTGAGCGGCTTCGTCTTGAGGATCTTCTTCACCCCTGCGATCTTCTGTCCGGTCACGCGACGCTCACAGGCCGCCTTCTCGACCACCTCCTCGACGATCTCCGCCACCCGGCGGTCGTAGTCCTCCTGCGACAGGTGCTTCCAGCACGGCAACTTTGAGACCACGATCCGTTCGTCGGTCGCGAACTCCTCAGGGTCCGCTTCTCCCGTCCGCTGGAACTCCGCGTACTCCCGGCTCCGGTTGTACCAGCGACCAGTGAGCAAGGGACCGTCCCCTTGGGGGGATCCAGGGGGGGAGACACTGTCGGGTGGCGCCGTCACACCGTGGATGCCCGGCCATTGCTCAGGCCGTTCCACGAGTTGCTCCTTCACGGAGTTCGAGATCAGGTACCGGAGCCGATCGACCTGCGCCTCCTCCTCGCTGCTGACCGAAATCAGGTGGTACGACTGGAGCTTCGGTCCCTCGATCCCGTAGAGCTTGCCGATCTCCTTCGAGAGGTTCGTGTTCAGGAAGTTCATGAACCGGCCGACGTGATCCGCGTCGCTCGGCTGGAGCAGTCCGTGATAGTGCGTTGACATCACCTTGATGTCGCAGATCGTCATCTCGTACTTCCGCTGCGCTTTGCCGAAGATGCCGGCGATGATCTTGTTGACCTCCTCCGACGGGCGCAGCAGGCGACGGTTGCCGATCGTCACCGTGGTGACCTCGACCAGGGTGTACGGTTCGAAGTAGTGGATGTCGTCAGACATGCGGGTCGTCCTCCATCTTGGGGAGCCTTCGGCGGCCCCGCCCCGTGCGGGAGTGCGACCCTGGCCCTCGGTAGGCCGCGGTCACGCCGCGTAGACTCGCGTACACCCTTATAAAGACGGAAAACGGCGCTGGCTTCTGACATCGATCTTCTGGGAAGCTGCGCTGCGGCGAGCTCGGAGGAGCAGCCGGAGTTCGCGTCGACGCTCCCGGCGAAGAAGACGACGCGGCGCGTCGCCTCCGGACAAGGCCAAGGTGAGGCCCCTGACTTTCGCCGTGCGCTGGCGTTGACAAGAAAGAGCCGTGACTCAGGGCCACGGCTCGAAAGGAATAGCCTTGGAGATGGTTTCGCCTAGGCCAGGGCCTGGGCGTCGTCGTCGGTGCCGGTCCCGAGGACGTCGGCGTCGTCGTCCGTGTCGGTGTCTTCACCGTTCACGTCCTCTACGCCGCCGTCCTCAGCCGGGGTCTCGTCCTGCTCGGGTGTCGCCAACTCGGCCTCGAGCTCGGCCGGATCCGCGGGGAAGGGGATCACCGTGGTTCCCAGCCGTCGCGTCGACGGCCGGACCCGAGCTGCGACCTTGTCGAGGCCCGCCTTCTTGAAGAAGGCCTCGACCACCCGCGCGGTGCCCAAGAACTCGACGTTGAATGCGCCGAGGGCCGAGTCCTTGACGAGGACCGCCGTTTCGGTCACCTTGCGCTCACGGCCCAGCCGGACGAGGGCCCGCTTGAGGCCCAGGGCTCCCTCCGGTGCCTCCGGCGTCGCGGTCCCCCGTGGGATCCGGTCTGCCGGGCGACGTCGAAGAGCTTGCGGCAGACTTCGCCTGTAGGACTGCAAAATTGGGCGGAAGTTCTTGTGAGACGGCCTCCGGGAGGGGAAGATTTTGTAACGCCGAACCCCACGAGGAGCCTGGTCCGCGTCCGGAAAGGGGCGTTTTGACCGGTCAACCGACAAAACCTTCCCCTGGTTTCGAGGTCGTTTCAAAATGTTCCGCTTTTTCTTGGCGGGTGCCGCGGCTCTGGATAGGAGATAGGACGCTCCCGCGAAGTCGAGGCGAAGTTCTTTCCCGGGGCGCTGAGGAGGCTCCCGGATGAACGCCTTACGCCATCTCGAAGGGAATAAGGGGAAAACACTACGAATTTCTTAAGAGACGCTATGTTCCGGGATGCACACTCAGTAGTCTGCGAAGAATCGCCCCATTGGGGATTTCAAAGAGCGCGATGAACGCTTCGCCACGGAATTGGGGATTTCAAAGAGCGCGATGAACACTTCGCCACGGAATTGGGGATCGCAGAGAGCGCGGTACACGCTTCGCCACGGAATTGGGGATCGCAGAGAGCGCGGAGAACGCTTCACAGCGGACTGGGGGATCCACCCGTCGCCCCGCGAAGCGTGGGCCGCGACTTCGGGGGCTCCCTCAGGTCGTGCCGAAGCGTTCGTCGCGATTTTTTCCGTGCGGTATTTCGCGGCGAAGCGTTCGGGCCGCTCTGAGGAGACGCGGCAATTCGCGGCGAAGGCTTCGCCGCGCTCCAGGGGATCTCAGAAGTCGCGGCGAAGCCTTCGCCGCGCTCCGGGACGCTGCGTCAGTCCGGTGAGAACGCTGCGCCGCGTTTGGGGGGCTTCCGAGGGTGCCGGGCGAAGCGTTCGCCGCGCTCGGATCGACGTCGTCATTGCGGCGAGCGCCTTCTCCCGCGAGGCGGCTGGCACGACCGCGAGAAAGGGATCTTCCCAAGGCGGCGCGGACGCCAGGAGCTCGTCGCAGAAATCGCCGAGCTCCGTAAAGGCCAGGACCCTGGCCTTCCCCGCGCCGAAGTGCTCGCGGTTGATCCGCGGCGAAAGGTACTCGATCAGCGGCCGGTCGGCGGCCTGGTAGAGGTCGAGGAGCAGGAAGTAGACGAGCGCCGTGACGGCGATGCCGGCCTCCAGAAGCGCATACGTCCTCAAGGGCCGGCGGAGGCCCGGGCCCGGCGTCCCCAGAAGGCGGCGCCGGCCGCGAGGCCGAGGAAAAAGACCGCGAGGGTCGCCGCCGCCGCAGGGGCGGCGGCACCGAAGAGGAGCCCCAGCTCCTTTGACCACAGTCCTCGTAGACCAGCGCCGCGGCGCCGGAAGCGAAAAAGAGGACGAGGAGCCGAGCGTCCGTCACTCGAAAAGGGGCTGCTTCAAATACGGTTGAAGGACCGTGAGCCAGGCGTTGCGTTTTTCCTCGAATTCGATCATGCACGCCTCGCGCTTGTCGGCCGGCATTGCCGCGTCCTCGAGCAGGCCGCGGTAGCGTTTCGGGTTGCTGCCGTAGACCATGCAGATCGCCGAGTACATGCGCTGCTCGTCGAGGGAGTGGACGTCCCAGAACTCCGCATCGTCGATGTCGCCGCCCTGGAGCTCCAGGCCCATGTCGATGGCGTCGGCGGCGACGAGCGCGATTTCGCCGACGTCGAGGCTGGTGGCCACGATCGCCGCCAGGTTGTCGGCGGCGTCTTCCTCACGGCCGAGGATGGGGATGGCGTAGGCGTCGATCAGAGCGTGCGCGAGCTCGTGGTAGAGGACGAACTCGGTGACGTTCAAGATCTTCTCCGCCAGCTCCTCGTCGCTTTCCACGTAGTCGAGCTCCGTGAAGAGGAAGGCGTGAAGCGCCAGGAACTGGTAGCTCATGACGATCTCGCCGGCCTGGTAGTAGGGGCCTTCTTCGTCGTTCGCGAAGAGGACGACGATGTCCTCGTCGAGCGCGAAGGTGTCGTTGAAGCCCTGGACGATGTCGTCGAAGAGCCCGGTGGCACGTGCGAGGTCACGGGCGGGCTCCAGGTCCGCCTCACCGGCCGGGCCATAGACGAGCTGAAACTTGGCCGGGCGCTTCCCGGTGGGCTGGGGCTTCGCCGGTGCGCCAACGGCGAAGAGGAGCGCCAGGAGGACGACGAGGGCCACGAGCGGCGTGGACCGGGCGTTCAGCTTCATGGTTTTTGGTGAGCTCCGCAAAGCGGGACCCGGAGCGGCTCTCCGGGTCCCTGGACAGCGTCTGGCAATCAGCCTTCTTCGCCTTCTTCGCCTTCTTCGCCTTCTTCGCCTTCTTCGCCTTCTTCGCCTTCTTCG
>CBDUYN010000127.1:0-30484 GCA_965371445.1 uncultured bacterium | reverse complement strand
AGCGTCGGAGGACCGGTGACAGCGATCGCGGGCTATCGGCTTTCGCCGCAGCAGGCGCGGATCTGGCGTCTGCAGGCTGCGAGCCCGGCCGCGTTCCGGGCCCAATGCGCTCTCCTCCTCGAGGGCGAGCTGGAGGCCCCGCGGCTCGCCGAGGCTGTGGCTGAGATCGTCGCCCGGCACCAGATCCTGACGGCGACCTTCCATCTCCTGCCGGACCACGAGCTGCCGATCCAACGGTTCGGGCAAGGTGCCGCGCCGGAGTGGCGCGAGATGGATCTCCGACACCTGGCAGCGGAGGGCCGCGAGGCCCGGCTTGACGAGCTCTTCGGCGAGGAACGCCGGCGGCCGTTCGATCTCGAAACCGGCCCGGCGCTGCGCGCCACCCTGCTGCGGCTCGCGGACCGAAGACACGTGCTGCTGCTCGCCGCGCCGGCCCTGTGCGCCGACGCACGGACGCTCAAGAACCTGATCGCCGAGCTCGACACCCTTCTCTCCGGCAAGCCCGTCGCCGGGGAGGCCTTTCCCTACGTCCGGTTCGCCGAGTGGCAGCACGCTCTGCTCGCCGACGAGCAGGCAGAGCAAGGCCGGGCGTTCTGGCGCCGGCAGGACGGGTCCCGCCACGCCGAGCTGCCGCTGCCGTTCGCCACCGGCAGGTCGCCGGCCGAGACCTTCGAGCCGGAGGTGCTCGAACGGACGCTCTCTCCCGAGCTCGTCGCCCAGCTGGACTCCCTCGCCGCCCGGCAGGACACCGCGGTGGCGGTTGTGATTCAGGTCGCCTGGCAGATGCTGCTCTGGCGCCTCAGCGGCCAGGCGACGGTCGTGGTCGGCGCGGCCTTCGACGGCCGGGAGCTCGCGCCGCTCTACGGCGCTCTCGGTCTCTACGCCAAGTGGTTGCCGGTCGGTGTCCGGTGGATGGAGGATCTGTGCTTCGAGGAAGTCCTGCGACAGGTCGATCGCTTCACGAGCGAGGCCTACGAATGGCAGGGCTACTTCGTCCCGGCTGGAGATCTTGCCGTCGGCTTCGACTACGAGGAACGGCCCGCGAAGCATCGCGCGGCAAATCTGTCGATCTCGGTGCGCGACCATTATCTGTGCGCCGACCGCTTCGCTCTGCGGCTCTCCTGCGGGCGCACCGGTGGCGCCCTGTCCACCGCCTTCTACTACTGCCCGGACTGCTTCCGGCAGGCGGACGTCCTCCGCCTGGGGGAACAGCTCGAGACCCTGCTGGCGGACGTGGTCGACCGCTCCGGGGCGCCGGTGGGCGAGCTCGCGGTCCTGAGCGAGGCTGCCCGCCGGCGGCTGTTGGTGGCGTTCAACGACACCGCGCGCGAGCCGCTGCCGCAAGCCGGGTTCCACCATCTCTTCGAGGAACAGGCCGACCGCGCACCGCAGAATATCGCCGTCGCCTGCGAAGGCCGGCAGCTGACCTATGCCGAGCTCGAAGAGAGGGCGAATCGGCTGGCCCACTGCCTCCGCCGGCGCGGCGTCGGCCCCGAGGCGCCGGTGGCGCTCTGCCTGGAACGGTCGGAGGAGATGGTCGTCGCCCTCTTGGGGGTGCTCAAGGCCGGCGGCGCCTACCTGCCGCTCGACCCGGTGGAGCCCCGGCGAAACCTGGCCTTCGTGCTCGCGGACGCCCGGCCCAAGCTTCTCGTCACCCGCCAGGGACTGCTGGACGCCTTGCCCGAGGAACGTCCCGAGACGGTGCTGCTGGACGGCGACCGGGAGGCGATCGTCAACCAGAGCGCCGAACGCCCCGCGAGCCGCACGGTGCCGGAGCACCTGCTCTACGTGATCTACACCTCCGGCTCCACCGGCCGGCCGAAGGGTGTGATGATCGCCCACCGCCAGATGCTCAACTACATCCTGAGCTTCGGGGATCGCCTGGACCTGCCGCCGGGCGCCGGTTACGCGATGGTCTCCACCTTCGCCGCCGATCTCGGCAACACCATGCTCTATCTCGCGCTGGCGAGCGGCGGCTGCCTGCACGTCGTGCCCGAGCACCGCGTCGCCGATCCCGCTGCCCTGGCCGAAGTCTTCGAGCGCCACCGGATCGACGTGCTCAAGATCGTGCCGAGCCACCTGGCGGCGCTCATGACCTACTCCCATCCGCAGCGTATCCTGCCGCGGCAGCGCCTGGTGCTGGGCGGGGAGGCCTTGCGCTGGGAGTGGATCGAAGAGATCCGGGCCCTGGCCCCCGACTGCGTGATCTTCAACAGCTACGGCCCCACCGAGACCACCGTGGCGGTGATGACCCGGCGGCTGGAGCACGGCGCCGGCCGCAGCGGCGCGGTGCCCCTGGGACGGCCGATCGCCAATACCCGGATCTATGTGCTCGACCGCCGCTTGCGGCCGCAGCCGGTCTGGGTTCCAGGGGAGCTCCACGTCGGCGGCGTCGCCCTGTCGCGCGGCTATCTCGACCGCCCGGCGCTCACCGCCGAGCGCTTCGTTCCTGATCCGTGGAGCTCCGAGCCGGGAGGGCGCCTCTACAAGACGGGAGACCTGTCGCGCCACCTGCCGGAAGGCACCGTCGAGCTCCTGGGACGGATCGATCATCAGATCAAGCTGCGCGGCTTTCGGATCGAGCTCGGAGAGATCGAGGCGGTGTTGGCCGAGCATCCCGGGGTCCGGCAGGCGGTGGTCACGGTGCGCGAGGATCCGACCGGCGACCGGCGCCTGGCGGCGTACGTCGTCGCCACCGGCGAGCCGCGCCCGGCGGCGGGCGAGCTCCGTGACTTCCTCCGCGAGCGGCTCTCCGAGCACATGGTGCCCGCCGCCTTCGTGCCGCTCTGGGCGCTGCCGTTGACGCCCAACGGCAAAGTCGACCGTCATGCGCTGCCGGCTCCCGAGGAGGCCGAGCTCGAACGCGACCGGGCCGTCGTCGCCCCGCGGGACGAGCTCGAGCTGCAGCTGACCCGGATCTGGCAGGAGTTGCTGGGCGTCCAGCCGGTCGGGATCGACGATGACTTCTTCGAGCTCGGCGGCCACTCCCTGTTGGCGGTGACCCTGATGGCGCGAATCGAGTCGACCGTCGGCAAGAGGCCGCCGCTGACCGCCCTGCTCCAGCGGGCGACCGTCGAGAACCTGGCGCGCGTGCTCCGCCAGGAGACGGACGGGCGCCAGCCGATGGTGGTGAAGATGCAGCCGCGGGGCTCCCGGCCGCCCTTCTTCTGCGTCCATCCGGCCGGCGGCGGGGTGCTGAGCTATCTCGATCTGGCGCGCCGCCTGGCCCCGGACCGGCCGTTCTACGCCCTGCAGGGGGAGGGCGGCGGAGAAGCTCATCACCGCGTCGAGGACCTGGCGGCCCACTACGCCGCCGTGGTCCTCGAGACGGAGCCGCGAGGGCCGTACTTCCTGGGCGGCCATTCCTTCGGCGGCGTGGTCGCCTACGAGATGGCCCAAAAGCTCACGGCGCAGGGCCACGAGGTGGCCCTCCTCGCCCTTATCGACTCCACCCCCATGAGCCCGGGCGACCGTCCCCCGCGGGATCGGGAGGCCTTCTTCGTGGCCAACTTCGCCCTCCACCTCGGCCTGCCCCCCGACGACAGCCGGCTGCCGTGGAAGAAGCTCGCGAAGCTCGGGACCGACGGGCAGCTGGCCGAGATCCTGAGCTGGGCGCGGGACGCCGGCCTCCTGCCCGGCGAGATGGAGCCGGGCGAGGCGAGGCGCCGATTCGAGCTCCTCAAGAGCCACATCGAGGCCCGCTGGAGCTACGTGCCACGGCCCTATCCAGGGCGAGTGACGCTGTTGCGGGCCAGCAAGCCGCTGATCGCGGCGCCCGCGGCCAGCCGCTGGCCCCGGATCGCCAGGGGCATCCGGCAGATCGTCCGGACGGTCTCGGATCCCAAGATGGGCTGGGGCGAGCTGGCGGCGTACGGCGTCGAGGTCCACGAGATTCCCGGCAATCACTTTTCCATCTTCCGTCCACCCCACGTCACCCACCTGGCCGCCGAGCTGCGTGCCTGCCTCGACCAGGCTCACGCCAAGACAAGGAGCTAGAAGTCCGGTGAATCTCTTTTCGCTGCTGTTTCGCACTGCCCCGGGTTATATCCTCCTCGCCAACCTCGCGGGGCTGATCGCGGGAATCACCAACACCGCCCTGATCGCCGTCATCAACGTGACTCTCACCCGCGACGAGGTCCCTTTCCTCCAGCTGGTCTGGGCCTTCGTCGCCCTCTGCCTGGTCGTGCTGATCAGCAAGATCGCCTCGCAGATCCTGCTGGTGCGGCTGAGCCAGGGGACCATCTACAACCTGCGCATGCGTCTGTGCCGCCGGATTCTCGGCGTACCGCAGCGGCGGCTGGAGGAGCTCGGCCCCCACCGTCTGCTAGCCGCCCTCACTGACGACGTGCAGACCATCACCAACGTGCTCCAGATCTTTCACCTCGTCACCATCAACAGTGCCATCCTGATCGGCTGCATGGCCTACCTGCTGTGGCTCTCCTGGCCGGTCTTCCTGGCGGTCGTCGGTTTCCTGTTGGTCGGCTCGGTGACCTACTCGCTCCTCGGTCGCGGCACGATGCGCTCCCTGACCGCCGCGCGCGAGGAGCAGGACGAGATGTACAAGCACTTCCGGGCGCTGACCGACGGGTCCAAGGAGCTCAAGCTCCATCGCCGCCGCCGCCAGGCCTTCCTTACCGACGTGCTCGAGGCCACCGCCGGGTCGTATCGCGACCACAACGTCACCGGCTTGACCATCTTCGCGGTGGTCGCCACCTGGGGACAGCTCCTGTTCTTCGTCCTGATGGGCCTTCTGCTCTTCGCCCTGCCCCTGGTGTACGAGGTCAGCGCCGAGATCCTGACCGGCTACATCTTGACGATCCTGTTCATGATGTCGCCGCTCGAGCTCTTCCTGTCGATCTTGCCGGCCGTCGGCCGAGGCAACGTCGCCTACAAGAAGGTCGAGCAGTTGGGGATGTCGCTCGCGGCGGAAGAGGCCGAGGAAGGCGAGGTGACCGAGGTGCCGGGAGAACCGTCCTGGCAGCGGCTCGAGCTCGACGCCGTCGCCCACGAATACTTTCACGAGAAGGAGAACGAAACCTGGACCCTCGGCCCCCTGAACCTCCGCCTGGAGCCCGGAGAGCTGGTCTTTCTGGTGGGCGGCAACGGCAGCGGCAAGACCACCCTGGCCAAGGTGCTGATCGGCCTCTACGCCCCAACGGACGGCGAGATCCGTCTCGACGGCCGGCCGATCACCGATGAGAACCGGGAAGCCTACCGGCAGCTGTTCTCGGTCGTATTCTCCGACTTTTTTCTCTTCGAGCAGTTGCTAGGGTTGGAGGCGGTGGACGCCGACGACCGGGCGCGTGAGTACTTGAGCCGCCTCCAGCTCGATCACAAGGTGAAGATCGACGGCAACCGGCTCTCCACCACCGACCTGTCCCAGGGGCAACGCAAGCGGTTGGCGCTGCTCACGGCCTATCTCGAAGATCGTCCGATCTATGTCTTCGACGAGTGGGCGGCGGATCAGGATCCGGTGTTCAAAGAGATCTTCTACCGCCAGCTTCTGCCGGAGCTCAAGGCCCGCGGCAAGGGGACCCTGATCATCAGCCACGACGACCACTACTACGACGTGGCCGACCGCATCGTCAAGCTCGATTACGGTCAGGTGGAATCCGACCGACAGGTCACCCAGCCCGCCGCTTGACGTACTACTCGTAGCGCAGCGCCACCATCGGATCGACCCGCGTCGCTCGCCGCGCCGGCAGGAGGTTGGCCAGGAGAGCGACCGCGGCGAGGAGTGAGGGGACCCCGAGGAAGGTGAGAGGATCGTTGGCGCCGATTCCGTAGAGCAGTGTCGTCAGCAGGCGGCTGCCCATCAGCGCGCAGCCGATGCCCAACGCCATGCCGACCGCTACCAGGACCATTCCCTCACGGACCACCAGCAGCAAGATCTGCCAGCGGTTCGCGCCGATCGCCATTCTGATGCCCACTTCGCGGGTGCGCTTGGAGACCGAGTAGGCGACGACGCCGTACAGGCCGACCGAGGCGAGGACCAGCCCCAGGAGCCCGAAGGCCACCAGCAGCCAGGCACCGATCCGCGCCGGGAAGAGCATGATCCCCAGGTGCTGCGACATGGTCTTGATCTCGAAGATCGGCAGGTTGGGGTCCATCGCCTCGAGCTCGCGCCGCACCGCGTGGAGCGCCTCTTGCTCGTCAACGGCACTGTCGACGACCAGGGCCATCGACGACGAGTAGTCTTGGAGATAGGGGCGGTAGACGAAGGCCCGCGGCTCTTCCCCCAGGGTGCGGTACTTGCCGTCGCGGGTAACGCCCACCACCTCGAGTCGCTCGCCACCGTCCCCGATCCGGAGACGTTGGCCGATCGCCGAATCCTCGGGCCAGAAGCGGCGCGCCGCCGTCGCGTTGACGATGACGACACCGGGGGCGTCGCGGTCGTCGTGCCACTTGAACTCCCGTCCCTCGACCAGCGGCAGGATGCCGAGGGTGGCGAAGTAGCCGGGTCCCACCTGGACCAGGTCCACCTTGGGTCGATCGCTGTCTTTGGCCGCCGGTTGGCCGTCGATCTGCACCGGTTCGCTGATCACCTTGACGCCGAGGGGCAAGTGTCCGGCGACCGCCGTCGAGCGCACCCCGGGCAGGGCACCGACCCTCTCGACCAGTTGGCGCAAGAAGTTGCGTCCCTCTTCTTCGCTGTACCTGGTGCCGAGCCCGAGGCTGAAGTCAGCCACCACCCCGTTGCGCAGGCTGAAGCCGGGGTCGACCGACTGGGCGTTGCCCAGGCTGCGGAGAAAGAGTGCGGCACCGATCAACAGCACCGTGGAGACCACGACCTGCGAGACTACCAGCAAGTTGCGCGCCCCGAGCTTGCCATAGCCGCGCCCCAACGTCGCCGACCCGTCTTTGAGGGTGGTGACGAGATCGGGCTTGGAGGCCTGGATCGCCGGCGCCAGGCCGCAGAGCACACCGGTAGCGACCGCCAGCGCCAGAGTGAAGAGAAAAACCCGCAGGTCGAGGCCGAGATCGAGCGACAGGGGGACCGGCAGCGGTGGCTTGAAACCGACCAGAAACCGTGTGGTCGCCAGGGCGAAGAGCAGGCCGAGGGCGCCGCCGACGAGCGCCAGCAGCAGACTCTCGGTCAGAAGCTGGCGCATCAACCGCCCGCGGCTCGCCCCCACCGCCAGCCGGATGGAGATCTCCTTGCGCCGGTCGTTGGCCCGCGCCAACAGCAGGTTGGCGATGTTCGAGCTGGCGATCAACAAGACCAGCGCGACGATCGCCATCAGCAGCCCGGCGACCCCGAAGATCGAGGCGTCGAACTCGGGATTGATCGTCACCTCCCGCTTGCGCACGACGGTGACCTCGCGGCCTTCGTTGCTCTCGGGATGGTCCGCCGCCAAACGGGTGGCAATGCTGCCGAGTTGGGCCTGGGCCTGGTCGATCGAGATCCCGTCCCGCAGGCGGCCGGTGAGGAAGAAGGAGCGGAAATCGCGGACCTCGAGGGCCTTGTACTCCGACAGCGTGTCGTACATCTGCATCGGCAGCCAGAAGTTTGCCTCGAAGCCCGGGAAAGTGCCGCTGAGCTCCGGCGGCGTCACCCCGACAATCGTCAGCGACTTCCCGTTGAGCTTGAGGCTGCGGCCGACCACCTGCGGATCGCCGCCCCACCGCTGTTGCCAGAAACCGTGCCCCAGCATCACCACCGGGTGGCTGCCGGCGGTTTCATCCTCCTCCGGCAGGAAGTCGCGGCCGACCGTCGGCTGCAAGCCGAGAACCGCGAAGAAGTTGCCGCTCACCACCTCGCCGAGGAGCAACTCGGTTCCTTCCTGGGTGTCGAGCGTGCCGATGAACACGCTGTTGGCGGCGAGGTCGACCAGCACGTCGTTCTGCTCCCTCAGATCGCGATAGTCGGGAAGCGATGAAGTGGAGTAGCGGAAGCCGTCGGAGGGAGCGCTGGTGTAGACCGCGACCAGGCGTTCCGGGTCCGCGGCCGGCAGGTCGCGCAGCAGGAAGGCGTTGACGATGCTGAAGATCGAGCTGTTGACGCCGATGCCAAGGGCGAGCGACA
Organism: uncultured bacterium; assembly: GCA_965371445.1. GTDB lineage: Bacteria > Acidobacteriota > Thermoanaerobaculia > Multivoradales > J023 > DASWIG01. The sequence continues at coordinate 22,458 of CBDUYN010000127.1, read as the reverse complement.
CGATGGCCAGCGCCGACAAAAGCGGCCTGGCCATCATCTGACGGCCAGCGAAGCGAAGATCCTGAAAGAGGTCTACCATGTCTGGTGCTCCCTTGAGCGAGGAATTCCTCTTCGAAAGAGTCCACTGGATGACGACGGGGTCGAAACGCTCTGGTGTTTTCGGAGTATACTACGTTGTCGCCTCCGGTTCCCAGCAAACACCCTCACGCGGAGGATTCACCACACCCTCACGCGGAGGATCACCAGCCTGGGCGAAGGGCGAAGCTCCGCCATCAGGAAAGACATGCACCGCATAAGGAAAAGACGATGAAGAAATGGCTCTGGAGACTGCTCAAGATCCTCCCTGTCCTGCTGCTGGTCCTGGTGGTGGCCGTCGCGGTTTGGGGCTTCTGGTTCACTCGCCGTCCCTGGCCGCAGATCGACGGCGAGGTGGCGGTGAACGGCCTCGCGGCGCCGGTTCAAGTGATCCGCGATGGCTGGGGCATCCCTCAGGTCTACGCCGAAGAGGAGAGCGACCTGTTCTTCGCCCAGGGCTATGCTCACGCCCAGGACCGGCTGTGGCAGATGCACTTCAACCGCATGATCGCCGACGGCACCTTCGCTGCCGCCTTCGGCCAGATGGGCCTCAAGCCCGACCGCTTCACCCGCACCCTGGGCCTGCGGCGCGCGGCCGAACGTGAATGGGAGACCCTCGACGGCGAGACTCGGGGACTCTTCGAGGCCTACAGCGCCGGAGTCAACGCCTTCCTCGAGGATCACCGCGACCGTCTGCCGGTCGAGTTCAGCGTGCTGAGGATCGATCCCGAACCCTGGTCGCCGGTCGACAGCCTGGGTGCGATCGAGCTGATGAGCCTCTACCTGGGGCTCAACATGCAGCGGGAGCTGCTGCGCGCCCGCCTCCTGCACGAGCTCGGCGAAGCCGGCGAGACCGCGGCCCGCCGGCTTCTCCCCCCGTATCCCGCCGCCGGCCCGGTGATCGTTCCTCAGTCCGCCGGGTCGCCGGCCGTCGGGACCAGCGCGAAGCGGAGCTTTGACGACTCCGGGCCAGGCCTGGAGAACCTCCTGCCCTGGCTCGGCGAGAGCGCGCCGGCCTGGGGGAGCAACGCCTGGGTGGTCGCGGGCAGCCGCACCGAGAGCGGCCGTCCGTTGCTCGCCAACGACACCCACATGGGTTTGGCGATGCCCTCGGTGTGGTACGAGAACGGCCTGCACGGGGGGCGTTTCAACGTCGTCGGCTTCTCCATCCCCGGGATCCCGGCGGTAGTCATCGGCCACAACGGACGCCTCGCCTGGGGGATCACCAATCTCTTCACCGACGCCCAGGACTTCTTCGCCGAGACCCTCGACGACCCGGACGATCCCAGGCAATACCAGTTCCGGGGCGAATGGCGGGACCTGCAGCTGGTCGAGGAGACCATCGAGGTGAAGGGTAAAGAGCCGGAGACCATGACCGTCCGGCTCACTCACCACGGTCCGATCGTCAACGACGCCTTTGCCGAGGAGCTTGTGGGCCAACCGCTGATGGCGCTACGCTGGACGGCGCTTGACGGAACCGGCGTCGCTCGGGCGCTCTTCGATCTCAATCTGGCCGGGGACTGGGAGGAGTTTCGCCAAGCACTGAGCGGCTGGCAGGCGCCAAACCTGAGCTTCGTCTACGCCGATGTCGAGGGCAACATCGGCCTGCAGGCGGTGGGCCGGCACCCGATCCGGGCCCCTGGCCACGACGGGACGGTCCCGGTGTCCGGCGCTAACGGCGAGTGGGAGTGGCAGGGCTACATCGAGTTCGACGAGCTCCCCCGGGCGTTCAATCCGGAGGCAGGTTTCATCGTCAGCGCCAACAACAAGGTGACCTCGGACGATTATCCCCATCGGTTGACCCGCGACTGGGCAGATCCCCGCCGCGCCCAGCGGATCACCGACCTCTTGTCCGCGGAGGAAACGCTCGGCCGGGAGGACATGCGGCGCATCCAGGCCGACACCTACTCACTCCTGGCGGAGACCCTACGCCCCTATCTGTTGGACATCGAGCCCGGCAGCGACCTGGAGAGACGGGCGCTCGCCGAGGTCGAGAAGTGGGATTTGCGCTATGAGGCCGATCGGGTCGGTGCTTCCATCTACCACGTCTGGCACTGGTTCGTGTTGCTCAACCTGGTCGAGGACGAGTTCGGCGAGGATCTGACCAAGGCCTTTCGGCGTTTCCCCTTCCACCAGAGGTCGATCACCCCCGAGCTCCTGGCCTGGGACGCCAACCCATGGTTCGACGACCGCACCACCCCGGAGGTCGAGACGCGGCAAGAGCTGTTGCACCAAAGCCTGGCCGATGCCGTCGTCTGGCTCGCCGAGCACTACGGGAAGGACCCGGCGAAGTGGCGCTGGGGGCGACTCCACCGCGCGCTTTTGGGCCATCTCCCTCTCGGCATGTCCGGCGTGGCACCGCTCGACTGGATTTTCAACCCCAAATCGGTCCCCGCTCCCGGTGGCCCGTTCACCGTCAACGCCGCGACGCCGAGCATCAGCAAGCCCTTCATCGCCGTGGCCGGCACCTCCCAGCGGCTGATCGCCGACCTCGCCGACCTCGGTCGATCCCTGGCGGTCAACAGCACCGGACAATGCGCCCACGTGTTCCATGCCCACCGTGACGATCAGATCGCGCTGTGGCAAGAGGTCGACTACCATCCGGTGTTGTTCGATCGGCCTACCGCTGAGACGGAGGCCGAAGGGGTGTTGACCCTGACCCCACGATGAGCCGCGCCTGGAGCGTCCGACGGAGGTCAATTGGACCGTCGGGACGCAGGACCGGCACTTCAACGGCGTCGACTTCGAGGACCAGCGTTACTACCGGCTGTGGACCGAGATCCAGCCGGTCGGCCGCTTCTGGATCGCCCTGTGGGCGCGCTACGCCGACGACATCGACTACACCAACACCCAGCCGGGCAAGTCGACCATTCTAGAGCCCATGCTCCGATTCGACGTCGGACGCCACCTGCGCATCCGTCTCTCGCACGAGATCCACGAGCTCGACGTCGAGGGCGGCACGCTTTTCAAGGCCAACCTGACGCAGTCGCGCTTCCTCTACCAGCTGAATCTCCGCACCTTCCTGCGGGCGACGCTCCAGTACGCCGACATCGTCCGCGACCCGACGCTCTACACCGCCGAGCCGACGATCGACGAGAAGAGCCGCAACCTCTTCACCCAGCTCCTCTTCTCCTACAAGCTGAACCCCCGTACCGTCCTCTTCTTGGGCTACTCCGACAACTACCAGGCCGACGAGGACGTCTCGCTCGTCCAGTCGAACCGTGCCGTCTTCCTGAAGATCGGCTACGCCTGGGTCCTTTGAGAGGCGCGGCTCGCGTCCAGCCTCGTCGCCGAACGGGCAGAACCGGGCTGGGTGGCAAGACGGCGAGCCGGCAAGACGGCAAGACTCATAGGGTTCTGCGGCTCTTTCCCGAAATCATAGCCCTTCAAAATATTTTCTCCAGTTCGGCCAGGATCTCCGACGCGGAGCTCGCCTCGAGGGCCTTGTCGAACAAGCGCCCTAGAGGGGCCATGTCCTGGCACTCCCGGATCGCTTGACGGTTCTCCGCGTCGCCGCCATGCATTCCATCCGTACGCCGTCGATGACTTCCTCGCCAAACTGGCCGACCTCCGGTCGGGCGAGGCGATCGTCGGAGGCGAGGCGTTCGCTCCGCCCCGGCAGCCGGATCTTGTTGGCCATGAGGTCAGGATACTACCGGGCGCGGAGAGGGGCAAGCCCATGGACCTGCGGTGCTGCCGGACAAGCTCCCGCCGCCTGGGGTGTGCCTCGCCCACCGCGACCTCGCTCGCCCCCCGTTGAGGTGCCATCCAAGTCGCAAGCCCTTTGTTTTCGATGGGTTGGCCACCGAAGGGGCGTCATAAGAGCCTCCTTCTGTCGATCCCACCCCGTTGGGTGGTTCGGCACGGCCCTCGGTCGTGCCAGGCTGGACGCCAGAACCCATCTGGACCGGCCCTTGCGGGACCGCTTCGTCGTCGAGGCCGGCGGCCCGCCACAGGCGGCGACCGAAAAGGAGAGAATCATGCGTCTGTCCCTGATCGTCCTGACTGCCCTCTGCCTTCTCTCATCCCCCCTCCTGGCCGGCCCGGGCGCGCCACAGGTGCGCCCACTCGAAAGCCCGGCCGCTTTGTCGCAGATCAAGACCCTTGTGCAGACCAAGGCCTGCCCGATCATGCCAATGAGCTGCGACAAGACGGTCACCGGTCAGATCGGCTCCTCGACACCTCCGGATTGTAACTTCAGCGATGGGCAGAAGGCCAATTTCTGGTCCTTCAGCGGCAAGGCCGGCGTCAAGGTGACCCTTGACCTGACCTCCAGGAACATCAACCTCTTCATGACCCTGCACCACCCGTCGGACGGAGTGGTGGCTTCCGATGGCTGGGACTACGACAAGGACGCGCACATCGTCCATACCCTCGAAAGCTCCGGGACCTGGTTGATCGGCCTCGTCAACATCATCCTTAACGACACGGGTGACTACACCCTCAGCCTGGAGTGCGAGGGTGGCACCACCGCGACACCACCGGCCGCCCCCTCGAACCTGACCGCGACGACCGTCTCGAGCACCGAGGTCCGGCTCGGCTGGCAGGACAATTCCGGCAACGAAGACGAGTTCAGCGTCCAGGGTCGCCCCAGCGGCGGCTCGTTCGAGACTATCGGCTCGGTGGCCGCCAACTCGACCGGCGCCGACGTCTTCAACCTGACGCCTGACACCACCTACGACTTCCGCGTCCGGGCCAGCAACAGCGAAGGAAACTCCGGCTACTCGAACCGCGCTACCGCCACCACTCAGGCCGATTCGGACTGTATGGACAGCGAGGCCCAGCTATGCCTGAACAAGGAGCGGTTCAAAGTCGAAGTCGAGTGGGAGGACTTCAACGGCAACACCGGCGTCGGCCAGGTGGTGCCCTTCGGTTCCGCCGATTCAGGTCTTCTCTGGTTCTTCGACGCCGACAACTGGGAAATGTTGATCAAAGTTCTCGACGGTTGTTCCATCAGCGGTAGTTACTGGGTTTTCGCCGCCGCCACGACCAACGTCGAGTACACCCTACGGATTACCGACACGGCCACCGATAGCGTGAAGAGTTACACGAACCCTCTTGGCACTGCTGCCGCCGCCATCACTGACACCGGAGCGTTCTCCTGCGCGGGCGACCAGCAGGGTGTCGTCCGGGAGGCGACGCTTAAACGCATGAAGCCGCTCGTCGAGTACAGCCAGAAATACATCGTGGACGGGCCCTGTATGGCCGGCGACACCAACATGTGCTTGAACCTCGGCCGTTTCCGGGTCGAGGTCGACTGGCGCGACCGCTCTTCCAACGTCGGCTCGGGCGAGGTCGTGCCCGTCGGATCCGCCGACTCCGGTCTCTTCTACTTCTTCGACGCCGACAACTGGGAGATGTTGATCAAGATTCTCGACGGCGGCAAGATCAACGATCATTTCTGGGTCTTTTCTGCCGCTACGACGACCGTTGAGTACACCCTTCGGGTCACGGACACCGTCACCGGAACGGTCAAGGAGTACTTCAATCCGCTGGACAACGCCGCGGCAGCCATCACCGACAACGAGGCATTCGTCTGGTCCAACTTCCCGCCGTTGGCCGAGGAGTGTACGGCCACGACGAGGATGAACGAATCGGTCGAGATCCCCATCGTCGGCGAGGTCGCGGAGGATCGGGACGGCAAGCCGGTGAAGCTGAAGGTCACGGCAGTGACGCAGCCGGCGGTCGGCGGGGTCGTGAGTATCGCGCCGGGAGGTAGAAACGTCGTCTTCAATCCGGACCTTGGCTTCGTCAGCGGCGACAACCCCGTCACCTTTACGTACACCGTCTCGGACGGCGAGGATTCGACGACCGCCAACGGAACCGTCGAGGTGCTCCCTCAACCGACGCCAACCTGCGCCGATTTCGCGGCTTCGCCCACGTCGATCTTGCCCGGTGAAAGCTCCACCCTGAGCTGGACCTCGACGAACGGGGTCTCGGCGGCGGTCAACGGGGTCGACGTGCCGCTAGCCGGTCCGTACGACGTCTCGCCGCAGGAGACGACTCCCTACACCCTGGTGATCACCGGTGAGGCCGGAACGACACCGGCAAGCTGTGGTCCGGTCACCGTGGAGGTTTCGGCGCCGCCACCGACCTGCTCCATGCTCAAGGCTTCGCCCACCTCGATCTGGGTCGGTGCAAGCTCCACCCTGAGCTGGGAATCGACAAACGGGGTTTCGGCGGCTGTCAACGGGGTCGACGTGCCGCTGGACGGTCCGTACGACGTCTCGCCGCAGGAGACGACGGACTACACCCTGGTGATCACCGGTGAGGCCGGAACGCCACCGGCAAGCTGTGGTCCGGTCACTGTGACAGCCACGACGCCTCCGCAACTGGGCACCTACCGGGGGCTGACAAGCCGGGGCAAAGTGGTGTCTATCAAGGTAGAGAAAGACGGCGACGATTACGAGGTAAGGACGTTTAAAGCGTACTTCACCTGCCCGGCGTTTTATGGCTGGTGGGAGGTGACGTACAGCAGCTGCAAGATCGGAAAGAGTGGTACTTTTCAATGCGGTAGCGCCAATTTTTGTATCACTAACGCGACCAGAGTGCGCACGTCCGGAACCTTCGACGCCGATTCAAAAGTCGAGGGCGCCATCGAGCAGGCCATTCATGGGTTTTCTTCCTGCTGCATCCAGGACGTGACCTATGACGGCAGTTGGCAGCTCGGGCTCCTTTACGATGCACCGCGGGAACGCTTCGGGGACGACCAGGAGGGGGTCATCGTCTATGAAGACGAAGACCAGGTCATCCGGGTGCATTCCCTGCTGTGTGCGGACTCCTCCGGCCGGGTGGACGGCCTGAACGGACAGGCCTGCAAGGCGATGGACGCCGGGCAGCCTGTCGACGAGTAGAGCTCGTACGACATCGAGTGGCGTCACCCCGACTCCCCAACCCTGAAAGGGTTGTATATCTGACCTTTCAAAGGGTTACGGCCATGGCGAGGCCAAAGTATTTCTAAACGCGTGGCACCTCAGGAGGGCCCATGGAGTGGCGCCAGAGGGTGTTCCCGGAAGTCGCCAGATGGACGAAGGACAGGATCTCCGCGGGCGCCTGGACCGCGGTCAGAAGGGTGAGGACGACGGCCTGGCTTGCCGAAGCTACCGTCCCGCGAGGACCTTCGCAAGATCCGAGCAGGAGGGCCGATTGCCCGGAAAGTTTCGATCGACTGGAGATCGTCCGAGGTGCGAACGTGCACCGTCTTCGCAGAGCCGACCAGGTTGTGCCGCCGGCGTAAGTCAGCGGATCGCTCGGCTTGACCTCGTAGAGCATCGATCCCAGGACGTTCGTCAGGGCGAAGGAAGCGGCAAACCCGGCGGCGAGCCCGACGCCGACCAGCCCCAGGCCCAGCCATCTTCTCCGAAGTGCCTGTGCTCATCTGGTCGGGAGAGTGGCGCCCTGAAGCCTACCCGGTAGGGTAGGTCAGCCCCACCTTGATGTGTGGTGTGTCGACCTGCTCCCCGGGAGTACCGTGGGAGATGTCTTCCACCGTCTTGGAAAGGAGGTACTCGTGAAGAGACCTACGGTGACTCTGACCCTAGGCCTGATGCTTCTGGCGTCGGCACCGTCCGCCGGCAACCCTGCGGAGCCCAGCTTCACGAAGCTTCTGGACGGTGAGAGCTTCGCCCAGATCCAACCCTTCCAGATGTCAATCAACGCGAGCGGCGTCGTTGCCGTCGTGGTCATTCAGAACGACTTGATCGAGTCCATCGTGCGGGCCGACGGCGAGACGGTGACCACCATCGCCGACACCTCCGGCGCCATAGCCACCTTCTCTGGCGAGGTGCACATCAATGACGCGGGGTTCGTGGCATTCGACGCCAATCTGGCGGCACCCTTGTTCCAGCCAGGTGTCTTTGCCGGCAACGGCGGCCCACTCGTCACCCTCGGCCCGGTGCCCTCCGATCCTTTCGTCGATCCCATGTATGTGCTCTTAGCCTTCGACAACTCGGGGTTGGCGCTGATGGCAGATCATCGCGGAGTGCTCGGTCGCGCGGTGGCGCTGGTCACCGGCAGTGGTGGGTCGATCACTACCGTCTATAGCTGGGAAGACCTGCCGGAAGAGGACATTCCACAGGGGAGCACGGTACAGCCGGACAATTTTTATAACGGCGACTTGAACGAGAGCGGGGGCCTCGCTTTCGTCGCCGGTCTCTTCGGGGGGACCTTCCAGTGGTGGTTCGTCTACAAGGGGACGGCCTCCGGGGGTGCCTTGACCCGCGTGGCCAGCCCGGCGCTCACCGATCCCGACTTTCCTAACCTCGGCCTGGTGGCGCTGAACGAAGCGGGCACGGTCGCCTTCACGGAGGGGTTGTGGGGCGGCTTCATGGGGATTTATGCCGGGGCGGATGAGGCTTCGCTCAGCGCTGTGGCCACCACCGACGATCCGTATTGGAACTTCGGCGCCGGCGGTGTGGCGATCAACGACTCCGGCACGTTCATGTTTTCAGCCGCGCTCGACGCCGGCGGTGACGGCATCTTTACCGGCCCCGATCCGGTTGCCGGCAAGGTGATCGCCACGGGCGATCCGTTGGACGGCTCCATCGTGTCGTACCTCGCGACCAACCGATTCAGCCTGAACGACTTCGGCCAGATGGCCTTTTACGCCGCCCTCGACGATGGCAGGCATGGAGTATACCGCGCCGATCCGGTCTCGTTCATCTTCGCCGACGGCTTTGAGTCAGGCGACGTTTCAGCGTGGTCGGCGACGTCGCCGGCGGCGGCCGCCTCGGGGACCGCCCGGATCCGACGCTTTTTCGCCCGGCCGTTCGGGCGCTAAAGCGCCGAGGGACACTCGAGACCTCCGTCGAGGAGGCCGTCGTCGAGAAGGCCGCCGAGAAAATCGCTGTGGCCGAGCCCGCCAGCGTGGCGGCGGCCGGAATCTCCGGTAACATCGTCGAGATGAGCGCAGGATCCCGCCAGAGCACCGCGCCGAGGAGGCCTCTCCTCTTTGAGCGTTTCTCCGTCCAGCAGGGTCTCTCGGAAAGCATCGTCAAGTGCCTCCTGGTGGATCGCCAGGGATTCTTGTGGCTCGGCACCGAGGACGGCCTGAACCGGTTCGACGGCTACGAGTTCAAGGTCTTCCGACATGCTACGGACGATCCTACCAGCTTGAGCTTCAGCGAGGTGAACTGCGTGTTGGAGGACCGTTCCGGGGCCCTCTGGGTCGCCACCTTCTCGGGGCTCAACCGCCTCGATCCGGCGACGGAGCGCTGCCGACGCTTCGTCCACCGGCCGGAGGACCCCGGGACTCTGGCCAACGACGTCGTCCGGGCCCTCTGCGAGGACCGCTCCGGGGCCCTCTGGATCGGCACCCAGGGCGGCGGGCTCGACCGGCTCGCGGGCGGCTCGCAGCGCTTCGAGCACCACCGTCACGATCCGCGCGACCCGCAAAGCCTCGGCCACGACGACGTGCGGGCGCTCTTCGAGGACGACGAAGGCCGGCTCTGGGTCGGCACAGCCGGCGGCGGCCTCGACTGCCGGGAGCCGGGCAGCGACGCCTTCCGCCACTACCGCCACGATCCCGCCGATCTCACAAGCCTCAGCCACGACATGGTCACGGCGATCCACCAAGACCGCCAGGGCCGCCTCTGGATCGGCACGCAGGTTGGCTTGAGCCGTTTCGACGGCTGGCGGCCGAAGCGGGGCGGCGGCGAACGTGCCGGCCGCTTCATGCGTTACCCGGCGGGACCGGTTGGGCTCGCGCACTCCACGGTCATGGCCATCTGCGACGACGACGAGGGCCGGCTGTGGATCGGTACCGACGGCGGCGGCCTCGACGCGCTGGACCCGGAGCGGGGCACCGTCGAGCACCACCGGCACGACCCGCGGGAGCCGAGGAGCCTCGCCACCGACCGGGTCTTCTGCTGCTGCCACGACCGCGCCGGCCAGCTGTGGGTCGGGACCTACGGCGGCGGCGTTCACAAAGGGGATCCGCGCCAGGACCGTTTCCTCCACTACCGTTGCCATCCCGAGGATCCGAACAGCCTCAGCCACTCCATCGTGTGGTCGGTCTGCGAGGACCGGGACCTGCTCCTGTGGGCGGGCACCGACGGCGGGCTCGACCGCATCGACCGCCACCGCGGCGAGGTCACCCACTACCTGGCAGACCCCGACGATCCGCAAGCCCTGGCTCATCCCGGGGTGCGGGTGGTCTACGAGGGACGCTCGGGGACCCTCTGGGTAGGGACCAACGGCGGGCTCCACCGGCTGGAGCGCGAAACCGGCCGCTTCGAGCGCTTCCAGCACGACGCGGACGACCCCGCGAGCCTGAGTCACGACGAGATCCGCGGGCTCTACGAGGACGCCTCAGGCCTCCTCTGGATCGCCACCCAGGGCGGCGGCCTCAACCGTTTCGACCCGCAGGCCGGTACCTTCACCGCCTTCCGCCACGATCCCGGTGATCCTCGGAGCCTCGGCAACGACTTCGTCCGGTGCATCTACGAGGATCGGGCGGGCCGGTTGTGGATCGGCACCCAGGGCGGCGGCCTGGACGCCTTGGAACGCGAGACCGGACACGCGGTCCATTTCCGGCACGACGGCTTGGACCCCGAGTCCTTGAGCAGCGATCACGTCTTCGCGATCTGGGAGGACCCTGCCGGGATCCTGTGGCTCGGCACCTATGCCGGCGGGCTCGACCGTTTCGACCCGCGGACCGGACGCGTACGGCGTTACAGCGTGGCCGACGGGCTGCCGGCCAACCTGATCTACGCTCTCGTGGGAGACGAGGAAGGCAACCTCTGGATCACTTCCAACCGGGGGCTGACGCGGTTCGATCCGCGGAGCGAGAGCTTCCGCACCTGGGACGAACGCGACGGCGTGCAGAGCGACGAGTTCAACGGCGGCTCCTACCATCGAAGTCCCGGCGGCGAGCTTTTCTTCGGCGGCATCAACGGTTTCAACGCCTTTTACCCGACGGATCTCCGGGACTCGACCTTCGAGCCGGCGGTAGCCTTGACCGGCTTTCAGCTGTCGGGCCGGTCGCTCGCTCCCGGCGAGGCGGTGGACGGCCGCGTGCCGCTCCGGCGCAGCCTGACCTGCGCGGAGGAGATCCGGCTCACCTACCGCGACCGGGTGCTTTCGTTCCAGTTCGCGTCGCTCGACCTGAGCAACCCGCTCAAGAACCGTTACGCCTACCGCATGGTGGGATTCGACAAGGATTGGCAGACGACCGACGCCCGCCGGCGTTTCGCGACCTACACGAACCTGGCCCCCGGCCGATACCTCTTCGAGGTCCGGGGCACGAACTGCGACGGCGTGTGGAGCCGGCGTCGGGCAAAGGTCCGGGTGGTGATCGAGCCGCCGTTCTGGGGCACCTGGTGGTTCCGCGGCCTGGTGGCGGCGGCGGCGGTGGGTGTCGTGGCGCGCTCCTATCGTCACCGGGTGCGGACCGTCCGGATGGAGACGGAGCTCGCCGCCGCCCGCGAAGCGCAGCGCTCGATCTGGCCGCAACGCGACCCGCGATTGCCGGGTTTCGAGATCGCTGCCACCTGCCTTCCGGCGAGCGACGTGGGGGGAGACTTCTTCGACTTCATCTGGCCCGACGAGCGGCGCGAGAGCCTTTGTGTCGCGATCGGCGACGTCGCAGGAAAGGGGATGCGCGCCGCGATGACGGCGGTGATGTCGAGCGGCATGATCGCCTCGCAGGTCGACGAGGGACGCTCCCTGGAAGAGGCCCTGCACAGCGTCAACCGCCTGCTCTTTCGGCGGACACCGGCGCGGCGGTTCACGGCCCTGTGCCTCGCCTGCCTTGGCTCGTCGCCGCGGGAGCTGCGTTGGGTCAACGCCGGGCTGAACGAGCCGCTGCTCAAGTCGCGCGGCGGCGTGCGCTTCCTCGCCACGGCGGACCCCCGTTTCCCGCTGGGCATCCGCGAGGAGGAGGCCTACCGGGAGCAGCGGCAGCCCCTGCGTCCCGGCGACGTGGTGGTCCTCTCCACCGACGGGGTGCCGGAGGCCCAGAACCCCAGCCGGGAGCTCTACGGCTACGACGCCCTGGAACGTCGGCTGGCGACGCTTCCGACGCAGCGGATGTCAGCGCGCAAGGTCCTCCGGGCTCTGCTCGCCGACGTCCGGCGCTTCACCGCCGGCTTTCCCCAGCAGGACGACATGACCCTGGTCGTCGTCAAAGTCGTGGGAAAAACCTGAAGCCGAAGCTGGCTCCGTCCTGTGGGGCCGGCCGCTGGACCCGGCCTGGAGCCGGATCCTCGAGAGGTGGCGATGAGCAGAAGCCGGCCCGGACCGGTAGCGCGGCCCTGGCGATTCCTGTACGCTGGCGCCGCCAGCGAGCAACGAAAGGCCGTCGGCCCGCGTCCGCTTGGACGCCCGACGGGGATTCCGCAAATGCGGGCACCGCCCGCACAGGGGAGAAAGTCATGAAAGTCGCCTTCGTCAAACCCGCCACGGACGGCCTCCTGGGCCTGGAGATGATCGCCTTCGTCGAGCCTCTGGGCCTGGAGTGCGTGGCCGCCACCCTGGAGGCCGACGGCCACGACTGCCGGATCTGGGACCTGCGGATCGACGGCACCGAACGCGGCGTCGCCGAGATGAAGGCGTTCGAGCCCGACGTCGTGGGGATTCAATGCAACTTCACGACCGAGCGCTTCCGGACGGTGGCGCTCGCTCGGCGCGTCAAGGAGGTGCTTCCCGACGCTTTCGTCCTCACCGGCGGCCACGACGTCTCGCGCCATCCCGAGTGGTACCTGGACCCGGCGGTCGACGCCGCGGCGATCGGCGACGGCGAGGCCATGATCGGCGCGCTCGCCGACGCGCTCGAAGGCAAGGGCGACCTGAAAAAAGTCCCCAGCCTGGTGTTTGTGAACGGTGGCGGCGTCGTCCAAACCGCCGCGGCACCCCGCATGGAGGCCGACGAGCTCCCGATTCCCGCCCGCCACCTGATCCGGCGCTACGCCGGTGACTACTACTTCAACTTCCACAAGCCCCTGGCCATCGTCGAGAGCGCCCGCGGCTGTCCTTTCAAGTGCAACTTCTGCTCGGTGTGGAAGTTCCACGAGTCGACGTTCCGCGAGAAGTCGGTGGAGCGGGTCGTCGAGGAGCTCCGGCAGATCGAGACCCGGCACGTCTTTTTCAGCGACGACATCTTCTGGATGAACGTCAAGCGGGCCAAGGAGCTGGCGCGCCAGATCAAGGCCGCGGGCATCCGGAAGTGGTTCAAGATCCAGACCCGCAGCGACATCATCTGCCGCCATCCGGAGCTCATCGAGATGTGGAAGGAGTGCGGGAAGCTGTCGATCTTCCTCGGCCTCGAAAAAATCGACGACGCGGGACTGAAGGCGGTCAACAAGAAAAACAAGGCCGAGCACAACGACCGGGCGATCGAGATCTGCCGGGAAATGGACGTCGGCTACACGCCGGGCTTCATCGCCGACCCCGACTGGGACCGGGAGGACTTCGCGCGGCTCCGGGAGTGGGTGTCGCGGACCGGCGCCTACAACAGCAGCTTCACCGTCCTGACGCCGCTGCCGGGCACCGACCTCTGGGACGAGGCCCGAAACAACTTGACGACCCTCGACTGGGAGCTTTACGACCTCGTCCACTCGGTGCTGCCGACGAAGCTTCCGGCGGCCGAGTTCTACAAGGAGTACGCCGGGTTGTGGCGTCACGCGATGAACGTCCGGTTCCGGGACCGCGGCCGCCTGCGCATCTGGGCGGAGATGACTCTCGCCGTCCTGACGGGCAAGCTCACCCCCGCGGTGCTGCGCCGGGGCATGAACATGAGCCGCCGCTTCAGCCAGCCGGCGACGTTCGAGAGCGGTCACGCGGAGAGCGCCGGCCGCTTGCAGGAGATGGAGGCGCGGGGCATCGGCGCCGGTCCGGAGGCGGAGGCCCGCGCCGCCTGACGCCACCGACCGCCCGGGCCAGAGCCTCCGAGCCGCGGCAGTGCTAGGGTGACTGCCCCGGCGGATGACGAGCGACGAGACCGTCCACGAAGGACGACAGATCCGCGTCCTGGGGCTTTGAGTCCGAGAGAAGAGCGACCAAGAGGAACGGTCCGCGAGATCCTCGCCCTCGAGCCCGGATTGGACGCCGTCCGATCCTGGGGGCTTCTCCGTACGACGCCGGCAGCGTCGATTCCGCCTGCTCCAGCTCCGTGCTCGCTCGCCTCCACTCGCCGCGTGCGACGGCCAGTCGGCCCCGGAGCTCGTGGTAGGCCCTCTGCCAACCGACGTGGGAGATGGCTTCGCTCTCCTGGCCCATCTGCTCGACGGCCCGATCCGCTTCGTCGCTACGTCCCAGCCCCGGCCTCGGTCAGCGCCTCGGTCGGTGCTTCCGAGCCTTCGGGACCGTCGAGCGCGGCGGCCGGCTTGGCGAGGCCGAAGTCAAGGACTCCGCTGGCAAGGAATCCAAATTCATTCTTGACAAGGAGAGCCACCTCCTCTACACTACTCAATGGACGGTCGCCCAAGCGCCTCCACCGAAGCGAAGATAGAGAGAACACGGACTGCAACCCATGTCGAGCAACCTCCAACCACGTCGTACCGAAAGGCCGGGGGCCCAGGCCACCGCCGAGCGGAGAACGGGTGCGTCTTGGCGCGTCGGACGTCGGCCCTTGCAGGTCGATTTCATGATTTCGATGCAAGGGCAGGTCTTTATCCCGAGGGAGGTGTCCGGCTTGTAGCTGCTTCACTTTAGTGTTTCAGCGGTTTGAAAGCCGGGCGCCCCGAGGGGTTCCCGGCTTTCGTCGTTTCCAGGCCTTTGCCTCCGGAGAGACTGGAGGATTGAGCAGGAATTTTCATGCCTGCACAGGGGAGGTCCGTCTTTGACAACTTGAGAATGGAACTGTTTCTGATTCCGAGCCCCCGTGGCCCAATTGGAAAAGCAGCGGCCTTCTAAGCCGCGGGATGCGGGTTCGAATCCCGCCGGGGGTTCCAAATTCCGTTGGCCTGTAGCTCAGTGGGTAGAGCGCCCGTCTGAAACGCGGGGCGCGCCGGTTCAATTCCGGCCGGGCCAACCAATCTTCGTTAGGCAGGCAACGTGCCGGGCGCGCAGCCTGCCGCCCCGCCGGTGGCAGCTTTCGTTGGCTCGTAGCTCAGTCGGTAGAGCACCTGCTTGATAAGCGGGAGGGCGCCGGTTCAACCCCAGCCGGGCCAACCAACCTACCATTGACCTGTAACTCAGGGGTAAGAGCGCTCGGTGTAGCTCTCAAGCTACCTGCGAGAAAGCCTGCTCCAGGTCCTCGAGGATGTCCTCGACGTCCTCGACGCCGACCGAGAGCCGCACCAGGCCGTCCGTTAAGCCGCGCGCCCGGCGCTCCTCGGCCGGGACCTCGGCGTGGGTCATGCTGGCCGGATG
Source organism: uncultured bacterium (assembly GCA_965371445.1). Taxonomy (GTDB): domain Bacteria; phylum Acidobacteriota; class Thermoanaerobaculia; order Multivoradales; family J023; genus DASWIG01. The sequence continues at coordinate 7,074 of CBDUYN010000127.1, read as the reverse complement.
GGTGATCATCGTCTCCACCGAGCCGAGGCTCTCGGCGAGGCCGCAGAGCTTGACCGAGTTCATGAGCTTGACCCCGGCCTCCATGCCGCCCTTGAGCTCGAAGGAGATCATGCCGCTGTACCCGTCCTTCATCTGACGCTTCGCCACCTCGTGCCTGGGGTGGCTCTCGAGGCCCGGATAGGTCACCCCGGCTACCTTGGCGTGGGACTCCAGGTAGCGGGCCACCCGCATCCCGTTCTCGCTGTGCCGGGCCATGCGCAGGCTCAGGGTCTTGAGCCCCTCCATCGTCAGCCAGCAGTCGAAGGGGCCCGGCACCGCGCCCACCGACTTCTGGATGAACTTCATCTGCTCCTGGATGTCCTCGCGGTCCGTCAGGATCATCCCGCCGATGATCAGGTTGTGCCCGGAGAGGTACTTCGTCGTCGAATGCATGACGAGGTCGGCACCATACTCGGCGGGGCGCAGGTGATAGGGGGTCGCGAAGGTCGAATCGACGCCGTAGAGCAAGCCGTGCCGGCGGGCGATCTCACCGACCGCCTCGACGTCGGTCACCTTGAGCAGCGGATTGGACGGGGTTTCGATCCAGATCATCTTGGTTTCGGGACGGATCGCCGCCTCCACCTCTTCGGCGTTGGTGGAGTCGACGTAGGTGAACGCGAGGCCAAACTTGGTGAGGATGCGGTCAAAAAGACGGATCACGCCGCCGTAGACGTCGTCGCTCGAGACGACGTGATCGCCTACCTTGAACATACGCGTGATCGTGTCGACCGCGCTCATACCGCTGGCAAAGGCCGTGGCGTATTTGACGCCCTCGATCTCGGCCATCTGCTCCTCCAGCAGCTGGCGGGTGGGATTGGAGCTGCGGGTGTAGTCGAAGCCGAGGTCCTTGCCGATCTCCGGCAAGACGTAGGTGGCCGACTGGTAGATCGGAGGGACGATGGCCCCGGTCGTGGGGTCCGGCTTGATCGCCGCGCGCACGCATTTGGTATCGAATCTCATGGGCAAAAGCTCCTTGTCGTCATGCTGGCCAGGACGGGGCGGCAAGAGGCCGCACCGGCTCGCGGGCCGGCAGCATAGCACGGTGGATCGCCCTCCCGCTCCATCCCGATTTTGGTGGGATCGCGCTGAAACAACCCCAGGTCGGAGGGCGTAGGGTCGAGAGATCATGCCACGCTCGGCTCGCAAGCCCTTCCGACGCTCCCGCAAGCGCCGGCTGATCGCCGGGATCTGCGGCGGCGTGGCCGAACGCTGGGGCTGGAACGTCGTCCTGGTACGCGTGGTGTGGGCTGTCGTCGCGGCCATTCCGGTCCTACCGGGTCTGCCGGCCTATCTCGTCGTCTGGTGGCTGACGCCCTTGGAGGAGACGCCCGAGAAGCCTGGATGCTGACCAGACGCAGGAACGAAAAGGGTTGGAGAACGGCGGGCACCCCATCCTGAAGAACGAGGGCGTCGAGGGACTCATGCTGGCCTACTCGGGCTACACGTTCACGACGTTCAGCAACTTCGTCCCGCCGTACCCGCCGGCGCAGCGCTACGGCCTCACCACATCGGCGACGAGCTCCGCCGGCGAGAGGCTCGGGCGGACACGGCGTCACCTACGAGGTCCGCGCCAGGCGATCGTTTCGGTCTGCGCGAGTCACTCTCTCGGAACCCATTTGCCGGTGCTGTGCCAGCGTCCTCGCAACTGCACCTTGTGCCGGCGAGAGAAGTGGTGGCGGAGGCTGCTTCCCCGCCGCAGACTGAACGGGCCGGGATGGAATTCACCCTCGCCGTCCGAGCCGTACGCACGCAGCTTATCCAGGAGCTCCCGGACTCCTATGTAGACGAAGATCGCCACCGCAACCCAGAAAAGGACGATGAAGCTGTAGACCATCAACTCTTGGAAAGACTCGGCCAACACTTGGAAATACTCGGCAAGCTTCAACATCGCGCGTACCTCCTAAAGAGGACTACGGCTGGGAAGGCCCCTGAGTTTCGGCAACGGGCTCTCTCACGCTCTCCAGCCTGATAGGCTACCGTCCATGAGCCACCGCACCGCCCTCTTCCTCATCGCCGCCTCGGAGCCCTGACGCTTTCAGCGTTTCCCACGCCGTCTCTGGCGAAAACCGATTCCACGGCCCAGGCCGAAGAGCCGCCTCCACCGATGCGTCCGTCGAGAGGGCATTGAATCGCCGCCTTGATGAAGTCGGACTGGGGGTCATCACCTGGGAAGAGACACGCGCCGAAAGAGAGGCCAGAGGCCTCATTCGCAGCGCAACGCTTCGATCGGATCGACACCCGCCGCCCGGCGGGCCGGCACGAAGCTCGCCACCAGGGTAACGAAGACCAGGAGCAGGCCCACCCCCGCCACCGGCTGCCAGACGTCGACGGGCACGAAACCCTGGAGGAGCGCCGTGATCAGCTTGGTCACCCAGAAGACGAAGACGCCGCCCAGAGCGAGGCCGATCCCTCCCAGGGTCATGCCCTGCCGGGTGACCATCCTCACGACGCGCCCACGGTCGGCGCCGAGCGCGATGCGCACCCCGATCTCGTGGGTGCGCCGCGCCACCGAGTAGGCCAGCACACCGTAGGTGCCGAGCGCCGCCAGGGCCAGGGCCAGGAAGCCGAAGCCGCTCAGGATGACGGTGAAGACCCGTTGGCCGACCCAGAACTGGTCGACGAACGCCACGAGGGATTGCAGCTGCGGGATCGCCACGTTGGCATCGAAGAGTCCCACCTCCCGGCGCACCGTCTCCGAGAGGCTCTCCGGCGGCACCTCGGTCTTGATCGAGGCGACGAGAAAACGGCTCGGACGCTGCGCCCAGGGGACGTAGACGACGTCGCTTGCCTCGTTGCGGATCACCACGCCGTGACGGACGTTCTTGACGATGCCGACGACCTCGCGCGATTCCCCCTCGATCGTCAACCGTTCGCCGAGGGCGCTTTCCCCGGGCCAGTGGCGAGCCGCCATGGCCTCGTTGATCACCGCGACCCGCGGTGCGTCGAGGTTGTCTTCGGGGGTGAAGCTGCGGCCCTGCAGCACGGCAATCCCAAGGGCCTCGAAAAAGCCGCTGCTGGCGCTCATCCAGCCCACCTGCGACACGGCCTGGTCGGCCGACGCCGGCTGGGCGTCGATCGCGAAGGTGGTCTGGGGCAAGACCCCGGTGCGCGGAGTGGCGTTCGAGACCGCGACCCCCCGGACCCCCGGCACCGCGGCGAGGCGCTCGCGCAGCTGCTGCATCCCGGTGGCCTGGCTCTCCCGCTCGCCGAAGCGCGACTCCGGCAGTAGGAGCGTCGCCATCAGGACGTTCTCCGACTCGAAACCCGGATCGGTCGACTGCATCACGTGGAAGCTCTTGATCAAGATCCCGCCGCCGGCGAGGAAGGTGAGCGCCAGGGCGATCTCGGCGATCACGAGGGTGTTGGCCACGAGACGTTTCTTGCCGCCGGCCGTGGCGGCCTGGGTGCCGTCCTTCAAGGCGCCCAGGAGGTCGAACTTGAGGCTCTGGAGCACCGGCGCCAGGCCGAAGAGCGCGCCGCCGAGAAGCGTGACGGCAAGGCTGAAGAGGAGAGCACCGGTGTCGAGCGTCGGTGTCCAGATGGAGGGCAACCGGCCGGCAAAGGCGTTGGCGATGAGCTTGGTCCCCACCTGGGCCAGCGCCGTGCCGATCACCCCGGCGACGCCGGCCATGACCATCGACTCCGTCACCAGCTGGCGGACGATGCGGCCCCGGCTGGCGCCCATCGAGTTGCGGATCGCCATCTCCCGCTCGCGCTGCTGGCTGCGCGAGAGCAACAGGTTCGCGACGTTGGCACAGGCGATGAGCAAGACGAAAACGAGCGCTCCCTGGAGCATCGTCATGAACATCTTGTTGCGCGAGTCCGGGATGTCGTGGCGCATGTTGAGGACGTTCGCGGTATAGCCGCGGTTGGAATCGGGGTGCTCCTCGGCGAGCTGGGCGAGGATCGATTCCATCTCGGCCCTCGCCGTCTCGGTCTCGACGCCGTCTCGCAGGCGTCCGATGGCGAAGAGGTTGCGCCGCTGGCGCGACGCCTTGCCGGGTTCGATGGCGAGTGGCACCCAGAGCTCGGTCGCGGGGTTGAAGATCCACTCGAAGTCCTCGGTGAGCACCCCTACCACTTCGTAGGCCTCGCCGTTCAACTTCAAGGTCTCGCCAGCCGGATTGCCCTGGCCGCCGAAGCGCTCGGTCCAGAACGCGTGGCTCAGGACGACGACCCGGTCGCGTCCGACGACGCCCTCTTCGGCGGCGAAACCCCGGCCTTGGGCCATCTCGATGCCGAACATGGCAAAGAAGCCCGGCGTCGCCTGGGAGCCGGTGATCTGCTCCGGCTGCTCGCCGCCGGTGTCGTAGGTGAAGGCCGCGCCGCGGATCGCGGCCATCTGCTCAAAGGAGGTCTGCCGTTCCACGAAGTCGAGGTAGTTGGCGGGCGAGGCCGGCGAGGCCTGTCCGGGAAGGATCTCGGCGGTCCGCTCGCCGACGAGGACGAGCCGGTCTACCTCCTCGTAGGGCAGCGGCCGGTAGAGGAAGCCGTAGACCATGCTGAAGACCGTCGTGTTGCCGGCGATCGCGAGCGCCAGGGAAACCGTGGCTAGGATCGTCACGGAGAGGTTCTTGCGTAGGGTCCTGAGAGCGAAGCGGGCGTCTTGCCAGAGGGTGTCCATCGTCGTCTCCGTGGTCGTGGTGCCGCGGCCGGGAGGGGCCGGCGCTCTTGGCTCGATACAGAGATGAGTACGTCACAAGGAGAGTCGATGTTTCCTCGGGCTGTCAGCTCGATGCCTATCCAGTTGAAGCTTTGAGAGTGGTCCCGCCGTCGACCTTGATTTCCTGGCCCGTAATGGTGGGCGCAGACGGCTTCTCGCGCCCCGTCCTCGCCCCGGCGTTTCACCATCACGTCGAGCCCACCGAGCTCCGCCACGACCTGCTCCATGGCGGTTTCGACCTCACTCGGCTCCGAGCAGTCGGTGACCAGGCCGATCGCCCCATCGAGACCGTTCGCGGTTTTCTCCGCCTCGTCTCCGTCGATGTCGATGACAGCGACGCGAGCGCCTTCGTCGGTCAGGCAACGGGCGATGCCCGCGCCGATCCCTCGCGCGCCTCTTAAGGGAGTCGGCTAGCATCGTCTTTACCTCCTGAATAAAGTATACGGCTAAGAGGCTCCCGGTGTTCGGCCCCCGCGACGTCCGCGGAATCGTTCGGCCATGGCTTTGATCTCGTCTTCGTCGATCACGCCGTCACCGTTCGAGTCCATGCGGTCGAATCGCTGACGCATCCTCTCCGGCGCCTCCTCACGGCTGATCTTGCCGTCACCATCCTGGTCGAAGCGCATCATGCGCTCCACCATGTTCCCGCCGCCCGGACCACGTCCGTCCCCCTCACCGCCGCCGCGCTCGAACGAACGGCCGCCGTTGCGGTCGGCCTCCAGGTGGACGGCGTAGCTCTGCGTCACCGGGATGCAAAACGTGTTGGCGTCGTCGCAGGCGTAGTAGCGCGTCTTCACCGTGAGCGCCGCGCCGTTCGTCCCGGCGTCGACGTCGAGGAGGAACTCCCGCGGGTCGGCGTCGGCCGGTTCTTCGACCTTCGGCGCGACCGCCTTCGCCGGAGTCACTCGATCGTCTCCAAACTGGAGACGTTCCTCAGGAAGGGGGGTCACGTCAGACACCCGAGGACGAGCACTGTGTAGTGTCCCCGGACGATCTCCCGGAGCTTTTGCTCCTTGCCGGATTCGTCGTAGAGCGCCACGTCGGGAACGGCCTCGCCGACGTTGGGCGCCGTTTCCTCGAAGCGCTGGCTGCCCGGACGGGGTCGCTCGCCGCGCGGCGGCTGAGCCGAGGCAGCCGTTGCGAGCGCGAGGGCCAGGACGAGGGCCGGCAGGTGGATGATTCTCGTTGTCATCAACGCGTGTCCTCCTTTTCGGGACGTGAAACCCCTGAAGGGCGGAAAACTCGCGCAGCCTACCACCCAAGCTCCCAGGCCCCGTCCCTCGGAAGGTGCGCTGGGTGGCAAGGTCAAGGGACGCCAACCGCATCTCGTGGCGCAAGAGGAGAGAACCTGCCGAGCCCGGCCGAACGAGCCTCACCTTGGCCTTGTCTTCACATGAGCCCCACATGGCGACGGAGCACTCCCCCTAAACCATTGATTACAAACAGTTTAGGGGATTCTTGGGGGCTGGACCGATCCGACCGTCAGGCTGCTGAGCAAACATTGAGCAAACACCTGGGAGAGCATATGGACGTAGTCTGGCGTGCTCCCGGGTAGCCCGATGGCTGGCACCCCGCCCCCCGTGGTGGTCTTGGCCGGCCGAGAGCGCGGCGACCTACAGCTTCGGTTCCGGCGCCTCCTCCCGCCCGCCTTCGGTGCGGAGCGCCTTGACGACGCGCTCGAACTGGTCCTCGAACTTCGCGTTGTCTGTGGCCCAGCCGGTGAACTCGGCGGCAAGGCGCTGGAGGACGTCTGGAGCTTTGCCGTCTGCCACCGGCCGGAGAGAAGGTAGCCGTCGAGGTTGAGCGGGATGAGCGCCAGCACCTTCCTACCCTGGAGCTCGTCCGCCCGTTCCTTCATGAGCTGCTGCTCCTTGGCGAACGCGGTGCCGATCTCCTTGTCCACCCACCAGCTCGTGAGCGACGCCTCGGAGCAACACAGCAGCACCTTGTCCCACAGCCGGATACCGCGGTCGACGACTTCGTAGATGTCGTCGCCGGGGAGTAGCTGGCGCTCGTCGAGCCAGCAGCGGATACCCCGGGCCTGGAGCTGATCGTGAAGGCGTTGGGCGAACGACTTGTCGGCGTGGCTGTAGGAGATGAAGCAGGAATAAAAGCTGATCGCCGTGAACCGGTTTCGGAGGTTGGCCACGTCGTAGGTGATCGTCGTCACGGTGCCCTCACTCAGGTCCGGGTCGTGGAGCTTCGCCATCGCGATCTCCCAGTCCTGGAGACCACAACCGCGCAGGAAGACCTCGGGGATCTTGCCCTGGGACTTGGTGAGGGTGTCGGTGCTGACGTGGGACGGGGCATGGTGCACCACGGATTCCAGACCTTTGGCCTGGCTCAAGTCGACATCGACGAAGGCGGTATAG
>CBDUYN010000126.1:0-30544 GCA_965371445.1 uncultured bacterium | reverse complement strand
CCCGGACGGGATCACCGTCCAGATCACAGGGGAGTGGGACGACTATCCCGGCCCGAGGGGATAGACGGGAGCCAGCCCAACATGCGCTTCAGTCCGCGGGCCGTCGGCGACTGCGGGACCGGCGAATCCACTTCCCACGTCCCGCCGCCACAGGATGACCGGGCCATCCTTGGGCAGGGTCGTGGTCGGCGCCCCATCGCGGTAACGCCCGTCGCGTTCCGGACCCAGCACCTGCGGCCAATCCGCCAGGGCACCGCCTACGGCCGCCAGCAGGCAGGCCACCGCGACTCGGCCCGAGGGATGGGAGCTCCATCCGTGTCGCATGATCGGCCCCATGATCGGTCTACCCTCGGAGGCTTGCGCGGACCCCCGCGCCGGCCGAGCCGGAGGTCGATTCCGTCTCCGGGTCGCGCCGCGACCGCAGAAACAGCGCCAGGACGGCGGCGCACAGAGTCCCGACGATTGCCAGCCGGACGAACACGTACGCGGAAAACCCGGCTGGTTGCGTGAACGTTTCTACCTGCCAGAGAGCTGCATCCAGCCGTGCTCCGGTGTACCCTCTCGCCTCGATCGTCGCCATGGTCGACTCCCGAATCTGCACGAGCAGCAAATCGTCCACGAAGCGGTTGAACAGGTAGACGTAGATGACGTACACGAAGCTGCCGAGCGCGCCGACCAGGGTTCCGAGGCCGAGGCCGCGCCGGTAGGTCAAGCCGTCAGGTCGGGCGTGGTACAGCGCGAGAAACCCCGCAACCGGCAGCATCAGGTAGAAGATCCAGGCAAGACCCGGGACCTGGTCCAGGCTCGCGACGCGGTAGAGAACGCCATAGGCGATCTCGGCCGCGCCCAGCGCGAGGCCCCATCGAAGCGCGCTCCGCATCATCGCTCGACCGCCGGCTTGGTCTTGGCGATCTCGGCCGCCACCTCGGCTGGGAACTCGAAAACCGCGGGGTCGACGGCACCGAACTCGACCGTCTCGTAGACGGCGGACCACTCCTGTCCCGCGCCGCTGTGCCTCCACCGCGTCGCCACGAGCAGGCCGGCGAACTCCCGATACCCCGAGGCGACGCTCTCGATCTCCACCGGACCGTGCGAGGTCTGGTAGGGCTCGATGCGGCCGGCGAACAGACCGCTCTCGACGTCGTAAAAGTCGGTGAACTCCTTGCCGGTTCCGGCCATCGTCATCGTGACCTTGTAGCAAGGACGACCGTCGAACTCGACCCGCGCCGCGTGCTCTCCGGCCTTCAGCAGATCCGAACCGGGCAGGAGGCTGAAACCGCGCGCCGCCTGAATGCGGAGAGCCTCGAGCCCGTGCTCCCCGAGCACCTTGGGAGGCTGCTGAGGCTCCATGGACCAGCCGGTGTCACCGACGAGCCCACGGCGGATCGAACCGATGCCGGGCAGCGCCACCTGGAACAGCAGCCGATCGGGCCTGGTGAAGTGAAGCTCGATGGTTCCGTGTGCGCCGTAGACCGGCATGTCGTATGTCCCCGTCACGTGGAAGGAGGCCACCCGGTCGATCACTCCGCGTCCTCCCACCGCCTCGACGTGGCGCCGGACCACCTCCGCCCCGCTCGGCGGATCCTCCGCGGCGGCGACAGCCCCGACTCCCGCGAACAGGCTCGCCGTCATGATCGCCAGACTGATCTCCCGCAGGCTCGCGTCTCTCATCGTTCTCCTCCTCGCTCCCCGAGGTCGAGAGCGGCGCCGCGGTCTACGCGCTCGGCCTGCGGGCGGACGTATTCGCTCCGCATGGCCTGCGTGGCGGGGCGCGCCGCCAGGAGCGCCGCGGCGGCGGCCGGCGCCGGCGCTGCCGCGCCTTCGTAGAGGCCGACGGCTCGTTCGGCGTCGAGGAGGGCCCGTTTCAGCTCGCCCATTCCCCGATAGGCCCTGGCTCGGATCACGAGCAGCCCGGCGTGAGTCGCCTCGCGCTCGTCGACCTCGTCACCGTCGATCAGCTCCAGCCCCCGGCCGACGGCGACGACGGTGGCCTCGTGGGCGAATGCGGCGAGCGACGAACGCGCCAGGGCAAGGGCGTAGCACACCGTTTTGGCCGCCACGTCACCGGCCGAGAAGTGGTCGACGAGCTGCGCGTAGACCCGTTCGGGAGAGCTCCGGAAGCGTTTTTCCAACGCCTCGGCGTGACGCCGGTGCAGGCCCCGGCGACGGCGGCGCGGCAGCCCCTGGTAAAGGACATCGCGCACGACACCGCTCGCGAAGCTCAGCCAATCGCCGCGCGAAGAGGTGTCTTCCAGGAGGACCTTCGCCGCGACGAGGGCGTCGAGGGCCCCGTCGAGGTCGGTCCCCGGATCGACCAGGTCCAGGAGGTCACGGCTGTCGAAGTTGCGGCCCAGGATCGAGGCGACCGAAAGCACTTGCAGGTCTCCGGCCGGCAGCTGCTCCAACCGGTTCTCCACCGCCTGGTGGATGGTGGCCGGCAGGGTAGCCCCGGCAAGGCCCGTGGCGAGCGTCCAGACGCCCCTGGCATCGCGGCGCAGGCCGCCGTCGGCGAGCAGCGAGCGGACGAGCTCCTGACAGAAGAAAGGATTCCCTTCGGTGGCCTCCGCGAGCTGCTCGACGACGGTGTCGTCGAGCTCGGTGCTTCCGAGGAGCTCCTCCAGCCACTGGCGCAGCTCCTCCTGGGTGAACGGCGTCAGGAGCAGTGTCGCCGTCCGCCGGTCGTCGCGGAAGCTCTCGATCATCCGCCGCAGCGGATGGCCACGGCCGACCTCCGAGGGACGGTAGGTCCCGACGATGAGCGTCGCCGTCGCCGCCAGGCGTCGGACGACGTAGTCGAGGGCCTGGATCGAAGCCTTGCCCCGGTGGAGGCCTTCGAGGAGGAGGACGCGCGGCTCGCCGGCGGCGAGGCGAGTCAGGGCCCGGGCCAGGAGCTCGTAGAGATAGGTGGAGTCTCCGGGTGTCGTCACTTCGCCCAGGGGCAAGTTGGCCGACGCGGCCGCCTTCTTGAGCGATTCGTGCTCCGCCAGGGCGGGAAAGCGGGCCACGAGCTCCGCCGCCAGCTCGGCGAAACCGGCCCCCGGCGAGGTCTCGCGCAGCTCCGCCCGGACGAGCTCGCAAAAGCCCTGGTACGCCAGGGCGCCGCGGTCGGCGATCCGGCCCCGCAACACACGGACGCCCTGCTCCCGAGCGAGGCCTTCGAGCTCTTCGAGGAGCCGGCTCTTGCCCGTACCGACCTCGCCGCCGATCAGCACCAGCTGACGCTCGCCGGAGCGGGCCTCCTCGAACCGGGAGACGAGCTCGCGCCATTCGGCGTCGCGCCCCACGAGCGGCGAGGACGGCCGCGACGCCACCGCCTCGTCGCGGAGCAGCGGACGACGGCGGCGGTGTCCCTCGTCCAGGCGCTCGCCGTAGCTGCGCAGGAGGGCCGCCAGAACGGCGCCGCTCTCCGGACGCTCCACGGGCCGTTTCGCCAGGCAGGCGAGGACGATTGCCTCCAGCTCCTCGTCGACCTCGACACCCAGGGCCGAGAGCGGCGCCGGAGCGTGGTTGACGATCCGGTAGGCCACCGTGATCGTCGTGCCGGTGAAGGGCGTCTGCCCCGCCAGGCACTCGTAGAGCATGACCCCCAGGGAATAGAGGTCCGTGCGATGGTCCGCCTCGGCGCCGCGGATCTGCTCCGGGCTCATGTAGGAGATCGTGCCGCGCAGCGGGTTGGTCTCGCTCAGCCGGCTTTCGCTCGTGTCCTGAGCGAGGCCGAAGTCCATGATGCGGACGCGCGGCTCGCCGTCCTCGCGGGTGACCATGACGTTTTCGGGCTTGACGTCGCGGTGGATCACGCCCCGCAAGTGGCTGTACCCGAGGGCCTCCGCCACCTGGGCGGCGACGTCGATCGTCTCGCCGAGCGACAGCTCCGCCGTCGTGACGAGCTCGTGGAGGGTCTTGCCCTCCAGGAGCGGCATGACGAAAAAGAATACCTCGCCGTGACGGCCGAAATCGTAGATCGGTACGATCGCCGGGTGGTCCATCTGGGCCACGATGCGGGCTTCGCGCTGGAACCTCTTCTCGCTCCGCTCGGTGAACCGTTGGGGCGGGATCATCTTGACCGCCACCTCGCGGCCGAGCTGCGGGTCCCGTGCCCGGTAGACGATTCCCATCCCCCCCTGGCCCAGCTCGGCGAGGAGCTCGTAGCGGTCCAGGAGGCGGGTGCCGATCATCTCGGGAGTATGGATCCTGTAGTCGTAGGCGGCGTCACGGAGGTCGATCCTACAGCACGTCCCGTCTGCCGCGACGAGTTGACACGTCAGGCGGGCTCATGTAGGTTGGAGCGGCATCAGGCCTGAGGGCGATTCCGCACTCGGCCGCGTGCTGGGGGAGACCGACCTCACCAACCTCGAGAAGGCGCCCTTGTTCCTCTGGATCCAGCTCAAGCCCGACAGGACCATACTCGCCACTCTCCGGATCTTCGAGGCGATCGAAGGGTTCGACCAGTTCGGCGATCCAGCGCCCGGCACGACGACCGAGGACCTACGCTACGTGTGGAGGGGAGCGGGAGAAGGATTCGACGTGGTGATCGCCGTGGCCTACGGATGGCCGGCGGGCTCCGTGATCGGGGCCGAGGACCACTACAAGATCGTCCGGACCACCGTCCGCTCGGAGCTGCAGGACCTTGGGGCGTTGCCGATCGTCGAGGAGCCGCCGATCGTCTTCCCGCCGGCGTTGGCTCCGCAGCCCGTGCCGGAGAAGGCGTCGCGGCCGCCTCTGTACGGTGAAGTGGTGGTCGACCGGCGTCCGCCGCACAAGGCCCTGCTTCCTGAGCAGGTCCAAATCGACGTCCTCATGGTGGTGACGGAGGAGGCCCGGCAGGACGCGGGCGGCGACCCCTTCGACACCGGCCACATGGCGCCGATCATTGCCGAGATCGACGAGGCGTTCGGGCAGACGAACCATGCGTTCGAGAACAGCGACGTCAACGTCCGGCTGGAGCCTGCTGGAATCGTTCGGCTTGAGGGATTGGAACTTAGTGGCGACCCTGACATCGACATCGACAAGATCAGGAGGGACCTTTTTATCCAAATTCAGAGAAATCAGTATTCGGCTGATATCGTATCGCTAATCCTGGAGGATTATCACGGGTCTCAGGTCGTCAATTATTGCGGCTATTCCTACGCCCAGCGAGTCGACTGCTACAACGGCACCAGCGCCGTTCCTGGCTGCGGAATAGGACAGGACTTTGAACCGTTTGCATTCAACATCGTCTCTGAAGGTTGTCTTTCGAAAAACGTTACGTTTAGTCACGAGATATCTCACAATTTTTCATGTGAGCACGCACCGAGCGAGAACAGCGCCCCGGAATGGCTCGCCGCCCAGGTATACGCTTACGCATTCTTCAATCCGGCAGGAGGTTTTCGCACCGTAACCTCGACCAGTTCCATTTACAAGAAGGTTTTGCACTATTCGGATGCATACATTACATATGAGGGATTTTCGACTGGGAATCCAGAGAAAAGCTGGTGTGCTCGCGTCATTGAGGCGGCGGCTTCTACCGTCGCCTCCTTCAGAGATCCGAAGGCGCCTACGATCTTCGTGGACGACTTCGAGGGTGGAGGAGTTGAGCTATGGTCAACGCTTGTTGTCGAGTAGCAGAGGCGCTGAGTCCCTTTGTGAATTGTGCCAGACTCAGCATCGCATCGATCGCCTTCTTGCTTCTGCCAGCAATTGGAAGAGCTCAGCCGTCTGCTGACTTAAAGGTCGAGTTTGTGGATCCGCTGCCGATGGTGACGGAACCAGGTACTTACGGAAATTTCAGCTTTCGAGTTACCAATCTCGGCCCTGATAGGGCTGGCGGCCCAGACGATGATGACTACCCAATTATTGTGACAACAAACCCGATCGATTTTTTAGTAGGCATAGGTGCCGAGCTCTTCTTCGTCGAGGAATCCCTCTCCTCAGACTGTATTATTCTCATGGGAAACATAAATCCTATCCCAGGAAATCCGCCGCAAGTGAAGTATACTGCGTTTCTTCATCCCTTGGATCCCGGAGAGGCGGCCTTCTGTGAAGTATCCTACGCCGTCAGCCCATTTCTCGACGGAGACAGGCTCATACGATGGCGACTCTACACGTCAACGGTTGAGGACCTCAATCAAGAGAACAATTACATCTATCAGCTTTTCCGCATCGCTCCACGCCCGCCCATCCCCACGTTGACGCCGGCAGGCGCCGTCGTCCTGGTCCTCATGCTTTTCGCCGCGTTCGTCTTCATCCGGCGGCGGGCGACGTGAGGGACAGGCGCGCCGGCCCCGAGGTTTGCAGGTTGGTCAGGGCTCGCGCGCCGTTGGGCTCTCGATATTGTCTCTCGCGGTCGCAGGCTCACAGAGACGCAGAAACGCAGCGCCGAGCTCCGGTCACTTGGCGCGGGCTCGCGTCCGCTTCTCGGCGCCGGTGAGGAAGCGCCATGGGGGGCCGACGAGCGGCGAGTGCTTCGCCACGGCTTCAAGCGTCATCTCGATCCGCTTCGCGGCGGGCTCGACGCCGACGGCCTTCAGAGCGGACGTCGTCGGGTAGGCCATGTGCCGTCCGGACCCGATGCAGGACACGCCGTCGCTCCGCAGGACGATGAGATCGGCTCCGACGACGAAGATCTGGGCGTGGAGGGCCACGAGAACGACCGTCTTGTCGCCGAGGATCCAGCGTCCCTCCTCCGCCGCTCCCGCGTCGGTGACGCCACGGCGGATCTCCGGCACCAGCTCGCGAACCAGGAAAGGCAACAGATCGTCGGTCGCCGGCGGCTCGGGCCAGTCCACCAGGTAGTGGAGGATCTGGCCGATCCGGGCCAAGCCGCAGCTCCCTACGAGGTAGGGTCCGCGCTCGAAGATCTTGGGATGGTGGGGATAGGTGTAGACCTCCTCCCCGGTCCCGGCCACCGAGTCGGCTCCCATCACGACCTGCTCTGTTTCTGTCTCGGCAATGATCAGCGTCATCGTCGTCCCCTTTCTGTTGGTTGCGACGAGTCTGGGGCGGTCGACGGCGACGCGCCAGAAGCCGGCGGTCTCGTCCGGTCGAGAGGGCGTCGCACGTCGTCAACCGACTGGTCGGTCGAAACTTCGGAGCCCCTACCTCCTGGTAGCGTGAGCCAGGGCGTTCCGTCCTCCGGCAATGGCGTCGGGCGCGCGGGCGCCGGAGGGCTCGACGATGGGCACCAAAACCAGTGTTCGCGCTGGCGCCAGCGCGATGGTCGTCGTGAACGGCTAGGCGCTGCGGGCGGGGGTTGTCAACCCCCGCCCCTTTCCTGCTACCATCCAGGCCATGGGTGGGCGAACGCGATCGAAGCAGCTTGCGGAGGAGTTGGCATTCAGCCCGTCTGTTCGACTGGGCGAACGGCACGAATGGCCGCATATCTTCGACCGGCTGTGCCGGATCGTGGATGAGATGACCACGAGCGGCAACCGCGGTAGCCTCCGAGCGGCTTCCCGTGCCGTTCGGCTTGCCGGCCGTCTTGACGGACCCGGGCGCTGCAAGCTTTGCCGTCGTCCTTTTCGGCCGACGCGCCAGAAGACGCCACGGCTGGCGAGGGCATTCGCCCGCCTTGCCGCCGCGCTCAGACTCCGGGAGCGTTTCGGCCACGCCAACGCGGCCCTCTTGGCGGCGTTCCAGATGGACCCTCCGGCCCAGATTCAAGGCGACCTTTACCGACGGCGCACCCACCTTCGGATCTACCAGGAGCGATGGGCCGAAGCTCTCGCGGACGCACACACCGCATTACGGCTGTCGCCCCCCGGCCATCGGCGCGCCCTGGCATTGCTCGCCCTGGGGACCGCTCTCTACGAAATGGATTCCGTCGACGAGGCGATCAAGCGTCTCAAAGAGGCTGTTCAGACGCTTGATCCCGTCTTCGAACACGAGTTCATCGGCGCCTTGATCTGCTATGCCAACGCGCTCGCGAAGGGAACCGACGAGGACGTCCGGGAGGGTCTTCGCGTCTGCGCCGACGCCCGGTCCCGTCTCAAGCCTCAGCACCGGATGCAGCGGGCCAAGCTGTGGTGGGTCGAGGGCTCGCTCCGTCATCGGCTCGGCGAGGAGCGGAAGGCCTGGCAGGCGTTCAACACGGCCCGTCTGTCGCTCGTGGCGATGAAGGCCGCGCCGGAGGTCGCCGCAATCACGGCCGACATGGCGCGCGTCGCGCCGCTACCGCGCACCGTCGCGAACATGTGCCACGAGGCCGGCGGAGCGATCCCCGTCCACCACCCGCTGGCGCTGCCGCTTCAAACCCTCCGCGAGGCGAATCGAGGCCAGATCCCGCTGGTGGCCGGGAGGCTCCGGGAGGCGGCGGAGAGGCTCGCCGCCTGTCCACCTGGCCGTTGAGACGGCCTCCTATAGCAGGTCTCATCCTCCGCGGGGCGACCGAGGAGCCTTGTGTGCGATAATGGGACATGGCCAAGAAGACACGAAAGCCTCGCGGACCTCAGCTCCAGTTGGCCGGCTCGCTGTGCGTCGCCTTCGTCAACACCGCCGCGGCCCGGCCGGAGAACGACCAGCAGGGCGTCACGAGCTACGCCGAGCTCCTGACCTGGGGACAGCAGACCCACCTCCTCTCCGCCGCCGAGGCCGAACGGCTCGCTCGAATCGCCAAGGAACGGCCTGAGGAAGCCGCGGCCGTCCTCTCGCGGGCCGTCGCGCTGCGCGAGGCGCTGAGGCGGATCTTCCGGGCCCTGTGGTCCCATAAACCGGCCCCGGCCGACGCGCTCCAGCTGCTCAACCTGGCCCTTCGCGAGGCCTTCTCCCAGGCTTCCCTCGGTCCCGGCGAAAAGGGTATGACCATCGGCTGGATCGGCTCCGAGGACGCCCTCGACCGCATGCTCTGGGGAGTCGTCCACTCGGCCATGGAGACCCTTACCTCGACGGACGCCTATTGCGTCCGCAAGTGTGCCGCCGCCGATTGCGGGCTTCATTTCGTCGACCGCACCCCGTCCCGTCGCCGGAAGTGGTGCGTTCCCGAGCTTTGCGGCAACCGGGTCAAGGCGCTGCGCTACTACTACCGGAAGGCGAAGAAGAAACGCGACGACCATGAGAACTTACGTGCGCCCCGACCGGATTCGGCGCAAGAGGCCGCGCACCGTCAAGCGGTAATCCCAGGATCGCACGGAGCGAGAGGAATCCTTGACGGAAACAGCCGCGGTGGACGTTAAGCGAGTGGGCAAGCTCGACGGGAACGTCTACGGTTCCTGTCGAGCGAGTTATACGCTCGATGGGAGCTTGAGCTGTTGAGGTTGAGCGAGTTATACGCTCGACTGGAATCCGATCTGCCAAGATCGAGCGAGTTATACGCTCGACAGGAACACGAGCTGTTGAGGTCGAGCGAGTTATACGCTCGACAAGAACCCGAGCTGTTGAGGTCGAGCGAGTTATACGCTTAACCGGAACAGCGGCAATCAGCGTCGAGTGAGGAGGAGGGTCCGTGTCGAAAGTCACCGTTCGCCGAGCTCCAGGACCTCGACTATCTCCGCCACGATCCTGAGGTCGCCCTCCTCAAGCCCGTCGAGGACGATGGGCTCGTAGGCGTTGTCGAACGAGTCTGGCTTGAGACGGACGTTGCCGTGTCGCCAGCCGCCGTCCTCGGCTTGCACCTTCTCCGACTCGTAGACCTTGACCGTATAGTGGCCGCCGAGCTCGGGGTCGTCGATGTCGCGGTGCTCGGCCAGCACGATCTTGCCTTGGCGGGAACCGGCCGGGTTCATCCGCCACAGACACCAGGCACCGTCGGGTATCCGGCGGTTCATCGAGGCGCCGACGACCTGCGCGACGAACAGGCCCGGAGCGGGACACGTCCGACCGTAGAGCTCCACCCACTGCCAGCCGGCGTCCTCGACCACCTGGGCTTCGCTGAACGCGCGGCCCATCGCGCAGGCACAAGAGATTCACCCCATCCCCAGCGGCAGCTCCACCGTCATGACGGCGCCGCCGCCCTCGGTCTCCCCCGCCGCGACCTTGCCGCCCGCGCTCTCGACGATGGCGCGCACGATCGCCAGCCCCAACCCCGTATAGCCGTCCTTGCCGCGCGCCCCCTCCGGACGGTAGGTGAAGAAACGCTGAAAGATCTTCTCTCGGTGCTCCTCCGGGATCCCAGGACCCTGGTCGGCAATACGGACCACCGCGGTGCCACCGCGCACCTCGAGCCCCATCGAGACCTCGCCGCTCTCGGGCGAGAAGCTGCGGGCGTTGTCGAGGAGGTTCTCGAAGACCTGCGCCAGACGGTCGGGGATCGCCTCCACCGTCACCGGTCCCTCCGGGACCTCGAGCCGGTAGCGCACGCCTCCGTTGGGGCGCAGCTCGAACTGCTCGACGAGCGCTCTTAGAAGCTCGTCGAGCCGCACCGGCTCGGTCGGCTCCTCGTCGATCTGGGCGTCGATCTGGCTGATCTCCCGTACCCCGGAAAGCAGGCTTTCGAGGCGCGAGAGGTCCCGCAGCGCCATACGGTGGAAACGCACCCGGTCTTCCGGCTCTTCGACCTCGGCCAAGAGGTCCGTGGCGTTGCGGATCGAGGCCAGGGGGTTCTTGAACTCGTGCGACACGTCGGACGCAAACGACTCGATGAAGGAGATATGCCCCTCGAGGCGCCGGGTCAGCTCGTGGAGCGCCCGTTCGAGGTCGCCGATCTCGTCGAGCCGGCGCGACTGCTTGAAGCGTCCCTTGAGTCGTCCTCTGCGGTCGAGCATCGCCTGGGCCTCGCGCCGCAGGCGGCTCAGTGGACGCGCGATGGTCGTCGAGACGAGAAGGCTCAGGATCGCCGCCACGACGAGCGAGACCAGCACCACCTTGAAGGTCCGGATCCGCAGGTCGTAGAGCATCCGGAGGATCGTGAACGTCGATTTGGAGACCAGGGCCACGCCGACGACGTCGCCGCCCGAGCGGATGGGAATGGCGCTGTAGAGGGTGAGCGAGCGCCCGTCGCGCGACAGGCGGGTGGTGTTGCCGTAGCGGCCCGCCAGGGCCTCGCGGATCTCTTCGCCATCGAAGCGGGTGGCCGAGGCGTAGAACTCGGCTTCGAGCACCGGCAGCTCCGGCGGACGAAAGACGAGCTGGTACACCCCGTAGAGGGTCGAGCCCAGCCGGTAGACCCAGCTCTCGCGGGCCTCGGGCTCGTCGGGCTCGCCGCGTGGCGGGACCTGCTCGAGGCGGGGACCCAGGTGACTGGAGTCGACCAGCAGGTTCATGTCGGCGTCGACGATGCGTAGCCGCGCGTCGAGGCGTTGCTTCAAGTTGACGAGGATGCGCTCGGCGTCGGCGGCTTCGAGGGGCCCGTTCTCGCCCAGGGCGGCCGCGAGGAGGCGTCCTTGCTGGACGTTCGAGCGCTCCTGGAAAATCAGCAGGTATTGCTCGTAGCTGCGCAGCGCCCAGAGGCCCGCGACCGGCAAGAAGACCACCAGGACGTTGAAGGCGAGGAGGCGAATCCAGATCCGCGAGGCGAAGCGCAGGAGCGACCGGGTCTTCTTCATCGCCTCTAGGGCTCGCGGTACCGGTAGCCCAGCCCGTAGACGGTCTCGATGCCGTCGAAGTCCGGCTCGATCCTTGCGATCTTGCGGCGTACGCGCTTGATGTGGCTGTCGATCGTGCGGTCGCTGACGTAGGAGTCGTGGGGGTAGCCGTCCTGCATCAGCTGCTGGCGGGTCTTGACATGCCCCGGGTGGCGGACCAGCGCGTTCAAGATCATGAACTCGGTGACCGTGAGCAAGACCGGCTCGCCGCGGTAGTGGGCGGTGTAGCGCTGGAGGTCGAGCTGCAGCTCTCCGACCCGCAGTAGCTTGTCGTCGCCGGTGCCCGCGAGACCCTTCTTGTCGAGCGCCAGACGCCGGAAAAGCACCTTCACCCGGGCAGTCAGCTCGCGCATGGAAAAAGGCTTGCAGAGGTAGTCGTCGGCCCCGAGCTCCAGGCCCAGGACGCGGTCGAACTCCTCGTCGCGTGAGGTGAGGAAGATGATCGGTAGCTTCTGCGACTTCTCGCGCAGCCGGCGGCAGAGCTCCAGGCCGTCCATCCGGGGCATCATGACGTCGAGCACCACCACCTCGGGGAGCTTGTCGCGAAAGACCTCCCAGGCGGCCTGGCCGTCGGCGTAGACATCGACCTGGTAGCCCTCGCGGCGCAGCGCGAAGCCCACCGTCTCGCGGATGTTCTCCTCGTCGTCGACGAGGGCGATCGTTCCTTTGGCCAGATCGTGCATGGCGTCCCCCATGGTACTGCAAAATTTGGTCGCCTGCGTTATCGTCCCGGTATGGCGAACAGAGTGAACCTGGCGGGGGTGTTCCCGCCGCTGACCACCCCTTTCGACGAGCGCGGCGAGGTCGACCTCGGCGCGCTCGCTGCGAACGTCGAGCGCTACAACGAAACCGGCCTCGCGGGCTACGTCGCTCTCGGCTCGAACGGCGAGGCCGTCCACCTGACGGCGAAGGAACGGCGCCGCGTCCTCGCAACGCTGCGGGGGAAAGCCGCGCCGGGCAAGACCGTCGTCGCCGGGGTCAACGAGCTTTCGACCCGCGCCGCCGTCGCCGCGAGCCGCGAGGCCGCCGACGCCGGGGCCGACGCCGTCTTGCTGATCACTCCCTACTTCTACAAGGGGGCCATGAAGCAGGACGTGCTGCGCGCTTTCTTCGCCGAGGTGGCCTCGTCCTCGCCGCTGCCGGTGCTGCTCTACAACGTCCCGCAGAACACGGGCGTCGTGCTGGAGCCGGCGACGATCTCGGCGCTCGCCGGCGAGGAGAACGTCGTCGGTGTCAAGGACAGCTCGGGCAACCTCTCGGCGCTCTCTGACGCGATCCGCCTCGCGCCGCCGGGCTTCGACGTCGTGGTGGGCAACGCCGGGATCCTCTATCCGGCGCTCGCCATGGGAGCGGCGGGCGCGATTCTCGCGGTGGCCTGCGTGGCGCCGGAGGCGTCGGTCGAGCTCTACGAGGCCGTCCGGGCGGGCGAGCACGAGCGCGCCCGCACGCTCCAGCAGAACCTGGCGCCGGTCGCCGCGATGGTGACGACGGGGCTCGGCATCGCCGGGCTCAAGGCGTCGCTGGACTACGCGGGCTACGTCGGTGGCGCACCGCGCCGTCCGCTGCGTCCCTTGGAGACTGAGGAGCGCGAGCGGCTCGTCGCGCTCATGGGAGCGTCGGGACTTTTTCCCAGCCTCGCGCCGTAGGGCCTTCGCCTGCGGGCAGTCCCCGGGGCGCTCCCGGGAGCCGACACCCTCTGCGTCGGCGATCGTGGTCGAGCCGACGGGATCCAAGGTGGCGTTGAAACATGAGCAAGAAGACATATGTGTATTTCTGTATATACTTTTCTTTTGAATCGTAATGCGCTACACTCACACTCTCCGGTCGACACCAGGGTAATCGGCGGCGGCGAGGGCGCCCGCCACGGCCACCTCACGCCTTCGCCAGCGAATTGTGGAAAGGTCGACGAATCGCCTGCTGTGTGCAGGAAAGGGGGTGCCGTGCGAGTATTAGTGGTCGAAGACAACCTGAGAATGGCGGCGTTGATCTGTGACGTCCTGCGGGACGCCTGCTATGCGGTGGACCTGGCTACCACCGGCGAGCAGGCCGCGGAGCTGGTCGACCTCGAGGAGCTCGACCTGGTCGTCCTCGATTGGCAGCTCCCCGATTCCTCGGGCCTGGAGCTCCTGCGCGCATGGCGCCGCCAGGGCTACCAGATGCCGATCCTGATGCTCACGGTGCGCAATGCGGTCGAGGACCGCGTCGAAGGCCTCGACGCCGGCGCCGACGACTACCTGCCCAAACCCTTCTCCGTCGGCGAGCTCCTCGCCCGGGTTCGGAGCTTGCTGCGGCGCCGCGACAAGCCGCTCCAGACCGAGCTCTGTGCCGGCGACCTGCAAATGGACCGCGCCAAGCGTCGAGTGACGGTGGCCGGCCGGCCAGTGGAGCTGTCACCGAAGGAGTTCACTCTCCTGGGGTATTTCCTGACCCGCAAAGACGAAGTCGTGAGTAGAACCGACATCGAGACCCACGTCTGGGACACCGCTTTCGACTCTATGGGCAACGTCGTCGACGTGATGATCCACCGCCTGCGCAAGAAGATCGACGACGGCCGCGAGGAGCGGCTGCTGCACACCGTCCGGGGGGCGGGCTACGTGCTGCGGAGCCTCCGCTCGTAGGGGGTCCCCGGAGCAATCGTGCCGCTGGCGTGGGGTGAGCTCGGAAGGAGGCTCCATGAGCACAGCCGACGCGCCAGAGCTTTTCAAACCCGCGAGCGAGAGAGCGCCGCGGGGGTACCGGACGCCGGCCGCGGTGCTGGTTCTGGGGGCGCTCTCGATCGCTCTGCTGCTGTGGACGAGCCTCGTCAGCGAGCAGCAGGCCATCCAGGATCTGATGCTCGACGACGCGATCCGCAAGCTCGAGGTCGCCGTCGCCACCTCGCACCTCTGGCTGGAGGAGCTCCTCACCGGCGATACCAGCGTCGACAGCGAAGCGGAGATCTGGCAGAACCTGGACCGCTCCGTCGAGCTCGTCGGGCAGGTGCTGGACGGCTCCGTGGAGCCTGAGGGCCGCGCCTTGAGGCCGCTCAGGGATCCCCGGCTCAGGCAGCAGGCCGAGGATTTGAGGACGCGGATCATCGAGCTCCGGAAGGCCTCCAGGGAGCGTTACCGCCGCGGCGACAGCGCCGGCATCGGCACCGAGATGGACCAGAGCTTCGATGAGATCTTCCGCGATCTGCTGCGGGATTCCGAGGCGCTGCGCAGCGGGCTTGCGGAGCGCACGGCGCGGTTCCAGGCCCGTTCACGCCTGCGCCTGTGGCTCGTGGTCGGCGTCTGGCTTCTCATCGTGGCGGCGGCGGTCGCCGGGCTCGCGAGCCGGGAAAAGCGGCGCCGGAAAGCCGAGGGCATCGTGCGGACGAGCCAGAGGTGGTTGTTGACCACCTTGAGCTCGATCGACAGCGCCGTCGTCACCACCGATCTCGAGGGCGCGGTTTTTTTCATGAACCCGATGGCCGAGAAGCTGACCGGCTGGCCGCTGGAGGAGGCTTCGGGCCAACCGATCGAGGAGGTCTTCAGGAGCGAGCGGGAGGACGGCCACCCGGTGGAGAACCCGGTGACGAGGGCCCTGCGCACCGGCGAGAGCGTCGGGATGACGAACCACTTCGCGATGGCCGACCGCCAGCGCGAGAAATGCTACGGCATCGATGAAAGAGCCGCCCTTATCCGCGACCATAAGGGCAAGCTCCTCGGCGCTGTCTTGGTGTTTCGCGACGTCAGCCAGCGCCGGCAGATCAAGAGGGTGCTTCGCCAGCGCGAAGCCGAGCTCCGCCAGGCCCAGAAGATGGAGGCCGTGGGGCGGCTGGCGGGCGGCATCGCCCACGACATCAACAACTACCTGGGGGCCATCATGGGATTCTGCGAGGTCGCCAGGATGAACAGCCGGGGCGACGAGGCCCTGGCGCAGCGCATGGACGCGGCGATGGAGACCGCCAGCGAGGCCTCCGCTCTGATCCGCCAGCTCCTGGCCTTTAGCCGCAAGCAGCCCATCCGGCCCGAGGTGGTCGATTTGAACCGGGTGGTCGCGAGGATGGAGGGTATGATGAAGCAGCTCCTCGGCGACAACATCGCCCTCTCGACCGATTGCGACGAGGGGCTCTCGAGCGTCGAGGTCGATCCCTCCCAGGTCGAGCAGATCCTGGTCAATCTGCTGGTCAACAGCCGCGACGCCATGCCGCAGGGGGGCGAGATCCTGGTGAGGACGAGCAATGTGGAGAAAGGCCCGGAGAAAGGCGGCAGCCACCCGGCCCTGGCGCCCGGCAGATACGCGGTGATCTCGGTGCTCGATACCGGACTCGGCATCGCGCCCGAGATCCAGGAGAAGATCTTCGAGCCCTTCTTCACCACCAAGTCGGAGAGTGGCTCGAGCGGTCTCGGCCTGGCCACGGTCTACGGCATCGTGAAGCAGAATGGCGGCTTCATCGCGGTGAGCAGCCAGCCGGAGCGGGGGACCACCTTCGAGATCTTTTTACCGGCCTGCGACAGGCCGGCCACCCAGCGGCAGGCGCCAGCCGGCGCCGAGGCTCCGGTGAGCACCGGCCCGGCAAAGGTGCTTCTGGTCGAAGACAACGGCCATATGAGGGCCTCGACCGAGAGCCTCCTCAAAGCCCTGGGCCACGACGTGCTGGTGGCCTCCGACGGCGACACCGCCCTGCGGCTCCTGGCCGAGGAGCAACCGGCGCTCGATCTCCTGATCACCGACGTCGTGATGCCCGGTCTGAGCGGTCCGCAGCTGCTGAGCCGGATCCGGGAGGAGAGGGACGACCTCCGGTGCCTCTTCATCTCGGGGTACACCGACAACGTCATCCTGCGCCACGGCCTCGACCAGGAGAGGTCGGATTTTCTGCAAAAGCCCTTCACCGCCCGGAGCATCTCGCGCAAGATCGGCGAGCTCCTGAGCGCTTAGGGCATGCCACCCTTGATATAGGCCTGTAATCTCCGTTCCCCTATCCTCACTCAAAGTGAGGCGACCGGCCTCGCCGGGATGATTCCTGGTGAGCAGCGAGAGCGATTTTTCGGCCCTTGTAATCGATATGTAATGTTCTGTAACTGCCGTGTAACGAACACTGAGCTATACCTCCCGTCAGAGCAACCAAGAAGGCTCCGACGGAGCGAACGAGCTTCGAAGCTACGGCGAAGTCGGAGAGAAAACGACTGTCCGTTCGCGCAAAGCAGACGGAAAAACAAGAGAAGGAGAGAGCTCATGTTCAGACCCAGACACTTGCCGATTCACGTTCTGTGCTTCGCCATCGCGGTCCTGGCGTTGGCGGCGATGGCCGGCAGCGCCGGGGCACAGACCTGCGCGCGCACCATCACCGCCGAGGTGGTGGCGCTCGATCAGGTGTTCTTCCTGAACCGCCGAGGCGCGTGCATGCCCCACGGCCAGATCTACGCCCTGAAGAGGGACGTGGTCGACAGCACCACCGGCGCGTCGTGCGCCACGGCCGCGTGCACGGCGGGCAACGTCGAGCTCCGGCCCGACAAGCGGGCGCGGCCGCTGGTCCTGCGCATGAACGTGGACGACTGCCTGCAGGTCAACTTCACCAACCTGATCAACCCGAATCGCGCCGCTGTCCACCAGTGCCCGGACTGCATCAAGTTCGACGAGCTCGGTAACCCGATGGTCGCCAACGCCGACGAGCAGCCGGCGACGCGCGACGCCGGCGTCCACGTCATCGGCATGCAGCTGGTCGGCGGGATCGCCAGCGACGGCTCCAACGTCGGCAACAACGCCAGCAGCCTGGTGGCGCCGGGCGGGTCGAAGCAATACACCTTGTTCGCCGAGCGCGAGGGCCAGCACCTGCTCTACTCGACCGCCGCCCCCATCGGCGGCGAGGGCAACGGCGGCCAGCTCGCCATGGGGCTCTTCGGATCGGTCAACGTCGAGCCCAAGGGCGCCACCTGGCTGCGCAGCCAGGTGACCGAGGCCGACATCGCTCTGGCGTCGGGCGGAGCGACCACCGCGACCGGCCAGCCGTTGATCGACTTCAACAAGATCAACCCCACCACCAGTCTGCCGGTCTTCAAGATGCTCGATGCCGGCAACAACATCGTCCACAGCGACCTCACGGCGATCATCGCCGGTCCGTTCGGTGAAGCCTACCCGGCGAACAACTTCACCTACCCGAACCGCGATCAGTCGTTCCGCGAGTTCACCATCATGTACCACGACGAGTTCGGCGCGGTGCAGCCCTTCCCGCAGTTCGAGGACCCGGTGCTCAGCCACACGCTGCACAGCGTGCGCGACGCCTTCGCCTTCAACTACGGCTCCGGCGGCATCGGCTCCGAGATCATCGCCAACCGCCTCGGGGTCGGCCCCGAAGCGAACTGCACGGGGTGCAAGTACGAGGAGTTCTTCTTGACCTCGTGGGCGCTCGGCGACCCGGCCCAGGTGGTCGACGTCCCGGCCGGCGCGTCGGACCCCGGCATGGGGATCGTCGCCACCGAGGCGTTCTACCCGGACGATCCCTCGAACGTCTACCACAGCTACCTGCAGGACCACATGAAGTTCCGCATCCTGCACGCCGGGCCCAAGGAGCACCACATCCACCACCTCCACGCCCACCAGTGGCTGTTCTCGCCCGACAGCGACGATTCGGCCTATCTCGACAGCCAGGCCCTCGGCCCGGGTGCCGGCTTCACCCTGGAGATGGTCTACAACGGCAGCGGCAACCGCAACCAGACGGCGGGCGACTCGATCTTTCACTGCCACTTCTATCCCCACTTCGCCATGGGCATGTGGGCCCTGTGGCGGGTGCACGACGTGTTCGAGGACGGCTCCCGGCCGCTGCCGGACGCCGAGATCCTCGCCGGCACGCCGAGTCCGGCCGTCGTGCCGATTCCCGACCTGGCCATGGCGCCGATGCCGGGCGCAGCGGTGACCATCGACCCATTGACGGGTCAGGTCCTCATCGACGGCGTCTCGGCCTTCGCCTACACCGGCACCGGCAACCCCGGTTACCCCTACTTCATCCCGGGCGTCGCCGGCTCGCGGCCGCCCCACCCGCCGCTCGACACCATCGACGACGGCGGCCTGCCGCGGCACGTGCTCAAGCCTGGCGGCACGACCGTCTCCGTCGCGACCCGCCTCGACTTCACCAAGGAGCTCCTGGAAGCCGACTCCATCGCGGTCCCCGAGACCGGCGCCGGCGTCGAGCTGGCGGCGATGGCCGCCCACGCCCAGCGTCTCAACGATAGCTCCAAGCCCGACGGCACCCCCGCTCAGTTCATCTACAACGGCCTGCCCCCCGCGCCGGGCGCGCCCTACGCCGAGCCCTGCATCGACGACCTCGGCAACCCGATCGGGGTGCCCCGCACCTACAAGGCGGCCAACATCCAACTCGACGTGATCTTCAACAAGTCGGGCTGGCACTTCCCACAGCAGCGGCTGATCACCTTGTGGGGCGACGTGGAAGACACCTTTGCCGGCCTCCGGCCGCCGGAGCCCTTCTTCTTCCGCGCCAACAGCGGCGACTGCCTCACCTACCTGCACACCAACCTGGTGCCCAACGTCTACGAGATGGACGACTTCCAGGTGCGCACGCCGACCGACATCCTCGGCCAGCACATCCACCTGGTGAAGTTCGACGTCACCTCCTCCGACGGGTCGGCGAACGGCTGGAACTACGAGGACGGCACCTTCAGCCCCGACGAGGTGATCGAACGGATCCACGCCATCAACGCCCGTGGCGGTCTCCCCGGGGTCGGGCTGCTCACAGCCGTGGACCATCCGTACTTTGCGGGTAAAGTTCCCACGCGGGCCTCTCTGGGGGCTCAGACCACGGTGCAGAAGTGGTACGCCGACCCGGTGCAGAACAACGCCGGCGTCGACCGGACGCTGCGCACGGTCTTCACCCACGACCACTACGGTCCCTCGACCCACCAGCAGGCGGGCCTCTACGCCGGTCTGGTGGTGGAGCCGAGGGACTCGGTCTGGCGCGATCCGGAGACCGGCGCCTTCTTCGGCGGCCGCTTCGACGGCGGTCCCACCAGTTGGCGGGCGGACATCCTGACCGGTCCGGGCTACGCCGACAGCTACCGCGAGTTCATGCTCGAGTACGCGGACTTTCAGCTCGCTTACGAGACCGGCAGCCAGGCCGGGTTGCCTGAAGGGATAGGACCGATCTTCCCCAACCAGTGGGCCTGTCACGGTCTGGCGCCCGGTGTTCCCTGCGCTGGTCAGCAGCCAGGATTTGGCGCCGGCACTGGCGTGGGGCTGGGCTTCGACAACCGGGCCCTGTCGATCAATCCGCCGGCCAAGAAGGAGGTCTTCCCCGATCTGCTGATCAAGGCGCCCCAGTGCCCAGGCGTGGCAGGCGTGAACCTGCCCTGCCCCGAGGCCATCTCGGCCGACGACCCCGGCACCTTCGTGGTCAACATGCGCAACGAGCCCGTCGCCCTCAGGGTCCTGGACCCCGCCACCGGCGCCCAGGCCGCGCAGGGAAACGGCGACGCCGGAGACCTGTCCCTGGCCTTGAGCTCGAATCTCAACCGTGCCGACCCCGCCCTGAACACGCTGCGCACCGCCTGGCCGTACGAGCCCACACCGGCGGCTCATCCCAGCCCGGTGACCGGAGCGCTCAAGGGCGATCCGTTCACGCCCCTCATGCGGGCCAACAACAACGACAACGTGCAGGTCCGCATGCTGGTGGGAGCCCACGAAGAGGGCCACAACTTCGCGCTGCACGGCCTCAAGTGGCTGTTCGAGCCCTCGAACAAGAACTCCGGGTGGCGATCCAGCCAGATGACGGGCATCTCGGAGCACTTCGAGTTCATCGCTCCGCTGGTGCCGTCCAAGGGCCAGCAAGGGGCTTTCCAGGACTTCGCCTACCTCGCCGGTGCCTCGGCGGACAACTTGTGGAACGGGAGCTGGGGCATCCTGCGCTCGTACCGCGCCACGCAGTCGGATCTGCTGCCCTTGCCCAACAACCTGGACCCCGGTAATCCCATCGGCAACGTCCAGGACTTCAAGGGCGTCTGCCGCGTGAAGCCGGTAGAAGAAGCGGCGCCGTTGAGGGTGTTCGACCTCACGGCGATCGCGGCCGCGGACGTGCCCGGTGGCACGGTGGTCTACAACTCGCGGGGAGGGCTGGAAGATCCCACAGGGATCCTCTTCGTCCATTCCTCGGACCTGAACGCCCAGGGCCAGCTGAACGCGGGCGTGCCCATCGAGCCGCTCATCCTGCGGGCCAACGCCGGCGACTGCATCGAGGTGATCCTGCGCAACAACCTGCCGGCCACGGCGGCGGATCTCGACGGCTGGAACACCCTGCCGATGATCGTCGAGGGCTTCAACGCCAACGATGTGAATGTCTCCGCGCGTGTCGGTTTACACGCCGAGCTGGTGGCCCTCGATGTGTCGATCGACGACGGCGCCGCCGTCGGCTTCAACGACCTCAACAACCTGACGCCACCCCAGGGCAACGTCAAGGACCGCTACAACTGGTACGCCGGCGACGTCAGGATCGATCCGGTGACCCGCGACCTGATCCCGACGCCCATCGAGTTCGGGGCCGTCAACCTGACCTCGTCGGATCGCATCAAGCACTCGAACAAGGGAGCCATCGGTGCCCTGATCATCGAGCCCGAGGGCAGCTCCTGGGCACTGGACGCGGGCACCCGCGCCGCGGCCACCGTGTGCCCGGGAGGTGAGAGCCCGTGCACTGCCAGCGCCGTCGACGCTTTCCGGGAGTTCGTGGTGCTGTTCCAGAACGACCTCAACCTGAGAGACAGCCTGGGCAACCCCATCGTCAACACCTTCGACGCCGAGGATCCCGAGGACTCCGGTCAGAAGGCGATCAACTACAAGACCGAGCCGGCGTGGCTCCGCTTGGGCTTTGCGCCGGACGACAAGGCGCGTGACGTGATCTACACCGATCTCCTGACCAATGCCCTGGTGGGCGGCGATCCGGAGACCCCGGTGTTCACGGCCGTGGCGGGCGACCAGGTCCGCTTCCGGGTCCTGGAGCCGGGCGGCCATCCGCGCAACTCGGTGTTTACGGTCCACGGCCACGTCTGGCAGCAGGAGCCGTACGAAACCGACCCGAGCCTGGTCACCAATCCGTTCGGGCTCGGCTCGACCTCGATCGGCGACAACCCGCTGTCGATGTGGGAAGGCTCGCGTATGGGTCACGGGCCGATGAACCACTTCGATGCCGTGCTCGAAAACGGTGCCGGCGGCAAGTTCCAGGTCACGGGGGATTACCTCTACCGCGACCAGGCCTCGTTCCAGTTCGCCGGCGGCATCTGGGGCATCCTGCGAGTGGACGCCGTGCCTCCTCCGCCTCCTCCGCCTCCTCCCCCCAGTCAGTGCGTGACGTCGGAAGAGGGGCTGGCAACGAAGGCGGCCACTGCGGATTGCCCCACCACCACTGAAGGGTTCTGACTTCGGGTCACTCTTTGACGCGAAGCGGCGGGCTGCGGCCTTCCGGAAGACCGTGGCCCGCCGCCCCTTTTTCCCGTGAACCTTCGAACGAAAGAAAGGAAAAGATCGATGATTACGATGATTTGCAAGCGTCAAGTATTTGTTTTGTTCTCGCTCCTCGCCATCTTGTCGACCGCCGCTGCCGGAGCTGAGGACGGCGCACCGGCCCACAAGATCGTCCGCGAAGGGATCTCGATCGAGCTCGAAATCGATCCGGTGGAGCCCGAGAAGGGCGTGCCGGGCGAGCTCCGCGAGGGCGAGACCGTCACCTTCCGCTTCCGGATCACCGACACCAACACACAGACCCCGCTCTCGGGCGTCTACCCCGCGGCCTGGATGGACCTGCGGCCCGATGGCGATCCCACGACCTGCCAGGACAAGGTCGAGGCCTTCATCGGCGGCAGCCTCTTCGCGCCGCCCGAGCTCGATCTGAACGTCTACTACGTGCTGGCTTTGAACAACGACCCCACCATCTCGGTGGTCGACCCGCTCTTCGGCTTCGGCACCACCAAGCTCCTCGACATGATCTTTCTGGAGAGTCCCGGCGAGGACTGGGCGCTGACCGCCGACCAGATGACGCTCTTCGTCTCGATGCCGGAGATCAATCAGGTGGCGGTGGCGTCGACGGCGACCTGGGAGGTGGTCGAGAACCTCGGGGTCGGCCCGCAGCCGTCGCGGTTGGCGCTCCAGGGCGACGGGAGATACCTCTGGGTCGGCTTCGACGGCCCCAGGGACGGCCTCTCCGGCGTTACCGTCATCGACACCGAAGGGCCCAGGGTAGTGAAGAACATCCTCACCGGACGTGGACACCACGAGATCGCCCTCTCGGACGACGACCGCTACGCCTTCGTGACCAACCAAAGCCATGGCACGGTGTCGGTCATCGACGTCGGCCAGCTGGAGAAGGTCAAAGACGTCGCGGTGGGGCGCGAGCCGGTGTCGCTGGCCTGGTCGTCGATGGCCAACGCGGTCTACGTGACGAGCCGCGCCGACGGCCTCGTCACCGCGGTCGACGCCTCGAGCCACGAGGTCGCCGCCCGCGTCCAGGCCGAGCCCGGTCTGGGGCAGATCAAGTTCGCTCCCGGGGGTCAGATCGGCTTCATCGTCAATCCCGAGCGCGACGTGGTCCACATCCTCGACGCCGCCGTGGGCCGCATCGTCCAGACCGCCGACGTCGAGGACGGGCCCGACCAGGTGGCCTTCTCCGACCATCTCGCCTACGTGCGGCACAAGGGCAGCGAGATCGTCCTGATGATCCCGCTCGACCAGATCGGCCAGGAAGGCCGCCGGGTGCCGGTGATCGACTTTCCCGGCGGCCAGAGACCCTTCGGCCAGGTGTCGAACCCCAGCCCGGCCGACGGCATCGTCCAGGCGCCGGGGGCCACCGCCGTGTTGGTGGCCAACCCGGCCGACAAGTCTATCTACTTCTACAAGGAGGGGATGGCGGCGCCGATGGGCAACTTCCAGAACTACAACCGCGAGCCGCGGGCTGTCCTGGCGGTCGACCGCAGCCTCGACGAGCGTTCGCCCGGAGCCTACGAGACGACCGCCACCCTGAGGCGCCCGGGCCTCTACGACGTGGCCTTCTTCCTCGACTCGCCGCGCACCATCCACTGCTTCGCGGTGGAGATCCAGCCCAACCCGGAAGTCCAGGCGCAAAGAGCGCGCGAGAAGCCGGTCGAGGTCTTGCCGATCCTCGACGATCGGGGGCTCGAGCCCGACGAACAGATCGCCGTCCGGGTGGGCGAGAGGACGGTCCTCCGGTTCCGGCTGGTCGATTCGATAACCCAGGAGCCCCGAGACGGCCTCGAGGACGTCAGGATTCTCACCTTCAGGGCGCCCGGCCGCAATCAGAAGCGCCAGCCGGCGCAGCAGGTGGGCAAGGGCGTCTACCAGATCGAGTTCGTGCCGCCGCAAGCCGGGGTCTATTACGCGTTCGTCGAATGTGCCTCGGTGGGACTGCGCTACAATGAATCCAGGCATCTGATTCTGGTGGCGCAAGATGAGCGGGCGCAAGAGTCTGCCGCGCTGGCCGGAAGCGCGAAGGAGAAGTCATGATCGACAGCGAGGCATCGACGAAGAGATTCCCCTCCCCGCACCCGCGGCTTCGGCTGACGGCCGCGGCGGCGCTGACTCTCTTCAGCGTCTTCCTGGCGCTGCGGGCGAGCGCCGGTCCACAGGGAGGACACGAGCACCACCACCCTGCGAAACCCGCCGAGAGCCAGGCTCTGGGGTCGATGTCGATCCCGGATTCGGTGCTCCTCGACCAGGACGGCCGGGAGGTCCGCTTCTACACCGACCTGGTCAAGGGCCGGGTGGTGGCGATGAACTTCATCTTCACCACCTGCACCACCATCTGCCCGCCCATGGGCGCCAACTTCGGCAAGCTCCAGAAGCTGATGGGAGAACGGGTCGGCCAGGACTTCGAGATGATCTCGGTCAGCGTCGACCCGGCGGTCGACACGCCGCCGCGCCTCAGGAAGTGGGCCGAGAAGTTCGGCCGCAGCTCCGGCTGGACGCTGGTCACCGGTTCCAAGCCCGAGGTCGACAGGCTGCTCAAGGCGCTCAAGGTCTTCACCCCGGACAAGAGCGACCACTCGCCCATCGTGCTGCTCGGCGACGACGCCCGTGGCGAGTGGACGCGGGCCTACGGCCTCGCTCCCGCGGCGAAGCTGGCGGAGATGGTAGGGCAGCTCCTCGAGACGTCCGCGGGCTCGGGCTCGGAAGGAGGGTCGTGAGATGAACGCCTGGCACCGGACTCTCGTGACCTGCATGGCCCTCGGGCTGGCGATGGCGCCGGCGGCGCTCCTCGCCCAGCCGGCGGCTTCTCCGGCCGACGATGACGCCGCCCGCGAGTACTTCACCGACGTCGTGCTAATCAACCAGGACGGCGAGGAGGTGCGCCTCTACAGCGACCTCATGAAGGACAAGGTGGTGATCATCAGCGTCATCTTCACCACCTGCGAGGGCGTTTGCCCGGTGACCATGGGCAATCTGGTGAAGATCCAGAACTGGTTGGGCCCGCGCCTCGGCAAAGAGGTCCACATGCTGTCGCTGACCGTCGACCGGGAGACCGACACTCCGGCCAAGCTCAAGGAGTACGCCCGCAAGTTCAAGGCCCAGCCGAGCTGGCAATTCCTCACCGGCAGCCCCGAGAACCTCGACTTCGCGCTGCGCAAGCTGGGCCTCTGGGTGAGGGACAAGGAGGCCCACTCGACGACCTTCCTGGTGGGCAACGTCGCCACGGGGCTGTGGAAAAAGGCCTTCGGCATGGCGGGGTCCGCGGATCTCGTCAAGATCGTCGACAGCGTGCTCGACGACCGCATGGAGACGGACGAGCCGGCGGCGGGAACGCGTTGAGGCTCACCAGCCCGTGGCCCGCCGCGCTCCTCCTCGGGGGGCTTCTCGCGGCGCTCCCGGCCGCCGCCGAGCTCACCGCGCAGGAGCAGCGCGGCAAGGCGATCTACTTCGAAGGCGAAAGCCCTGCGGGCGCCGAGATCACCGCGGTCCTCGGCGACACGGGAACCGAGGTCCCCGCCTCCGTCATGCCGTGCAGCGGCTGCCACGGCCGCGACGGGCGCGGCCGGCCGGAAGGGGGCGTCTACCCCTCGAACCTCACCTGGCCGGCTCTCACCAAGACCTACGGCGTCGAGCACCCGGGCGGCCGGAAGCATCCGCCCTACACCGAGCAGTCGCTCAAGCTGGCGATCGCCATGGGCACCGACCCGGCCGGCAACCGCCTGCACGTGGCCATGCCCCGCTACCGGCTCTCCCATCAGGACATGGGGGACCTCATCGCCTACGTCAGGCGCCTCGGCGAGGACCTCGACCCCGGCCTCTCCGACGACGCGATCGCGCTGGCCACGCTGCTGCCGCGGGAGGGGCCCATGGCGTCGCTGGGAGCGGCCATGGAGGCGGTGCTCCGCGCCTACTTCGACGACGTCAACCAGAAGGGAGGCATCTACCACCGGACGATCGAGCTCGAGGTCGCATCGGCCCCGGAGAACGCCGCGGCCCGCGCCGCGGCTCTGCGGCAACTCCTGGAAGACGACGAGGTCTTCGCCCTCGTAGGTGCCTTCCTCCCCGGAGCGGAAGAGGAGCTCACCGGTGTGGTCAAGGAGCTCGAGATTCCCCTTGTCGGCCCCTTCACCCTCTACCCCCAGATCGACTTCTTCGACTTCAATCCCTACGTCTTCTACCTGCTGCCTGGCCTCGAAGACCTCGGACGGGCGCTGGTGAGCTTCGCCGCCGGGCTGGACGGGGCCTCACTGCGGGCGGCGGTCGTCACGGGCGCCGGGACGCCGCACGAATCGACGGCGCAGGCGATCTCCGAGAAGGCCGCCGAGCTCGGCTGGCCCGAGGTGCGCCTCGCCACCGCCGGCCCCGAGGGGATCGGGGCCGAGAGCCTCGCGTGCCAGGAAGTCGACGCCGTCTTCCTGCTGGTCTCCGGCAGCGAGCAGGCGGCGTTCCTGCGCGAGGCCGCGGTTCTCGGCTGGTACCCGCGCGTCTTTCTGCCCGGCTCGTTTCTCGACCGCGCGCTCTTCGAAGCGCCCCGGGGATTCGCGGAGCGCCTCTTCCTGGCCTTCCCCACCCTGCCCTCCAATCAGGATCCCCGAAGCGTCCGGACGTACCGCGAGCTCGTCGACCGCTACAACCTCCCGGCGCGGCACCTGACCGCCCAGATCGCCGCTCTGAGCTCCGCCCGGGTTCTCGTAGAAGGCCTCAAGCTGGCTGGCCGCGACCTGAGCCGGGGCCGGCTCATCGAAGTCCTGGAAGGCTTCGTGGATTTCGACACCGGACTGGTGCCGCCCGTGACCTACAGCCCCAACCGGCGGGTGGGCGTCCAAGGAGCGTACGTGCTGGCGTTGGATCTGGAGAAACAGACTCTCGTTCCCGCGAGCGGCTGGGTCGGGGCGCACTAGGCTCACCGTGGCTCACGGGGCTCGGCATCGCCGGCATCGCCGGGCTCAAGGCGGCGAAACGGGCGCGGCAGTGATATCCTTGACGCCATGAACGAAGCAGAGCTTCGGCGCCTGATGCAGACCGAGGAAGGCGAGAGCCTGGAGCTCAAGCGTTCACTGCTCTCGCGCAAGGACATCGGCGAGTATGCCGTGGGGATCGGCGAGGCGATTCGTCGCACCGAGTTGCGCCACGAGGACTCTCTTGCCGAATCGGTGGGCGCGAGCTGGCAGGAGGTCGTCGATCCTGTGGAGATGAAACGTCTCGAGCGGGTGCTGATCGAACGCGCGGCGTGCCGGCCGGATGGGCGAGAAGGTAACCGCACAGGTCGAGGACCGGGACGCCGCCCTGGAGGCGCAGCAGGGTCGAGGACCCCGGCAGCTCGTCGCCCGGCACCACGAAATAGGCTTCGCGTCCCAGGAGCGACGCCAGGTCGAGGGCGAGCTGACGCAGGGCGCGCCGCGACGGACCGCGCAGCGTCAGCAGGCGGCGCTCGTGCAGCAGGGCGAGGGCGCCCGCGACGCGTTCTTCGTCGAAGGCCACGCCCGGCGCCGGGGCCTGCCGCTCGACCCAGGCCTCGACGGGCAGGGCGGACCGGAGCTCGGGAGCGAGAAGGGATTCGAGCTCCCCGGGAGCCAGGCGCAGGGCGCGCTGGGTCAGGGGCCGTCCCAGGACCGGCTCCGACGTCTCCACGAGGCGGAGCCGCTCCCCGCGGTCTTCTCCGAAGGAAGAAACGTCCCCGCTTGAACCTTGCCGCGCCGCTCGCCGGCGAAGAGCCCGAGAGGGCCCGCCGGCCGCCGCGGCGTCACCGGCCGGACCGCTCCCGGCCGAAGCGCGAGCGGCGGGGAAAGCAGACGCGAGAAAGCCGCCTTTTCCGTCAACCCACAGCTCTCCTAGGAACGACGACATCAGCTCGGCGTCGCGTTCCTCCTCGATCCTGGCGAGGTAGGCGTCACGCCGCCGCGAGCGGAGCGCCAGCACGTCGGGCTCGGTCCAGCCGTAGAGGCGAGCCAGCGCGTGGACGTCGTCGAGCAGCTTCACGGCACGCCCCCGAAGCTCGAGAAAAAAGAACCTGCGACGTCGAAGGGCGAGGAGAACTCGTGCCCGCAGCTCTGGCAGACGACGCCCATCCTCAGGTCGAGGTCGGGGACCGCCTCCTCGAGCGCCGCTTCGAGCTCGCGGCGGACCTTCGTCGTCAGGGCCTTGGCGCGGCTTTCGTCGAAAGGACCCTCAGCGTCCGCGAGCTGGCGCAGCACCCGCGCCAGCATCCAGGTCCGGCGCTCGGCCATCGACTCGACGCCGGCAGCGAGGAGGTCCGCCTGGTCGCCGGCGTTGGGCAGGCGCAGGACGGCAGGGCGGCCGTCGCTCAGCCGGCATTCGACGGTTTCCGGCGCCTCGGTCACCTCGAGCGGGATCTCCGTCAGGTCGAAGTCCACTTCGTTCAGCTCGCCGCAGGCGGGACAGGCGACCTCACTCAGGACGCGCTTGCCCAGCGAGCGGCGGCGCAGCTCCAGGAGGGTGGCGTCGCGGTGGGCCACGGGGAGGTCGCGGACCGCCTGAAGGGCGGCGCGGGGGTCCTCGCCGGGCGGCACCAGGCAGCGGGCAAGGACCTGGTTGACCAGCTCGGCCGTGTTGCTCTCGGCGAGGTGGGCCTCGAGGTATTCCTCCTCGTAGCCGGTCATCTCGCGCAGCTCGAAGCCCTCCGGAAGGAGAAAGGATCTCCGCGGTCCGGCCGGGAGCGGTCCGGCCGGGAGCGGCCCGGCCGGGAGCGGCTCTTCCGGGACCTCCGGAGGACGAAACGGGCTCGACACGGTTTCGCTCGAGCTCGCCTGCGACGTTGCGGCGGCGTTCGTCATGGGCCGATCAGCTCTCCGCCGGTTCCTGGACGTCGCCGTCGAGCTCGAAGCCCTCGAACTCGAGCTTCAGGGTCTGGATGGCCACCACGTTGGCGTTGGCGTCCATCTCGGGCACGGCCTGGAACTCGCTGACCCAGGCGCGTTTGAGCTTGAAGGCCATGGCCTCGTTGCCCTGGAGGTTCAGGACCGACAGGATCACTTCCTTGCGGTAGCTCTTGAGCGACATGCCGCCGTCGCCCTGGGGGTTGTTGACCTGGTCGGCCCACTCCATGAACTGCGTGTCGTGGGTCAGGCCCGCCTCCAGGGTGATGGGCTCGAACGCTCTTGCGCAGAAAAATCGCCGTGCGGCGCACCGGCACGTAGCGCCACTCGGTGTCGGGACGGCGGGTGCGCGCGCCCCAGATCACCAGGCCTCCCGCCGGAACCGAGCGCAGGGCGTTGATCGCGTTGGGGTTCAAGTTGTCCTGGTGGGTGTCGAGGACGTCGAAGTCGAGGGCACGGATGCTGCCGATCGCCGCCGCCGACCGCATGATGGCCAACCACCCGGTGGGCTTCGGCGACGCCGATTTCGTCATCCACGGCAACTCCTTCGTGACCTACGCCCTGGCCCGTCCGATGCAGGACCTCTTCTTCGTCGGCGACCTGCCGCGGCTGACGGTCGGTTTTCCCGCGACGGCGGTCGACCAGGCGGTCCTGCCGGTGTCGGCCAGCGAGGACACGGCGGAATCGAAGCCGTCCATCGCCCGCAGCACGTAGGCCTGGCCGCCGCCGTTGTCGAAGAAGCCGGCGATCGCGTGCGGCATGAGCAGGGGTGCCACGTCGCCGCTTCGATGCCGCAGGAAGCCGCCGAAGAAGCGCTGGTACTCGTTCTTGCCGCGGATGCGCGTCGGGCCGATCGGGCCTCTCTCGGTTTCACCGACGAAGATCGTCGTCGAGGTCGGCGCGCCTTCGATGGATCGCGATCCGCTCGGGATCTCCTGGACGTAGACGCCCGGGTGGAGCATTGTGGTCATCTTTCACCTTCCCTTGCTGTTGGTGGATGTCGGCGACTCGCTTCCTCACGGCTCGAACGGCTCACCCCGCGAACCGTGTCGAGGAGCTGGTCGGGACCGAGGTCGTCAACGTAGAGAGACGTCCGCCGTCCGTCGGCGGCCAGGCCGACGACGGTGATACCGGGAAACTCGTCGAGGATCTGCGAGCAGACCTCCGGAACCTCCGAATCCGCGAGGCCGAGCACCACGACGTCAGCCGGCTCGTGCCGGAGCTCCTTTCTCAGACGGGAGCGTTGGGGATTCGAGCTTGAAACTTCCATGTGGCGTATCGCTGCGATCCGGGCCACGATCTCGCGCAAGAGCGTGGGCAGGTCGGCGACGAGGACGCGGAGTGACTTCACGGTGCCTCGGCTGCCAGAGGTTCACGATCGATCCACGGGCTCCGGGGCCCGTGGACGTTTTCGGCATGACGCCTCAGGATCCTGGCAGGGAGGCCGCGAGGAGGGAATGGATCCCCGGGATGGTTTTGGATCCCTTTCGGGGAGGGGATCTTCGGGAGGAGCCGCGGGAAGGATCGGGATCTTGGGATCCAAGGGGGATCTAGATCGTTGCCCTTGAATCGCCGGTAGGGTTGGCACCTCAGACCGACGTTTTTTCTGAGACGGCTTCAGCCGTCTTGCGCGTCCATAGCACGGGCCTTGAGGCCCGTTGCGGGGTGACGCGAAGCGCGACGGTTCGAGGCTCGGCGCCCTCCGCAACGGGCTGGAAAGGCGGCTGAAGACACCCTGTGTCAACCTCTAGGTCCAAATCGGCTTCCAGAGAAGAC
>CBDUYN010000125.1:0-30605 GCA_965371445.1 uncultured bacterium | reverse complement strand
GGATCCCGAACTGTTCAGCTCCGGCGAAGTCCCGTCGGTTGAAGGTGACGATCGCTCGGCTCCGGGAAGCCACCGCCAATTCCAGAACCAGGTCGTCGCCAGGGTTGCGCAGCATCGGCCGCCACAAGTAGAAGATCCTCTGTCGAACGGCGATCGAGCAGAGGAAGTCGAGAAGCTCGACGGCTTCCTCCGCGCTGAGCGAGGTGGCACGCGCCAAAACGCTCTCGTACTCGAAGGCGAGACCTACCGAAAGGCTGATCTCGAAACGGCCCGTTCCCATGAGCGAGACGAGACGAAAAGCCGGGCCGCGGCTCGACCGCATCGCCGAGATGAGCACGTTGGTGTCGAGAACGATGCGATCCACTTTGGTAGTCTATACGATACCATGCCCTGGTCGTCAAGGCTGGTGGTCCCTGACGTCCCTGACGTCCCTGACGTCCCTGACCCCAAGTCCGGCCCTGAGATTTCGGCCGCCGGAAGACCGGCAGGCTGGGGCGAACCTGAGATTTCGGCCACGCTTCGACCGGATGCGCCACAGGAGCTGGACCGACGCCCAGGGCGTCGTCCGGTTCACCGAGCTGCGGCCGGGGCCTACACGGTGACGCTGCAACAGGTCCCCTGGCCATTCGTGGTCCCGCAGGACAACCCGTACCAGCCGGCACCCGTCGTCACGTTGCGCTCCGACGCGGCGGCTCCTAGTACCAGCAGGTGACGGCGAAGGTCGTCCACGACTTCCGTGTCAACCGCTACCCGACCTTCACTTCGAGGACGCCACCCGCCGGTCCAGGTCTCCGACCCTCTCGTGATCTTCAAAGCGCTCTTTCAGCAGATCCTTGACGTCTCCGACGGCTTTGGCCACCGCGGCCAGCTCCGTGGCGAGACGCATCTGGGACTCCGTCTGACGCCAGGCTATGGTCTCCAGGCGGTCGTTGGTTTCCTGGAGTCGGGAGCTGGTCCCTTTTTCCAGGCTCTCAAGCCGGGAGTTGGTCCCCTTTTCCAGGCTCTCAAGCCGGGAGTTGGTCCGCTGGATCTCCTGGTGGATCTGGCGCAGCACAAGAAGGGTTGGCTCATCCTCAACCATGCCGACAGTCTAGCGTGTTCCCCACGGATCGTCGAGTTGCCGAGCCACGCCGGGGGGGCTTGACAGATCGCCGCTTCGACGCGCCCGCAGGCCGGCCTCGCCGGCGGGTATAGTCTTGGGCATCGCATAGACCCCTGCCCCTGACGAGGTGACCCACGATGCTCCAGTTCCGCGTCAAGCCACGCTTCGACGGACCCCTGGCTCTTTTCGGCCTGC
This sequence comes from uncultured bacterium, assembly GCA_965371445.1. Taxonomy (GTDB): domain Bacteria; phylum Acidobacteriota; class Thermoanaerobaculia; order Multivoradales; family J023; genus DASWIG01. Next base: position 29,308 of record CBDUYN010000125.1, on the reverse strand, counting down.
TCCTCCTCTATGCCTGCACCGGCGGCGACGGCGGATCCGATGCGCCACCCCCCGCCACTCCGCCAAAGCGCCCCGGTCCGCCGGTGATCGCGGCGCAGCCGGCTCTCATCGAGGCGTCGCTGCGCGCCGTCGACGTGTGGGACGCCTCGACCGTCTGGGTCTCCGGCGCCGCCGGTTCCGTCCTGAAGTCGACCGACGGCGGCCGCGGCTGGGAGGTGATCGTGGTCCCGGGAGGCGAGGAGCTCGACTTTCGCGACGTCGAGATCCTCGAGGAGTCGACCGTGCTTCTCATGAGCGTCGGCAACGGTGATGCCTCGAGGATCTTCCGTACGACGGACGCCGGGGAGAGCTGGGAGCTTGTCTTCTCGAACACCGAGGAGCGCGCTTTCTTCAACAGCTTCGCCTTCTGGGACGCAGACGATCCTCGCCAAGCCGCCGGCCCTGAGGAAGGTCGAGACCGGCTCCACCCTTGAAGTCCTGCTCGGCCATGAGGACGCCGAATCCGAGGTGGCGACCTATGGCTGGCGGTATTCCAACCTCAAGGTTTCGCTGCTGCGCGCGAGTGTGGCCTCGGCTTGTGCCGAAGCCGGCGGCAAGGAGGAAAGATGATGTGGAAAGGAGCCCAACCTTCCGAGCTCAAGGCGGTGACGAGCCGCCGCAAGAGCTACGACGTGCTGGTTGCCTTCCTGGCCGTGGCGCGCGAGGGCTTTGGCCGGGCACCCCGGGGTCGCCTGCCGGCGGAGGCGAAACTCGAAGCTTCCAAGCTTTTGGGGATCTATGAGACAAGCCTCCGCAAGGACCACGCCGCTTTCTTGTCGGCCGCCGAGGCGGTCGCCTCCGGCCTCGCCGATCAGCACTTCTTCTTCGACAGCAGGGATGAAGCCGTCTCCGGGATGTACCAGGCCTACGAAGAATTCCTGGCCCTCGTTGCGCTCATGGGCGAGAACGCTGCTCGGCGGCTCGCTTTACCGGAGAAGCTTTCCAGGAGACCGGCCGAGATGGCCACGGTCCTACGCAGCGTCGCGGCGACGCTTTCCAGCGAAGAGTTTCAGCAAGAGGTGCAGACGCTCGAGTACGTGGCCAGCCTCGACGTCGAGTCGCAGGCCGACGAGCTACGCTCCGTCGCACAGGACGGCGAGAAGGCGCTGACCCGCGTTTGCGAGGGTCACTGCCGGCTGAAGTCTCTCCGCATCGCCAAGGACACCGCCCTGGCCACCCTCGACGACACCTCGGCTTGCGTCGTGAGCTTGCTGATGGCTCTGCTCGGCTTTGCCGGAAGGGGCGACGAGGTCAAGAGGATGCGCCGAGCCCTTCGGCAATGTAAAGGGTGACTAGAGGTTGCCGCGCTGCTTGATAGAGAGGGAGAACACGGAGATCGCGGTGCCTTTGTTCGCCCCCTCACTTCACGATGAGGACGGTCAAGCTCATCTCCACCGCCTGCACGCTCTCGCTGCCGCGAACCACCCGGAGGACCGGCCTAAAACGGCCCGCCCGCGTGTAGGCATGCGTCAGGACCGGCTCCGTGGAGCTTTCTTCGAACGAGCCGTTGCCGTCCCAGTCGTAGAGATAGGTCTGTGGAAAACCCGTGACCTCGTGCTCGAACGTGATCGGCTGCTGCGTTTCGAAGGCGCAGAAGCCGAAGGGACAGACCGCCTCGAAAACGACGATCTCAAGCGGCTCGAAAGGCGCTACGTCGACCGTCACCGGCAACGAGACGATCGGACCCTCGACGCAGTTGCGGACCTCGACCGTGGCAAGGTAGCGCCCGCCCGCGGGAGCGGAGTAAAAATAGGTGGGATTCGTGCCGCGAGCCTCGTCGGACGTCCAGCCGCTTTCTTCCTCGTCGCCCCAATGCCAGTTCCATTCGCGGGCGTTTTCGGTGTCGATCCGGAAGGTGACGTTCGCTCCCCGTTGCTCCTCGACGAGCGGTACGCCGCCCGGCGGCACGCCGCCCGGCGGCACGCCGCCCGGCGTCGTGATCCGGAGCGGTCCGATCGCCACGACCTCGACCGGCGGGCTCGTCGCCGAGGACGCGCCGAGGGCGTTCGACACCGTCAAGGTGCTCGTGAAAGGACCCGGATCGACGTCGGGGACGTTCCAGACGAACGTCGCCGCCTTCGACGCGACCGTGCCCGGGTCCGTCGGATCGCTCCACTCGTAAGTGAGCGGCACGCGTCCGGTGACCGCGGCGGTGAAGGTCACCGGCGAGCACTCCTCGACGCTCGTCGGCTCGACCGTCACGCCCTCGATGACCGGCTCGGGAGGGATGACCTTGACATATTTCTTGACGTAGCCCACACCGGTCGTCCCCGCCACCCACAGCTCGACGGCGTTCATCCCCGCTTGGAGAAAGGTCAGGCGCACCGTCCGGTGGACTCGTAGGCTGCCGGAGACCATCTGCTTCGTGGCGTTCTCGAAGCGCCAGTGCCAGAAGTCCTGGTTGCCGGTCGAGGTGCTGGTGAGGATCACCCGTTGGCCGATCTCCGGAACCTGGGGCACCCAGGTGAAGTCGGCGACGGGCGGCGGCGGACGCTCCGTGACCGTCACCGTCTTCGTGACCGAGACGGAACCCGACTCGTTGGCGACCGTCAACGTGACGGCCTGGGGCCCCGCGGTGTCGAAGACCCAGGTCGGGTTCTGCTCGAGGGAGTCGACCACGCCGCCGCCCGGGAAGTCCCAGCTCCAGGAGTCCGGGTTGCCCGCCGAAGTGTCGATGAGCTCGACCGTCTCGCCGGTCAGAGGCGTCGCGGGCCTCCAGATGAAGTCGGCCGCCAGCTCGACGACGTAGCGGTGGGAGTCGAGGAAGCTGAAGCCGGCGCGGTAGAAACGGTCGCCGTGGAGCTTGCCGCGCCGCGGCCGCGTGTAATTGAAACCGGGTCCGCCGGGGCTGCCCGTGAAGCACGCGTCGTAGTACCAGCCCCAGTAGCCGCTGCGGTCGACCTGCGGGGTCACGTCGCGGGGCCGGCGCGGATCCGTGAGGTCGAAGAGATACTCCCGCTGAGCGACACAGACGGTGTCGAAGTTGTCGTTGCCGACGTAGAGGAACGGCGTCGGACCGCTGCGGGAGACCGAAAGGAAGCGTTGACCGCCCGCCAGGGTCAAGGTGGGCTCCTCCTCCACCGAAGCGTCGGGAACCGGGACGGTGGCGACCCTCGCAGGCAGCGCGCAGTCGCCGTTCCGGATGCAGGTGACGTCGTAGATCCACAGCTCCGCGGCGCCCACGGCGCCCAGGTAGAGGCTGCCCGCGGCGTCGCTCCACATCGCGACCTGCTCGCCGGGACCCGGGAGCTGGCCGGCGAGGCGTGTGTCGGCGTTGTCGGGATCCGAGACGTCGAGGATCACGACATCCCGCGAGAACGTCCGAACGACCAGGAATTCTTCGATCCCGTGCACCCAGGAGGCGCCCGTCGTCCGAAAGGTGGCGCCTGCGAAGACTCCGGGACAGCGGATGTCGTCTTCCAGGGTCGACTCCAGGCAGCCGTTGTAGGTCGCCGCCACCGTCAGGTTGTAATAGAGGAGACCGTTGCCGGGGCTCGGTACGAAGGCGTAGCGCTGTTCTCCCAGGAATGCGGTGTAGACCTGGGGGGCGATGACCCCCGCCAGGCCGCCGCCGTCCTGATAGTGGACGGTGGGCCGCGACTTGTCGCGCACGTCCCAGACGATGAGCCCCTGCTCCCGGGCCGCGGTGACGACGAGCGAGGCGTCGCCAGCGGGCACGTCAAGGCTCTCGAGATAAAACGTCTGCCCGAGGTCCTCCCAGGACGGGGCGAGCTCCGGTGCCGACGCCCGGGCGAGGAGCTGGGGGGCGTCCGGGTTCGAGACGTCGTAGACGTCGAGGCCGAGCCCGGTGGCGGCAAAAAGGTAGCCGTCCTCGACGTCGAGGTCGTGCCAGAAGGGATCGGCAGGGGTCGGCGTCGAGCTGTCGAGGTTGAAGGAGGTCGAATCGCCGAGGATCGCCGCCGGGACGAGGTCGCCCCCTTCGTAGCGGCTCGGGGGGACGGCGACGAGCGGCGACTTGCCGGGATCGAAGGCCTTGGGTTCGAAAGCCCGGTCACGCTCCGGCGCTTCCGGGGAGCCCCGGGCGGCGAGCTGCGTCAGGACGGCCAACCCCAGGACGACGCCGGTCAGACCCCGCGGGAAGCGGTGCCAGGCGTCCGGGTCGGCCTTCATGAATTCGTCCTCCTCTCGATCCGGCGGCCTCAGGATCAGCCGCGTGCTCACTCGTCCTCCAGTATACGACGGGCGTTGCGTTCGGATCTCCCGAAATCCCCTCTTCGCTACCCATCCGGTGCCCTGTCGTCAGGGAGAATGGATCTCGACGGGCCCGAAACCCTCGAGCTGAGGGACGAGCGTCGCCGCCTCGCCGACGACGACGACGGCGAGGTGCTCCGGGTCGAGGTAGCGCCGCGCCGCCTCCCGGACGTCCTCGCGGGTGACGTGGCGCAGCACCTCGGGATAGTGGAGGAAGTAGTCGTCGCCCAGGTCGAAGACCTTCAGGTCTTCGAGTCGCTTGGCGATGTCGCCGACCGTCTGGAGGGTGGTGGGAAAGGCTCCCACGAGGAAGTCCTGGCAGCCCCGCAGGTCCTCTTCCTCCACCAGCTCCTCGCGCAGGAAGCGCATCTCCGCGAGGACCTCGCGGACGGCGGTCCCCACCGCTTCCGTCTTGACGGCCGCTTTGACCGCGAAGATGCCGGGCCCCTGCCGGTAGGCGAGCTGGCTGTAGGCGCCGTAGGTGATGCCGTGGCGCTCGCGCAGGCTCAGGTTGATCCGGCCGGTGAAGGTGCCGCCCAAAAGGGCGTTCATCACCGTCGCCCGCGGGTGGTCGGGGTGGTTTCGCTCGAGGCCCAGGTGGCCCATCTGAAGCTGGGCCTGGGTCGAGCCGGCACGGTCGACGACGTGGATCCGGATGCCGGGAAGGAGCGTCGGCTCGCCGGGCGGCGGTGCCGCGTCCGCCGTGCTCGACCAGTCGCCGAACGTCTCCTCGAGACGCTCCAGGAGCTCGCCGGGGTCGCAGTCGCCCACCGCGATGAACGTGGCCTCCTTGGGGTCGAGGCGCTGGCGGTAGAAGTCGAGGAAATGCTCGCGCCCGAGCGGCGCCACGGTCTCTTTGGTGCCGATCAGCGGCTCGGCAAAAATCGTGCCTGCAAAAACCGCACGGGCGAAGAAGCGCTGGGCGAGCACCGCTGGTTGCGACTTGCGGCGCAGGATCTCCGCCAGGCGCTGGCGCCGCAGGCGCTCGACCTCCTCCTCCGGAAAGCTCGGGCTGCGGAGGATCTCGGCCATCAGCTCCAGGCCGGCGTCGCGGTGACGCGACAGGAGGTTGACGCCCACCGAGGCGACGTTCCAGTCGCTGCCGGTGCCGAGAAACCCCCCCAGCTCCTCGATCGCGGCGGCGACCTGCGGGGCCGAGCGCCGCTCGGTCCCCTCGTCGAGGAGGCTGGCGTGGAAGCTCGCCAGGCCCGCCGTCTCGGGACGGTCGTAGCGTCCTCCCGCCGGCACCAGGACCTGCATGTTGAGCAGCGGAAACCGCGGCCAGGGAGCCACGAGGACGTCGAGGCCGTTCGAGAGCCTGGAACGTTCAAAGGACGGAAAGCTGAAGCCCGAGACCGCTCCCGGCTCCGGCGGCCGCGACCGTTCGCGCGGCGTCACGAGTCGCCTCCCGCGTCCGCCAAGCGGTCCGGGACCACGGTGACCACCGCCCGGCGTCCGTCTTCGAACCGCCGCTTCAGGAGCCGGGAGATCGCGTCGCCGCTCACCGCCTGGTAGCCCTTCACCTCGGCGGTGGCGCGGGCGGGATCGTCGAAGTAGGTCGTGGCGAGCGAGAGCATGTCGGCGCGCCGCTCCAGGGTCTGGAACTGGTGAAAGTGGGTCATGAGCAGGCGGTTGCGGGCGCGTTCGAGGTGGCGCGTGGCGACCGGCTCGCGCAGGAGCGCCGAAAGGCTCGCGACAAGCGCCTCCTCCAACTTCCGGAGGTCGACTCCGGCCGCCGCCGTCGTCACCACGAGGAACGAGGACACGGCCTCGGTGGGCAGGACGTAGGTGCTGACGTCCTGGGCCAGCTGCCGGCGGTAGACGAGCTCCTCGTAGAGGAGGCTCGACTTGCCGTCGGCGAGCACCGTCGCCAGAAGGTCCGCCGCGAACCACTCCGGAGAGCCGTAGGGCGGCACCTGAAACGCCATGTAAATCCGCGACAGCTCCACTGCGTCGGCGAGCTCGTCACGGTTTTCTCCGGGCGGCCCGCCGCTTTCCACCACCGGGCGGGGGACCTCCGGTGCCGCCGGGATCTCTGCGAAGTAACGCTCGACACGCTGCAGGGCGTCGTCGTACTCGATGTCGCCGGCGAGCGTCAGGACGGCGTTGTTGGGGACGTAGAAGGTCTCGAAGAACTTCCGGATGTCGTCGAGGTCCGCCGCCTCCAGGTCTTCCACGTAGCCGATCACCGGCCAGTGGTAGGGATGCCCCTCCGGGTAGAGGAGCTCGTGCAGACGCTCGAAGGCCTGTCCGTAGGGCTGGTTGTCGACCCGTTGCCGGCGCTCGTTGATCACCACGTCGCGCTGGTTGTCGAGCTTCTCCTGGGTGATCGCCGGCAGGAGGAAGCCCATGCGGTCCGACTCCAGCCACAGGCCCAGGTCGAGCTGATGGACGGGCAGGACCTCGTGGTAGGCCGTCCGGTCGTACCAGGTGGACCCGTTGGCGGTCCCCCCGGCCTGCTGGACGTGGCGGAAGTGGTCGTTGGTGCCGACGTTCAAGCTGCCCTGGAAGAGCATGTGCTCGAAAAGATGCGCGAAGCCGGTGCGTCCGGGCCGTTCGTTTTTCGACCCCACGTGGTACCAGAGGTTGATCGCCACCAGAGGCAGGTCCGGGTCCCGGTGGAGCACCACCCGCAGCCCGTTGGGCAGGGTGTGGCTCTCGAGGTCGAGACGGACTACTTCCGGATGGGTCATGAGGTTGGAATCGGGGCTTTCCCCAGTGGAGCGGGTAAGCATATGGAGGCCCCTCTCTTACTGTCAAGCGAATTGCCCCTTGACTTACGCCCAAGTTCCGCCTATCCTTTTCGGGTGACCAGGAAACGCCCCCCGATCCCTCCGGTGGATACCTCCCAGGCCCTCCGGCCCTCGTACCTGACCGAGCGCCAGAAGCAGATCCTCGACTTCATCTCCGAATACCAGGCGGAACGCGGCATCTCTCCCACCCACCGGGAGATCCGCGACCACTTCGGCTACTCCTCTTTTGGCACGGTGTACAAGCACCTGAAGCTGCTGCAGAAGAAAGGCTTCCTGCACCGCGACTGGAACCAGAAGCGAGGCTTGGAGCTGATGCGTGCGGTTCCCGGGCAGCCGGGCGAGAACGAGGTGGCGTTCCTCGGCCTGATCGCCGCCGGCCAGCCGATCGAGGCGCTCCCCGGACGCGAGACCCTGGTGGTCCCGAACCACCTGATCGGCGGCAAGCCGAACGACCACTACGTGCTGCGGGTGGTCGGCGACTCGATGATCGACGAGGGCATCTACGACGGCGACTTCGTCATCGTGGCGCGCCGCGAGCGCGCCGAGCCCGGCGAGATGGTCGTCGCCCTCGTCGAAGGCGTCGAGGTCACCCTGAAGCGCTTCTTCCCGGAAGGGAAACAGGTCCGCCTGGAGCCCGCCAACCCGGCCGTGGATCCGATCTGGGTCAGCGCCGGCGACGTGAAGGTCCAGGGAGTCGTGGTGGGCCTCATGCGCAAGTACTAGTAGTGGGCCCCGCGGCCGGGGTGGAATCCCACCCGGGGCGCTGCTAAGCTCCCAGAGCGAATCGGGACCGGCCGCTCGGAACGATCCGTCCGGTCGCGGCTTCAATTCGGCTGCGGGAGTACCATGGAAATCAACGAGCTGCTCGCGATGATGACGCGCCAGGGGGCGTCGGACCTTCATCTGAAGCCGACCCGGCCGCCCCTCTTGCGGCTGAACGGCAAGCTCTTGCCCTTGAAGGCGGACCCGATCTCGATCGAAGACCTGAAAAGGATGGTCGAGCAGATCCTCAGTCCGGTGCAGAAACGCCGGCTGGAGGAGAAGATGTCCGTCGACCTGGGCTACGGCGTCCCCGGGGTGGCGCGGTTCCGCGGCAACATCTTCGTCCAGCGCGGCAACATCGCGGCTTGCTTCCGGCGGATCCCCTTCGAGATCAAGACGGTCGACGAGCTCGAGCTACCCTCGGTGCTGCTCGACTTCTGCAAGCTCAACATGGGCCTCGTGCTGGTCACGGGACCCACAGGCAGCGGCAAGTCGACGACGCTCGCGGCGCTCGTCAAGCACATCACGGCCACCCGGCCGGTCCACATCATCACCATCGAGGACCCGATGGAGTTCCTCTTCGGCGACGACATGGCCTCGGTCTCGCAGCGCGAGATCGGCACCGACACGATGGCTTTCGACGAAGCGCTGCGCAACGCCATGCGCCAGGACCCCGACGTCATCATGGTGGGCGAGATGCGCGACGCGGAGACCATTCAGACGGTCATCACCGCGGCCGAGACCGGGCACCTCGTGTTTTCGACGCTCCACACCAACAGCGCCACGCAGACGATCGACCGGATCCTCGACTCGTTCTCCTCGGAGCAGCAGGGCCAGGTCCGGACCCAATTGGCCCAGGTCCTGCGCGGTGTGGTGTCGATGAAGCTCGTCGAGCGCCGCGACGGCCAGGACCGTACCGCGGCCATGGAGATCATGCGCAACTCGCCGAAGATCGCCAAGCTCATCGAGCGCGGCGAGACCTCCGAGCTCCACGAGGAGCTCGAGAGCTCGGTCGGCTTCTACCGCATGCAGAGCATGAACCATTCGCTCCTCGCCCTCCTGGTCCACAGCACCATCAGCTTGAAGGAGGCGATGAAGCAATCTCCGGATCCGGACGACCTGTCGCTCAAGCTGCGCAGGATGTTCCCCAACCTCCATCAGGAAGGAGACGACGTGTCGCCCTCGGACTTTGCCGAAATCCAAGATCTCCAGCAGTACCGCAAGCTCTATGAGGAGCAGGAGGAGAAGACCAGGCTCTCCCTGGCCGAGAAAGAAGAGCACATGGGTCAGCTCAACGCCATGATCGGCGACCGCGACCAAAAGCTCCAGGACATGGAAGGACGCTTCGTGGAGATGAAGCAGGAAGCGGAACGCATGCGCAACGACTACGGCAGGCTCAAAGCCGAGGCGCAGGGCAAGATCGACAAGCTCAACGAACGCATCCGCGAGCTCAACCAACGCCTCTCCGGCGGCGCCGCCGCCGTGCCGGCCCCCGAAAAGAAGTCGGGCCTTTTCTCGCGTTGATCCGCTCCGGCGCCCCCCTCCGACTTCGGCTCATACCCGCGGCCGTGCTGGCGATCGTCCTCGCCTTGCTCGCCCTCGCCGCCCCCGCCGCCGGCGCGACCCGCCGGGTCTCGATCGGCGGCGCCCGGGTCGCCGCCCTGACCGAGGAGCAGGACATCTACCTCGAAGCGGCGCCGCGGCGGGGCGAAGGCCTGATCGCTTTTACCCGGCGGCTGACCGGCTCGGACGAGGCCGTGCCGACGGTTTCCCAGGCCAACGGCAACCCGCGCCGGCTACTCGCCGGCGTACGCTACAAGGTGCCCTATTCCGTCCTCCTCGGCACGCTCCAGGTCGAGGTCGTCCGGGCGCTTTTCCCCGCCGACGAGGCGCGCGCAGAGGGCTGGCTCCACGTCGTCCCCACCGCCGGGCCCGGCCACAGCCTGTGGCGCCTCGGCGAGTGGTTCACCGGCCGCGGCCAGAGCTTCAGCCGCATCCGCGAGACCAACGACCTGCCCGAGAACACCGTGGCCCCGGGCAGTGAGGTCCTGATCCCCTCGGACCTGCTGCGTCCCGATTTTCTCGCCGCCCTGCCGCCGCTCGCGGCGTCCCCCGACGTCGACTACGGCTACGAGCGCGACGCGACGGGCGAATACCTCACCTACCGCCTGAAGCGCGGCGAGGCGCTATACACCGCCATCGTCATGCGCTTCACCGGCAACGTCACCGCCGTCGTGGTCAACGCCCTCGCCAAGGACCTCGCCCGCCTCAACCGGATCCGCGACGTCACCGACATGCCGGTCGGCCAGAAGGTCCGAGTCCCCTTCGACGTCCTGTTGCCGGGGTTCTTGCCCCCCGAGGATCCGCGGCGCCGTGAGTACGAAGAGAACCGGGCCGAGAGCGCCAAGTACTCGAACACCGTCAAGACCTCGACGCTTGAAGGCATCACCGTCATCTTGGACGCCGGACACGGCGGCGAAGACCCCGGGACCCATCCCGGCGGCGTCAGCGAGGCGACCTACGTCTACGACATCATGCTGCGGACCAAGAAGATCCTGGAGGAGAGGACCGCGGCCCAGGTCGTCCCCACCACCCGCGAGGGCGACACCTACCGGTTCGTCGACGCCGGCAAGCTGTCGCGCACGACCGGCCACCGGGTGCTCACCGACCCGCCGTACAAGATCGGCGACACCACCGTCGCCACCCACCTGCGCTGGTATCTCGCCAACAGCATCCACCGTAAGGCCGTCCAGCGGTCGAACGATCCCCAGAAGACGGTCTTCCTCTCGATCCATGCCGACGCGCTCCACCGTACGATGCGCGGCGCCATGGCCTACATCCCGGCGACCGGCCTCACCCGCGGGAAGTACACGAAGAGCGGCACGGTCTACACCTTGCGCCGCGAGGTCCGCGAGCAACCGACGGTGGAGTTCTCCTGGAAGGAGCGGGTGCAAAGCGAGGGCCTGTCGCGCCAGCTCGCCCGGGAGATCCTCGCCAGCTTCAAGCGGCACGACCTGCGGGTCCACCGCGAGCCGGCGATCCGCGACCGGGTCATCCGGTGCCGCCGCTGCAATCCGTGGGTCCCCGCGGTGGTGCGCCGCAACGCGGTGCCGGCCAAGCTCCTCCTCGAGGTCTCGAACCTGAACAACCCCGAGGACCGCCGGCTGCTCCAGACCCGCGCCTTTCGCCAGCAGGCCGCCGAGGCCATCGTCGACGGCATCCTGCGCTACTACGGACAGTCGGGCGAAAGCAGAGCCGGATTCCCGCGTCCCCAGCCTTTCCTCGACGTCGGCGGCGGCTCGGGCATCTTGCTGGAGCTAGAGACCGGCGAGAACCCGGCGGGCCTGGGCGATATCCGTCGCGAAGCGCTCCGGCGGCGCCGTCGCGACGTAGCGCTCCAGGGCCCGGCGGGCCACGTCGCGCCGGCCGATCTTGGCGGCCGTCACCCCCAGGTTGTAGAGCGCGTCGTACTGGCGCGGGTCGATTGAGATCGCCCGCTGCCAGGCCTCGACGGCGGCGGCCTGGTTGCCCTGGTAGGCGTGGGCCACGCCCAGGGTGTTCCAGCTGAAGGGGAGCTCGTCGTTTCGCTCGAGAGCGCTCTCGAGGTAACGCTGTGCCTCGCGCGGACGCTCGAGGCGCAGCGTCACGACCCCCAGGGTCTCGAGGGTCTTCGGGGCGCTCGGATCGAGCTCCAGGGCACGGTTCAGGACTTCGATCCCCTCGTGGTGCCGGCCGGCGTCCGAGAGCGAGATGCCGAGCGCGTTCAAGGTCTCGGGGTCGTCCTCGCCGGCCAGGGGCCCCAGGACCTCGATCGCCTCGCGCGCCAGGCCGTTCTCGGCATAGGTCAAACCCAGCTGGCGCAACAGCGACGGCGCGGTCAGGCCGCGGTCCAAACCGGCACGGAGCGCCGCGATCGCCTCGCCCGGTCGCTCCATCTGGCGCAACACGAGCGACAGGTACTCATAGCCGCTCGACATGTCGGGCCGCGCGGCGACGAGCTCGCGGGCGAGCTTCGCGGCGAGCTCGTAGCGGCGCCGCGAGTAGGCGTCGATCGTGTCGTGGATCTTGCGGTCGACGTCGACGAGGTTCTTGGGGTCGTCCCCGACGGAGAAGCTCGCGCGGCGCTCGGTAGCCTCCGAGAGGTAGCCGAGGCTGCGGAGCTTCTCGCGCTCCTCGGCCGAGACCTGCTGCCGTTCGCCGGGAGGCCACGGCTCCTCCGAGAAAACCGCCCGGAGCTCCTGGAACCGCCGGCGCTGGTCGCGGACGACGTTGCGCTCCTCGCGTAGGTCGGCGCCCAGGTCGTAGAGCTCGGGCAACGGCAGCTCGATCATCTTGTGCGTGCCGTCGACGAGGCCCCGCAGCGGCGCCCAGCCACGGTTGTAAAACGTCGTCAACGCCTCGAAATAAAGCGGCCCAGGGACGTCGGGCGCGAGCAGCGACGTCCCCGGCAGAGGCCCCGGCGGCTCCATGCCGAGGACGCCGAGGATCGTCGGCAGCAGGTCCACGTGCCCCGCCAGGCGCTCGTCGACCCCGGGCTCGACCCCGGCTCCCCACAGGAGAAGCGGTACCCGCAGCGTCGCCTCGTAGCAAAAGAGCCCGTGCGTCTGCTCGCCGTGGTCCCCCAGGGCCTCGCCGTGGTCGCCGGTGACCACCACGAGCGGACGCTGGCCGGCGGCGGCCGGCGAACCGGCGGCCGGCGAACCGGCGGCCGGCGAACCGGCGAAGACCCCGAGGAGCGGACCGAGGTACGCGTCGGTCGCCGCCACCTCGCCGCGGTAGGGATTCTGCGGGAAACGCGAGGCGAAAGGCTCGGGCGGAGCGTAGGGGGCGTGGGGCTCGTAGAGGTGGACCCAGAGGAAGCGCCGCCGGCCCTCCTGGGCCCGCCACCAGTCGACGGCCGCGGCGACGACCTCGTCGCCGCGGCGCTCCGCGCCGTGGAACTGGTCGGCATGCGACCCCTCGGGGTAGCTGTCGTCGTAGACGTCGAAGCCGCGGTTCAAGCCATAGCGCGCGTCGAGGGGAAACGAGGCGACGAAAGCCCCCGTTGCGTAGCCCGCCGCGGAGAGGATCGTGGCGAGCGTCGCCACGCCGGTGTCGAGCTTGAAGCCGCTGTTCTCCCGCACGCCGTGCTGGTGGGGATAAAGCCCCGTCAGCATGTTGGTGTGCGACGGCAGGGTGACGACGTTGTGGGCGTAGGCGCGGGGGAAGAGGCGGCCCTCGCGTGCCAGGCGGTCGAGGTTCGGTGTCGACGCCGCCTCGTTGCCGGAAAAACCCGGCGCGTCGGCGCGCAGGGTGTCGATCGTGATCAGGACGACGTCCGCGCCCGGCGCCGGCGCCGGGCCGGAAGGCGCGGCGCCGGCGCCCTCGTCGCCGCGCGGGGAGGGAGCGCAGCCAAGCCCGGCGACGAGCGCCAGGACGGCGGCCGCTCGCCTACTCCAGCGATTCGAGGTACTCCGCAAACTGCCGGACCTCATCCGCGTTCGGGTGGTCGGGTTGGATCTCCAGGAGCAACTTGAAGTCCGCCAGGGCTTCGGCGTTCTTCCCCTGGTTGAGATACACGAGCCCCCGGTAGTAGTAGACGTCAGCCAGGTTGGGGTTCTCGGCGGCCGTGCGGTCGAACTTCTCCAGGGCGCCCTCGAGCTCGTTCTCGTTGTAGAGCTTGATGCCCATGTTGAGCAGCGCATTGGGGTCGACTTTCTCGCCCTCGGGAAGCCGCGCCATGTAGTCCTGGGCTTCCTGCTCGCGGTCGGCGGCCACCAGCAGGTTGATCGTCAGCTGCAACGTCGCGACGTCTTCGGGAACGATCTCGAGCGCTTTCCCGAGCGTCGCGATCGCCTGGTCGACGTTGCCCTCTTCGTAGTAGGAGCGGGCGACGTTCTGGAGCAGCGGCGGGTGCAGCGTCGCGTCCTCGATCGCGGCCATGACCTGCTGGTAGATGCCGCGCGCGCGCGCGTAATTCCCCTCCTCGTAGTGGGTCTGGGCGATGACCTGCTGCAGCTCGAGCTTGCTGGATTCGTCCTCGATCTCGGCCAGGACCTCCTCGAAGACGGCCCGTGCCTCGGCGTACCTGCCCGCCATGAGGAGCTGGTTGCCCTCGTTGAGCCGGTTCATACGCTCGTCCGCCGCTTCCTGCGCCAGGTCCTTGGGGATCGGCCGCAGCTCGACGTTGGCGGGTCGGCCGGCCTGGAACTCCGAAACATGGATCGAGCCCTGGCTCGGCACGTAGCCCTCGTGGTCGAGGAGCACCGTCCAGTTGCCGTTGCCGAGGCCCAGGTAGTTCCAGCGGCCCTTCTTGTCGGTGGTGAGCGGCGGTGGACCCTGGCCCTCGACGCCACCCTTCTGCAGAGTGATCTTGACCCCTTCCAGGGGCTTTCCGGTCTCCTCGTCGTTGACCCGGCCCTGGGCGCGGCCGCGGCCGCTCCAGTCCTGGGCCGGCGCCGCGGCGACCGCGAGGAGCGCCACCAGCGTGACGAGCGCGACCCCCCGGAGTAGCTTCTCTTGCAATGGCTTGTCGTCGTGTCTCATGGATTTCAGACCTCCTGAGCCGGAAGTCTACCCTCCCGCCGGACGAAAAAAAACCGCCGGGGTCGCCCCCGGCGGTTTCCTGTTCAGCCCTGTTCAACCCGGACGGTGAGGTACCGTCCCCTGGGGGGGAACGAGGGGGGAGATCACTAGTTGAAGGCGAAGCGCACGCCGAGGCGGAACACCTGCGGGCTGATGATCTCGATCACGTGATCCGTGGTGCCAACGCCCAGGCGGTGCTGGCGCTGCAGCACGGTCGACTCGTTGAACGCGTTGAAGAGCTCGACGCCCACGGTGAAGCGGGAGTCCTTGAAGCCGAACTCCTTCTCCACGCGCAGGTCGACCATGTGGATGTCGTCGTGACGGAAGTCGTCGGCGTTCGTCGTCGCCTGGAGGTTCGACGTCCCGGCGTTGAAGATGCGGATGCGGCCCAGGTAGTACGGGATCGCGTAGCCCTCGCGGCCGTTCAGAGAGGCCGAAAGATTGAAGCCCCAGGCCTTCTCGGGAGCCAACTGGTACATGCCGGTGACGCTGTAGGACCAGCCGGCGTTGATGTAGATGCCGCCCTTCGAGCCCGAGCCGGTGCCCGAACCCTGCAGCACGGGACCGCCGTCGACCCTGGCACCGCCGAGGTAGACGTTCGGATCCTCATTCTCGCTCTCGGGAACGTCCCATTCCCAGTCGGCGAAGGTCAAGTTACCGCGCGCCATCCAGCGGTTGGCGAGACGCTTGTTGAAGGTGAGCGAGACGCCCTGGTAGTCCTGCTCGCGGTCACCGTTGGTCAGGATCGAGCCGCCGGGGTCGGTCAGGCCGTCGCGGAAACCCCAGAGCGGTATGTCAAACGTGGAGCCGTCCGGTATGTCGACCGTGCGGGTGTCGAGCAGGACGTAGTCGCTGCGCTGGTGCGCCCGCTCGACGCCGTTCTCGTCGATCACCAGGCGCTCGAACTCGGCGATGTCGTGCTTGTTGCGCAGGGTAAGAGTCGCGCCGACGACGAACTCCGGCCGCAGGGCATGCTCGACGGCGAGGATCAGCTCGTCGGTGAGCGGCGCGTCGAACCCGGAGTCGGTCCGGAAGGGCGTCGTCTGGGCGAACGGGTCGTATGCGTTGTCGAAGAGCGGACCGTCCGCGAAGTCGACGATCTCGTTGGGGGTGACGAACTGGTCACCGTTCAAGTCCTCGTAGTAGAAGTACGCGTAGGCGTAACCGCCCGTGAAGTTCTGGAGGGCGTAGCCGTTGCGCAGCTGCTCGGTGAAGCGGGCGTAGCTGGCCCGGAGAAGCGTCTTGCGCTCCGCTCCTACGGCGTAGGTCAGGCCGAGGCGCGGCACGATGTCCTCCCAGCTGAACGGCTGCTCGAAGCCCGGCGCGGTCGCCGCGGGCATGAGCGGACTCCCGTCCGGCAGGGTCTCGAAGCCCGGCACGCTGTTGACCTGGAACGGGAAGACCGTGGCGTCCTGCGTGTCGAAGCGCAGACCGATGTTCAAGGTCAGGTCGCCCACCGTAATCGTGTCCTGGGCGTAGGCGCTCTGGTACTCCGTCTCCATGTTGGAGCCGGTGTGGCGCGACACCTGGAAGATGTTGAAGGGGTAGCCGAAAGCCGTGTAGAAGTCGAGCTTGATGCCGTCGCCGGGCCACAGGCTCTGCGACTCGAGATCCGCCGTGCGGTAGCCGACGCCGAACTTCAGGTCGTGGCTGACGTTGCCGGTGTTGAAGAACACGTTGCCGTCGAGCTTGAACTGATCCTGCGGCCGACTCGTGTCGTGGTGGAAGAAGTTGTTCTGCCACACGAAGTTCTCGTCGAGGACGATCGCAAGGCCGTCGACGCCGCCCTGCGGCGTCAGCTGGAAGCCGCCGCCGACGTAGGAGGCCATGCCGGTCAGGTAGAAGTTCGACGAGAAGACGTGGGTGTCCTCGAGCTTCCAGATGTCGGTCGGACCCGTCTGGTTCCAGGTGGTGGGCTGCGGGCGGGTGGGGCTCGCGTTACGGCCGGTCTTGATCTTGTCGCCGTAGTTGTAGAAGAACACACCCGAGTTCGAGCTCGTGAGCTGGGCGTTCAACTTGCCGCCGTAGTCCTCGAGCTTGGTGAAGTCGGAGACGTCCAGGATGGTCAGCAGGTCGATCTCGTTCTTGCCGTAGTTGGCCCAGATCCACAGCTTGTCGCGGACGATCGGGCCGCCGACCTCGACGCCCGTATCCTCGATCGAAACGATGCGGTTGCCCTGGTTGAACGTGTCCTGGCCGGCGCCGAGGTCCGACTGCGAGAAGTCGAGGTTCGACTGCCAGGAGTCCTCGGCCTTGATGAAGCGGGCCGATCCGCGCCACTCGTTGGTGCCGCGGCGGGTCACCATGTTGAGCGTCACGCCGCCGGTGGCGACCGAGGCGTCGGAGCCGCCGGTCGTCGCCTGTATCTCTTCGAACGCGTCGAAGTTGTAGTAGGTCGGGGAGGAGCCGATCGCCGCCATGTCGGTGATCACCACGCCGTCCACGGCCCAGACATGGTCGTCGCCGTCCGAGCCCGGGCCGACGTACTGCGACTGCTGGCCGCTCTCGTTGCCGCCGACGTTGATGCGGTCGGTCTGCACGCCCGGAATCGTCTGCAGCACGGACCACGGGTCACGCGCCGACGGGATTTTTTCGAGCTCGATCTGGCCTATGGTGGCGCCGGTCGAGATCTTGCGGGAGTCGAGCAGCGGGCTCTCGGAGGTGACGGTGATCGTCTCCTCGATCGCCGCCGACATCTCGACCTCGATCGACGTGCTACGGCCGACGTTGATCGAGATGTTCGGGTAGTCGACGCTGGAGAAGCCGTCGAGCGCCGTGTTCAGCGCATAGGTTCCCGGCGCCAGGCCGAGGAAACGGAACTGGCCCTGGGCGTTGGTGACCTGGACCTGCGGCGCGCCACCACCCGTCAGGGTCACGGTCACGCCAGGAAGAGCGGCACCCTCGGTGTCCAGGGCCTTGCCGTAGAGGTTACCGGTCTGCAGCTGGGCAAAAGCGCTTCCGGCCCCTACCAGAAGGACCGCAGCGATCACCACAAAGCGTTTGAAGTTGCTCATTCTCGAAGTCCTCTTGTCGTTGATGTGACTGCCGGGAGCCCCTCATACACCCAGGGGGCCCTTCCGGCTTCTGCTCTCTCGCTCCTTCGTCTCGTGCTTCAGGCTCCTCCTGAGAGTGCACCTCCTTCCATGACTGCCGGGTGGCCGGCGGGCATCACCGTGGATCGGCGCCGCAGCAAGAGCGCTGACTAAGAGCGCGGGGAGTATACCCCAAGTTGGGCTCTCGCGCCAGGACGACGGTGGCTCAAGGTGTCCGAAGCCCCCGGCCGGCGCAATCTCTCGCCGGTCTGCCGCTTCCTGGAATCCCTGAACGCCCCCTCCTATTGCAAATACGGCGCCAACCTTGGCTCTCGGTCGAAAGATCGCGAAAGTCCTTGGGATTCAAGCACTTCCGAGATCCGTTCCGGCCGGGGACGCCCTCCGGACCGGGCTCGGGTTCAAGCAATTGAACCGCCGCGGTCCAATTGCTTGAAGGACGGGCCGATTCCCCGGCCGCGGCGTATAATCTGCTGTCATGTACATCTTGAGAGCCGTCCGCAAGCCCCGCTTGCCCGTCCCCGTCGCCCTCGCGGCGCTCCTCGCGAGCTGCACCGCCCAGAACCCCACCTTCGACTCCGTCGACCACCTGCGCCAGGAGTACTCCCAGCGCACCGACCTCGCCGCCCCCGAGGACATCCTGGTGCCCTTCGAGCTCGACGCCGAGCTCAAGGGCCTGCTCGACGCCACCATGAAACCGGCGCCGCGCGAGACCTACCGGCTGGAGCAGGTCAACGACTTCATCTTCCGCAAGCTCCAGCTCCAGTACGCGCTGCGGCCCACCCGCAACGCCATGGAGACCTATCGCGCCCGCGCCGGCAACTGCCTCTCTTTCGTCAACCTCTTCGTCGGCGTGGCGCGGCACAACCGCCTGGCCCCCTTCTACGTCGAGGTCGTCGACCACCAGCGCTGGCGCCACCAGCACGGCATGGTTCTCTCCCATGGCCACATCGTCGCCGGCATGTACGTCTCCGGGGAGCTGCGCACCTTCGACTTCCTGCCCTACACCCCGAAGTCCTACAAGGAGTTCAAGCCGATCGACGACCTGACCGCCGCGGCCCACCACTACAACAACCTGGCCGGAGAAGCGTTGCTCGACGACGACGTCGAGTCCGCCGAACGCTATCTCGCCATCGCCACCGACCTCGTGCCGACCTTCGAAAAAGCGCTCAACAACCTCGGCGTGGTGCTGGCCAGAAAAGGCGAGTACGAGGCCGCGCTCAAGACCTATGAAAAAGGCCTCGAAAGCGACGCGTCGAACGTCCCGATCCTGACCAACATGGCCCGCCTCTACCAGCAGATGGGCCACCTCGACGACGCCGAGACGACCCTCGCCCGCATCGAAGGGGCCAAGGTCACCAATCCCTTCTACTTCGTCTACCGCGGCGAGCTGGCGCTCACCACCGGCGATCCGGCGCGGGCGCTCGAATACCTGCGCAACGCGCTCAGGATCGACACCGAGATCCCCGAGGTCCACGTGGGGCTGGTGAAGGCATACGTTGCTCTGGGAGACCTGGAGAAAGCCCGGCACCACCTGGAGCGGGCGCTGCGGCTCGACGCCACCCATCCCGAGGCACGGGATCTGGCGCGGATGCTGGCGGGCTCGTAGACGCCTGCCCAGGCCCAGGCCCGCACCGCCGCCCCACCCGGGATGAATCCCCGGGCTACATTCAAAAGGACGCCCTGCGGGCTCACCGGCTGAAGCCGGAAGATTTCGCGGCTTTAGCCGCCAAGCCCAGAGGGCGCCTTCTCAAATGTAGCCCGGGGTTTTAACCCCGGGCGGGCAGGAGCGAGCGCTCAAAAGCCCCTCTGCAAACGCCGCAGGTACTCCTCGGCCTCCGCCCGGCGTCCCAGCTCCTCGGCGGTCCGCAGGTAAAGGCGCAGAGCCGGCGTCATCCGCGGCTGCTGGACGAGAAGCTCGCGCAGTGTCTCCATCGCCGCTTCCCCCTCGCCCCGCGCCCGCTCCACCGACGCCCGGAGGAAAAGCGCCTGGGGAGCCGACGGCCCTTGCAGGTCGAGGGCCCGCTCGGCCGCCGTCGACGCGAGCGCCGTCTCGCCGGCGTCGAGCGCCAGGAAGCCGAGCAGGAGCCAGGCGTCGGCCTGGCGCGGCGCAAGCTCCGTCGCCCGCCGTGCAAAGTCGACCCCGGCCGCCGCCTGACGAGCGGCGCCGGCGAGCCGCGCCCTCCTCAGCAGGGCCTCGCCGTCCTCCGGCGTGATCTCTAACACCGCGTCCCAGGCAGCCGCCGCGTCCTCGCTGCGCTGCCGTTCCATGTAGAGCGGCGCCAGCTCGCGCCAGGCCATGAGGTAGCGCGGCGAGATCGCCACCGCCGCCTCGTATTCGGCGATTGCCGCGTCGATCTCGCCCGCCTGACGAAGCACCTGGCCAAGGTGGAAACGGCTGCGGCGAAAGTCCGGGTCCGCCTCGACCGCCCGGATGAACGAAGCCCGGGCCGACGTCAAGTCGCCGCGCCGGACCGCGATGCGGCCCAGGCCGTCCCAGCCCAGGGCCGAGGCCGGGTCCGCCTCGGCCGCCTCGCGAAACGCCTTTTCAGCTTCGTCGCCACGTCCGAGCTGCGACCAGGCGTTCCCGGTCAGCGCCCACTCCTCCGCCAGGTTGTGCGACGGCGGATGGTGGCGTAGCTGGACGAGGACCGCGGCCATCACGACGAGCGCTCCCAGCGCCCCGAGCGGACGCTGCTCGCGGCGCCTCCCGAGCTCCCACAGGCGTGCCGCGCCGAGGCCGGCGAAGACCGCCAGCACCGGGATGAGCGGCATGCGGTAGCGCATCCCCATGAGCGCCGTCACGACCGTCGCCGCCGTCAAGCCGAGGTATCCCGTCAAGAGCCAGGGCCGCGTCCGCTCGCGCCAGGCGAGAACCAGCCCGCAGAGCGCCAGCGGCCCCAACAGGCCGAAGCCGGGAAGCACCGCGAGCAGCCGCGAGCGGTCCTGAAAGAAGTAGTAGCTATGGTTGTCGCGGACCTCCTCGGCCTGCACCAGCCACACGGCCTTGCTCAGCAAGACCCGGACGAAGCCCCAGGGGTCGCCGACGACGCGCTCCAGGGTGAGGCCGGTGTAGTAGCCCTCGAGCTCCGCCATGCCCAGGCCTTCGCGCAGCGGCGCCGCCTCGAGGCGGTCCCAGTCGCCGCCGAGCCGGGCGTTCTGGGTGCCGCCGCCCGCCGGGTCGTTGCCGATGTAGAGGTTGATCGAGCCGAAGCCCCGTACCAGCAGGAACGTGCCGTTCGCACGCGACACGTGGACGACCACCGGCACGACGAGAATCGCCACCGTCGCCACCACGAGCGCCGGCGCCAGGATCCGGCGCCGCCAGGGCACCTCGCTCGACGACCAGGGCGGCAGGACGACGGCGAGCAGCCAGAGGGGCAAGAGCACCAGCGCCGTCGGCCGCACCAGGACGGCAAGGCCGAGCAGGAGACCCGCCACCGCCGCCACGAGCGCCGTATGCCGAGGCCCGGCAAGCAGCCACAGCCCGGCGAGCAGCAGGGCAAAAAAGACCACCTCTTCCCACAGCGCCGTGTCGACGAAGGCGAGCGGTCCGTAAAGCGCCAGGAGGAGGCCCGCGAACACTCCCGCCAAACCGCCTGAGCGGCCGCCGAAGCGCCCGGCAAGCAGCGCCACCAGGACGCAGGTCCCGGCTCCCAGGGCGGCCTGGACCCAGCGAACGGCGGTAAGCGAGCCGTCGAAAAGCTTCAGCAGCACCGCCAGAAAGGCCGGGTAGACCGGCCCGTGGGTCGGGTAGGGAGGGAAGTCGAAACGGCCGGCGGCAAGATCCTGAGCCCAGCGCAGGAATTCCAGGGCGTCGAGCTGCGGGCTCTGGTAGAGCGCCGTCTTGGCGAGCTGGGTGGCGACGACGACGCGGACCAGAAAAGCGACGATGAAGACCGCCGCGAGCCCCGGCCAGGCCGGAACGGTGACCCGGGCTTCGGGCCCGGCGTCGGTCGTATTCCTGGCGGCGCGGGTCATGGGAGCTCCTGAGACGGCGGGATGGGCCGGGCGGCGGTCTCGGCGTGGCAGGCGGCGGGTCTTTCGCCACGGTCCGTGGCAACGTTGCGGAGAGGAAGGCCGACGGCCGCCGAGAGGGTAGCACGTTGCCCCTGGAATGGTATGGTAAGCTCTACTGGACAACTTTGTGCGCATCTTTCGCATGCGAACCTCGTATCTCGGACATGGACCGGGGGAGAGCCTGGAAAACAGCAGGAAGTAACGACTACAGGAGCTAGGACCATGGCGACAGGCAGGGTTGGACCAAGCGCGAGGCGGCGGAACCTTCTCGGAGGGCTTCTCTCTATCCTGGTGGCGACGGCCGGCGCCGTGACGGCGCAGGAGCCGGCAGAGGTGTTCGAGGACCAGACGGACGTCGTCCAGGTCCAGGTGCCGGTCAACGTGGTGACGAAAAGCGGCGAGCCGGTCGCCGGGCTGGGGCCGGAGAGCTTCCGGATCTTCGACCAGGGCAAGGAGCAGGAGCTCGTCGGCTTCGACGTGATCGACCTGCGCGAGCTCGACGCCGCCGCCGCAAAGGCAAAGATCGCCGAGCTCCCCTCGGTCGCGCGCCGCAACTTCCTCCTGCTCTTCGACTTCTCCTGGTCGACCGCGCCGTCGATCAACAAGGCCCGCCGGGCGGCCCACGAGTTCGTCTTGAACGCCCTCCACCCTACGGACCTCGTGGCGATCGCCACGTTTTCGCTGGAGCTCGGACCGCGTCTGCTGGTGACCTTCACCCCCGACCGGGCGCAGCTGGCCCGGGCCATCGACACGCTGGGCCTCACCCGGCGTCCCGGGCTGGCCGGCGAGAGGATCGACCCCTTGCGCTTCATGATCGAGCCCCCCACCGGAACGGCCGCAAGCCTGGGCGAGGGCGACTTCAGGCGTTCCTCGATCAAGGAGGACCTGGAGCGGACGGCGCTCGATTCGCTCCGCGTCATCGGCAAGCAGATCGAGCGCAGCGAGCTCAACTACCAGCGCAGCCGCATCACCGCCTGGTCGCGCGAGCTCGCCGACTTCGCCAAGGCTCTAAACAGCGTCGCCGGACGCAAGCACGTCATCTATTTCTCCGAGGGCTTCGACAGCGAGCTGCTCTTCGGCCGCCGGCCCATTGCGGCCGGCGAGGAGCACGACCAGGAGATGCTCGACCGCGTCCAGGGTCGGATCTGGATGGTCCACGGCGACGAGACCTACGGCAGCGTCCGCCTCCAGAACGACCTTGCCGACATGCTCGGCGAGTTCCGCCGCGCCGACTGCATCATCCAGGCGGTCGACATCGCGGGGCTGCGCGCCGACGTCGGCGGGGGCGAGAACCCCCATACCCGCTCCGCCGGGGCCGACGCGCTCTTCTACCTCGCCAACGAGACCGGCGGCGAGCTCTTCGAGGCCACCAACGACCTCACCGGCCAGCTCGACCGCGTCCTCGACCGCTCGCAGGTGACCTACGTCCTCTCCTTCCAGCCGAAAGTGCTCGCCTTTAACGGCAGCTATCACAAGCTCAAGGTCGAGCTCGTCGAAAGGAAGGGTACCCGAGTCTCCCACCGCGCCGGCTACTACGAGCCGCGGCCCTTCGAAGGCCTCCATGCGCTGGAGAAAAGCCTCCTCGCCTCCGACGCCATCGCCAGCGCCGTGCCCCGCGAGGAGGTCGGCATCGAGGTCCTCGCCGCCCCCTTTCAAGCCGCTTCCGCGATGGCCTACGTCCCGGTGATCCTCGAGATCGAGGGCAAGGACCTCTTCGTCGGGCACCCCGGGGAGGAGCCGCTCAACGTCGAGATCTACGGCTACGTGACCGACGATCGAGGCGAGATGCGCGACTTTTTCTCCCAGACCGCGCAGTTCGACGTCCGTATTCACCGCAGCAAGATCCTCGACTCCGGCGTCAAGTACTACGGGGCGATGGAGCTGCCTCCCGGCGAATACCTGCTGCGCGTCCTGGTGCGAAACGCGGCCACCGGCCGCACCGGGGTGAAGTCGACGCCGATCTCGATCCCGGCCTACGATCGCGCCGAGACGACCCTCCTGCCGCCGTTTTTCATGGACCGGCCGGCCAACAAGTGGCTCTTGCTGCGCGACTTCGGCAACGGCCGCGGCGACACGGTCGTCTATCCCTTCACGGTCAACGGCGAGCCCTTCGTGCCGGCGGCGAAGCCCGCCTTGGACGCCGACGAGGGCGTCCAGTTCTGCCTCATGACCTACAACCTGGGCGAGGGCGATCCGGTGATCGAGGGCTGGGTCCTCGGCACCGACGGTGGCCCCGCGACGGGCGGCGTGGTGGAGATGGAGGAGCGGACCGTCACCGGGATCTCGGGTTTCGACAAGATCCTCGCCAGCTTCCGTCCGCCGAGCGACCTGCCGGAAGGCGACTACACGCTCCAGGTCTCGCTCACCGATGCGTCGACCGGCGTGGCCCGGCAGAGCTCGATCCCGTTCCACGTGAACTAGCCCGTGGTGAAGGTCCCCTACTTCCGGCCCGACGTCCGCGACGCCGAGATCGACGAGGTCGCCGCGGTCCTGCGCTCGGGCTGGCTGACCACGGGACCGCGGGTCGAGCGCTTCGAGAGGGAATTCGCGGCGGCGGTCGGGGCGCGGCACGCCGTGGGCGTCTGCTCGTGTACGGCGGCGCTCCACCTGGCGGTCGCCGGCCTCGGCCTGACCGCCGGCGAAGCCGTCCTGGTGCCGGCCATGACCTTCGCGGCCACCGCCGAGGTGGCGCTTTACATGGGCGCCTACCCGGTGCTCGTCGACTGCGACCCGCACACCCTCGCCCTCGACCTCGAGGACGCCGAGCGCAAGCTCGAAGACCTCGCCGCCGGACGCCTGCCGGTGCCTGCCGCCGCCCGCTGTGCCGGCATCCTCCCCGTCCACCTGGGAGGCCTCATGATGGACATGGGCGCCGTCCGCGCCTTTGCCGGGCGCCACGACCTCTGGGTCGTCGAGGACGCCGCCCACACCTTCCCGGCCGCCTGGCGTCCCGACGCCGGCACACCGTGGCAGCGCTGCGGCGAAGGGACCTCCGAGGTGACGTGCTTCTCGTTTTACGCCAACAAGACGATCACCACCGGCGAGGGCGGCATGGCGGTGACCGGCGACGCCGACCTCGCCCGGCGGATGCGCTCGCTCTCGCTCCACGGCCTTTCGAACGACGCCTGGGGACGCTTCGAGGCCCAGGGCGCCTGGGACTACCGCATCCTCGCCGCGGGCTACAAGTACAACCTGACCGACCTCGCCGCCGCGATCGGCATCCACCAGCTGGCGCGGGCCGAGGAGATGCGGCGCGAGCGCGAGGCGGTGGCTGCGGCCTACGACGAGCGCTTCGCCGACCTCGGGCAGCTGGAGCTGCCGCCGCGCCATGCGGACCGCGTCCACGCCTGGCACGTCTACCAGGTGAAGCTGCGTCCCGAAGCGCTTCAGATCGACCGCGGCGCCTTCCTCGCCGAGCTTGGCGAACGCGGCATCGGCACGTCGGTCCACTACCGTCCGCTCCATCTCCATCCACTCTACGAGCGCCGCGGCTGGCGCGGCGAGGACCTGCCCGTGGCGAGCGAGGTGTGGCGCCGGACGTTGAGCCTGCCGATTTTTCCAGGCATGAGGGACGACGAGGTCGACGCGGTCGCCGGTGCGGTCACCGAGCTCGTCCACCGCTTCCGGAGGTGAGCTCGTTGGACGACCCGACAAAGGCTCCCCAGGACGGGTTGCCGCGGCCGCTCGAAGCCGCCCTGGCGCTCCTCGCCCTGGTGGCGCTCTCGCCACTTCTCCTCGCCGCGGCGCTCGCGATCGTCGTGACCTCGCACGGTGGCGTCCTCTACCGGCAGGAGCGGATCGGCCGCGGCGGACGGCGATTCAAGATTTTGAAGCTCCGCTCGATGGCCGTCCACGACGGCCGCGGACCCCGCGTCACCGCCGCCGGCGACCGCCGGGTGACGGCTGTGGGACGCTTCCTGCGCCGGACCAAGCTCGACGAGCTGCCGGGGCTCTGGAACGTCGTCCGCGGCGAGATGTCGCTCGTCGGTCCGCGGCCGGAGGTCGAGGAGCACGTCGACCTGGACGATCCGCTCTGGCGCCGGGTGCTCCGGGTACGTCCGGGGCTGACGGATCCGACGACCCTCGACCTGCGCCACGAGGAGGAGCTCCTGGCAGGGCTCGGCGTAAACGCCCTCGACTTCTACGCCTCGACGCTCGTGCCCTACAAGCTCCTGGGGTACGCCGCCTACCTCGAGCGCCGGACGGCGGGGAGCGACGTTGCCGTCCTCTGGCAGACGCTTTTCGCCGTCATGGCGCCAGACCGTGGCAAGCCGCCCGGACGCGAGGAGATCGAGGCGGCGGTCGCCGCGGCGCGGTCCTCGAAGCCCCCCTTGCGCGCCGCGGAGTCCGGATGCTAAGATAGCAATCGGACCGGACACCTTGCCCTTGCGGCGAAAGGAGGCACCCGTGCAGACTCCGCCCCTCGCACCCCGCGACCGGCGGCTTCGCGACGAAGCCGCGGTCGAAGTCCTGGCCGCCGTCCGGCGCGACGGCGACGCCGCGCCGGAGGAGCTCAAGCCGGCCTTCGTCTACCTGGAGCTGGAGGGTCACCTCTGCGACCCCGGGTTCAGCACCGAGGACCTCAAACGGGCCTGTCCGCTCGGCGCCAGCCGCTTCCACAAGCTCTTCCGCCAGGCGGTCGAGCGTACGCCGGGCCTCTACGTGCGCGACTGCCGTATCGAGGTCGCGAAGCGCCTGCTCGCCGGCTGGAAGCTTCCCGTCGAGACCGTCGGCCGCCTCGTCGGTTACCGCACGCCGTCGGGATTTCGCCGCGGTTTCAAGGACCGGACCGGATTGAGCCCGGCCGCCTGGTGCAAGGCCCTGGCCTCCTCGCCGCCTGAGCTCCCCGAGCTCGAGGAGGCCGAGCGCGCCGTCGCCTGGCGCGACGTCCTCGCCGGTACGGCCGGCCCCGGACTCGAAGCCGAGGTCCAGCGGGAGCTCCTCCGGCTCTACCCCGGCCTCGACGAGCAGCTGCGCAGGCTCTGCGACCTGCCCCCGGACGCCGGCAACGACGACAGGCCCCGCGACGGCGACCCGGCCGACGTCGTCTACGAGCGGTTCAAGGCCGAACGGGTGGCGGCCGGGCTCGACGGCGAGCCCTTTCCCGAGCAGGAGGCCCGGGTTCGTTTTCCGGTGCCGTTCGAGAGCCACGCCCTCTTCGAGCTCCTGACCCAGATGGGCCGCGAGCAGCAGGACGAGGACCTCGAACGAGCCCTCGAGCTCCAGCGCCTGGCCCTCGCCAGCCTCGAAGCCTGTGACCCGGAGATGGCCGACGACCTGCCCAACCGCCGCACCCAGGGCTGGACGCGGATCGCCGCCATGCTCCTCGCCCACCTCGACGAGGCCGAGAAGGCCCTTCGTTTCGCCGAAGCCGAATGGGACTCGCCGCGCCCCTGCCGCGACGCCGCCGCCGAGGCCGAGCTCCTGCTGACCCGGGCCAGGGTCAAGCAGCACGTCTTTCGCCAGGACGTCGAGCGGGCCGGCGAGATCTACCGCCACCTCGTCGACGAGGCGGGGGTCGAGAGCTGTGCGCTGTTTGGAGCAGCGCACCAAGAAACCACGGGTTGACACCCGAGTTGCCCGGCCACTGTGCGACCGGGGTTAAAACCCCGGGCTACATTCAAGAAGGCGCCCTTCGAGCTTGCCGGCTAAAGCCGGAAGATCCCGCGGCTTCAGCCGCAAAGCCCGAAGGGCGTCCTATTAAATGTAGCCCGGGGATTCATCCCCGGGTGCCGGCGGGGCTGCGGGGTGTGGCTTCTGACCAGCCGTGCCGGGCTCACTTCCCCTCGGCCCCCCAAACCTCGTCCAGCGCCGCGGACCCCACAAGCCGCCGGCACGACTCCACAAGCCGCGGCGACGACGTCCCCGCCAGCCGCTTCTCGCAAAGCTCCTCGGCCAGACGCTTCTCCAGGATCTCGACCGTGACCTGCGCCGCGGCCCGCGCCAGCCGCACCTCCCAGACGCGCTTCAAGACCGCCACCGCCTCCCGGCGCGTCAGCTCGCCCGCCAGCGCGCGGTTAAGGAATTCGCTCGACAAGAGGTCCTGGCCGCCTTCCGGCACCGCCGGCGGCGGACACCGCCGCGTCCGCTCGAGCCACCTCCGCGGCGCATGCCTCGACCACCTCTTGAAAGCGCGCAGGAAGCCCTGGAGCTCCGCAAAGCCGACCGCCTCGCTGACCTGGCGCAGGCTCAGCTTCCCCGGCAAGTGCATCCGGGCGGCGACCTCCAGCCGGCAGTCCCACAGGTAGTCGCGGGGGCTCCAGCCCGTCGCCGCCTCGAAAAGCTCCGTCCCGCGCTCCGGCGTCAGCTCGCACGCCTCGATCCAGGTCTCGATCTTGAACGGGTAGTCGAAGAGGTGCTCCTTGAGGTAGAGGAGGAGCTCTCGGACCTGGAAATTCGGGGCGACGGCGGCGGCGCGCTCGATGCGCTCCAGGGTCGCCACCTCGGCCGCCCGGCGCGCCGACTTCTCCTCCGACGTCGTTGCCCGCGAGCTCACGAGACGTCCTCCGGCTTGGCGAGGGCTGCCAACACGACCTCCATCGAGACGTAACCGGTGGCCACGAGCTCCGCCAGGCCCTCGGTCATCTCCGCTTCGGCTTCCTGCATCCGGATCGTCGAGGTCGCCAGCTCCACCGCGCCGCGGCAGACCCGCTCCATCCCCGGACGGGCGTCCTCGGGCACCGTCGGCGACGCCATCAGCTCTTCGATCTGCTCGACGCGGCGTTCCAGCCGCTCGCGCAACGGCTCTCGCCGTCCCGCCGGCGCCACGCGCAGGAGCTGCCAGCCCCGGCGGCTCGCGTGGATCAGCGCCCGCGCCATGCGGCTCGACACCGCGAGGTCCGCGATCGCCTGCGGCGTCGGCTCGGCTTTCCGGCAAAGGCCCGACAGCTTGTCGCTCTTGCACACCGCCCAGAGCGCCCCGCCGACAAGCTCCGGCCGCTCCCAGGCCAGGTGACGCATCACGCCGACGATCTGCGCGACGGTCCATTCTCTCTCACTCATCTCTTTTCCTCCTCGGACCCGGGTCCTACGGTCCCTCGGATCCCTCCTCATCGGCGGCCAGCATGCCAGACCGGCCCCGGAGCCGCGCCTACGTTTCGCCCGGTATCTTGCCCGCCGGAACCGGGCAAAACGTCAAAGACGTATACAAAACGCCCGACGCTCCGCTATCGTGGTCCCCGGGCCGAAGGTGGGGCCAAACCTTGGAAGTTCGGGGAAAAGACAGCGTCCCGGCCCTGGGAAAGAGCACGCCCTTCGACCGAACTGCGGGGGTTCGGTCAGCCTCGATCTTCAGACCGCAAAGGAGAACCGCATGGACACGAAAAGTGGAATCAAGGCTGGCTCGCCGCTGAGCATCGACCTCGCCGGCTGACGCAGGTCTTATGGGGCAGAGGGTGGCCTCTGCCCCAGGTCTACCAGAGGATCTCTGCGCAAACAAGCCCGAAAGACCTTTAGGACACTGGTGGTGACCCTCATTCGCGAGATGGCATCGCTGAGAAGCTTCAGGCTGGCCATTGTCTCTTCGGAGAGCCTTAGCGCGGAGAAGATGGAGAGTATTCTGCCGGCGATCTCGATCACCTTCGCCGACTGTGCTCTTTCGGCGTATACTATCGCCAAGTCAAGAAGTAGAAACGACTCGTGAAAAGGTTCTTCGAGTGCCTCGAAGCCTCTCAATGCCGAGAGAAACTTCGATTCCGCGGAGAGCCGGCCTAAGCCTTGGTCGATGCAGGCATCAAGCCACTGGACCTGGTATCGCCATAAAGCGGATTCGATCTTGATACTTCTCAGAGTTTCAATGCGTTCCTCGGCCTCCTCGAAGCGCTCAGTCCTTTCCAGCGTTAACGTTGCGAGAAACTCTACCGTAAACGACAGGGTTCCTTCGGTTTCCGGATCTAGTAGAGCTGCCGC
>CBDUYN010000124.1:0-30840 GCA_965371445.1 uncultured bacterium | reverse complement strand
TTTCAACTCTTTTCTGGAAATTTAACAGTATTCTATGCGCTGGATCTGGGACTAGACGCTTAGAGAGCGAAAGTGCGAGAGAAAATGAAAGAGATTCTGCTAGCGACAAAAGGAGCCTTAAGGAAGCAGATATTCTGGCTAAGCATACTAGGCACAATTACCATTATCTCCGTTATGCGATTTTTGGATTTTATCTGATTGCGCTGGGTATGATTCCGAATTGGCTACTACCTGGAGCGCTTCCCGAGCAGCTCGTATATTTCTTCATTGCTATGCTGACGTGTCTATGTGCCGTGATGGACCTGAAGAATTACGTACTATTTCGAGAAGAGGAAGACTATCTTCGGAGCCAGATTAGCAGACCACGACAACCTCGCGCAGTGGTGACGTATGCGATTCTATTGTTTTACTTCATTTGCTTCCTTGTTTTCATGTCTCTCGGCATTTTTCCTACCGAAAGGGAAGTTGTCTTGACGGACAGCGGGAGGGGGAGGCTTGGGGTAGCTATCATCGTAACGAAAAGCCAAATCCGGAATATGCCCGGGGGATGGCTGAGGGTACGCTCCGTAGGGGGAGTTGTTGTTCTTGTGAAAAATCTTGAGGTCAGGGAAATACGGGATGTGTCGATGATTGACAAATTGCTCAAGAGAAGGCGAACCCTACGAGATTTCTCCCGTGTCGGTACTTACACCGCACAGCAAGCAGAATCGAGGGACGTCGATGCCGTATCAACGGCTTTGCTGTCTGTACGGCCGGAGGCTTCATCGAACGTCCACAACAAGGACCCCGTCATCGCCGCCGACCGACGTTGGGCTCCGGTCCCTCTGTTGTCGGCGTTACCGACCACACTTCACCAAGTCTGTGGTACAGTGGCCGCAGGAGGCCGTATAGCTTGAAGGTATTGAGCCAGCGGACCGCGGAATCAGGGCAGCCGGGTGCTGCGATGTCCGATGCCGCCTGCTTGGAGCCTGTGGCAGGGAGTAGGCACGCGATCAGGTGCTGTGGCTCTGGGCGCTGTGCCAGTTCCGGCAGAAAAGGGCGTTCTCTTGGACAGGCGTTCGAGGCAAAGGGACGGATGCCGCACAACACCTATGAGGCCCCCCGTTGTCAATAGCTAAACCTCCTCCTGCCCGACTTTCTGTGGTCGGTCTTGGCCCGGGAGCTCCGGCCGGTGCAACGCCACGGGTCTGCTTCGTTTCAAATCAGCGTCAGCCGTCTGCGCCAATCACCTATCAGGGCTCAGCCGCCGCGGGCTGCGACGGTGCGGCGGTCCTTCGGCCGGCGCGTCCCAGAAACATTTCTGTGCCCTCATGCCGTCCCATGCAAAGGGGTGATCTCCTCGGCGAGGCAAAGCTTCGCGTCGGGTCAGATATTTGTGGGCTCGGGGGAGGGGCAGACGGGGTTGTCACCCGGTTGCGGGTCCCGGTTCTTGTATGCGGAGCGAGCGTGAGTGCCCGGTCAGATCGTCTGGTTTCTTCCTCCTCAGAGTTCG
This sequence comes from uncultured bacterium, assembly GCA_965371445.1. Lineage (GTDB taxonomy): Bacteria > Acidobacteriota > Thermoanaerobaculia > Multivoradales > J023 > DASWIG01. The sequence goes on along the minus strand of CBDUYN010000124.1, from coordinate 29,348 downwards.
GCCGTGGTTACCTTCCGTGGCCTGGCGCAGCGCGTGGCTGCGTGGTCCGGTTCCAGAGGTCAGTATACCTCGAGCAGGCGTCGGCGGCGACTTTTCTCCTCTCTACCCCCTGGGGGGGCCGCGTGGTTCATCCTTCTTGCGCTCGAAGCACGCAAAGCATGCCGCGTGAGTATGGCGAAAGGGGGGCCTCAAATAGTGTCCAAGCGGCTGCACGGGCCGCCATAAATGTATCTATTGTCCGTGGCGGGCGCAGGTTTTGTAGCTTCGCCGGACGTCAACAGCTGGCTGGATGGGCGCCCGTGAGCCGCATGCCGTTAGGCGTACCTTGGGAGGGCTAGAACCGATGATTAATCGCAGAGTAGATGGGTTCTTTTACGGTCTCTTCATGGATGTCGACATTCTGAAAGAGAGCCTTGTGACTGCGCTCAAGCCACGCCGGGGGTACGTTGACGGCTACGGTCTGCGTATCGGTCGTCGTGCGACTCTTGTCCCATCCGAAGGAGCCCGATCGTACGGAATGGTCTTTGCGCTCACCCACAATGACCTTGATCGACTCTATTCTTCCCCGGGCCTACTGGACTACCGTCCCGAAGCGGTGCTCGTCTGTACGCTCGATGGCGGGAGTCTTCCGGCCTTGTGCTACAACCTGGTCGAGCTGCCGGGACCCGATGAAGCAAACGCCGACTACGCAGCGCGACTTCGAGAGACACTCGGCAGGCTCGAGTTTCCTTCGGAGTACATAGCATCGATATCGTAAAGGTCCCGGATCCGGAGGTGTTACCGTAGGCGAATGAGAAGTACTTGGTTGGGGGCGAAGAGGGTACGCCTAACAAATCATTGCAGCGGACCCAACCGTCCGCTTCGCGGCCGGCCGGGCCGCTGAATTCCAGCCGTTGGGCGGCCCGTGATGTACGCTAGCTCGGTGGAACGTAGACATAGCTCCATAGCTGGAGCTTTGATACTGATCGGCGGCCTTTTTGTTGGCTGCGCGGATGAGCCTCAGCGCACGAGCATTCTGATCGCGGGTGCCATGCTGGTCGACGGTTCGGGTGGTACGCCGAGCCTCGGCAGCCTGCGCTTCGATGAGGGCTTGATCACAGATGTCGGCCAGCTCGAACCGTATCCCGGGGAGACAGTCGTCGATGCGCGTGGACTCGCTCTGACGCCTGGGTTCATTGATACCCACAGTCACCACGACTATGGTCTGTTCGAAGAACCCGGCGCGCTTGCCGCGGTCAGCCAGGGCATCACGACCATCGTGGTTGGGCAGGATGGCGGGTCGAACTCGCCGCTTCGCGAGTTCTTTCCCCTGCTTGACAGCGACCCGGTTGCGGTCAACCTCGCTTCCTACTCTGGGCACAATAGCCTCCGCCATGCGGTGATGGGTGAGGACTTTCGCCGAGCCGCGACGGCAGCCGAGCTCGACGAGATGAAGCAGCTGCTCCGCGACGATCTGGAGGCCGGAGCTCTCGGCCTCGCTACCGGCCTCGAGTACGACCCTGGTATCTACTCGGAGCCAGCCGAGGTGATCGAGCTAGCAAAGGTGGCGTCAGAGTACGGCGGGCGCTATGTCAGCCACGTACGCAGCGAGGATCGGAGCTTTTGGGAGGCAATCGAGGAGATCCTCACGATCGGGCGCCAGGCGCAGCTGCCTGTGCAGATCTCGCACATCAAACTCGCGATGCAGGCCTCGATCGGTGAAAGCGCGCGGCTGCTCGCAAGACTCGATCGGGCGCGGGCGGAAGGTATCGACGTCACGGCCGACATCTACCCCTACACGTACTGGCTTTCGACGCTCGAGGTCATGTTTCCCGACCGCAACTTCGAGGACCGAGAAGCAGCACACTTTGCGGTGTACCAGCTCTCGACTCCCGAGGGGATCATTGTCCCGACCTTCGCGCCAGATCCAAGCTATGAGAACCGGAGCCTGGCCGACATCGCTCGTGAGCGTGGCGAGGAGCCGGAAGTGACACTGACTCGACTGATCGCGATGGCACGTAGGCTGAAGTCCGACCGAGGAGAGCAGGAAGACGTTGAAGAGGTAATGGCCGTCAGCATGGACGAAGCGGACATCGAAGCATTGATGCGCTGGCCGCACACCAACTTCTGCACTGACGGTCGTCTGCGGGGCTCCCATCCGCGCGGTTTCGGAGCCTATCCGCGTATTCTTGGTCACTACGTACGCGACCGTGGTGTCCTCTCCTTCGAGGAAGCAGTGCAAAAGGCCACGGCGCTGCCGGCGACCCATATGGGCCTTGAGAAGCGGGGCCAGCTGCGCGAGGGCTGGGCTGCCGATTTGGCACTGATCGATCCAGAGAACGTCAGCGACCGAGCGACCATCGAGTCCCCGCACGTCGTATCGACCGGCGTTGAGAAGGTCTGGGTCAACGGTGAGCTCGTCTTCAACGAAGGTCGCATCACCCAGGCTCAGCCGGGCCGGGTCCTGAAGCCCGGGCGCAGAGGGACGATCGCGAATGGCGCCAAGTAAGAGGACCGCCGGGTTTGTGGAGCCACATGCTGAAGGAGCCGCCCAACAACCGGATCGAGCCGACGTGAACAGCTCGGCTATCGCCTTCGCTGTTCCCGCGGCTCATCCTTGAACGCTGCGGCCGGCGAATCGCTTGAAAAAAGGCAAATGGTCGGGAATTCGAAAGCCACTAATCGGAATTACGCCTCTGACCACAAGCACTCGCTGCTTGCTCAAGAGGTTCGAGAGCTCACTTCGTTCGTCTCGCCAGCCGCCCTTTCAGGTCGGGGAGCTCTTGGGGCGGCCTCCGGTTACGAGCTTCTCCCGTTTTCGTCGGACTCGGACCTCTGCCAGGTAGGGTGAGCCCTCCTCGTTCTTGACGACGAACCTGTCGTCGCTGCGCAAGGCGTCAAGAAGCTCCGGCTCGGCAAACGCGCAGTAGCCGGAAACGATGAGCTCGACATAGAGATGGGCCACGCTGCGTGGCTTTCTCTTGGGTTTCAGATATTCGTAGCACTGGTCGAGAGTGTCACGACCGAGCCGGAGGACCTCCGGCTTGTCGGACCACTCGAAATGGGTCTCGTCTTTTCCCAAGGCGAAGAGCGCGTCCAGGATGACGTACTGGACGTCCTGGAAATTCGGCTCGCGACGGTGGACGTCCGCCAGCAGCTCGAGTGCCTTCTCGGGCTCACCGTTTTGTACGTAGGCGTTGCCGAGATCGTAGAGGGCGTAGACATCGCCGGGATGCCGCACGAGGAAGCCTTGGATGAAGCGGATCAGGGCGGGGTAGTCCTCCCGGTCCATGAGCTCCATCTTGGCTTCCAGGAGAGATTCTTCGTCGTCGAGCCTCTCTTTCCACTCGTGAGCGGAGAGTTGGTTCTCCGGTTGGCTGCGTCGTCTGGGGCTCATCTCTTGTACTCGTGTGGCGATGCCCGCGCGGGGCCGGCGCCTCAGTCCCTCACTCCTCCCAGGACGGCGCATTGCGAAAATCCGTCAATTGACGCCACCGCCCCTCCTCGACGACGAAAAGCCGCATCCCCCGCGCCCCGAGGTGGCTCTCGTCCGAGTACGAGATAGGGACGGTGACGCCGCCGGTGTCAAAGCCCTGGAACGTCTCCAAAGCCGCCTTGACGTTCGCGCCGGTGACCTCTTGTCCCTGGGCGAGGACGCGCCGCACGCCTTCCATCATCACCGCCGAGCTCGTCCAGCCCTGGCCGTAGACGAGCCCCTTTTCCTCGATCGAGCTGCCGCGCGATTCGAGGAAGGCCGCGGCGTCGGCGAGGCCCACCACCTCGTCGCTCGGCGGCGAGAAGGTGATCGAGCCGACGACACCCTCGGCGGCGTCGCCGGCGAGCTCGACGAGGAGCCCGTTCGAGCACCAGTTGAGGCAGTAGAAGCCGGCGTCGAGGCCCAGGTCACGGGCGTTCTTGAGCGCCACGGCGACCGGTCCCGAGGTGGTCTGGAAGATGACGTGGCGGGCGCCGGACTCGCGGATGCGCATCAGCTCCGCCGTGTAGTCGGTCGAGCCGCGCGGCATCTCGTGAGCCACGAGCTCGATGCCGAGCGACGCCGCGTACTCGCGTCCGCCCTGCTCCAAGGGGGAGCGTCCGAAGGGGCTCGGGTGGTGCATCAGGGCGACGGTCGGGGGCGCCGTAGCGCCCTCGCTTTCGACGATCCAGTCGAGGACGATCGTGATCTGGTCGCTGTAGCTCGTGCCGACAAGGAAGTTGTAGGGCGCTTCCTCCGGATTGCCGAGCACATGCGAGTACGAGGCCGAGGTGAAGGGGATCTGGTCCTCGGCGATGCGTCCCCGGAGCGCCTCGGTGTCGCCCGTCCCCCAGCCGAGGAAGACCACGGCGCCCTCCTGGACGAACTGGCTGTAGAGCTGCTCGGCCTGGTCGACCTTGTAGGCGTAGTCCTGGTAGAGGAGGTCGACCTCTCGGCCGTCGATGCCGCCTTGCTCGTCGAGCCACTCGAAGTAGCCCCGGATGCCCTCGGCGTAGATCGTGCCGACGTCGGAGGTCGGCCCGGTCAGGTCGAATATGGCGCCGACCTTGATCGGACGCTCGCCGGCCGGAGCTTGCCCGGCGTCGTCGCCGCCGCAGGCCACGGCGAGGAGCAGCAAGGCGATCAAGACGATGAGCTTCGAGGTCCTTCTCATTCTGAAATCCTCCTCGTGGACGTCCGTCTGGGCTCGTAAGGCGAAGACTACCGCATCCGCGTCGAGGTCGCTCAGTAGGAGAACGGCCACACTCGGAAGTAGTCCTTGACGTTGGACCAGAGCTTCGCCAACCCCTCGGGCTCCAGGACGAGGAAAAGCAGGATCACGAGCCCGAAGATCCCCTGCTGGACCGCCGGCAGGACCCCCGCGACGGCCGGCGCGCTGGTCTGGAGGGCACGGCCCAGCGTCGTGATCGCCGCCGGCAGGAGCACCATCAGCGAAGCGCCGAAAAACGAGCCCTTGATCGTCCCCAGCCCGCCGATGATGATCATCGCGAGGTAGACGATCGACGTCTCGATCGTGAACCGCTCCCAGGTGACGATCGTCCGATAATGCGCCAGCAGCGCCCCCGCCATGCCGACGAAAAACGACGACGTCGCAAACGCCAGGAGCTTGTAGCCGAAGACGTTGACCCCCATGGCCGAGGCGGCGATGTCCTGGTCGCGGATGGCGACGAAGGCGCGGCCGAGGCGCGAACGGAAGAGGTTGGCGGTCAAAAGCGCCGTCAGTCCCGCGGCGGCGGCGGCGATCCAGTAGAAACGAAAGTCCGTGTTCATGCGCTCGCCGAAAAGCGTCGGAGCCGGGACGACCAGCGCCTCCGTGCCGCCGGTGAGCGCCGTCCAGTGGGTCACGAGCCACTCGACGATCTGCTGTGCGGCAAGCGTCGCGATGGCAAGGTAAAGACCCTTCAAGCGCAACGAGGGGAGCCCGACGAGAAGCCCCATCGCCGCCGTCAGGAGGCTCGCCAACGGGATGCTCAGATAGAATGGTATGCCGAGGCGCACCGTCAGGAGGCCCGCCCCATAGGCGCCCACGGCCATGAAGGCCCCCTGACCGAGGGAGATTTGTCCGGTGTAGCCCACCAGGATGTTCAGACCGATCGCCCCCACCGTGGCGATCAGGACCTGGTTGGCAAGCGTCAGGGCATACGGGGAAGCGAAGAAAGGAAAGACGGCGGCGGCGGCGAGGAAAAGCCCCAGGCGGATCCGCTCCAGGGGGGTCCGCCGTAGCCCCATGTCGGCCTCGTAGGTGGAGAAAAAGACCCCCGTTTCCACGCCTGCCCGCCCTCAGACCCGTTCGATGACGGGCTTGCCGAAAAGTCCGTAAGGCCGCACCATCAGCACCAGGATCAGCACGACGAAGGGCACGATCTGGTGCAGTCCGTGGCCGACATAGCCGCCCACCCAGGTCTCCAGGAGGCCGATCACAACGCCGCCCACGACCGCCCCGGCGATCGAGTCGAGGCCGCCGAGGATCACCACCGGGAACACCCGCAGCCCGATCGAGCTGACCTCGGGACCGACGCCGAAGATATTGGCGAGCATCATGCCCCCCACCGCGCCGCTCACCGCCGCCATCGCCCAGGCCACCGCCAGGACCCGCCGGATGCTGATCCCCATGGACAACCCCGCCTGCTGGTCGTCGGCGATCGCCCGCATGGCGATGCCGTCCTTGGTATAACGGAAGAAAAGGGCGCAGGCGCAGAGCAGCACAGCGGCGATCAGGATCGTCAGCAGCCGGTCGGCGCTCACGGTCGCCGGACCGAGGCGTACCGGACCCGAGGGCAGAAACGCCGGGAAGCTCTTCGGGCGAGCCCCCCAGACGGCGTTGACGAACGCTTTCAGGAGGCTCGAGAGCGCGATCGTCGCCATGATCATCGAGAGCACCGGCTCGCCCACCAGCGGGCGCAGCACGAAGCGCTCGACCACGAGCGCCAGGAGCACCGCCGCGACCAGCGTCGCCGCCACCCCCACGGCCCACGGTAGCCCCAGCTGGACGATCATGGCGAAGGCCAGGTAAGCGCCGAAGAGCAGCAGCTCCCCCTGGGCGAAGTTGATGACGCCGCTCGCCTTGTAGACGATGACGAAACCCACCGCCGCCAGGGCGTAGACCATGCCGTTGGCAAGGCCCGAGATCGTCAGCTGTAGAAAGACGTCCATCGATCGATGGCGCCGAGCCTAGTCGGAGCCCGGCCGGCCGGTCAAGCGGCATCCGTGTGCACGGCTGCTCGCTCCTGATCGCCGAGACGCTGACCGCTCCGCCGCCGACACACCAGGCCGCTCACGAAATGTCGCGAAATGCAACCCCCGACATTTTGGGAGCTCCGAAATATCGGGAAGGGATTTTCCTTATAAAAAGATGGCCTCACCATCATCTGCAGGGGGAATTACCTGCTTTCGTGTCTCCGGGAGGATGGTTTCCCGTTCGTCCCGCCTGGAGAGCAGCTCCTCCCATCCGGCTCTCGCTGGTATCGCCTTTGCTGAAGGAGCGTGCAGAGACGAACCGAAGAGCCAACCCGACACGGAGGGATTGAAGATGACGAAGGCTGCGCTCAGGTGCTACGAAGCCCACGCAACGACGCCGATCTCGCCGGCGTTGCTCAAGGCCTCGCCGGACTTGTTGACGGACGCGGATCTCCTATTGCTGGCCGCCGACGGGTACCGCGACGGCCTCGCGGTGCTCTACGACCGCCATTCGCCGATGCTGCTCGGGATGGCGCTGAAGATCCTCCGCAACCGCCAGGACGCCGAGGAGGTGGTCCAGGAGGTCTTCTTCTACGCCTGGCGCCGGGCGGCGGACTACGACCGGACGCGGGCCGCGGTCTCCAGCTGGCTGGTGCTGATCACCCGCAGCCGGTGCCTGGACCGTCTGCGCTCCTACCAGCGAATGGAGGCGATGCGCTCTGCGGTTGAGCGCGAGGTCCCCAACGCGGAGCGTCCGAAGAGCTACTCGAACGTCCTGAACCACGAGCGGGCCACGCGGCTGCGCGACGCCCTGGAGCGTCTGCCGGAGGCCCAGAGGCAGGTGCTGGAGTACTCGTTCTTCCGTGGCCTCACCCAGCGCGAGGTGGCCGAGCGCACCGGCATCCCCATCGGCACCGTCAAGACCCGGACGCTTCTGGCGATGCAGAAGCTGCGCAGGGAGCTCGGCTCCGAGCGTTCCCACCTGATGTAGGCGTCGGCTTCACGCGGAGCTTGGAGCCGCCGGAATCTCGGACCAGGGTCCTTTCCGGTCCTCCTTCCCTGTACGATAGGGGTCCAACCCCCCGATGACGAGGAGGACGGAGAATGTCGAAGACTCTAGCGACGCTGGCCTTGGTGGCCCTGACCACCTTGACGCTCGTACCGGCCGCGTCCGCCCAGCGGACGCAGAAGCCGGTGCTCCACGGCCGCCACTGGGTGGCGGTGACCGGCAAGCCCCTGGGGGCGACCGCCGGGGCGATGATCTTCAGCCGCGGCGGCAACGCCGTCGATGCCACCTGCGCCATGCTCGCCGCCACCTGCACCATGTGGGACACCCTCGGATGGGGCGGCGAGACCCAGGCGCTCATCTACAATCCCAAGACCGGGAAGGTCATCGGTTTGAACGGCCTCGGTATCGCGCCGACCGGCGCCACGGTCGAGTACTTCAGGTCACAGGGCCACCTCTATCCGCCCGAATACGGACCTCTGGCCGCGGTGACCCCCGGCACGCCCGGGGCGCTCATGACGATGCTCGCCGAGTACGGCACGATGAGCCTCGCCAGCGTCCTCGCCCCGTCGATCGAGATGGCCGAGGGCTACCCCATCGAGGCCTCTCAGGCCAACAACATGGAGCGGCGCCGCAAGATGCTGGCCCAGTGGCCCTACTCGAAGGCGGTTTTCTTGCCGCACCTCGACGAGGAGCATCCGAAGCAGAGGGCGGCGCCTCATCCTGGCGAGGTCTTTCGTCAGCACGACCTGCGCGACACGCTCTTGAAGCTCGTCGAGACCGAAAAAGAGGCCCTCGCCGCCGGCAAGAGCCGCAGGTCGGCGATCTACGCCGCCTACGACCGCTTCTACCGCGGCGACATCGCCGAAGAGCTGGTCCGCAGCGTCCAGGAGCAGGGGGGGCTCATCACTCTGGCCGACCTCGACGCCTGGGAGGTCAAGCTCGAGGAGCCCGCCGCGACCGACTACCGGGGCGTCACCGTCTACAAGCTGACCCATTGGGTCCAGGGTCCGGTCATGCTCCAGGCCCTGAACATCCTCGAAAACGTCGACTTGAAGTCGATGGGCTACAACAGCGCGGCCTACATGCACGCCCTCTACCAGGCGATGAATCTCGCCTTTTCCGACCGCGACTTCTATTACGGTGACCCCTACTTCCCGCCCGAGGAGCCGATCGAGGGCCTGCTGTCGAAAGAGTACGCGAAGAAGCGTTTCGACGAGATCGACTGGGAGAAAAACGACCCCGACACGAAACCCGGCAACCCCTACCTCTTCCAGGACGGCGAGAACCCCTACCTCGATCTGCTCAAGAAGTGGACGCCGATCCCACCCGCGGCGAAGGGCGAGGGCGAGGGTGGCTTCCAGCAAGCCTTCGGCCGTCCCCCTGGGGGGAGCGAGGGGGGAGCTCGGATGAGCCACGACGAGGCCTTCGTCGCCGGGACGACGTCGATCCAGGCGGCCGACAAGGAGGGCTGGATCGTCTCGGTGACGCCGAGCGGCGGCTGGATCCCCGCGGTGATCGCCGGCAAGACCGGCATCGGGCTCTCGCAACGCATGCAGAGCTTCGTCCTCGACCCGAGGCTTAACCCCTACAACCTCGTCGAGCCCGGCAAACGCCCGCGGGCGACGCTGACGCCGGGGATGGCCATGAAGGACGGCCGGCCCTACATGTCCTTCGCCGTCCAGGGCGGGGATACCCAGGACCAGAACCTGCTGCAGTTTTTCTTGAACGTCTTCGAGTTCGGGATGAACGTCCAGCAGGCGGCGGAGGCGGCGAACATCACGAGCTATCAGATGCAAAGCTCTTTCGGCGCCCACAAGGCCGAGCCCGGCCGGCTCGTGGTGCGCGACGACGTGCCGCCCTGGGTGATCGCCAGGCTGCGCGAGATGGGCTACCGCGTCGAGAGGCGCTCCCGGACCTCAGGGCCGATCACCGCGATCGTTTTCGACCACGAGCACGGCACGATGTGGGGCGGCGCGTCGAACTTCGGCGAAGACTACGGAATCGCCTGGTAGGACCGGGACGTAAGGACGTGTCAGAGAAAAGACCGCTCCGGCGGGTTGCCGGACGCGACGCCGTATGGCTCCAGGACTCCCCCGAGAACCTGATGGTGATCAACACCGTCTTCACCCTCGACCGGATGGACGTCGAGACCCTGCGGAAAATCTTCACCAAGCGGATCCACTTCCCGCGCTTTACGCAGCGTGTCGTCTACCGCCGTGGACGTCCCTACTGGCAAGGCGACGACGACTTCGACATCGCCCGCCATATCTTCCTGTCCCCGCCGCTTGCCGAGGACCCGGAGGCCCTCACCGGGCGCGAGAAGCTCCAGGCCTACATCACGAGCCTCGCCTCGACCCCGCTGCCCGAGGACCGGCCACTGTGGCAGATCCAGCTCATCCCCCGTTTCACCGACGAGAAAAGCTTGCTCTACACCCGCATCCACCACGTCATGGCCGACGGGATCTCGCTCCTACCGGTGGTCTTCTCCTTGATGGACTGCGGCGAGGACGACGACGAGGCCGAGCTCGAGCGCGAGGCCCGGGCGATGAACAAGCCCAAGAGCTCCTGGTGGATGCTTCTAAAGACCGTCCTCCTGGGACCCTTCCTGCTCCTCCAGAAGCTCCTCTGGTGGCCGGACCGAAACCCGCTCCACGGTCCGAAGCTCTCGGGCACGAAGCGCGTCGCCTGGACACAGCCGATCGACGTCGAGCACGTCAAGGAGGTCAAGAACGCCTATGGCGCCACGGTCAACGACGTCCTGATGTCCTGTGTGACGGGGGCGTTCGAACGCCATGTCCGGGAGCGTTCCGGCGAGAGGCTCGGCCAGCTTCGGGTGTCGATGCCGATCAACATCCGCTCGGTCGACGAGAGGCCACACATGGAGAACAAGTTCGCCGCCGTGCTCTTCGGCCTACCGGTGGGTTACGAGGACCCTCGCGAGCGCCTGCGGGCGATGAACGAGCGCCTTGCCCGGCTCAAGCGCAGCGTCGAGCCGATCTTCACCTATGGGACGGTGCGCTTGATGCTGGCCGTCCTGCCGCTCTGGACGAGCCGGCTCCTGATCGACTTCCTGGCCAACAAGTGTACCTGTGTGATCTCGAACCTCCCGGGTCCGCGCCGCAAGGTCTCGCTCGCCGGTAGGCGCCTGCGGGCGATGCTTTTTTGGGTGCCGCAGCGCGCCGACGTCGGCATCGGCATCTCGATGATGAGCTTCGCGGGCCGGTTCTACCTCGGGGTGATCGCCGACACGGCGCTTGTCGAGGACCCGGCGCAGATCGTCGAGGCCTTCGAGCAGGAGCTTGAGCTGCTCCGTGACTCCATGGTTTCTAGTAAGATCTCGACGTCATGACCAAGAAGATCCCGTCGAGCCCACGGGGGACCGAGGGCGCCGATCCCATCCAGCACTCCGCGCGGCTTCTAGGGACGGCACATCTACACGGATGCGACGGTCCCCGTCGCCGCGGCGGCGGACGATGTCGTCGCGGCGCTCGTCGAGCCCTGGACGTGGTGGAAAGGCGGGCGGGTCAGCGGCTACGAGCGCCGCGAGGACGGTGGCACCCGCTTCGTCCTTTGGCCGGCGTGGCTGCGGCTTCCGGCGCGCCTTGGGATCGAGCTCGCCGCGCCGCGTCGCGAAGAGGAGGAGGGTGGCGGCAAGACCGTGCTCGAAGCGCGCTTCTTTGCGGACTTCGACGGGCCGGGCCGCTACGAGGTGGAGCAGGCGCCGCACGGCAGCGTGCTCCACGCCATCTGGGAAGGCGTCGCCGTGCGCGGCCCCACGAGCCTCTTGCCGCAAATGGTCCTCTTCTTCCACGTCCGCGCCGAAAACGGCACCTTGCCTTTCCCCCTACCGCGCGGTACCGGCTATCCCGGCCTGGTCTCGCACCTCGAAGGCCGCGATTGAGCATCCCCCGCCGGACCGCGGTATACTGAGCGCCACTCCGGGTCGGGGGACGCAAACGCGCCGCATGGATCGGCGCCGGGCCAAGATGAACGGCGAATCCAGACACGCCGCGGCTTGTGGCGACCCTGTCCCGGGCCGGCGGCAGAAATCACCTCGGAGGATCGGTCTGCCGGCGCTGGTTACGCTCCTCGTCTGGATCCTCGCCACACCGTGCCACGCCGCGGACAGCGACGCTGAGCCAGCTTCCGAGAGGTGGAAGTCCCGCCGGGGCGACGACGAGGCCTGGGCCTCCCCCGACTTGGACGACTCGGATTGGGACGAGGTCCTCTTGCCGGGCACCTGGATCGAGCACGGCTACGAGGGCGTCGACGGCTACGTCTGGTATCGACGGCGGGTGACCCTCGGTCCGCACCAGCGGGCGCTCGCCGTTGAGGGGCGGCTCGCCCTCGCCCTGGGCGCAACGACTTTTGGGGCGTTGGAGGCTTTTGCGCGTGGCCGTCCGATCGGCAGCAGCCGGGGCGCCGCGGAGACGCTGCCGTTTCCGTTCGAGGAGGTCTTCGACATTCCGGCCGAGGCGCTCGAAGAGGACGGCACCCTTGTCGTGGCGCTCCGGGTCCGGCGGTTGGGGTGGCTCTCCGACCGTCTGGGCGCCGGCTCTCCGGTGGGCAGGAGCCTCTTCATCGGCGACTCCGCGGCTCTCCACGATCGCGTCGAGCTCGTCTGGAAGCGGCGCCTTCACCGTGAGATTAGCTATCTCGTCCTCTGTTTTCTGTTCGTGGCCGCCTCCGCCTATCACCTCCTGCTCTATCTGAGGCGGCGCGAGCGGACCGACTACCTGGTCTTCGCCGGTCTCGCCTTGACCTTCGCGGCCAACACCGTCCTGACCTCCTACTGGGTCTACGAGCTGACCTTCGACTATGAGCTCGTGCTACGGCTGAGCGACGCGACGGGCCACCTGGCGGCGGTCCTGGTGATTCAATTCCTCTGGCCTTTCTTCGGAAGGCCGATTTCAAGAACGCTGCGCGCCTATCAGCTCTCCCACGCCGTCCTGGTGCTTGTGATCGCTTTCTGGCCCTACGCCGCTCTCGGCGCCGACACGCAGACGTTGCGCTCGGCGTGGCTCGTCCCGCTGCTCGCCGCCGCCGCGATCCTGATCGTCAAAAGCTGGATCGGCGGTGTCGCCGAGGCGCGGCTGATCGGTGTGGGAGGGCTCGTGATGGTGGCGGCCCAGGTTGTGGAGCTGAGCCTCCGGCTCTTCCCCGAATGGACGGGCGTCATCCCCTTTCCGTCGCTCGGTTTCACGGCGGTGCTTGCCTCGATGGCCTACGCGCTCTCCTGCCGTTTCCGGCGAGTCTACGAAGAGCTCGAGGAGTTGCGGGTGGGACTGGAACAAAAAGTCGAGGAGCGTACCCGGGCCTTCGAAGAAGCGACGACGAAGGCGATCACCGCGAACCGTCTCAAGAGCGAGTTCGTCGCCAACATGAGCCATGAGATCCGAACGCCGATGAACGGCGTCATCGGGATGACGAGCCTGCTGCTTGACACCGACCTCTCAACGGCCCAGCGCGAGTACGTGGAAACGATCCGGATGAGCGGCGAGGCGCTGCTGGTCCTGATCAACGACATTCTCGACTTCGCGAAGATCGAGTCGGGCAAGCTCGAGCTCGACCGCGCGCCGTTTCGTCTCGACAGCGTGGTTCGCGAAAGCTTCGCCATGGTGCGCCCCATGGCGGCGCCGAAGGGGCTGGCGCTGGTGGCGGCCTTCGTCGAGGGCACGCCGCAGATTGTCATGGGCGACATCGCCCGCACCCGGCAGGTGCTGGTGAACCTGCTCTCGAACGCGGTCAAGTTCACCGATTCGGGGGAGGTCTCGGTCTCGGTCTCCGCACGCCGCCTCGACGGCGGGAGCTGCGAGGTCCATTTCGCCGTCCGCGACACGGGAATCGGCATTCCCGCCGAGGCCCTGGACCAGCTCTTCGAGGCCTTCCGGCAGGTCGACGGATCGTTGACCCGCCAATATGGCGGCACCGGGCTGGGACTCGCCATCAGCCGGCGGCTGGCCAGGATCCAGGGCGGCGAAATCGAGGTCGAGTCGACCGTGGGCGAAGGGTCGACCTTCCACTTCACGATGATCGCCAGGACCACTCCGACCGCGCTTCCGGCGAGCCCGCCTGTCGAAACGACGGCCAAGGTGGACGCGGCATGGAAGGTCGCCGGACGGGCGCCGCTGCGCATCCTCGTGACCGAGGACAACCTGGTCAACCAGAAGGTGGCGGTGCGGATCCTCGAGCGCCTGGGGTACGAGGCCGACGTGGCCGCGAACGGCCTGGAAGCGCTGGCGGCCCTCGAGGTTCGACCCTACGACGTCGTCTTGATGGACGTCCAGATGCCCGAGATGGATGGACTCGAAGCCACCCGCCAGATCCGCGCCGAGCCGCCCCGGGGACGCTGGCCCTACATCGTCGCCATGACCGCCCACACCATGGCCGGTGACCGCGAGCGTTGCCTCCAGTCCGGTATGGACGACTACGTCTCGAAACCCATCAAGCTCGACGAGCTCGAGGCGGCGCTCGCCAAGGCGAGCGCCCACCTCTACGGCGCCGCCGCCTCTTCCCACCCCGATGGAGAGGAGGAGTCCTCGTCCCGAAAGGTGTGGTCCGCCGACGAGGCGAAAGTGTAGGGTCCATCAAGGCCGTCGACCCCCGCCGACGGATTTTCGCCAACGAACCAGGAGGTATTTCATGGCTCGCAGGAAAGTCGTCATCATGGGAGCGGCAGGGAGGGATTTCCACAACTTCAACTGCCTTTTCCGCCACGACGACAGCTACGAGGTCGTCGCTTTTACCGCCACCCAGATCCCCGACATCGAAGGCCGCGTCTACCCGCCGGAGCTTTCAGGGCCGCTCTATCCCGGAGGCATCCCGATCCGCGGCGAGGAAGAGCTGCGCTCAATCGTCCGCGAGCACCAGGTCGACGAGGTCTGGTTTTCCTACTCCGACGTCTCCCACGAGTACGTGATGGCGATGGGCAGCCGAGTCATCGGCTGGGGCGCCCACTTCGGCCTCTGCTCGGCCCGCAAGACGATGCTTGAGACCTCGAAGCCGGTCGTCGCGGTGACGGCCGTTCGTACCGGGGTCGGCAAGTCGCAGACCACCCGCTACCTCGCGCGGATCCTGAAGAAGCTCGGTAAGAAGACGGTGGCGATCCGCCACCCGATGCCCTACGGCGACCTGACGAAACAGGTCTGCCAGCGCTTCGCCACCTACGAGGACCTCGACCGCCACGAGTGCACCATCGAAGAGCGCGAGGAATACGAGCCGCACATCGACAACGGCTTTGTCGTCTACGCAGGGGTCGACTACGAGGCCATCCTGCGCGAGGCCGAACAAGAGGCCGACGTCATCCTCTGGGACGGCGGCAACAACGACACGGCCTTCATCCGTCCGGACCTTCAGATCACGCTCGTCGATCCCCACCGGCCAGGCGACGAGCTCCACTACTTCCCAGGTCACACGAACCTCCTGACGGCACAGCTGCTGATCGTCAACAAGGTCAACACCGCCGAGGCGACGGCGATCCGGGAAGTCCAGGATAGTTGCCGCCTCCACAACCCGGAGGCGCGGGTGCTCCGATGCAACTCCGTCGTCACTATCGACGAGCCGGAGAAAGTTCGTGGGAAACGAGCGCTCGTCGTCGAGGACGGCCCCACTCTGACTCACGGCGGCATGACCTACGGTGCCGGCTGGGTGGCGGCAAAAGAGGCCGGCGCGGCCGAGATCGTCTCGGCCGTACCCTACGCGGTGGGTTCGATCCGCCAGACGTTCGAGAAGTTTCCCAACTCGCGCAAGATCCTTCCGGCCATGGGCTACGGCGAGCAGCAGATCCGCGAGCTCGAGGAGACGATCAACGCTACTCCCGCCGACGTCGTCGTCGAAGGGACGCCGATCGACCTGCAACGGATCTTGAAGGTCTCGAAACCCATCGCCAACGTCAGCTACGAGCTCGAAGAGACCGAGCCGGGTGTGATCGAGGAGATGGTGCGCAAAGTCGTGGAGGGAGCCCAGGGGGGCTAGCTCAGCAACATTTCCAGGTCTTCGGAGGTCAGCTCGCTGATCACACCCTGGTCGGCGGTCAGAATCGCGTCGGCGAGGTCCCGCTTCGACGCCTGGAGCTTGACGATCTTTTCTTCGACCGTGTTGCGGGCGATCAGCCGGTAGGCGTTGACCGGCCGCACCTGTCCGATGCGGTGGGCCCGGTCGATGGCCTGGGCCTCGACGGCCGGGTTCCACCACGGATCGAGCAGAAAGACGTAGTCGGCCGCCGTCAGGTTCAAGCCAACCCCTCCGGCCTTCAAGCTGATCAGGAAGAGCGGACAGTCCGGATCCTCCTGGAAACGCTGGATCTTCGACGCCCGTTGGCGGGTGCGTCCGTCGAGGTATTCGTAGGTGATGTTGCGGGCATCGAGGTCGCGGCGCACGAGGTCGAGCAGGCGCGTGAACTGCGAGAAGACAAGCGCCTTGTGCCCTTCGTCGATGATTTCTTCGATCTGTTCGAAAAGCACGTCCAGCTTCGCCGAGGAGCGCCGCTCGTGCTTTTCCGAGATCAGGCCCGGGTGGCAGGCCACCTGACGTAGCCGCAGCAGGGCCTCCAGCACCTGGATTTTTGAGCGGCCAAGACCCTGCTCGCCGATCTTTTGGGTGAGGACCTTGCGGTAGTGCTCGCGCATGCCGTCGTAGATTCTGCGTTGCCGTGCCCCGAGGTCGCAGTAGAGGGTCTGCTCGGTTTTTGGCGGCAGGTCGCTCAAGACCTCTTCCTTGGTCCGGCGCAGGATGAAGGGACCCAGGGCTTTGGCGACCTGCTCGAGAGTTTCCTGCGATGGCGTGCGGTGGCCCGAGCGGGCGCTCATGCCCGGAATCCGGCCCAGCATGCCGGGATTTAGAAAATCGAAAATCGACCACAGATCGCCGAGGTGGTTCTCGACCGGGGTGCCGGTCAGCGCCAGGCGGTGATCGGCCTTCAGAAGCCGGCAGGCCTTGGCCGTCTGCGAGGAGGGGTTCTTGATCGCCTGGGCTTCGTCGAGGATGACGTAGCCGAGATCGAAGTCCTTCAAGTAGACCGCGTCGCGCAGCAGCGTCCCGTAGGTCGTGACGACGACGTCGTGCTCGGTGAGCCGCTCGCGGATGTCGTGGCGTTCGGAACCGGTGTAATCGGCGGTCTGAAGCCGCGGAGCAAAGCGCGCCGCCTCTTCGATCCAGTTACTCACGACGCTCTTGGGCGCCACGATCAACGACGGTTTCTCCCAGCCGCGGCCCGCGGCGCGGCGCATCTGCAAGAGCGCCAGCACCTGGACGGTCTTGCCGAGGCCCATGTCGTCGGCGAGGCAGCCGCCGAAGCCGAGTTGCTCCAGGAAGTGGAGCCAGCCAAGCCCTTCGCGTTGATAGGGGCGCAACGTCCCGTGAAAGCCTCGCGGCTCATTGCGCGGCCTGACCTTTTCGAAAGAGTGGATGCGGTCGCGGACCTGGGCGAACTCCTGGTCGACGTCGATCTCCGGAACCGCGGCCAGGAGGGGGTCCAGCAGCAGGGCCTGCGATGGCAAGAAACGCATCCCGTCGTTCCTGCCGCCCTGGGCCAAGTTGGCGAGTGGACCGTAGCGCTGCAGCCAGTCTTCGGGCAGGAGGCCTTCGCTGCCGTCGCCGAGGCGAATCGTCGAGGCGCCGCGGCGCAGCGCGGCCAGGATGTCCGGCAGCGCGACCTCGACGTCGCCAAAGATCGCTCCACCCTTGAGCTCGAACCAGTCGATACCGGTCGTCAGGCGCATCTCGAAGCCGCTCGCTCCCCGCAGCGGACGGCCTTCGGCCTCGACGGACCAGCCCTCGGCGATCAGCTGCCGGGAGACCTCCGCAAGGTCAGAGGGGCGGACTCCGAGCTCGCCTCGTTCGCCTGTTCCGCCCGGAGGCGGTGTCAGGCCCGCCTTGAGGAGCTTCTCGAAAGCACGGTGCTCGGCGTCGAGGTCGCGCAGCAGAAGGCGCTGGCCCTCGGCCTCGAAAAGCACCGGCCGCGGATCGTCGGCGGCGACCACCCGGTCGGCATAGCCGAAGGAGACGTCGGCGAAGAGGAACTTGAACGCCATGGAATGGCGCGGACGGCGCAGGACGAGCCGCGGAGTCGGCGGTTGGCGGACCTCCTCCGGCCGCAGCTTGGGTGGCAGGACGACCTCCGGCACCTCGGGCAAGCTCCACAGCTCTTCGAGGAAGGCGACGACGTCCTCGGCGGGAACACGGACCTCCCGGCCCAGGTTCTCGAGCCAGGCCGTGGCCGGAATCTTGAAGGGGGCCAGCTCGTCTCCGAAGAGCACCACACCGTCGCTCGCCAGGAGCAACCGCGCCTCGCGGGGCGAGCGGCTCTGCTCGCCGCGCACGAGACGGCCGCCAATCCGCAACTCCTCGTTCTGGCCGAGCTCGCCTTGCATCCCGAACTGCCACGGCCTCTCGGGCTCCCAGCGCAGGATCCGCGGTGGCCGAGAATCCGCCGACGTCCACCGGCCGAACCGCCCGGTGGCGACGAGGCGCGGCAGCACCGTTTCGAGCAGGGCTCCCGGGACGACGGCGCTCGTCTGCTTCTGGTTGGCGGAAAAGTAGCGGTGGCCTCCCTTCTTCCCGGAGCTCGTCGGACCCTGATCCCTCTCGAGCACCCGGAAGAGCCGCAAAAGCTCACGGTCGTTCGGATCGTTAAACAGCGGCAGAACGGAGTCGTCGAGGCGTAGTGCCTTGTGCTTGCCCAGTGCGCCGCCTTTTTCCTGCTTGCGTTGCCAGAGCTCGACGACCAGGCGCCCCCAGCGCTCGCTCGCCTCGACGTCGAGCCGGTACCAGGCCTCCCGGCGGCGCGAGGAGGAGCGGGGCGACGCCCCGCTTTGCGGCGAAGCGACGAGGGCGTCCTTGAGCGTGCTCAGACGATGCTTCCAGGGTTTCTCGGGCACCCCGCCTTTGCCTTTGCCCCTGCCCTTGCGTCCGGACTTGGGCCGGGCCTTGACCGGCTCTTGCCAATCGTCGCCCTCCGACCAGTCCGAATCCGCCACTTCGAGGACGAGCTCCAGCGAATGGTTGCCGGGGAACAGTGCCGGATGCGCCCTGCCGACGGCCAGGATCGTGGCCCAGAGGTGCTTGCAAGCGACGCCGTCGGCGAAACGCGGACACTGGCAGGAGACGTTCAACCACCCCTTGCCCTCGGCCTCGGAGCCGTCGATCGTGACCTCGTACTCCTTCGAGCCTCGCACGGTGGCGAGGATCCAGCGGCCCCGCACCGTGTCCAGGACGACCCGTCCGTCAGCGTAATAGGCGTGCCCGCGTTGGCGGTCAGGAGCCCGGAACTCGTTGAAACATCGGGTGACAAGATACAAATTCGTGGTCCTCTAGGTGCCGTCTTGCGGCAAATACACAAACTCCGACGGGAGCCGTGCCCTGACCGGAGAATCCGTCGCGCTCAGCATTTTCTGGCTGGCGGCGCCCACCTTGGCGCTCCGTCTTGCCGGCTGAACGAGGGTCCGTGCCGAAGTCATAGGCGGGAGAAGGGCCGCTTCTCGTCGCTCTACGCCCTCAGTGAGCCCATCCACTCCCCGGCCGGCCTCGGTTGTGAGGAGCCGCAAGTGGATCTGTGCGCTGGGCCGGAGGCTGGCTTCGCTGGCTCAGGCTCCGGCGCCCCGCGCTATGGACTTCCGCACAGGGACCAGGCCACCCCGTGCTCTCCAGGCGAAGGATATCCATTTTCGGCGAAAAGGCAAAGCCTACCCTCCGCGAAGGAGGTGGCTGGCTCGTACACGGCCTGCAGCAGGGGTCACATCTCGATGCCCAACTGGGAGAGGAGGGCCTTCAAATCGTCGCCTGAGGCTGGCAGGACCATCGGAATCCGTGCCGCCCGCTTCTCGGTCCATCCGGAGGCACGCCTCGCCTTCAAGTCGCCCGCGAGCCCGAAGAGGCGGCGCCACTGGCGCTTTTGCCGGTCGTCGTAGGCGTCGAGGAGCTCGGTGCTCTCTCCTTGGCGCAGGATGGCGGTCAGGCGCTGCGAGAGGTCGTAGCCCTCGCGCAGGCCGACGTTCATGCTCTGCACCCCGACGGGCGAGGCGACGTGGGCGGCGTCGCCCGCGAGCCACCCGGCGTCGCGTCCGAAGCTTTCGGCGAGCCGCAGCTCGAAGCGCACCGCCACCGACCAGCTGACCTCCCCGATCGCCGCGTCGAACCAGGGTGCCCGCTCCTCGATCAGCTGGGCCAGCTTCCCCTGATCGAGGTGGGGGAAGGTGTGGGAGCCCACCTGGACGGCAAGGCGGCTCTTGGTGCGTTGCGCCGGGACCTCGTCTTCGAGGCTGTCGCCGAGCTCGAAGCTCCAGCGGAAGCGGTCTTCGGCGAGCGGCCACAGGACGTTGGTGGTCTCGTCGGCGAGGACCACCCGCATCTCGTGGCCGCCGCCGTCGGCACCGAACTCGAAGACTCCGAACTCCTGCGGATCGCTCAGCCGGTCGTAGTCGATCCCCAGACAGCGCCGGACGGTCGAATGGATGCCGTCGGTGCCGACGAGGAAGCGGGTCTCGTAGTCGAAGACCTTGTCGACGACCCAGCCCATCATCATCACGGAATAGCCCATCGACTCTTTTGCCAGCCGCTCGACCTGGACCCGGCGGCCGTCGCCGTCGAAGTGGGCCAGGCGATGGCTCCATCGGATCGAGACGTCGTGGCTCGCCAGGGCTTCCTCGAGAGTCTCCTCAAGGACCCTCTGGGGTAGCACGAGGACGAAGGGAAAGTCCGTTTGGAGCTCGGCGTAGGCGACTTCGCCCGTGCGTTCGCCGCCGTCGAAAAAAGCCACGGTGTCGACGCGGTAGCCCTTCTCGATCAGCCGGGCGGCGAGCCCCATCTCGTCGAGCAACCGGAGCGAGGCCGGATGCAGGGCCAGGGCGTAGCTGCGCGAGGTCGTACGCCATTGGCCGTCGATGATCTCGACCTGGTTCCCCTGGCGGGCCAGGGAGAGCGCGGTGAACATGCCCACGGGGCCGGCACCGACCACCAGGACTTCCGTCTTGTGTTTCTTCGCCATCGCTCGCTCCTCCTGTAGTTGGTCCGGACCGGTTGTCTGGACCTACCAGCGTATCTACAACGGCCCCCGGTGTCGTCACTCCGCTGGGCGGTTCGCCGCCCGCCCCTCCGGGTAGTCGCGGCGGTCGTGACGCATACGTTCCGTGATACCTTGGTTCCAGGAGTTGGAGAGCAGCTGAGGAGAGCTATGGCGAACCCGAAAGAAGGGCCGAAGCCCGCAACGTGGATCCTTTGCGCGGCCTTTCTGGTGCTCTGGGCTCAGGTCCTGGGAGTCCCTGCCGGCCTCGCGGAAGAAATCCCACAGGCCGCGAAAGGCCCCGCAGACGAGACCCTGGAGTGGACCGTCCTTGACGAGCGCACGGGCGAAGGAGAGGTCTGTGTCGTCTGCAAGCAACAGATCTACGGCAAGGAGGTGCTGCAGATCCGCTGCAAGGGGCGGCGGTTCTACGTTTCGGCCGACATGCTGAAGGACTTCGAGGCGGATCCGCTCCGCTACTTCATCGACCTCGAAGCGCGCTCGGGTCTCTTCGACGAACGCGCCACGGATACGGCGGCGCTCGGCCCGGGGTGGCTCGTCTTCGGCAGCTACGTCTTCGTCGGGCTTCTCTTCTCGGCGCTCTGCGGCTACCTCGCGATCGGCCGTGGCCACGTCCCGCTACCGTGGTTTTTTGCCGGGCTCCTCGGCAACGTCGCGGCCTTTGCCCTGCTGCTCGTGACGCCGCGCGGCACGGTGAGCCGCGGCGCTCGGACCCGAGCGCCGGCGCCCTGTCCGCACTGCGGCGATTTCAACCATCCCGTGGCTGCGGCTTGCTCGGGCTGCGGCGCGGCGCTTCAGCCCGCGATCGAGCCGGAGATGGCGCGCGTCCAGGAGGGGGAGGCGTGATTCGGCGGTGGCTTGAAAGCGTCCTCGAAAGCGGTAGCGGCGACAGCCGGCGCCCCGTGCTCGGCAAAGGCTTCGCATCCAACGTCCGGGGGCTTCACGTCATCGGCGACCTGGCCGGTGCACCGGTGATCAAGCTGGCCATGGCGCAGGGAGTGGAGGTGATCGAGCACCTCGCCGCCCTGCCGGAGATGCGCCAGCGCCCGGCGGACGACGTCCTCGACGTCCTCGTCGTCGGCGCGGGCGCCTCGGGCCTCAATGCCGCCCTGGCGGCGCAGGAGCGCGGCTGGCGCGCCGTCGTCCTCGAAAAGGAGAGGATCGCCAACACGATCGAGAACTTCCCCGAGGGCAAGTGGATCTACGCCGAGCCCGATTCCGAGCCCGCCAAGGGGAAGCTCTGGCTCGACGGCGCCCGCAAAGAAGATCTCGTCCACCGCTGGCACCAGATCGTCGACACGAACGGCCTCGACGTTCGCACCGAAGAGCCTCTGACGGGGCTCGCGAAGGAAAGCGACGGCACCTTCCGGGCTACAACTCCCAAAGGCACTTACCGTAGCCGCAAGGTGGTCCTCGCCACGGGACAGCGCGGCAACCCGCGCAAGCTTGGCGTCCCCGGCGAGGAACGCGAGGAGGTCTACCACCGGCTCTATTCGCCGACCAAGTACCACGACGAGAACGTCGTCGTCGTCGGGGGAGGCAACAGCGCGGTCGAGGCGGCCCTGACGCTCGCGGCGCGCAACCGGGTACGCCTACTACACCGGGGAAGCGAATTCACCCGCATCTTCAAGGACAACCGCCGGCAGCTCGAGGAAGCCGTCGCAGCACATCGAATCGAGGTGGAGCTTCACTCGAACGTCCTGTCTTTTGAGGACGGCGAGGTGCGCTACGTCGCTCTCGTCGATGGCGAGGAGGAGGAGAGGACGGCGCCGATGGACCATGCCTTCGCCCTGATCGGCGCCGAGCTTCCGGTACGGTTCCTGAAGAGCCTCGGCGTACGGTTGGAGAACGACTGGGAGGGCGGCTCGCTTCTACGTTCGACGCTCGCGAGCGTCCTGACCCTGGCGGGCCTCTGGTTCCTCGGTCCCGCCGCCGGCGGAGCCGTGCCGCTCGAAGGCGCCTTGGAGTGGCTGACGCCCGCGCTCGGCGCTCTTGTCGCGGCGCTCGGTGTCGCCGCCCTCGTCGTGACCGGGTTGCGGGGCGACCGGTGGTCGTGGCTGGGGCTTTCCTTCATGGTCTGGTACTCCACCTACGGCATCAAGCTCGGCGGCGGCCAGGAATTCTGGCCCTACCGCGGCTGGGGATACGCCTTGCTGTCGTTTTTCGACCGCCCCTGGTCGTTCTGGTACACGGTCCTCTACACCGTGCTCATGACGGTCTTCGGGATCCTCGCCTTGAAACGGTGGGGCCTCGACCGCAACGACCGGCTCCAGATCCTGCGCTTCACCTCGCTCCTGGCCTTTCAGTGGTTCTTTTTTTTCCTCGTACCGGAATTCCTTTTTCAGTGGGCGGTCAAATACCAGTGGGTGGGCGAGCAACTGGCCTCGGATCCGCAGTTCGCCGAGCAGGCTTGGCGCTCCTACGGCATCGTCTACGCCTGGCCGCTCTTTTTCTACACCTGGCTTTACGATCCTCATCAGATCTGGGTGATCTGGGGGATCGCGTTGACCTTCGTCGTGATCCCGGTCTTCGTTCTCTATAACGGCAAACGCTACTGCTCGTGGATCTGCGGCTGCGGCGGCCTGGCCGAGACCTTCGGCGACCGTTGGCGCCATCTGGCGCCCAAGGGACGGCAGTCGATCCGGTGGGAGGCCATGGGGCGGCTCGTCCTCGTCTTCGCCGTCGCGGTGACGCTGGCGAGGCTCTTTCGCGACTCCTACGGGCTCGTCAAGACCGCCGACTGGGGGACGTACCTCTACCAGATCGGCGTCGACGTGTGGCTGGTGGGCATCTTGCCGGTCACCCTCTATCCGTTCCTGGGCGGCAAGGTCTGGTGCCGCTACTGGTGTCCTTTGGCGAAGATGATGGAGCTCTCCTCGCGGCTCTACACCCGCTTCGGCTGGTCGCGGTTCTCGATCGTCGCGAACGACAAGTGCATCGCCTGCAACGAGTGCTCGCGCGGCTGCCAGGTGGGGATCGACGTCATGCAGTACGCCCTGAAGCAGGAGCCGCTCGACAACGCCACGTCCTCTTGCATCGGCTGCGGCGTGTGTGTGACCGTGTGTCCGATGGACACGCTCTCCTACAGCACCGACGCTCAGGCTTCCACGGAGTAGGAAGTGGAAATCCGAAGCGATTGAATATAGAGTGAGACCATGAGGCAAAACAAGTTGGAGGCCGCCATCCGAGCCGGAGACCTGGAAAAAGTCCGCGAGCTGATCGCCGACGGAACCGACGTCTCGGCGACTCTGGCCGACGGGGCCACCCCGATTCAGCTCGCCGCCCGCGAACGCCAGATCACGATCCTACGGGCGCTGGCCGGAGCCGGCGCCCGTCTGAGCGACCTGGAAGCCCTGAACTTCGAGGAACGCCTGACGCTTTTTGTCGAATCGTCTCTTGACATGCGCTCCGACGAAGACCTGATGAGCGTCGGCGAGCTTTCCGAGTGGGCCATGCAGGCGGCTGCCGAGCAGGTCGACGACCGGTTCGTCGCCGCGGTCACGAGCATGGAAGGGACCCTTCTGCGCGCCGCCCGGACCCGCGATCTGGAGCTCTTGAAGGAGGGGCTCGCGGCCGGGGAAGACGTCAACCAGGTGAGTGAGATCACCCAGGACACGGCGTTGACCATCGCGGTGCAAAAACGCGACGAGGAGATGGTCCTCGAGCTGCTCCAGGCCGGCGCCGACGTCAACCACGTCGGCTTCTCGACGGCGCTCTCTTTCGTGCTGCCCGACCTGCGGCTCGCCAGGCTCCTTCTCGACGCCGGGGCCGACGTCTACCGGCGTGGCCTCGACTACCGCTCCCCGCTCGAGCGTGCCGTCGAAAGGTCGCTACGTCCCAGCACGTCGGAGGATTCACAGCTGCTGGTGCGATTTTTCCTCGAGGCGGGCGTTCACCCGCCGGACGCCGAGAGCATCGAAGGGACGCTGCTCCAGGACGCGGAGTACTCCGAGGCCTGGGAGCTCTACCACGAGCTCTTGCCCCATTACTCGGAAGAGATCGGGCGTACCCACTTCGAGGAGCTCGGTTTCAACCAAGGGATGAAGCAGCACGAAGGCGGTTTCATGCAATGGACGTTCGACATCCAGTACGCGGCCCGCGAGGGTCAACTGGAGGAGCTCCGGGAGCTCCTCGCCAGGCCTCAGGAGCGTGAAATCGCCAAGGAGATGGGCCTGGCCGTGAAGGAGGCCCTGGCCACTCTGCAACTCGACGCGGCGCGTCTTTTAATCGACGCCGGGGCCGACTTGAACGTCGCCAAACACTACGAGAAGCAACGCGGCTCGACCCCGCTCGCCTGCGCCGCGGAATCCTGGCATCGGCAAAGCGGACAGGCGATGCGTCTGCTGCTCGACTCCGGCGCCGACGTCGACCAGCGCGGCACCTTCGAGCGCACTCCCCTGATGTACGCGGTGCACCTCGCGTACCGTCACGGCGCGCCGCTGCGCAAGGCCGTGCCGGCCCTGCTCGAAGCCGGCGCCGACCCCAACCTCGAGGACGAGCTCGGCCTCACCGCCTGGTCGCTCGCCAAGGCCCCGCTCGTCGAGGACGAGGAACGCTCCCGCCTAGGAGAAGCCTTCGCCCGGACCGAACCGATCTTCGACGGTCCCGACCTGAGCGAGCTTTTCAGCAAGACGGCGAACAAGACCGACCAGCGCCGCGGGCGCCTGGAGCGTTGCCGCAAGGCCCTCGAGCTGCTGGAAAAAGCGGGCGCCGTGCCTCACGGCGAGGCGGAGCTGCGCCTGGTGGTGGCGGCGACGGCCGGACACGTTCAACGCGTCGAGGAGCTCCTCGCGGCGGGTACGAGCGCCGACGCCCGCGGCACGGACGGCCTACCGGCCATCGTGGCGGCGGCCCAGAGCGGCAGCAACGAGCTCGTAAGGCGGCTCATCGCCGCGGGATGCTCCGTCGACGCCAGCGCGGCGGGGTTTCCTCTGGCCCTCGACGTGGCGGTCCGAAGCACCGATCTGACGATGACCCGCCAGTTGCTCGACGCTGGCTCCAACGCGACGTCGATCATGACCGGCATGTCCTCCGACAACCCGTTGAAGGCCGCCGAGGCCGCGGGCGCGACCGAGCTCGTCGAGATGGTCCGCGGCTCCGTGTCGCCGAAGCTGGCCTACCTCGACCGCGACGTCGAGGAAGAGATCGCGGCCGACGACCTGACCTTCAAGAGCCAGGACGAGCTCCCTCGCCACGCCGCCTTCGGAGACCTCGACAAGGTCCGCGAGCTGCTGGCGGTGCCAGGGGTGGAGCTCGACGGCTTCGACGTTTTCAACCGCACGGCTGTGATGGCCGCCGCCGAGGCCGGACAGCACGAGATGCTCCGGGAGCTGATCGCCGACGGCGCCGACGTCAACAAGTCGAGCGGGCTGGTCGGTAGCCCGCGCTCGACGCCCCTGGCCTGTGCCGCGATCTGCCCTTCCGCCGAGCGCGACGCCATCCTGAAGCTGCTCCTCGATGCCGGGGCCGACCCCGACCAGCTTGGAGCCGACGGCCGGACGGCCTTGATGCATGCCGTGGAGCGCGACGTCGGCTTTTTTGGCCGCACCGGCGAATTCGCGCTCTCGACACGCACCTTGATCGATGCCGGGGCCGACCTCAAGATCCGCGATCGCTACGGTTTGACGGCGTGGATGCGGGCCATGAGCCTGGCGTCGTCGATCGACATCGAGGAGGTGGCGGACCAATACGAGGAGGTCGCCCGTGTGCTGGAGGAGGCAGGGGCCTCCAAAGACGGCTGGCCCGAGATCGACATGCTCTGGGACTTGATGGTCGGAGAGACCCAGCAGGTGAGCAAGCGCCTCGCGGCCGGCGCCTCGCCAAACGCCCGCCGCCACGACGGCTCCACCGCCCTGATCCTGGCGGTGCGAGACGGCCACGAAGACATCGTCCGGCGGCTGCTCGAGGCCGGTTGTGACGTCGACGCCCGGGAATGGGTGGAGCGCGGTCCGACGGCTCTCATCGTCGCACAAGAGGCCGAAAACCACAAATTGATCCGAATGCTGCGCGAGGCCGGCGCCAAGGAGCAGCCCCTGAAAACCGATGCACCTTTCAGGATCCAGTAGGGTCCCGACTCTTGTCGGCCTGCTGCTCTACCTCGGCCTCACCGGCCCGACCCAAGGCCAGCTCCAGGTGGTCGGCGTCGAGCCTTCCCCGCGAAGCCTCACCGCGCCGCGCAACGGCGCCATCGTCGTCGACTTCGACCGCCAGCTCGATCCCGCCTCGATCGTGGCGCTGCGCGGCTTCTGGGCCTTCGGCCGCTGGAGCGGAACCGTCCAGGGGGAGATCACCTTCTCGCGCGGTCGTCACCGATTGACGCTCCAACCCGACCGCGTTTTCGCCGCCGGCGAAAGCGTGACGGTGATCTTGTCGCACGATGTCCGCGCCGCCGACGGTAGCACGCTGCGCCGAGAGGGCTACTCGTTCTCGGCGACCTCGACGGCGACGGCGATCTCGATTGGATGGTGTCGCGCTTCTACGGAGGCTGGTCGCTTTTCGCCAACGACGGTGCCGGTGGCTTTTTCTTGCAACAGACGTTCGAGGCCACCGGGGCGGGCTCTTGCTCCCTGCTGCTCGACGTCGACAACGACCGCGACCTCGACCTCGCGCTGATCGACGAGCTCGCCGACGAAGTCATTGTGCTCTTGAACGATCCAACCGGCAACTAGTAACGACGCTCCGCGTCGTCACGAGCTCAAGCGCGCTTGACCCTTCACGCCGGTCCCCCCTCGCGAGCCACAGTCTCTTTTTGCGCCACCGTTTCCGCTTGAGCCATCGGCTCTTCCGTCGGCGACTTGGCAGGCGGCGGCGAGGTGAGGCGCAGGAGCAAGAAGACGAGAGCCGCGGCCACGGCGTCGGCGACGCGACAGCTACGCGCCGAAGTCGTAGACGGGCACGACGTGCGGATGTTCCAGGCCGGCGGCGAGCCGCGCCTCGCGCAGGAAGCGTTCGACGACCTGCTCCTCGGCCGCGAAGTGCGCCAGGATCACCTTGACCGCCACGGCGCGTCCGAGCTTGGTGTCCGTGGCACGGTAGACCTGGGCCATGCCGCCCTGGCCGAGCGGAGCGTCGAGGAGGTGGCGACCTAGGGTCTGACCGGTGGGGGAGGACATCGTCGAAACGTCTTGGAGCAGTAGCGTCGTGGAGAGCATCATAGCAACCCGGGCAGAGCTCGGGGGTGAAACCCTCGAACGGGCGTCTTCTTGCGCTGGTCGCGACGCTCCGCGTCGTCCGGAGATTGTGCTCAGCCGAGAAGCGCTGCGAGCTTCTTTTCCAAGAACCGGCGCTCCGGCCCGCTCGACGGACACTCCAGGGCCAGACGGTAGGCATCGGCCGCCGCTTCGTCGTCGCCCGCGCGGACAAGGAGCTCCGCTCGAGTAGCAGGGTAGAGGTAATAGTCGGAAATCTTCGGATGGTCGGCGATTTCGTCGAGAGCGGCGAGGCCTTCCCTCGGACCCTGGCAACGCGCCACGGCGACGGCACGGTTCAAGGCCACGATCGGCGACGGGTTGAGCGCGTAGAGGTCGTCGTAGCGCGCCAGGATGGACGGCCAGTCGGTCTCGGCGTCGCCAGGCGCCGCTGCCGTTCTTGCGGCGCAGCACGCGGCCCGCGCCGTCCTTGAGCTTGTCGCCGCTCAAGAAGCGTCCGTCGGCGCGCAGCTGCTCGCCCCAGGCTTGGTATTTCTCGAGGATGCGCTGCATCTCGTCGGGGGAGAAGCCCTCGAAGACGCTGGGGTCGTCGTAGAGCAAGAACATGTAGCTCGGCATTTCGGTTCCTCCTAGGTCAGGGTCGGTTCTCAGGGGCTCGGCACGACCGTCGCCGCCGTGACGCGCTCGGCCTGGATCACCTCGGTGAACGCGTCTTCGCCGTCCTCGCGCCAGGTCCAGGCGGTCGTGAAGCGGTCGTCGCTCTCGAAGCCGAAGACCGCGTGGTGCATGTGGCCCTCGGTGGGGGACTGTACTCCGGTGACGTCGACGAAGTCGAAGCGGATCTCGCCGTCCTCGTCAAACGACGTGGCCCGCATTCGCGGCTGGTTGCCGGCGGCGCAGTAGTGGGTGAGCAGGATCGCGCCGGCGTCGAGATGATAGACGGTCAGCATGTCGTGATGCTCGCCCATCTGGAAGTGCTCGACGACGGCGGTGCCTTCGCCGGTGAGCTCATAGCGCATCGAGACGTCCTTGCCCGCGGCGCTCGTGCCCCGCCATTCGCCGGCGAGTCGGACAAGCTGGCCGAAGGCGCGTTCCGCCGGGTTCGTAGCCTCACCGGCGTCGGTCACGGCGGGTGCCGCCAGCGCCGAGCCGGCGGCAAGCAGGATCAAGGCGGTGACGAGGTGGGTGACGAAGATCTTCAGCGTCGAAGCGTTCATGACGTCCTCCTGGTTCGTGGTGAGAATGGGGTGAATTCCCCGCTCTTTGACTTGATGACGAAGGAGAACACCGGAAATCGACAATTTGCAGAAATTTCTTCCGCCAAACGGCGGTTCCGCTAGTCGTCGCCACCCAACGGCTCCGCCTGGACGGTCTTGAATCGTCCGAGCGTCCGGATCCGCCAGGCGAGCTTGTGGGACGATGCGACAAGCTCGCCGATCCGTCCGGCGAGCTGGTGGGCGCCGCCACTATGTACCGAATGAAGGGCCTCTTGACGCTCGCCGAGCTCCTCGCTCAGATGGG
>CBDUYN010000123.1:0-30880 GCA_965371445.1 uncultured bacterium | reverse complement strand
GTCTTTCCAGCCCATAGCACGGGCCTTGAGGCCCGTTGCGGAGGTCGCCGAGCCTTGAACCGTTGTGCCTCGCGTCGCCCCTGCGACGGGCCTCAAGGCCCGTGCTATGGGCGAAGAAGCCGGCTGAAGCCGGCTCAGAAGGACTTGCTCGTTGGAAGGCCTCTCATTCGCGGCCGCTGCGAATCCGCTCGTCTTCGGCGGCGAGGTGTTCGCCGATCGCCCGATCCATGTCCTCGACGCTGACCGAGGCCCTACCGGGCCGATGCAGGAGACCGTAGAGGTCGTCGACCGTGCTCGAGCGAGCTTTGGCGCTCAACGGAAGCTCACCGCGAGGACGCAGCTCTTCTCCGGCCCCCTCTCCCCGCCGAGGACGAACGCCATCGCCTCAGTCGGTACGACGGGGAGAGGGTTGGGGTGAGGGGCCTGCGCCCCTGGTTCAGGGCGAATCGTCCTTCTTCTCCATCGGACCGCAGCCTTTACACCAGGGCGCCGCGATCATCGAGATCTCGACGAGGGCGTCGGTCGACATGAGGCCGGTGCCCACCGTGGCCCGGGCCGGCGGCACGTCGGGCATCATCTTGGCGTAGACGGCGTTCATCGCCTGGTAGCTCCGCACGTCCGTGAGGTAGACGGTGGCCGACTCGACGTGGCGAAAGTCCATGCCGGCGGCGGCGAGGGTGGCGCTCAGACGTTCCAGGACGACGCGGGTCTGCTCGCCGGCGCCAGCCGGGTAGGTACCGTCGGGGAGGCGTCCGACCATGCCGGAAAGGAAGAGCCGGTCGCCGGCCTGGATCGCCGCCGAGAAGGGACGCGGGCTCGGCGTCGCGCCCGCCGGCAGGACGACCTTGCGCTCCGCGCCGCGGACCGCCATGCAGGTGATCTCGATCCTGAGCTCCGGACGCGCCAGCCGCGCCCGTACCGTCGCCCGCGCCGGGGGCTCGGAGGAAAAGAACGCGCCGTAGGCCTCGTTCATCGCCCGGTAGTCGCGCGGATCGCTCAAGTAGACGCCGCAGGAGACGACGTCGCGCGGCGTCATGCCCGCCGCTTTCAAGACGCCGCCGACGTTCTCCAGCGTCCGCTGGGTCTGCGCCGTGACGTCGCCGACGACGATCTGGCGCGTTTTGGGGTCGAAGCTCACCATCCCCGAGAGGAAGAGCGTGTCGCCTGCCCGCACACCCCAGGCGTAAAGCGCCGAGGTCGGCCACCCTTCGGGGACGATCCATTCGAGCTCGACGCCTTTGCGGGCGGCGATCATCGACACCTCCATCTCGGCGTTGGGGATGGCGACGTCGGCCTCGACGGTGGTGCGCGCCGGCGGCCGGTCGTCGGCGAAAAAGCCGCCGTAGACCTCGTTCATGGTGTCGAAGTGGCGCGCGTCGGCGAGGTAGACGTGGGCGGAGACCACGCGGTCGAGCTTGAGGCCGGCGGCTTTCAGGACCGTCCCGAGGTTCTCCATCGTCTTCTTGGTCTGCGCCGCGACGTCGCCGGTGACGTTCGTCGTCCCGGGGTCGTTGGCGATCGCTCCGGAGAGGAAGAGCAGGTCGTCGGAGAGGATGCCGGGGGTAAACGGCAGGCCGACGCCGGTGCCGGGGGGCTCGACGGCGCGCTCCTCGGCGAGGCCGGGCGCGGCGAGGGCGAGGAGAACGAGGATCGGGAAGGCCAGTCGCTTCATGGGGTTCCTCCGTCGTCAAGGTCGTTTCGGGGAGTCTACCGCGGAACCTCCAGGTGGCAAGGGCAGGTGGCCTGCTATAGGATCCCAGCCGTGAAGATCACCGTCCTCGCCAACCGAGACCTCGCCAGCAACTTCGCCCTCAACCTGCTGCTCCCGGAGCTCAACGAACGCCACGAGCTCCGCGTGTTCTTGTCGTCCCACGTCGGCAGCGCAAAGGCGATGCCGCCGGAGCTTCTGGAGCTGGCATTTTTTGAGCAGACGCTCTGGAACGACCTCCTGTTCCCCGCGCTGGAGGGAAAGAGCGAGCAGGGAACCTTGCTCAGCTTCGATCAACTGGGCCAGACCGTCGGACACGAGGTCGGCACGTTAAACCGTGTCAACGCTCCCGAGAGCCTAAAGGTTTTACGCGAGGCGTCTCCCGATCTCATGATCTCCATCCGTTACGGCTCGATCTTGCGAGACGAGGCGATCTCCGCGGCGAAGCACGGCGTCCTGAACCTGCATTCGGGAGTACTCCCGCAATACCGAGGCGTCATGGCAACCTTCCGTGCACTGATGAACGGCGACACGGAGCTGGGCACCACTCTCCATTACATCAGCGACGCCTCGATCGACACCGGGGAGATCATCGGCGAAACGCGGCTCGCCGTCGAGAACGGCCGCTCCTATCTGTGGCACGTCTTACAGCTTTACCCGGCGGGTTGCCGTCTTCTTCTGGAGACGGTGGAGAAGATCCGTTCGGGAAAGCCTGTCGAAACGCGTCCTCAAAGCGGCGGCGGAGCCTATTACAGCTTTCCTACGTCCGAGGAGCTGCGGGCGTTTCGGGAGGCGGGACATCGCCTCTACGATCTCGATGAAGTGACGGAATTCGCGAAACAGTACCTTGTAAGAGGATGATCCATGAAAAACGTATCCCGCGACCAAGGAGACGTCCATGCCGGTATGGGTCCGCTGGCGGAACCCAACGGGTAGTCATCCGGCGTCGTCAGGCTTCGCCGCGGCTTCCACACGGTCGAGATCGGCCCAGACCGCGTCCAAGTCGAGCGAGAATCCCTCGCAACCGGGCACTTCGACCGTACCGGTGCTCGCTCCCAAGGTATGGACGTAGCGTCCGTCCTTGCCCAGCTCGAAGATTTCGAGGCTGCGCAGCTGCGGATCGACGATCCAGTAGTAGCGGATACCGAAGGCGGCGTACTCGGCGACCTTGTCGACCCGATCGCGCCGGCCGTCTCGAGGCGTCGGGGACACGACCTCAACGGCGACGTCGGGGGGGACCGAGATGGGACCGTGAGCCTGGGGGAAGGGGCTTCCGGGGAGATAGACGGTCAAATCGGGCTTGCGTCCGCGTTTGGAGCTCAGGGCGAACTTCGCGTCGGAGCCCGCCACCAGACCGCCGCGCGGCAGCACCCAGTTGCCGAAAGCCCGGACGAGCAGGGCGACGAGGAATTCGTGAACGTAGCTCGGCGCTTCTTCCTCCACCAGCTGTCCGTCGACGAGCTCGCCGGGCTCGTCCTCGGGCATGGCGATCCAGTCGGCGAGCGAAAGCCCCCCGGCAACGTCGTCGATGAGCGCTTCCTGGCCCATGACGGCATGATAGCAGGTCTTGTCGGTTACGCTAGACTAAGGCGCCGTGAAGCTGACCCTCCTGAACGCCGACGCGATCCGCCAGGCCCTACCTATGCCGCAGGCGGTCACGGCCATGAAGGACGCTTTTGCCGAGCTCTCGAGCGGTGCCGCCGTCGTGCCGCAGCGGCTGGCGCTCGACGTCGCCGAGGCCGACGGCACGAGCCTCATCATGCCGGCCTATCTGCCGAGCGGCGGGCTCGGCGCCAAGATCGTCTCCGTCTTCCCGCACAACCACGAACGCGCGCTGCCGGCGATCCACGGCCTCGTCGTCGTCCTCGATCCCGCGACGGGGGCGCCCGCGGCGCTTCTCGACGGCACCTTCCTCACCGCCTGGCGCACCGGCGCCGGCTCGGGCGCGGCGACGGACCTGCTGGCACGCCGCGACGCGCGGACCGTGGCGCTCTTCGGCTGCGGTGTCCAGGCCCGGACTCAGCTCCTGGCCGTCGCCGCGGTGCGCGAGCTCCGCGAGGTCCGCGTCTACGCCCGGACGCGTTCGAGCGTCGAAGCCTTCCTCGACGAGATGGCGCCGCATCTCGACGCACGCCTCGTCGCGGTTCAAAGCCCCGGCGAGGCGGTCCGCGAAGCGGATGTCGTCTGCGCCGCTACGACCTCCTCGATTCCGGTCTTCGACGGGAGCGACCTCGCCGAGGGCACCCACGTCAACGGCGTCGGCAGCTATACTCTCGAGATGCAGGAGATCGACACGGAGACCGTCGGACGCTCCCGGGTCTTCGTCGACTCGCGCGCCGCGGCCCTGGCGGAGGCCGGGGACCTGGTGATCGCCGAGCGCGCCGGCCGGACGAGCTCGGCCGAGTGGACGGAGCTGGGCGAGGTGGCGGCGGGCCGTAAGCCGGGACGCCAGGCGGACGAGGAGGTCACCTTCTTCAAGTCGGTCGGCGTCGCCGTCCAGGACGTCAAGGCGGCGGCCGTCGCGCTCGAGCGGGCCCGCGGGCTTGGGCTGGGCCAGGAGGTCGAGCTGTGACGGCGACCGCGGGGACCCTGGCGTCGACGGCCTTGTTCCTGGCGATCCACCTCGCCTTCCACGTACCCGGGCGTTTTGCCCACGCTGTCGCCTTGAAGCTGTCGCGAGGCATCGCGGCCCTCCTCCTGGTGGGGACGGGTCTCGCGGCGCTCGCCGCTTATTTCCCGCGCTGGCCGCAGCTGTTCCTGGTGCCTCCCGGCGAGGATCCGCTTCTCTCTGCGGTGTGCCTGGTCCTCGGACACCTGGTGGCCGACTTCTTGTGGCTCGGCTTCGGATCCTTCGTGCTGGGAAAGAAGCCGCGGGTGGACCTGATGTTCCACCACGCCCTCGGGCTTCTGGCCTGTGCCGTGGTGCTTTACCTCGAGATGGGCTACACGGCGATGGCAGTGGTGTTGGTGAGCGAGATGCTGCCGGTGACCTCGGGTCTCGTCGGCTGTGCTCATGCGCGCTCCGACGCGCGGCTCGAGCGGCGTGCCTTCGTCCTGGGGCTGGGGGTGCTCCTGGGGTGCCGGCTGCCCCTGTGGGGCTTGCTCGTCGCCGTCGCCTCCTGGAACCTCGGGACCGGCAGGTTTTTCTCGGAGGCCTATCCGATCTTTGTCCTGGCCCTCGCCGCCGTGCCCGTCGTCGCGCTGCTCGACGTCTACTGGAGCCGGATCTACCTCGCGGAGATCCGCCGCCTCGCTCCCGCGGAGTCGGAAGCTTCCGTTCCCGTAGTTGCGCCTCAGACCGACGAGCCTGTTCTTCTGAGACGGCCTTAGCCCAGATACAGGTTGGCTCCGGGATGGTAGAGTCAAGGCGTGGCGCTTTTTGAGAACCTTTTCATCGGCAGGACCCCGGCGATCTTCGTTCTCGGGCAAGCCGGCGCGACCGTCGCTCAGAACCGTTCGGCCGGGCGCCTGCTCGGCCGCGACACCGGCCGGGCGTGCTGGGAGGTGATGGGCTCGCTCGCCGAGACCGAAGGGCTCTCCTGCTCCCGCGGCTGCGTCGCGGCCCTGATGAAGGGAAGCCTGGAATCCGCCCGCCACACGCGATTTCGATGGCGCCGTGAGCTCTGCGAGCTGTGGTGTGTTCCGGCGGGTGAGGTGGCCGTCTGCATCCTCTGCTCCGCGACGCCTCAGCCGCCGGAGGACTGGGAGCGGCTGACTCCGAGGGAGCTCGACGTCCTCGCCCTCGTCGCCGACGGGGAGACCACGGCCGGCATCGCCACCCGGCTGGACGTCACGGCCGCCACCGTGCGCACGCACGTGGAGCACATCCGCGGCAAGCTGGGAGTCGCGACGCGCGCGGCGATGGTGGCGCAGGGCTTCCGCCTCGGCCTGCTCGAATGATCGGTCCAACGGCCGATGCGGGAGAGGAACCGGCCCTCTAGAGTCGGGATCCCCGACCGCCTCCTCAGTCTGCCGGTCTCGGCTCGAAGAGCTCGGCGTTCCGGCTGTAGCGGGGTGGCCGGCGTGCAGACCCTTAACCGAGGAGGTCCCATGCCCTTGCCCGCGACTTCGCTTCCGCAACTCCGCGACAAGCACTTCACGTTGAACGCCGACGAGCTGACACGGCTCGTCGACGACGCCCGGGTGCGGACGCTCGGGCTTGTCAGCGACCTCGCCGACGCCGAGCTCGAGGTCCCTTTACGGGAGGTCCTGAACCCCTTCCGCTGGGAGCTCGGACACGTCGCCTTCTTCTACGAGGCCTTCGTGCTGCGACCCCTGGGCCTCACCGCGCCGCTGATGGCGGGCGGTGGCGACCTCTACAACTCGTTCGAGGTCGACCACGACGACCGCTGGTCGCTCGACCTGCCGCCGCGCGGGAAGGTCCTGGAGGCCCTGGAACAGGTCCGGGAAATGGTCCTCGGACATCTCCAAACGTCGCCGCCCGGCCCCGCGGAGACCTACCTCTGCCTCCTGGCGGTGCTGCACGAGGACATGCACGGCGAGGCCTTCACCTACATGCGCCAGACCCTGAAGTACCCCGCGCCGCGCCTCCCGGCGGCCAAGACCGAGCCGGCGGAGGCCTTGCGACGCGGACCCCTGCCCGGCGACGTCGAGGTGCCCGGCGACACGTTCGCCCTGGGGGCGACAGCCGAGGAGCCCTTCGTTTTCGACAACGAGAAGTGGGCGCACGAGGTGGAGGTCAAGCCCTTCGCGATCGCCCGCGCCCCGGTGACCAACGCCGAGTTTGCCGGCTTCGTCGAGGACCAGGGCTACCTGAGGCGCGACCTCTGGACCCAGCCGGGCTGGTGGTGGCGCACCAAGGCCGGCGCCCGGCAGCCGCTCTGCTGGCTTCGAGGCCAGGGCCCCGAGAGGTGGCTTCGCCGTCACTTCGATCGTCTCCTCCCCCTCGAGGAGAACGCCCCGGTGGCCCACGTCACCTGGTACGAAGCCGAGGCGTTTTGCAAGTGGGCGGGCCGGCGGCTCCCCACGGAAACGGAATGGGAGACGGCGGCGAGCACCGGCCCCGGCGTCCTTGGCAAGCGCCGCTACCCCTGGGGCGACGAGCCGGCGACGGACGGACGCGCCAACCTCGACTCGACTCTCGGCGGCTACGCCGATGTCGCGGCCTTTCCCGCGGGCGACAGCGCCTGGGGTTGCCGGCAGATGGCCGGCAACGTCTGGGAATGGACGGCGTCCCCCTTCTACCCTTTCCCCGGCTACGTCGTCGACTTCCCCTACCGGGAATACTCGGCACCGTGGTTTGGCTACCGCAAGGTTTTGAAAGGCGGCTCCTGGGCCACCCGCTCGTCGCTCGCCTACAACACCTACCGCAACTTCTTTCCACCCCATCGCCACGACGTCTTCGCGGGCTTCAGGACCTGCGCGCTGTAGCGTGGCAAGATGGAGGTGAACATGCCGACAACACTTGCATTCGACGTTTACGGAACATTGATCGACGCCCATGGCGTCAAAGTCGCGCTGCAGCGGCATGTCGGAGACAAAGCTCCTGAGCTCTCGCGCATTTGGCGTGAAAAGCAAATTGAATACTCTTTTCGTCGCGCCTTGATGAAGAACTACGAGGACTTTCCGGCCTGCACCAGCCAGGCTCTCGACTACACGTGCTCGTATCTCAAAGTTTCGCTGACCAGACAGGAAAAAGACGAGCTGCTCCGTGCCTATCGGATCCTGCCGGCGTTCGACGACGCGAAGGAAGGCCTGGCCAGGTCCAAGGCGGCCGGCTTTCGCCTGTTTGCGTTTTCCAACGGCACTGCCGAGGCTGTGGAAACGTTGCTCGACACCGCGGGCATCCTGGATTTTTTTCATGGCGTCGTCAGTGTCGACGAAATCAAGTCGTTCAAGCCTGATCCCGGCGTCTATTGCCACTTCCTGAGAAGATCCGGCTCGGCCGGAGCGGAAGCGTGGCTTGTGTCGAGCAATCCGTTTGACGTGCTCGGAGCCCTCTCGGCGGGCATGCGCTCGGCGTGGGTCCGGCGTTCTCCGGAGATCGTCATGGATCCCTGGGGAACCGAGCCGACGATCACGGTGGCGAGTCTGGCCGACCTCCCGGATCGAATCGCCGAAGAGCGAAAACACGATGATCGAGCTCAGCCGTGACGGGTTTCTGGAGCGAGTCGCCAGGCGGCGCGAAGGGCTCGGCTTCCTGAAATACGACGATCACGGGCGCACGGTCTCCAACTGCGGTAAGCAGCAGCTCAGCCCGGGCTGTCAGTCGTGCAAGGAGGGCCGCTGGATCTGCGTGTTCCCGAGCCACCGGTGCAACGCGAGCTGCGCCTTCTGTCCCCAATCCCGGACAGAGCGGAAGCCGGGTCCGGAAACCGTGGACCGTTCCTGGCTGGACAGCTTTCTCTCCCTTTTCGACGCCAGGGCCGCCCAGGTCACCGGACTGTCGATCAGCGGCGGGGAGCTCTTCATGAACTGGGAGGCGGCGACCAGGATCGTGAAGCACGTCAGCGAGAAGCACCCGCACGTCTACACGTGGGCCTATACCAACGGCATCGCGGCCAGCCGCGACAAGCTCCGGGAATTGCGGGACCTGGGACTGCGGGAGATCCGTTTCAACCTCGCGGCCACCCGCTTCCACGCCGCGATCCTGCGCAAGGTGGACGACGCCGTGCGGCTGTTCCCCTGGGTTTCGGTGGAAGTGCCCTCGTGTGAGCAGACCTACCACCACCTGGTGGACGAAGAAGCGCTGCTCCGGATCGCCGGCATGGGCGTCCGGCAGCTCAACCTCGCGGAGCTGCTCGTCCCCGATTACCCCTCGAATGCCACGACGACCTACGATCCTGAAGAGCACGCGCTCTACAGGTTCCCAAGCGTCATGGGCGACATGATCTCGCCCGTCAGCAGTCGGCTCCTGACCTACGGCGTCTTCGAGTACGCCGAAAAGAAGGGGATCGGGATCCGGATCAACGACTGCTCCAACGAGGCGAAGCAGCTGCAGCAAGAGGCGCGTGCCGCGGCGAGCGACCTTGCCGGCCTGGCGGCCGCCGCCAGGCCGGAGGCCAGGAGGCGTGTCCTCGCGCGGCATCTCCGGGACCTGCGGCCGCTCCTGGACCGGCTCGAATCCGCGTTGACCTCCGAGGAGCCGCTCGCGGCGCTTGAAGCGCTGGCCGGGCCGACCCTCTTGGAGGTCCTGTTCGAGATCGAGGCCTGCCGGCTCGTGCGCATGGGTCCGGAGCTTGCCCCCCTGTTGCGGCGCCTGTTGGCGGCAGGCCGGGACGCTGCCGCCGCCGGTCTTCTTCCTCCGGCCACCGTCGCCGCGCTGCGTCGCCTCCTGGCGCGGCTGGCGAAGAAGCTGCGGCTCGCCGGGGCGTGGGATCAGGAGGCCCCCCTGTGGTGGGAGCCGCTGCCGCGGCGCCGCGGCGCCGAGGAGCTGTGGGGCACGAACGGGCCACCGGTGCCGCCGGGGGGCACGGACGAAACAGTCGCATGGGTGCGCGCCTCCGGCGCGACACCGGTGCCGCTGCTCGCCGAGCCCTCGCTCGCCGAGATGCTGCTGCGGATCGAAAAGCCGCGCCTGCCGGCCGGAACCCTGCTCCTCCACGAGCTGCGCGACGACGAGCCGGCGGGCCGGTTCCACGTTCGGCGAGCCGGAGAGGGGAGCGGCCTGCGGATCGGCCTCGTGACCACTGTCGCGCCGGAGGCGCGCTCGAGCACGA
Source organism: uncultured bacterium (assembly GCA_965371445.1). Taxonomy (GTDB): domain Bacteria; phylum Acidobacteriota; class Thermoanaerobaculia; order Multivoradales; family J023; genus DASWIG01. Next base: position 21,493 of record CBDUYN010000123.1, on the reverse strand, counting down.
CCACCCGCGGCGCCGGCCGCCGCCTCGACCTCTGGTGCCGGTACCATCTCGAGCGCGGCGTCGCGCATCTCGTGGTGGTCTTCGACCGGCCGGAGGACGAGGACGAGGCGGCGACGCGTCTCCGCGCGGCCCACCCGCCGGAGCGCCTCACCCTCTGGTCGGGTGCGCGTCTGGCCCGGGAGCGCTGGCCGCAGCTCGCCGGCCTGGCGGCCGCCGGGTTGCTGCCGGAGCTTGCCCGCCCTTCGTCGCAGGCGGCCCGCCAGGCCCTGAACGCCTCGGTGGCGCTCGCGGCCGCGGGCACCGACGAGCTCGGGGGAGCTCGCCTCGACTGGTTGCTGCACCTCGACGACGACGAGCTATGGGCGCCCACGGGTCCTCCGCGGGGCGGCGCGAGCCTCCCGGAGCATCTCGCAGCAGCCGCCGGGACGGGGTACAAGCTCGTGCGCTACGTCAACCACGAGCTGCTGCTACCGACCGGTCCGGAGGGGCCGCGTTTCAAGGTGAACCCCCACCTGGCGCGGGCGCGGCTGGGCCCTCAGGGCTGGACGGCCTTGTGCGAGCAGCTCGCCATGCGCGCCTCCGATCGCCGGCCCTATTTCCACGGCGACGTCAACGGCAAGGCGGCGGTCGCGGTCGCTGCTGGGGTTGCTGCTGCCGGAGTCCACGGCTGGCACCTCGCCGAGCCCTCCGCAGACGCCTCGATTTGGGTCAACGGGCCGGTCGTGCTACACATGCGCCCCCCCACGGCGGACAGCTTCTTTGACCCGGCCGAGATCGAGTTGCTCACCGCAGCGGGGCTGATCGTCGCCGGCTGACACCAGCCCGGGCCGCATCGGCCGAACGGCCGATGTGGCCCGGGCGCGCGCGGGGCAGAATGCCGGCTATATGCGCAAGAGCACACGCACAAAGCGCTTGGCCTACGCCTTGCTCCTGGCGGTCGGAGTGGGCGTCCCCGCGGCCTGGACGGCCATGAGCTACGTCGAGCGGGCCGGCCTCGACTTCTTCCACAGCGGCCAGGAGATCGTCCTCACCCTCGGCCGGATGGCCGACGCCGTCGAGCGCCGCGATCTCGACACCCTCGTCGGGTTCTACAGCCCGAGCTTCCAGGGCCGTCGCCTGGGGCTCACCGACCTGGTGCTGGCCGACGACCGCGACGGTGTGGAGATCTACCGCTTCCGCTCCGACGGTCCGACCCCCGATCCCCAGGCCGCGGTCGACGAGTGGCGGGCCTACCTCGAAGGTTTCGACGACATTGAGGAGGTGGGCCTGCACGTCCACCGCCTCCACGAGTGGAAGGGCCCCGCCGCTCTGGCCACCGTGCGCTTCGAGCTCATCGGCACCCCCCGGGGCGCCGCGCGCTCGGCCATCGACCGGGCCTACTTCCGCATGCGCTTCGAGCGCTCGGCCGACGCCGTCCGCATCGTCGAGGCGGCGCTCACCGACGAGCCGCCCGAAAAAGACCACGTCTATGGCGGCGACCGGGTGTGGAGCGCCGAGCCCCACTTCAAAAACGTCGCCGCCGCGGCTGGTGTAGATTTCGAGAACCGGTACTACCCGGCGTTTCTCGAGGAAAACCGCGACGAGCCCCTCAAGTTCAACATGAACCGCTACGGCCCGGCCGGCATCACCGCCGCCGACTACGACAGCGACGGCTTCTACGACCTCTTCATCCCCGACGGCGTCGAGTCGAGGCTTTTCCGCAACCGGGGGGACGGCACGTTCGAGGACGTCACCGCCGCCGCCGGCCTCGCCGGTCTCGACGGTGTCGCCGTGGGGCTTTTCGCCGACTACGACAACGACGGCCACAAGGACTTTTTCGTCAGCCGCACCTTCAAGCCCAACCAGCTCTACCACAACGACGGCGGCGCGGACGGCATGGTCACCTTCACCGACGTGACCGCAAGCTCCGGGATCGGCGAGGACTGCTGCACCACGGTGGCGTCGTGGGCCGACTACAACCACGACGGCTGGCTCGACCTCTACGTCGGCCGCTACCTCGATCCGCGGCTCCGCATCCCGACCACCTTCTACGCCCGCAACGGCGAGCCCAACCAGCTCTACCGCAACGACGGCGCCGGTCCCGACGGCAGCGTCACTTTCACCAACGTCACCGCGCAGGCGGGGGTCGGCGAGACGGGCCTCTGCCTGGGCTCGGTTTTCGGCGACTACGACAACGACGGCGACGCCGATCTTTTCGTGGTCAACGACTTCGGCCGCAAGACGCTTTACCGCAACGAGGGCCCGGACCAGGGCTACACCTTTACCGACGTCACCGTCGAGAGCGGCACCTTGGCCTACGGCGCCGGCATGAGCGCCTCCTTTGGCGACTACGACAACGATGGCCGGCTCGACATCTACGTCGCCCACATCCGCTCCGAGCATGGCTGGTTCGCCGCGCGGCCGACGGTGATGCGCTACATGGCGAACACCTGGCGCCAGGGGGTGTGGAGAAGCGACATGCCGCTCTACCTGGAGATCTTGCGGCAGTCGGGCCTGGAGTTCGCCAAGGTCTTCCAGGACATGGCCTCGGGCAACGTGCTGCTGCACAACCGGGGTCCGAACCAGGAAGGACAGGTCACTTTCGAGGACGTCACCTGGGCCACCGACACCAACCCGCTGGGCTGGTTCTGGGGGTCCGGTTTCGCCGACTTCGACAACGACGGCTGGCAGGACGTCTACGCGGCCAACGGCTGGGTCTACAACGACGTCGACACCGAGATCGAGCTCGACTTCCTCAACAACGTGGTCAGCGAGATGCAGGAGTACAAGGCCGGCAAGTTTTTCGAGCCGAGCCACTTCGGCGGCCACTCCTGGCACGGCTGGGAGCGCAACCGTCACCTGCGCAACCAGGGCGTGGGCGCGGACCAACGGGTGACCTTCAAGGAGATCGGCCGCGCCGCCGGTACGGATCTGCTGCTCAACAGCCGCGGCATCGCGGTGGCGGACTTTTGGAACCGCGGCGTGCTCGACATCGCCGTGGCCGCTTCCACCGGCCGCCACGCCCTGTTGCGCAACGAGGTCGGCCAGCGCCGCTCCTACCTGGCCGTCGAGGTGGTGGGCGCCGCCTCCTCACTGCCGGACGGCACCAACCGCGACGGGATCGGCGCCCGCGTGACCCTTCACCACGGCGGGAGCCGGCAGATACGCGAGGTAGTCCTCGGCGACGGCTACGGCGCGCAGAATTCGCTGCGCCTCTACTTCGGCCTCGGGGAGCTCGAGGCGGTCGACGAGCTCGTCGTGCGCTGGCCCCGCTCCGGTCGGGAGCAACGCTTCTCCCAGGTCGCCGTCAACCGCATCGTCGAGGTCACCGAAGGCCGCGACAAGCTGGTGGAAAAGAGCTACAGGTTGGCGAGCAACTGAGGTCTCCGTCGCATCATGGAAAAGAACACGAAAAAGGACACCAACACGAACGAGCTTGCCGCGCGGGGGTGGGGAGAGCGCCTGACGAGCCTCGTCGTCGCGCTCCTCGTGATCGAATCCGTAACGGGGCTGTGGATCTACCTCGCGCCGTTCTCGGTCACCGCCCAGATCCAGGTGATCCTGCATACCGTCGCCGGAATCGTCGTTCTCGGCCCATGAATCCTCCCTTCCAGCAGGTCCAGAAGGACTTCGCCGCCGACCGCGATCCGGCCCAGACCCGGTACTGCGCCGGCTGCCATGACCCGATCTCGCTGTTTGCCGGGGCGAAGGACATCCAGAACCTCGACCTTGCCGCACCGGGAATGCAGGAGGGCAGCTCCTGCGTAGTGTGCCACTCCATCTCCAGCGTCGATCAGCGGGGCAATGCCGACTACGTGCTCACGCCACCGCACAAGTACATCTGGGAAGGCACCGAGGGCCTGAGGAAGCTCGCTTCGGACTTCCTCATCCGCGCCTATCCCCGGCAGCACCTCGCCGACTACGACCGGAACCTCCTGCGAACCCCCGAGTTCTGCGGCACCTGCCACAAGCAGTTCATCCCCGAGGCGCTCAATCGGTTCGGTTTGAGCCCGGGGCAGAACCAGTACGACGAGTGGCGCAAGAGCCACTGGCACACCGAGGATCCCGCGACGGACCTGAGCTGCCGCGACTGCCACATGCGCCTCGTCGTCGACTCCGACGATCCAGGTCGCGGCGAGGCCGGAGACCCCCGGCGCTCGGCCGACGACGGCGCCCACCGGCACCATGGCGCGATCGCCACCAACGTGCTCATGCCGGAGGTCCTCGAGCTTCCACACTGGGAGGAGCAGGTCAAGTTGACCAAAGAGTGGATCCGCGGTGAGACCGTCATTCCGGAGATCGCCGATCTCTGGCCCGCGGGACCGGTCGCGTCCCTCGACCTTCTGGGCCCGGACGAGGTCCGGGCGGGGGACGAGCTCGTCCTGAGAGCCGTCGTCAGCAACCGGAAGGTCGGGCACAACTTCACCACGGGACCGCTGGACTTCATGCGGGCGTGGGTGCATCTGGTGGTCGCCGACGCCGACGGGACCACGCTTGCCGAGTGGGGAAACCTCGACCCCGAGACCCGGAGCATCTCCGACGTGCCCGGCCAGCTCCATCGCCCGGGCAACTCCCGGCAGGAGGGGACGCTCGTCCTGGAGGGCATGCCGCTGGATTCGGAGGGGAACGTCCTGGCCCGGCACGAGCTCTGGCGCAAGGCCGGGGGCGTGGGACAGCGGGTCATCTTCCCCCGCTACTCCGACAGCCAGGTCTACCGATTCGACGTCCCGCCGTCCGCCCGAGGCCCGCTCACCGTTCATGCGGACCTCGGTTTCCGTCGCTACCGGCAGGAGTTCCTGGATCTCGTGGTTCCGACGATGGAGCAGGAGAGGGGAATCCTCCAGCCGACCGTGATCCAGGCCTCGGCGAGCAAGACCATCGAGGTCGTAGGGCCTTGAGCCTGTTCCGCACCGGCAGGTCGTCCCGGCGTACCCGCAAGGCCTTACACGCTGTCGTGTGGACCGGCATAGGAACCGTCCTTCTGGCGGGACTGGCCCTCTGGCTCGCGGCGTGGCGGAATACCGATCTGGCCGACCCGACAAAGGGGGTGACCTCGGTCTTCAAGAACACCGGGGGCGCGGCGGCGCCTCCGATCCGCTTTCGCGACGTCGCCGAGCAGATGGGACTCGTCGCGCGCCACGGACCGGGCGAGCGTGGCCGAGCGCTTCCCGAGGACACGGGATCGGGGATTGCCTGGGGCGATTACGACGGGGACGGAGACTGGGACCTGTATGTGGTTAGCTTCCCCGGCCCGCTGGGGCGGGAAGGCGGGGGCGAGCGTTCCGACCTCGAGGGGTCGAACCGGCTCTACCGCAACGACGGCGATCGTTTCACGGACGTCACCACGGAGGCGCGGGTCGGTGATCCCGGTGGCTTCGGGATGGGAGCCACGTTCGTGGACTACGACGGGGATGGTGATGCGGATCTGTACGTGACCAACTTCGGGCCCAACCGGCTGTTCCGCAATCGCGGCGGCCGGCGATCCGGCGACAGGACGTTCGACGAGGTGGCGGCGCAAGCGGGCATCGACGATCCGCTGTGGTCCGCGGGAGCGGCCTGGGGTGACTACGACCGGGACGGGCACCTGGATCTCTATGTCTCCAACTACGTGCGCTACGACGGCGCCGGCGCCGGAGGCGAGCCGGTCATGGACAGCACCGGAGCGTACGTCATCCCGTTCACCCTCAACCCCAACTCGTTCGATCCCGAGCCGAACCGGCTGTATCGCAACCGGGGCGACGGGACGTTCGAGGACGTCGCCCTGCTGTCCGGCGTGCAGAACGGCGACGGCCGCAGCCTCTCCGCCACCTTCTGCGACCTGGACGGCGACGGGTGGCTCGACCTCTACGTCAACAACGACGTCTCCACCAACCGGCTCTATCGGAACATGGGTGGCGACTTCGGGGTCGATGATCCCGTTGTCTTCGACGATCTCTCGACTATGACCGGCACGGCCGATCCGCGGGGCTCGATGGGACTCTCGGTCGCAGAGATCGGTGGGATGAGCGGCGAGCCCGACGGACTCCCCGATCTCTTCATCACACACTGGATCGCGCAAGAAAACGCCTTCTACCAGAGCGTGGTGCCGCCCGGGGGCCACCTGGAGTATCGCGACAAGACGCGGCATCTCCGTCTCGGCGAGATCTCCATCGACACCGTCGGCTGGGGGAGCGCTTTGGTCGATTTCGACCTGGACGGGAGGATCGACATCGTCGTTGTGAACGGCAGCACGCTGGAGCAGAAGGACGATCCGAGATACCTCATCGCCGAGCCGATCTTCCTTCTCTGGAACGACGGGGAGCACTTCACCGACGTCGCGCCGTCGGCCGGAGACGCGTTGGGGCAAACCTACTGGGCCCGGGGACTCGCCGCGGCCGATTTCGACGGGGACGGTGACGTGGACCTCGCCGTGTCGGTCAATCGCGCCCGGCCGCTGCTCCTGCGAAACGAGACGCAGACCACCCATCGCTCCCTCACCGTTCGCCTTCGGGCTCCCGCTGCGGCCCGCCTCGGGGCCAGGGTCACGGTGACCGCCGGCGGCAGGACGCAGTACCGGTGGTGCGGCTGCGACGTGACCTTCCTCGGAATGCACGCGCCGGATCTGATCTTCGGCCTCGGCGAGCAAGACGCCGCCGAACGGCTCCACGTGCGTTGGGCCGATGGCAACGAGTCTACGCTGATCGACGTGGCGGCCGGAGCGGTGGAGGTCGCCCACCCCGGAACAGACCCTTGACCGAGGAGGTCCCATGCCCTTGCTTGCGACTTCGCTTCCGCAACTCCGCGACAAGCACTTCACGTTGAACGCCGACGAGCTGACACGGCTCGTCGACGACGCCCGGGTGCGGACGCTCGGGCTTGTCAGCGACCTCGCCGACGCCGAGCTCGAGGTCCCTTTACGGGAGGTCCTGAACCCCTTCCGCTGGGAGCTCGGACACGTCGCCTTCTTCTACGAGGCCTTCGTGCTGCGGCCCCTGGGTTTCACCGCGCCGCTGATGGCGGGCGGTGGCGACCTCTACAACGAGGTCGGCCAGCGCCGCGGCTACCTGGCCGTCGAGGTGGTGGGCGCCGCCTAGGGTCACTCCTACATCGGTCAAACGGCCGATGCGCGGGAAGAACCGTCCCCGCTAGAGTCAGAATCATCGTCTGGAAATGCCAGGATACGCCCGCTCGTCGCCGTTGCGGCGTCCGCCTCACGGTGCGGGGGACTACGTTTTCGGCAGGCTTTGCCCCACGCGCCGGATCCGCATGGACAGCACACCAGGCCCGAAAGGGGAACCCGAAACGATTTGCCGGAGGTAAGGAGCAGAAATGAGCACAAATCCTGAGACCTATGACGCCGTCTTTCTCGGTGGCGGCCTGTCGTCGTCCATGATGGCGCGCTACCTCAAACGTGAGCATCCCGAGCTCAAGATCCTCATCCTGGAAAAAAACACCGACACGCACTACAACCCGGGCGAGTCGACCGTCGGTGTGGCCGGCCTCTTCCTGATCCGCGACCTGGGTCTCTCGACCTACTGCTACCAGAACCATCTTCCCAAGTGCGGGTTGCGCTACTTCTTTCACGAGCGCGAGAACGGGAACGGGACGGAGTTCGACGTCAGAACCTGCTCCGAGATCGGTCCCAACATGATGCCCATCATTCCGACGTTCCAGGTGGACCGCAAGCGGCTGGACAGGGACCTCTGGGACCTCAACCGGGAGATCGGCATCGAGATGGAGACCGGGGCTCCGGTGACAGACGTCGAGATCGGCGAAGGCCAGACGCCGCACACCGTCGAGTGGGAGAAAGACGGCGAGAAGAGGACGTCCAGGTCGCGCTGGATCGTCAACTCGCTGGGGCGCTCACGCGCCTCCAAGATCGGCCAGCTTTTCGACCGGTTGTCGCCGCCCACCGACGACGAGGAGCACCTGGTCGCCGGCGCCTGGGGGCGCTTCACCAACACCCAGGACATCGACCTGCTCGGCGACGAGGCGTGGCGCAAGAGGGTCGGCTTCACGAGCCGCTATCTCTCCACGAACCACTTCATGGGGCGCGGCTTCTGGATCTGGGAGATCCCCATCGGCGAGGGCGTGGTCAGCTGGGGCATCGTCTACGACAAGACGATCGTCCGCGACCTGACGAAGCGGGAGGCCTTCGTGGAGTTCTTGAACGAGCAGCCCTTCGTGAAAACGCTCCTCGACGGCTCGGAGATGCTGGACTTCCAGTCCCACCCCCACCTCACGTACAAGAGGAAGGACTTCTGCTCGACCGACGGCTGGGCCATCGTCGGAGACGCCCACGGCTTCCTCGATCCCTTCTACTCCCCGGGGAGTGACGTCCTGACCCGGCAGGCCTACTTGCTCCAGCACCTCATTCCGCAAAAAGACCCCGAGAAGCTCGCCGGGGCGGTCGACCTGGTCAACGAGTACACGTGGTTCGAGTACGACCTCGTCAAGCTCCTGTACAAGGACCAGTACAACGGTTTCGGCAGCTACGAGCTTTTCAACATGAAGTCCCTGTGGGACTTCCACAGTTACACGAACCGGCTGGTCTGGTACTTCCTGGACAAGAAGTACAAGGACGCCGCGTTCGTCCGCAAGGAGCTGCAGAACAAGGACAAGACCATCGCGTTGACCCAAGCGGTCCAGGAGGGCTTCACGGCTCTGGCCACCCACTTGACGGAGACCGGGGAGTACGAACGGAAGAACCTGGGGGAGTACTCGCTGCGCCAGAACCGCTTTCGGATGGAAGAAGAGATGCTGGTCGGCTACGACGACGACGTCTCGATCAACAGCCACTTCAACCTCTGCAAGCTCACGGTCAGCGAGCTCGTCGAGTGCCGTTTCGGTATCCAGGGCTTCCTGACCAGCAAGTTGGCGCAGCACAAGCTCTCGGCCGCCGCGTTGTCCTCTTTCAAGCTGAGCGAGGACTGGTTCACCTCCATCTGCGACAAGGTCGCAAAAGACGTCCAGCGGCAGCTCGAGACCCGGTTCGGCGCCAACGGACTCCAGGTGGCGGTGGACGGCGAGAGCTTCTCGCAGCCGCTGCCGAAGGGGTTGGACGCCGCGCCGGCGGAAGTGAAGGACTACGCGGCCGCGCTGTGGCAAGAGAAGGCCGTCAACCCGGTCATCGACGCGCTGATCACCGGTCCGCCGACCCACGGGTGACCCGGGAAAAGCGGAATCCGGGCGGTCCTTTGAAGCTCGTGCCGCGCCTCCCCAAAGGAGGCTACGAGCCCGAGCAGGTGGACCGGCGTCGGGCCTGGCTCGAAGGCCGGGCCGGCGTCGCCGTTCCCATGATCGGTGCCCACGCTCTCGACACCCCCGCGCTGCGGGGGAACGTCGAGAATCCGATCGGGGCGGTGCAGGTTCCCGTCGGTGTCGCGGGTCCGCTCCTCGTCGACGGGAGCGACGCCCGCGGCACCTTCTACGTGCCGATGGCCACCACCGAGGGAGCCGTCGTCCGATCCTACGAGCGCGGAATGGTCACCCTGACGCGCGCCGGCGGTGCGACGACGCGGATCCACGCCGACGAGAACCGGGTCTCCCCGACCTTCCTCTTCGACGACGTCGCCGCGTCAGCCGACTTCGCCGCCACCCTCACCGGGCAGCTCGAGGTGATCCGGGCCGAAGCGGAGTCCACGACCCGCCACGGCAAGCTCCTGCGCCTGGAGTGCCACCCGATCGGCCGGCAGGTTATCGTCAGCTTCTGTTTTTCCACCGGCGACGCCCAGGGCATGAACATGATCGTCCGGGCTACCGGCAGGGCTTGCGCCTGGATCCTGGAAAACACCGCCGCGCGCCGTTACCAGCTGTTCAGCGGCCTCGAGTCGGAAAAAAGGCCCACCGCCCTTCTTCTTGCCGGCGGCAAGGGGAAGAAAGTCACCGCGGGTGCCACGATTCCCGCCGGAATCCTCCGCTCTCATCTCCGGGTCTCGCCCACAGAGTTGGCCGAGCTCGGCCATCACGGCGTCCTGGGCAACATCCAGGCGGGCGCGATCGGACACGGAGGCCAGTTCGCGAACGGCCTGGCGGCGATCTTCATCGCCTGCGGGCAAGACGTCGCCAACGTCGCCAACGCGGCGGTCGGCATCACCGACTTCGAGGTCACGGACCAGGGCGACTGCTACGCCAGCGTCACGATGGCATCCCTCACGGTGGCGACCGTCGGCGGCGGCACGGCCCTTGGCACGGCCCGGGAGTGCCTGAGGCTGCTAGGCTGCTATGGCTCGGGCAAGGCCCGCAAGCTCGCCGAGATCGTCGCCGCGACGCTCCTGGCGGGAGAAATCTCCTTCGCGGCCGCGGTCGCCACCGGAGAGATCGTCGCCGCCCACGAGAGATACGGAAGAAACCGGCCGGACCCGACGTCGTGACAGCACACCGATCACCCCCCCCTGATCCCCCCAAGGGGACGGTGCTCCGCCGGGGTCTGACGGCGTCGCTCCTCGGCCTGGGGCTCCTGATCTGGACCTGCGGCCGGGACGGCGCAACGCCGCCGGGCGCAACACCGCCCGGAGGGACGTCCGAGGCGCCATCCACGAGCCTCCGGGCCCTCCTGATCGAGGGCGTGGCCCACGCGGAGATCCAGGAATGGCCGCGGGCCCTGGAGCTTTTTCAACAGGCGGCGGCGCTGGCGCCGGAAGAGCCGGTGGCCGTCTTTGACGTCGCCGTGGCCCACTACCACGCCGGGGACGGCCAGGCGGCCCGCGAGCAGCTCGAACGCATGCCGGAGACGGCACCGCCCTGGCTCCTGGGACGTGTCTGCTACCTGCGCGGCAAGCTCGCCGCGGAGGAGGGCGACCGCGAAGGGGTGCAGGCGGCCTACCGCGACGCCGCGCGTCTCGATCCCGCGGAGGCCGTCTACCCCCACGCCCTGGCGGAGTTTCAGCGCCGGTTGCCGCGCCAGCGTAGCGCTTTGCTGGAGCGCGCTTACGAGCTGTGGCCCGAGAACGCCCGCCTGGCTGCCGACTTCGCCCTCTGGGCCCTGCGGCAAGGCGACGCCGAGGTGCGCTCACGGGGGCTCGCGGCGGTGGAGGCCCTGGCCGCCGCCGCAGCGGATCCCGAGGTCGAGGCCTACCTGGAGAAAGGCCGCGCGGAGATCGAACGCCATCCCGATCAAGAGCGCGTCCCGCCGCCGCTGCGCGTCGTCTTGAACCTGATGCTCCACGGCAAGCGGTTCCGCGGCGACGTCACCGAGCTGATGGCGCGCCAGGAGGTGGTGCCGCTCGCCGAGCCGGTGGCCGCCCCGCCGCCGCGGAAGGCGTCGCCGCCGCCGGACGTCCACTTCAAGGCGACGGAGCTCCTGCCGCTGCCGCCCCTCGCCGACGGCGAGCGGGTGGTCGCGGCGGTGGTGGTCGACGATGCCGTCGACGACGAGGCGGGCTCCGGGCGCGAGGCCGGCGTCGCCTTCCTGAGCGACCGCGCCCTCTACTTCTTGCCCCGGGAAGGTGACGCCTCGGAGCGGGTGGCCGAGCTCCCGCAGGGCGCCCTGGCGCTCCTCGCCGGAGACTTGGACGACGACGGCCGCCCGGAGCTCGTGGTAGCGACCGGCAGCGGGCTCCGGCTCTGGGGTAGGGACGACTCGCCGACGTGGAGCGAGCGTCCCCTGGCGCCTGAGCTGGCCGCCGCCGGCGCTTTCCGGGAAGCGCTCCTGGTGGACTTCGAGCACGACGGCGACCTGGACCTCGTCGCCCTCGACGACGCCGGACGGGGTGTCCTCGTCACCCACCGGGGCGAGGCCGGCTGGGGTCCGCCGGGGCCCGCTCCGCTGCCGGTCGACGGACCCCTCGACCGCCTGGCGTCTGCCGACCTCGACGGCGACGCCGACCAGGACCTCCTCGCGGCGACGGAGACGGAGCTTCTCGTCCTGCGCAACTGGCGCCAGGGCCAGTTCTCGCTCCATGCCCGCGTGCCCCTTCCCGCGCCAGCGCGGCAGCTGGTGCCGCTCGACTACGACGGCGACGCCGCGAGCGACGTCGTCGTCCTTCACGAGACGGGCCTTACGTTCTGGCGGGGGACCGGCCGGGCGGACCTCGACCGCGACACGGCGGCCGAGGAGAGCGCCGCGGCCCTCGCCGACGCCGGAGCCCTGCGGCACCTGGCGGTGGCCGACATCGACCTGGACGGCGACCCCGACCTCCTGGTGGCGGGCGAGGCCGGCCTCGTGCTCCTGGAAAACGCTGGCGGCGGCCGGTTCGAGCCGCATCCGGACCTCTTCGGGGAACCCTCGCCGGCGGCCTTGGGGTTCCTGCTACTCGACCTCGACGGCGACCACGACCCCGACCTCCTGGCCTGGGACGACACCACCCTGCGCGGCTTCCGCGGCGATGGCGCGGAGGACCAGGGATGGATCGCCGTCGGCCTGCGCGGCCTCGCCGGCAAGGTCCCCCTTGACGGCCGGGGCGTCCGCCTGGAGGTGATGTTCGCCGGCCGTACCCAAACCCTGGAACTGGGACGGCCCAACGTGATCCTCGGGCTCGGTGGCGAGAGTCCCGCGGTGGTCAAGGCCACCTGGCCCAACGGCGTCAGCGAGTACCTCTTCGCGCCGTCACCGCGGACCCGGCACCTCTTGCAGCTGACGATGCGCATCGAGGGGTCCTGTCCCTTCCTCTACGCCTCCGACGGCGCCGAGCTGCGTTTTGTGACCGACATTCTAGGCCTTGCTCCTCTCGGCATGCTGGCAAGCTCTTCTCCCGACCGCTACGTCCCGGCCGATCCCGAGGAGTATCTGCGGTTGCCCGACTGGGTGCGTCCGCGCGGCGGCGAGCTGGAGCTCGCGATCACCGAGGAGCTGCGCGAGGTCACCTACCTCGACCAGGCGGAGCTGGTGGTGGTCGACGCGCCCGACGACGTCGTGGTCATGAACGGCGAGCAGTGGCTGGAAGGCATGGTGGAGGGCCTGGCCCTGCGTCTGCTGACGCCGCTCGTGCCGCTGGCCGCGGCGTATGACCACCTCGGAGAGGACGCCCTCGACCTACTCCGCGACCAGGATCATCGCTACCTGGCACCCCGCTCCGGGAAGCGCCGCTACCAGGGAGCGATGGAGCCCCACCACCTGACGCTGGAGCTGCCGCCGGAGGTGGCGGCGGCCGAGCGTCCGGCCCTGGTGATGGTCGGCTGGCTGCATTGGGGCAACACCTCGACCAACGTGGCCCGCGCCCAGGACCCGCAGGGGGCGCCGCTTTTCCCCTACCTGGAGGTCGGTGACGGCCGCGGCGGCTGGCGCCGGACGGCGGTCGCAGTGGGTCTGCCGGCCGGCAAGACCAAGCCGGTAGTGGTGGATCTGACCGGCGCCCTTGACCCTGCCGACCGGGGCGCCGGACCGCCGCGCCTGCGCATCACGACCGACTTCGAGGTCTACTGGGACCTCGTCGCCGCGGCGACGCTGCGGCGGGAGGCGGGCACGCGGCACCGCGTCCACCGGCTCGCCGCGCGGACGGCCCAGCTTCGCTACGGCGGTTTCTCGCGCTGGTTCCGTCCGTCCGCCGACGGTCCCTACCTCTTCGACTACGGTGACCGGCGTCCCTATCCCTGGCGGCAGGACCCGGCGGGCCGCGACGTGGCGCTCTCGTGGCAGGAGCACGAGGGGTACTACACCGCTTTCGGGCCGGTCCAACAGCTCCTCGAAAGCGCCGACGACCGCTACGTCGTCTTCGGCTCGGGAGAGGAGCTCAAGCTCGGCTTCGACGTCGGGGCGCTACCGCCGCTCCCTTCCGGCTGGCGGCGGACGTTTTTCCTGCACAGCGAAGGCTGGGAAAAAGACGGCGACCCCAACGTCGCCTGCTCGCAGACGGTCCTTCCCCTTCCCTACCGGGGCATGAGCGGCTACCCTTGCGCCGGAGGCGCAGGCATCTACCCTCGCGCCGGAGGCGCAGGCATCTACCCTCGCCCGGAGGCCGTCTCGGGACCACAGGGGCCGGCCGGCGGCGGTGCCGCCCGTTCGCGATGGGTGGCGCGCCATCGCCTGACACGCCGCGTCGCCGCCTGGGCCGCCCCGCCCTGAGCGAAAACCCGAAGCCATCCAACGAGGACTTCATCAACATGGCATCACGAATCGATCATCAGGCCGTCTTCGCGGCGGCCTGTCTCACGACGTCACTGCTCGTCGCCGGCTGCTCCGGCGGCGGCGAATCCGCCAGCGGCGGCTTCGACACCCTCGCCGACGGTTCCTGGCCGACCGAGGTCCTGAGCTCCGAGGCCGGCGCGGCCAAGAAGGCCTTTTTCGACTCGATCACGGCCGGCCGCCTCGACGACGAGACCGCGGCAGGGCTTTTCTCCCCCACCTTTCGCGGCGAGGACTTCGCTGGCCGCTCCAAGCCGGCACGCATCGCCTCCGGCTTCGCCCTCGCCGAGTGGAAGGCGGCGCCAAGAGAGCTCGACGCCGCCGCGTTCACCGAGCGCTGGAACGTTTACCTCGCCGGCTTCGCCGAGGTCACAGACGTCGAGCGTCACACCTGGGAGATCCAGCTCCGACCCCAGGACGGAGGGCTCCCCGGCGTCGAGACCCACGAGGCCGTGTGGATCCTCGGCCGCCTCGAGGACGGGCGCCTGCGCGAGGACCGCTACTACCTCGTCCTCGACCTGGAAAAGAACGCGGACGGCGAGTGGCGCATCGGCGGCGTCGGCGCCGAGGGGGCGCGGACCACCGTCGGTCCGGGTCCCTACTTCCACGACGTGACGGCGCAGGTGATTCCGCCCGGCTACGACCAGATCGGCGCTCAGATCTACACCGACGGCGGTCCGGTCCTGGCGGACTTCGACGACGACGGCGACGTCGACCTCTTCCTGCCGCGCATCCACGCCCCGGCGCGGCTCTACGAGAACGACGGCGACGGCTACTTCGACGACGCCACCGCCCGCCGCGGCCTGGAGCTCGTGTCGCTCGCCGAGGGCACCAACAGCGGCCTTTTTCTCGACGTCGACCGCGATGGCGACCTCGACCTCGCCGTGGGCTCGAAAGCGCACGGGCTCCTCATCTTCACCAACGACGGCGACGCGTTTCGCAACGCCGCCGGCAAGGCCTTCGCCGGCCCCGGCGAGTGGGAGTCGATCGCCGCCGCCGACTACGACGGCGACGGCTTCGTCGACGTCTACATGACGAATTACAACCTGATCGACGCCGAGCACCAGCCCGAGAGCTACGTCGACGCCCGCGACGGCCAGCCCAACGTCCTTTTGCGCAACACCGGCGGCGGACGCTTCGAGGACGTGACCGAGGCCGCCGGCATGACGGCGGGCCGCGAGCGCTGGAGCTACGCCGCCGCCTGGGCCGACTACGACCGCGACGGCGACATGGACCTCTACGTCGCCAACGACTACGGCCCCAACAGCCTCTACCGGAACCGGGGCGACGGTCGCGACGGCGAACCGACCTTCGAAGAAGTCACCGAGGAGGTCGGAGCCGAGGACCACGGCAACGGCATGGGGGTCAGTTGGGCCGACCTCGACGGCGACGGGTGGCTCGACCTCTACGTCTCCAACATGCAGTCGTTTGCCGGCAACCGCATCACCCTCCTCGAGGACTTCCCGGGGACCCGCGAGCAGCAGGCCCTCTACCAGCGCTTCGCCAAAGGCAACACCCTGCTCAAGAACCAGGGAGACGGAACCTTTCGCGACGCGACGTCCGAAGCCGGCGTCAAGGGCGCCTTCTGGGCCTGGGGCAACCTCGCTTTCGACTACGACGCGGACCGCGACCTCGACCTCTTTTCCTGTGGCGGCTTCTACACCGGGGCGGCGGCCAAGGACACGTGAAGCGTCTTTTGGCGCCAGGTCATGGCGTCGGAAAGCGCGGGTCAGGACGAGAAGCGTGAGGCGGGACACCGCAACCACTTCCGCCTCCTCCAGGAGGAGGGCATGTCGTGGAGCGGCCGTGAGCCCAACACCCTTTTTCAGAACCGCGGCGACGGCACCTTCGACGAGGTCGGTGACGTCGCGGGCCTTTACCTGCGTCTCGACAGCCGCGGTGCCGCCGCGGCCGACCTTGATGGCGACGGCGACCTGGACCTCGTGGTCTACAGCCGCAACAATCCGACGCTCAAGGTCTACCGCAACGACACACCGGTCCAGGGGAGGGTGACGCTCGTCGACCTGGTGGGGACCGATTCCGAGATCCTGGGGACCGGCGCCCAGGCGAGGCTACGCTGCGGCGGGGTGGAGCAGCTGCGCCAGGTGGAGCTGGGCTCGGGGTTCCTGTCGCAGGCACCGCCGACGCTTCACTTCGGCCTCGGCGGCTGCGCGCGGATCGACGAGCTCAGCGTCCGCTGGCCATCGGGGCTACTCGACGTCTGGGAGGACCTGCCGGTGAACCGCCGCTTCACGTTGACGGAGGGATCGCCGGAGGTGGTGACGTCGTCCTTGAAGCACCGCAACTACAACCGCAACGAGCTCGGCGCTGCGGCCGGAGAGCTCTCGGCGCTGCGGCCGGACCTGCGCTTCGCACGCGTCGACGGCGCGGACGAGCTTGCCCTGGCGGATTTCGACTCGACCACCGCGGTGCTCAACTTCTGGGCCACCTGGTGCACGGCCTGCGAGGCGGAGCTGCCGGAGCTCGAAGCGCTCTCGCGACGCTTCGCGCCTCGCGTGCGCTTCCTCGGCATCTCCCTTGACGAGGGACGCCCGACCGACGCCGTGCGGGAATTCCTCGCCGAGCGTAGGGTGACCTACGAGCAGGTGTGGGGCGAGGTGGCCGACGAGCGGCCATTCGCGTCGCTCGCTTCGACGCCGCCGGGCGCCATTCCGATCACCGCGGTGCTGCACCGCGGCACGGTGCGCGACGTCCGGGTGGGGGCGGTCGACGCCGACGAGCTGGCCGAGCTCCTGGAGCGTCTGCTGGCGGACGGGTAGCGAAGGGACGGCTTGCTGGGAGCGCAGGCGTCCCGCCTGCTCTTCGTCCCGCAGGGCCGGTGCTGGAGATGCGCACCGGGATGTGAGGTGCTCAACCGGAGGTCAAACTCTGGGGACGCAACGACTGGGGGCCCGGAAGTGGCGGGCTGGCGGCGATCAATTCCGTCGGCGTGTCCTGGCAGCGACCGGCCCGTCCGTCGCGGCCGCTCCGGGACGGGCGGGAAGGACCGTCCCAGACGTTCCGGAGGCTACGGAAGACGTGGGAAGATCCGTCCCGGGCGTTCCGGAGGTCCCGGAAGACGTGGGGAAGGTCCGTCCCGGCTGTCCCGAAGATCCCGGAAGACATGGGAAGGTCCGTCCCGGGCGTTCCGGAGATCCCGGAAGACGTGGGAAGGACCGTCCCAGACGTTCCGCCGGCCCCGGGACTGCCGGGACGCTCCATCCCGGCCGTGCCGCCGGTCCCGGGAGGCACGGGAAGGTCCGTTCCGCGCCTTCCCACGAGGGGCGCTTCGGCGGGGCTGGCTGCAAATTCCAGTCGGGCGACGATTTTCCTCTAGTGACCCGAGAGGGTCTGGAGCCCCGCCCAGTAAGGCTCCAGGCCAAGAGCTGCCTGAAGCCGACCGAGAAGCGGCTGCTTACCCTGACGGCGAAGAAGCCGACGCTCGTGCTCAGCGACGAACGCTTCGGGAATCCGGAGCTCTCGAAGGGCTACCTCGACATCTGCGACAACAAGTCGCTCACCGCCCCCTGGGACGCCCTCAAGTACGCGTCGATCGCCCTCGAGCACGCCCGACGGAGCGGCGATCCGCACCTCTGGAACCGGAGCCGGGGCGTTTTCGTCCATGCCTGCATGGCCGGCGGGGAATGGCCCCGGGCCGGTCAGACGCTGGCGGAGCTCGAGGTCGACGCCGTCGACTGCTGCTCGCTGTGCCGGGGCGACTGGTTGCGTCGCAAGGGCGACTTCCTGGCCGAGCTGCGCGACGCCAAGACGGCGCAGTGGTACCTGGAGAGCTCGCTCGAGGAGATCGGCGACGATCTCGACGACGACCTCCGGGGCCGGATCGTCTTCGTGCGCGCCTTGACCTTCCACTACCAGGGTTGGACCGACCGTGCCTTGGACGACGTCGAGACGGTGCTGCTGGTGATGCCGCTCGACTCGCCCCGCGGCTACTTCCTCGACACGGTCGCTTTCCTGGCCTGCTACATGCCGCGCGAGGAGACGACTTACGACCAACGGGCTCTGGGGATCCTGGACCGTTTCGAGGAGCGGCTGAAAGGCCAGCGGGATTGGGGTGAGGTGCTCGCCCGGATCCGGTGGCTCAAGGCGATCCTCTACGTCCGCCTGGGTGGGCGGGAAAACCTGAAACGGGCCCTTCCGCGCTTCGACAGCGCCTGGAACGACCTGCTCACGGTCGACCTGCCCCGGGAGTTGGCCGGCCTCAGCATCGACATCGCGCAGGTCCGGGCCCGACGCGCCGACGAGAGCGACCTCGACGCCATCGAACGGCTCCTACGTCGGTGTGTGAGCCTGCGTCCCGACCTCCGGGAAGAGCTGCGCGACGGGCTGAAGAAGGTGATCCGTCCGGTGAGAAGGCATCCCGACGAGGCCTTCCGCATCTTGTGGGAGTTTCGTCGTTCGTTCGTGACGCCGGTCCCCGGGCTGCTGAGCCCCAAGGCGGTGGCGAAGCCGGGACGTATCGTGCCGGTGACCGGCTAGGACGTCGGCCGACGCACCGTGACCAGAGTCGAGTCCCCTCCGCGCCCGCGCTTCCCGTCATGATCAGGATCGCCGCCATCGGCACCTCGACGTCGCGCGCCGCGCAATAGATCCGCTCCTTCAGGCCGCTCGCCGAGTAACCGCACTCCAACGACAACGTCGACATCAGGAGGTGCGAGAGCGAATGCAGAAGGTAGAAGCGCACCCCCGGGAACGGCGGCGTCTTCGGCGGCTCCTTGACGCCCCCGGCCTTGCGCTCCTCGTCCAGGTGCTTGTTCCACGCCTCGTAGCCGGCAAGAAGCTCCGCGCCCCTTGCCCGCACCGCCGGACTGTCCTCCCACTCGCCAACCGCTTCCTCGTCGAGCTCGACGAAGAGCCCCTCGCCCAGGATCTCCGACGCCGGCAGCCAGTCCTGGTTGAGTGACAACGCCGCCGATTCCACACCCAGGTCGTGCTCGCCCTGGAGATTCGTGCTCATCGACTCCAGGCGCGTAAATCCTACCTGCGTGCGGACCTCCCGCAGCTTCGGCGCCAGGACCAGACGCGACACCAGGGGCGGCAAGCCGTCTGGCGGATCGTGACGACGGGCGAAGAAGTCCTCTTCGGGCGACGGTCTCTCCCCTGGCTTCTCCAACGGCTGCGCCCGGAACTGCATCAGCTCCGCCGTCCGTAGCCCTTCTGTCGTCACCGGCTTGTCCTTCTTGATGCTGTCGATAATCGACAGCACCAAGTCGCTCGACGCGTCGCGGATCACTTCCTTGTAGGCGCCCATCGTCCGGACGACTTCGACGTTTTGTGCCGTCACGTCCTTCATGAACTTCCACTCGCGGCGGATCCTGAGCTCGAGCTCGCGTCCGGGGTCCGGGATCGACAGGGAGCTTTCGATTTGCGCGAAATAGGAGTTCGACGCCGTACGCACCAGCAGACGGAGCTTCTCGCCGCAATCCTCCCGCGCTGACGGACCCAGCCACGGACGGTCCCCCAGGCAGTCGAAGCCGAATTCCGGCGTCTTCGCGTCGGACAGACGACGCTTCTTATCGCACCCGCAACGGACGACGATCTCGTAGAAGTCACCGGTCGCTCCCTCGTGAAGCGTCAGGCTCGGCGCCGCGCAGCGCGGCGAACGGCCATGGACGAACGCCACCCAGGGAAACTCGGCGAGATGACCGCGACGGCAGACGGTCACAAAACGAACCGGAACGCAGGTCGACGGCATCTTGCGTCCGACGCACCGGTGGACGTAACGTTCCTTCTTACGCTCCAGCCCGTTGCTTTTCATCAACGCCCGGCAATTCGGGTTCTGGCAGACGAACCACTGCGGAAACTCCACCACCTGGACGCCGATGAAACGCGACGGCTCCGAGTCGTCGCCCGTCGGTGGGCAGAGAAACGGTTCGGTTGAGCTCAGCGAACGGTCCAGCTCCTGGAATTTCGACGCGATGTGTTCACGCAACCGCGGCTCCTTCACCGACGGTAAGGCCGCCTTCTTGTCGTAGCTCCAGAAGTCGAGCCCGCCGACCAGCACCGCCTGGTCGACGAGGTCGACCATCGCTCCCGGGCCGAACGTCGTCACCATCTGGCTCTGACGGACGTGGCCGTCGGGTCGGGCAGATTGCTTCCTCTTCATGCCCTAACCACCGAGCTTCCTCCGCTTCACCCACAGGTGGACGGTGGGCTCGACGTCGCGCATCGACGTCGGCGCCATGAACTTCGCCTCCGGCTCGCCCTCGTCCGGCGGGTCTTCGTCGAGCGCCGTGTACAGGAGCGGCTTGCCCGCTTTCTTGTCCTTGTCGAACGGCGAGTACGAACGACGGGTCGCGTCGTCGGGCGTCGACAGGACGATCTTCTTCCACGCGTCGAAGAAGTCACGGCTGTTCGCTTCCAGCTCCGCCACTTCGGCGTCGTGGTCGACGCCGGGTTGCAGGCCGGCACGAGCCGCCAGCCGACGCGACGCCTGGTCGCCGATTTCAAAATGGTCCGGCAGGTCCATCACCGCGCCGGGCGGCGTCAGGATCGGATCGGCGAGGCGGGCCATCGCCACCAGGGTCCCCGCCAGGCCACGCTCGATCGCCGGCACCGAGAACGGCGTCAGGCTCGTCGCCTCGACGTGACGGTAGAAGCTCTCGTGGTACGCCGTGAAGTGCTCGTACTGCGAACGGTCCCGCGGCTTGTGGACGTTGAAGCACGTCACCACCAGCCCCGGACGTTCCAGCTGGCGTCCCACCCGGCTCGACGCCTGGATGTACTCCGCCGTCGTCTTCGGCTGGCCCGCCACCACCATCAGGCCGAGACGATCAATGTCGACGCCGACCGAGATCATGTTGCTCGCCAGGAGGACGTCCACGTGGTCTTTCGCCGCGTTCGACTCGTTGAGCCGTGCTTTGGCCTCCTTGATGTCGGCGCTCGAACGCCGGCTCGTCAGCTCCACGGGCTCACCGGCGATGCGACGGTTGCGGAACCACGGATGACGTCCCTTCATCCCCAACGGACGCCGCTTCTCGATGTCCCGACAACGCTGGATGGCATCGTCCTCCACCAGGCGGCGCATGCCGCCGAGCTCGCGGAGGCTGTTGAAGTAGCCGGCCAGTGTCGTGTAGGCGTCGGCGGTCTTGTCGTCCCGACCGCGGCACGCCACCTGGTGCTCCGCCGCCGCCAGCAATCCGACGTAGGTGCGCAGGAGCAACCCCTTGAGCGCCCGGCCGGGCGCCGCGAGGCCGATGTAGAGACGTCCCGGGTTGTCGTGGTCGATCTGGGCGAAGAAGGTCTCCGACGCGTCGACCGCGGGCGGCGGAAAGACCGCCAGCTCCTGGCGGGCGAAGAGCGCCTTCACCTGCTCACGGGCACGTCGGACGGTCGCGGTGGAGGCGAGGATCTTGGGGCCCGGCAGTCCCCGGAAAATCCCCCCAACCCCCCTTTCCTAAATGAACTTGTCTTAGTCTGTCCACCACTAGGCGGGGGGTTATTCCTGACGCCCTC
>CBDUYN010000122.1:0-30945 GCA_965371445.1 uncultured bacterium | reverse complement strand
TCAGACGGGGTGTCAGGAATTTTTCCGGTGGAACTGCTTGACAAGGACAGGTAGGGGGGATTTCTCAGCGGTCCCAGCCGGCGGCGACGTTTTTCGAGTTGCCCTGGTTGATGAGGCTCTCGAAGCGCTTCAGGAGCGGCGAGGCCTGCTCGGGATCGATTCGGATGTCGAGGAGGAAGGGGCCGCGGGCCGCGAGGGCCTCCTGAAAGGCGTCGTCGAGTAATGACTCGTCGTCGACCGTCACGCCTTCGGCGCCCATCGAGCGGGCGAGGCCCACGAAGTCGACGGTGGGGATGGAGATCTGCTCCGCCGTCAACCCGAGCACGTTGTGGCCGTCGCGGCACATGCCGTAGGCGGCGTCGTTCAGGACTACCCAGACGGCGCGGGCGCCGTACTGGACGGCTGTCGAGATCTCGGAGTTCATCAGCATGGAGCCGTCGCCCACCACCGCGACGGCCAGGGCGTCGCGGGCCAGGGCCGCGCCCACGACACCGGCCGCACACTGGCCCATCGATCCGTAGCGCGGGCTCACCCGGTAGCGCTCCGGCTCGGAGAATCGCAGGTAGTGGTTGCACCAGGCGAAGGAGTTGCCGCACTCGCCCATGACCAGCGCGTCGCTGCCGTCGATGACGTGCTTCTGGAGGGCTTTCATCACGACCTGTGGCCGGACCATTCCCGCCCGCGCGGCGAGAAGAGGCGCCTCCCTTTCCTTGGCGCTCGCGAAGGAGGGGTCTTCATCGACGTCCTTCCACTTCACCGGCATTCGGACGACGTTGTCTTCGTCGCGAGGCAACGGGCTTTTCTTGGCCTCCCGCTTCGGGAGAAGCGGCAGCAGGGCCTGCAGGAAGCGGTCGATCTCCGCGTGGATTCCGATCGTGTGGCTCTCGGGAAAGGCTGTGCCGGGGACCTCGGGATCGAGGTCGACGTGGATGAAGCTCTCCACCGGGACCATTTCCCGGTCCCAGAACGAGGTGGCTTCGCCCAGCCGGGTCCCGAGGACCAGCACGTAGTCGGGCCGGTGATGCACCATGTAGTCGACGACTTCCTCGTGGCCGCCGAGGCCCGTGACTCCCAGATACTGCGGATGGTCCTCGGGGACGACCCCCTTGGCCCGCGGCGAGCAGAAGATCTTGGCGCCGGTACGCTCGACGAGCTCGCGGAGGCGCGGCGCGGCCTTCACGGCGCCGAAACCAGCCCAGATCGCGAAACGGCCGCGCCGAAGGAGCTCGGCGCACTGCTCGACGTCCTCCGGTGCGGCGCTCGGTGCCGCGGTCGTGACCACGGGACGCTTCGCCGGCAGGTCGAGGCGTGAAGACTGGATCTTGATCGGCAGGCAGATGTGCGCCACGAAGCCGCCGGGCCGCGACAGGCCCAGAGAGAGGCGGCGGATCACCTCGGGGAACTCCGCCGCGCTCTCCATGCGGACCGCGAAGTCAAAGAGCGGGCCCGAGGAGTAGAGCCCGTCCTGGGGCAGGGTGTAGGAGCTCGTCTCCTGGGTGGCCCAGCGGCCCCGCTGGGCGGAGTTGGTCGCCCCGGAGACCAGGACCACCTTGGCGCCGTCCCACTTCGCCGCCACCATGCCGTTCAAGGCGTTCAAGGTGCCGGGACCCGTCGTGCTGAAAACCAGAGACGGCTTGCCTGTCACGAAGTAGGCCTCCGCCGCGGCAAAGGCGGCGCCGGTCTCGTGCCGGAAGTGATGCAGGCCGATCGGGCTCTCCGCCAACGCGTCGAAGAGCATCGCGATGGCACCTCCGCTGACCCCGAACGAGCGCTCGATTCCCAGGTGGGCGAGGTGCTCGACCAAGGCCGCGGCGACCGTGGATTCGAGCGGGCGGGGCCGAGGCTGTGGCTCCCCCCCTTGATCCCCCCAGGGGGACAGTGGCTCCGAAGTGGTTTGGCGGGCTGGCTCGTACATCCTTACTCTCCTCGTTCAAGTCCCTGCGGCCCGGAACCGTTTCTCGACGGAGCGTGGGCCTCCTCAACGTCCGGATGCCCTAGGCTTAAGGCAAGAACCGTGCCACGAACCGACCGACCGGTCGGAAGCCGTTCCGCGGCACTCCGGCTCTCTCAGGGGCCCGGAGGCGCTCCTCTGAGTGTCCGGATTTTGAACAGGTGTCGCGGATTTGGACAAGTCTTATTCAAGTTTCTCCCGGACTTGGCGATGTCGCGCAAGAAATCCGCCTTCAGCAATATTGTGTCGGAGCCAGTCGGTGTCAGACCGGCTCGCCGAGCAGCGAGATCAGCTCGGCCCGCTTCTCGGCCAGAAGCTCTTCGGTCGCCGCCTCCGCCACCAGCCGCAGGTAAGGCTCGGTGTTCGACGGCCGGACGTTGAACCACCAGTCCGGGTACTGGACGGTGATGCCGTCGAGGTAGTCGATCTCGCCATCGCCGAAGCGCTCGGCGAGCATCTCGATCTTGCCGGCCTTGTCCTCGACCTGGAAGTTGATCTCGTGGCTCTTGGCGTAGCGCAGGAGCGGCTCGACGACTTTTGAGAACGGCTTCCCGGTCTTCCACAGGAGGTTCAGGATCTCGAAGACCGCGAGCAGCGCGCAGTCGGCCGTGTAGTTGTGGCGGAAGTAGTAGTGGCCGGCCAACTCGCCGCCAAAGATCCCGTCGTGCTCGCGCAGCGTCGCCTTGATGAAGGAGTGGCCCACCCGCTCGCGGATGGGGTTGCCGCCTTTTTCCCGGATGTACTCCGCCACTGCCCTGGACGAGCGCAGGTCGTAGACCACGCTCTTGCCCGGGTCGCGTTCCAGGAGCTCGCCGGCGATCAAGGCCGTCGTCAGGTCCGAGCCCACCGGCTCGCCGCGCTCGTCGACGAAGGCCGAGCGGTCGGCGTCGCCGTCGAAAGAGACGCCGAGGTCCGCCCCCGTCTCGCGGACCTTGGCGACCAGGTCGGCGAGGTTCTCCATCTTCAGCGGGTTGGCCTCGTGGTTGGGAAACGTGCCGTCGAGCTCGAAGTAGAGGGGGATGAGCTCGATCCCGGCTTTCTCCAGCAGCGGCTTGTAGATCGTCCCCATGCCGTTGGCGGCGTCGGCGACGACCTTGAGCCGCTTCGCTCCCTCGCCGGGCGCGAGGACTCCCAGGAGGTGCTCGCCGTAGGCCTCGAAGACGTCCTCCTTGCGGAGCTCACCTCGCTTCCCGGCAGGGCCGTCCGCCCCTTCCGCGACTTTTTTCTCCAGCAGCGGGATGCCGTCGTCGCCCGAGACCGGACGCGCTCCGTGGAGGCTCATCTTCATGCCGTTGTAGCCCGCGGGGTTGTGGCTCGCCGTCACCTGGATGCCCCCGGCGGTGCCAAGGTGGCCGACGGCGAAGTAGCTCATCGGCGTCGTCGTGAGGCCGATGTCGACGACGTCGAGGCCGCTTGCGAGGAGGCCTTTGATGAGCGCCGCCTGGAGTGGCACGCTGTGGGAGCGCATGTCGCGGCCCACGGCCACGGTGTTCGAGCGCCGGAGCTCGTCCGGATCGAGCAGGTGGTGGAAGCAGAGGCCGATCTTCTTGGCGATCTCCTCGTCGAGCTGCGAGGGATAGAGGCCGCGGATGTCGTAGGCTTTGAAGATTCCAGCCATCTTCGTCGAATGCTCCTCTCGTAGGAATAAGGGGTGGACCCTAACTGTCCAGGTGGCTCAGGAAGCGTTCCAGCTTGCGGCAGAGCTCGTCCGGCGACTCCGCGTGCGGCAGCATGCCGCACGGCTCCAGGACCTCCAGCTGGGCGCCGGGCAGGTGGCGCAGCCACAGGTCGGCCGACTCCACCGCGGGGCTGAGCGCGCGGCGTCCCCAGGCGATCCACACTGGGACGTCGAGGCGTCCGAGCAGGTCGCGGACACCGTGGTTCAGGTAGCCGGCGAGGTAGGCCGCGAGCGCCGCATGGGCGCCGGGCAGGTGCGTGCGGCGATAGTGCTCCTCGACCAGCGCGTCGTCGACCAGAGCCGGCGAGGCAAAGACCTCCCGGCGCAGGTAGTTGTTAATCGCCGAGCGGCTCGTGTAGATGTTGAGCGCCGAGGTGCCGAGGATCGGCAGGCGCAGCAAGCGGTGGACGACCGCGTCTTTCAGGTCCGGCTCGTCGCCATGCAGCTCCATGCCCGTCGGCACGACGAGCCCCAGGGCCCGGACCTCTTCCGGCTGGTCGACCGCGACCTGGACGGCGTAGGCCGACGGCAAGCCCGCCGCGACGAGGACCGCCGGACGGCCGACGACGTCTTTTAAAAAGTCGCTTAGAAGCTCGATGTAGAGCTCGCCATCATAGGTCCTGGCGGACTTCTCCGAGGCGCCCCAGCCCACGAGGTCCGGGATGAACACCTGGTATTCGGTTGCCAGAAGCTCCGCCACGCGGCGCCACTCGGTGCCGGCGTGTCCGGGGCCGAAGGAATGGACGAGAACGATCGCCGGACCCTCGCCCAGGCGCTGGAACAGGATGTCGCCTCCCTTCCAGGCGTAACGGTCGTCCGAGCCCCAGCGGGCCGCCGGCAGGCGGCGCGCGCGGCGGAAGACCAAGGCGTTTAGAAGCGCTGGGACGCCGATCGCGGCACCGCCCATCACCAGGCCCTGGATCAGGCGCCGGCGGCGTTTCTTGCGCTGTTCTTCTTCGCGGGTTTGTGCAGCCATGAACCCCCGAGGATAGCACGGACCCGAGCTCGGTGTAGAATGGGGGAGGTCGTCCCCTCGATTTCCGGGGGGACGCAGAGGAGCGTCCCATGGCAGCACGTCCCATCGTCCGTCTTGGACACCCGGCTTTGCGGACCCCCGCGGTGGCGGTGGAGCTGTCCGAGGTGACCGGCCCCGAGCTCCAGCAGCTGATCGACGACATGCTGGAGACCATGGTCGAATCGGGCGGCGTCGGGCTCGCGGCGCCGCAGGTCGCCGTCGAGCGGCAGCTGTTCGTCTACCTGGCGGTCGACCCCGAGAAAGACCCACAGGAGGCCGAACGGCGCGTGCTCGTCAACCCGATGATCGAGCCGGTGCCGGGAGAGCTGGTCTACGACTGGGAGGGGTGCCTCTCGATCCCCGACCTGCGAGGGCTCGTACCCCGTCATCCGGCGGTCCGCGTCCACGGGCTCGACCGCCACGGCGAGCGTGTCGACTTTCGGGCCGAGGGCTACGAAGGGCGCATCGTCCAGCACGAGTACGACCATCTAAACGGGGTCGTTTTCCTCGACCGCATGCGCGATCTCCACTCCCTCGCCTTCGGTGCCGAGTGGGAGGAGTACATGGTGGTCGGCGCCGAGGAAGAGGCCCAGGTCGGTTGAGCCGCGAGATCCTGATCGTCTGGGCCGGACGCCGCCAGCGCGACACCTGGGAGGAGCTCTGCACCGAGTACCGGTGCCGGATCGGCCACCACGCGCCGGTGCGCGACGTGCCGGTCAAGGCACGGGGCAAGACGAGCGACGAGCACGCTCGGCGGATGGCAGAAGCCGAAGCGATCCGCGCCGCCCTTCCGGATCCCTGCTGGACGATCGCGCTCGACGTCCGCGGCCGGACGTCGAGCTCCGAAAAGCTCGCCGAGAGCCTGGAGCGCCGGCGGCAGGGCTGGCCCCACACCATCGCCTTCCTCGTCGGCTCCGACCTGGGCCTCGAGGCGGGTCTCGCGGCGGAGGCCAACGAGCGGCTCTCGCTCTCGCCGATGACTTTCGGCCACGAGCTCGCCCGGCTCGTCCTCTACGAGCAGCTTTACCGGGCGCTTTCAATCGCGCGAGGAATAAAGTACCATCGGCAGCCGTTCTGATCGGTGAAAGTCGAGTGCGCTGCGGCTCGGACCATGACGACACGAGGGGAGTACGCGTTGCCGAACCCGAAGACCATAGAGCAGCCGCCCAGTCGGGACGACCTCAAGTTCCTGCGGAAGACGCTGGAGAATAAACGGCAGGAGCTCCTGGACCTCTACGCCCACGACGTCAGGGTGGGACAGGAGTCCGCCGACGACAGCGCCGACGACAGCGTCGACCGGGCGAACAACTCCTTCAACCGCGAGCTGATGTTCTCGCTTTCCGATACCGAACGCCAGATGTTGATCATGGTCGAGGAGGCCTTCGAGCGCCTCGACAAGTCGACCTACGGCAGCTGTGGCAGCTGCGGCGAGCAGATCGGCGTGGCACGCTTGAAGGCCGTACCCTGGGCGCGGTACTGTATCGGCTGTCAGGAGTCTGAAGAGCGCGGAGTGCTCGAACGTTGAAGCGCTTTGCGTCCCATGCTCTCTGAGGAGGTCCCGGCGCGGCCGGACCGCCACAAGGGGAGTGCATGCAAGTCCGAACCTACATAGGGATCTTGCTCGGCGTCGCCTTCGTCGTCTGGGTGGCGTCGTTGACCGTCTTGAACAGCGACCTCCTGACCGACCCGGACCACCGGTTCCAGTTGAGCGCCGGCAAGAGCGTCCCACTCGTCGTCGTCGCGCTGGTGGTTTTTCTGGCGGGCTTCCTGCCGCCAGCGACGATGCTGCTCGTCCGGTCGCTCAAGCGCGACCTCGACGAGCGCCGCGAGCGGCGCCGGAGCCGCGAAGCCGTCAGCCTCGAGAAGAGCCTGCGCCGCGCCGTCGACTACCACGCCGACGGGCAGTGGCCGAAAGCCGCGGCGGAGCTCGAGGTGGTCTTGACCGAGCGTCCGGAGGAGTTCATGGGGCTCCTCCTGCACGGGGAGATTCTGCGTCACCAGGGCCGGCCCGCGGAGGCCGTCGAGGTCCATCGCCGCGCCTCGGTGCTCTACCCGCGCTCGATCGCTCTGCTCTACCAGATGGGCGAGGACTACGACGCCCTGGGCGAGGAGCAGGTAGCGCGGGAGATCCGCAACCGCGTGTTGCGCGACTTCCCGGGCCAGGGGCTCAGGATCATGCGCCGGCGCCGCGACCTCCACCTCGCGGAGCGGAGCTGGGAGGAGGCCCTGCGCTGGCACGAGAAGGTCGAAGCCCTCGTCGAGGGCCGTGTTTCCCCCCCTGGCTCCCCCCAGGGGGGCAGTGGCGAAGGCGTCTCCGGACGCGAGCGCGAGGCCGGAGTGAGCCTCGGGCTGACCTACCAGCGGGCGATGACGCTGCTCGAGAAAGACCGTCCCGCCGAGGCGGCCCAGATCTTCCGCCGGCTCCTCCAGCAAGAGCCGCGCTTCGTGCCGGCGGGGATCATGCTCGGCGAGGCCGAGCTCTACCAGGGCAACGAGGAGCTCGCCCTCGACGAGTGGAAACGGGGATTCACCTCGACCGGGAGCGCGGTGTTCCTCCAGCGCATCGAGGACCACTTCATCGAGGCCGCCGAGCCGGCCCGGGCCATCGAGACGCTGCGTAGCCTGATCGCCCGTACCGAAAACGACCTCTTGCCGCGTTTTTTCCTCGGCCGGCTCTACTACCGCCTCGAGATGCACCCCGAGGCCATGAAGATGCTCGGCTCGATCAGCGAGCGTATGGACTCCTCGCCGACCTACCACTACGTCTTGGCCCGCATCGCGCAGCGGCGCGGCGACACCCAAGGGGCGCTCGGCCGTTACCTCCAGTGCGTCCAGCGCCTCGGGGTGCCGACCGCCACCTACGTCTGTGCCAGCTGCCGGGCCAAGTACTCCGAGTGGCACGACCGCTGCGAAGCCTGCGGCTCCTGGAGCTCCGTCGACTTCGACATCCAGGAAGAGAAGCTGAACGAAGAAGAGCTCGGGCTCGTCGACCGGCCGGTGTGGGGCGGCTACCACGCGCACGAAGACACCCAGACGATCGAGATCCAGAAGTAACCCCTCGGGGGCTCCCCGGACACATTGGTGATGGACCTCGACGACCTCTTGCGCACCGTCGAAAGCGGCGAAACGAAACCAGTCTACCTGGTCGAGGGCGAGCTGGTGGTCGCCGAGCCGCGCGCTGCGCGGCTCGCCGAGGCCCTGGCCGGGAAAGCCGGCTGCAAGGTGGAGCGGTACCGGCGTCCGGCGCGGCTCACGCCGATCCTGACGGATCTCAAGACGTACTCGCTTTTCGCCTCCGCCAAGGTCGTCCTGGTGGTCGACGCGGCGATCCTCACCGACTCCAAGGCGGCGGCCGATCTGATCGACCAGGCGGCCGAAGGGCTGCCGCTCGGCGACGACGGCGGCGAGCTCGACACGGCCGGACGCGAGGCCGCCTCCCGCCTCCTCCAGGCGCTGCGCGTCTTCGGCGTCGAGCCCAGGGCGAGCTCCGAGGAGACGATCGGCGCTCTGCCGAAGTGGGCGCTCGAGGGCGGCACGGCGCGGCGCAAGAAAAAGACCCGGGGACGCTCGAAAAAGGACGTGACGGCGCTCTGCGAGGGGCTTGTAGCGCTTCTCGACGCGGCGCTCGAAGCCGGCCTTCAGGGCTTTGCCGAAGGCGAGCTGGCGGAGCTCGGCGAGGTCGTCCGCAAGGGCTTGCCGGAAGGCCACTCCCTGGTCCTGGCCGAGGCGTCGGTGGCGGCGGACCATCCGGTCCGCCAGGCCCTGGTCGAGGCCGGGACTTTCCTCCAGGTGGGAAAGGTCTCGGCGAGCCGCGGCGGCGACTGGCAGGGGCTCGAGCCGCTCGCCGAAGAGCTGGCCCGCGAGAGCGGCACGAAAATCGCCCGCGACGCTCTGGCGGAGCTCGCCCGCCGGACGCTGCGCCAAGCCGGCAGCTGGGGCGATCGCGGCGTCGACGCTCAGTCGACGGGACGTTTCGCCGCCGAATACCGCAAGCTCTCAAGCCTCGCCGGAGGCGGCACCATCAGCCGGCGCCTGGTCGAGGAGTCGGTCGAGGACCGCGGCGAGCAAGACGTCTGGCAGATCCTCGACGCCCTGGGAAAGGGCCAAGGCGGCGAGGCCGTCGGACGCTTCCAGCGGCTCCTGGCCTCCGCTGACGACCAGATCGCCGCGCGGCTTTCTTTCTTCGCGCTCCTCGCCCGCTTCTGCCGCGAGCTGGCCGCGGTGGCCGGTATGGCAAAGATCACCGGCGTGGCGGCGGGCGAGCGTAACTACAACCGCTTCAAGGACCGCCTGGCACCGCGGCTCCAGGGCGAGATCCCCGAGGTGGGCGGGCGTGGACCTCTTTCCGGGATCCATCCCTTCCGCCTCCACCGCGCCTATCTCACCGCCTCGTCGATGCCGCGCGAGGCGTTTGCCCAGCTGCCGTGGTGGGTGCTGGAGACCGAGCTGCGCGTCAAGGGAGACTCCAGGGAGGCCGACGCGGCCATCATCGACCTGATGGGGCGTCTGGTCCAGCTGGTGCGCTCCTGAGCGATGGACGATCTAAGCGATCTGCTGCTGCCCCGGCCTCAGGAGCTTGAAGCCACCGGCGAACGGTTACGCCTTGAAGCGCGGCCGAGGATCGACGCGCCACCCGAGGCGCCGGCCGTGGCCTTGGAGAGGATCCGCAAAGCCGTGCCGGAGGGCGTTGGCGAATCGGTACGGATTCGCCTGCGACTGGACCCGGAAGGACGACACGGTCCCGAGGGCTACCGCCTGGAGGTCGCCTCGTCAGGGATCGAGCTCGTCGCCGAGACTCCGGCCGGGCTCTTCTACGCCGCCGCGACCCTCGTGCAATGGATCGAGCTCCACTGCGAGGACGGCGCCCCCTGGCCGCTCCCGGGCGTCGTCGTTCGCGACCGACCCGATTTCGCGCGCCGCGCCGTGATGCTCGACGTCAGCCGCGACAAGGTGCCGCGTTTAGAGACGCTTCTCGATCTCGTCGACCTCCTGGCCGGCTTGAAGGTCAACCAGCTCCAGCTCTACATGGAGCACACCTTCGCCTACCGCGATCACGAGACCGTCTGGCGCGACGCGAGCCCCTTGACCGCCGAGGACGTCCGCCGGCTCGACGACTACTGTGCCGAGCGTTTCGTCGAGCTGGTGCCCAACCAGAACAGCTTCGGCCACCTCCACCGCTGGTTGCGCCACGAGCCTTACCGGCGCCTGGCGGAGTGTCCCGAGGGGATCGACCACCCTTTCTCCACCGTCCGCGAGCCCTTTGGCCTCTGTGCGACCGACGAGAGGAGCGTCGCCTTCTTGGCTGGCCTCTACGACGAGCTCCTGCCCAACTTCCGGAGCCTGCTTCTAAACGTCGGGCTCGACGAGACGCTCGACCTCGGGCTCGGCCGTTCGCGCGCCGCCTGCGAGGAACGCGGCAAGGCCCGCGTCTACCTCGAATTCCTGTGCGAGGTCCACGCCCTCGCCGCGGCGCGTGGACGACGGATCCTCCTGTGGGGCGACATCATCCTCAACCACCCGGAGCTCATCCCGGAGCTGCCCGAGGACATCGTCGTCCTGGAGTGGGGTTATGAGGCCGACCATCCCTTCGCCGAGGACACGCGGCGCTTCGCCGCCGCCGGCCGCGAGCTCTGGGTCTGCCCCGGGACGAGCTCCTGGTCGAGCTTCGCGGGACGCAGCACGAACGCCCTCGCCAACCTGGCGAGCGCCGCTAGAAACGGGCACGAGAACGGCGCCGCGGGCTACGTCGTGACCGACTGGGGCGACCACGGACACCTGCAACCGCTGGCGGTGAGCTATCTGGGGCTGACGGCGGGCGCGGGCTTTGCCTGGAACGTCGCGACGGCGAAAGAACCGCAGGAGCTTCCGATCGCCGAGATCCTCGACCGTCACGTCTTCCGGGACCGGGCGGGGGTGCTGGGTCAGGCGGCGCGCGAGCTCGGCGACACCTACCTGCTGCCGGGTCCGCCGCCCAAGAACGGCTCGGCGCTCTTTTTCCTCACGGTCTTCGCCCTCATGAAGCGAGAACGGGAGCGAGTCGAGGGGGTGAGCGTGGAGGGGCTCACGAAGGCGCTGGAGCACGTCGAGGCGGTAGCGTCGCGGCTTGGCGGGGCGCGTCCGGAGTTGGGCGAGCTGGCCTCCAGCGAGCTCGAATGGGCGGCCGGCGTGCTGTGCTTCGCCGCACGGCTCGGTTCGGAGCGCTGGCGAGGCGGTGACCTGGCGTCTTTTGAGGGCGTCGCCGCGCCGCGGCGGCGCGAGTTGGCCGGCGAGCTACGGGGGCTCCTCGAGACGTACCGCGAGCTCTTCCTGGCGCGCAACCGCCCAGGGGGGCTCGAGGACTCGGTGGGACGGCTGGGGCGCGTCGCAGAGCTTCTTGACGTATGAATCGTACTCACAGCCCTTCAGCCGCGAGTGTTTCTCTATATATTCCAGTCGTCCTGAAATCCTTTATGGATGACTTCTCTAAATCCGAAACTTGCAAGCTCCGGCACGACTCTGCCGCAGCGTGGAAGAGGACGGACGAACCTCTTTGCATAGAAAGCCGAACCCGAATCCGTGACGATGTAGTCATGGATCGCTTCGAGGTTTGACAGCTTCGAGGGTGACTTGCTTGGCGGGGCCCATAAGGGTCTCCTCGTCGGTTCGTGGCTCGAACGCAAGTATAGCATCACCCACCGGAGCCCGGGCCGGCCATGTGGCCGGCCGGGGCTCGATTTCGGACCGTGTCCTACCGCGAGGCGCGTGCCGCCTGCGACACCAAAGTCACGAATTCCGCCACCTCGTGGTCGCCGGGGTAGTCGGCCGAGATCCGCTGCGCCCTGGCGAAGAGGTCGTCGAGGCTGGAGCCCCGCGCCCAGTAGGTGCGTTTCAGGATCTCGGCAAACTCGGCGACGACCGCCGTGAGCCGGAGCTGGGGCGAGGCGTCCTCGAAGCCGCGGGCGAAGTCGGCGCCGCTGACTTGCCGGGAGAGCTCTTTCATCTCCCCGGCGACGATCGAGCCGTAGCGCAGGTGAAGCGTCGCGACGTGGTCGCGCCGCGCGGGCCGCTTCTTGAGCTTTAGCTCGTAGAGCGCCGTCACCGTGTGTCCGGCGCCGATCTCGCCGGCGTCGACCGTGTCGTCGCGGAAGCGCTCGTCGGCGATGTCGCGGTTCTCGTAGCCGAGCAGGCGGTAGCGCTCGACGACCTCCGGGTTGAAGTCGACCTGGACGCGGGCCTCGGCGGCGATCGTCTGGAGCGTTCCCGTCAGGTTCTCGACGAAGATGCGACGCGCCTCGTCGAGCGTGTCGACGTAGGCGTAGCGTCCGTTACCGCGGTTGGCGAGCTGCTCCATCAGGACGTCGTTGTAGTTGCCCATGCCGAAGCCCACCGTGGTGAGCTCGACGCCGCGGTCGGCCTCGTCGCCGATCCGGTCGAGGATCGACTCGGCCGAAGTCCGGCCGACGTTGGCGACGCCGTCGGAGCAGAGGATGACGCGGTTGGTCGTACCGCGCCGAATCGCCCGCGCGGCAAGGTCGTAGGCCAGGGTGAGGCCCTCCTCGGCGTTGGTCGAGCCCTCGGGCCGTAGCTCGGCGATGGCCCGGCGGAGCCGCTCGTGGTCCGACGTGGGCTCGAGGATCACGCGTCCCCGGCTGCCGTAGACCACGAGGGCGACCCGGTCGTCCTCCCGGAGTTGGCCGATCATCAGCTCCAGGGCACGCTTTACGAGGCCGAGGCGGTTCTCCCGCGCCATCGAGCCCGAGACGTCGACGACGAAGGTGATGTTCGCCGGACGGCGCTCCGCCGGGTCGAGCTCGTTGCCCTTCAAGTGGAAGCGCAGGAGATAGTAGCGCTCGCCTTCGCCGAAGGGCGAGGGGGCCCCCTCGGCGTAGAGGGCGAAGTCCTCCTCCTCGGGCGCAGGGTCGCCGTAGTCGAAGTAGTTGACCATCTCCTCGACGCGGACGGCGTCGGGCTCCGGCAGGTGGCCGTCGCGCAGGTAGCGGCGCACCACGGTGTAGGAGGCCGTGTCGACGTCGAGGCCAAAAGTCGAGAGGCGGTCGTCCTCGGTGTCGATGAAGGGGTTGGTGCCGTAGCCTTCGAAGAACACGTCGCCGTAGGGCTTGTCGTTGGGCTCCGTCGTGCCGCCGGTCGACGGCGGGACGCCGGGGGGCGGGACCTCGGCCAACCGGCGCATGACGCGCTCGCGGGCCTCGGGGGTGACGCTCACCTCGTCTCTGTACTGCCCGGCCGGCGCGATGGCCTCGGCGCCGGCGACGTAGCCGAGGGCGCGCAGCTTCTGGGCCAACTCCTCTTCTTCTCTGCGGACCTCGGTTTGGGCGCGCCGTCCGGGGAGGACCCGGGCCGTGGGAAGGTCCTCGGGGACGTCCGTGGGCATCTTCATGGTGCTTTCCGTGAGCCCGCCGGCGATTTGAATCGGCGGCGGCGCCGAAGCCGGGGCGGTGGGCCGGGGGCGAGATTCCTCCTGGAGCTCCGCGGCTCGGCGCCTTTCCTGGCGCTCAAGACGGCGGTTCTGCTCGGCAAGGCCCTCCGCCGGCACGGCGGACGCCGCGGGCGCAGGGCTCGCGACTCTCTTCGGCTCGGGCTCGGAGTCCAGCCCGGCCGACACGTCGTCGCCCCGCAGCGCGAAGGCCTCGCCGTCGCCCTTTCGGTCGCCAGCGGTGTCGGCGTCGGCGCTGGCCAGCTGGGCCTGCTCCTTCGCAGCTTCGGCAGCCGCCGCGGGGGCTTCGCGCTGGTCGTCCAGGCTCCGAGCGACCGAGCTCGTCGGCTCGAGCGACTCGAGCGACTCGGGCGCGAGCCCGGTTTGCAGGCGGTAGGCGAGGAAGGCGGCTCCGAAGGCGGTCAGGATCGTCGCCGCCAGGAGGTAGGGCCGGACGTTTCGTGCCGGCCGCCGACGCGCCGGCCAGTGGACCTCGGCCATGCCGTCGTCGCCCTTCGGGGTCGCTCCGACGTCGATCGAATCGGGGATCTCGGCCTTGATGCGCTCGGCGAGGCCCGCCGGCGGCTTGGGGGTCGAGTCGGGGGTGAGGAGGTCTTGGATGTCGCGTTCGTTGCTGGTGTTCTTGTGTTTCATGCCGCTTCCTCCCCGAGCACCGTTCCAAGGTGGGTGTAGGCTTTTTTGAGGCGTTTGCGGATGGCGGCTCCGGTGACGCCTTCGATCTCGGCGATCTCGGCGACCGGAAGCTCGCCCCAGAAACGCGCGGTGACGGTGAAGCGCAGCTCCTCAGGCAGGGCGGCGACGGCGCGCCGGAGCCTTTCTTTGACCTCGCGGCGGTCGAGCCGTTCCTCTTGTCCCTCGCCGGGGTCGCGGACCGCCACGGCCTGGCGCTCCTCGAGGGGCACCAGCCGCTGGGGCCGGCGGACGTGGTTCAGGAACGTGTTGTAGGCGATGCGGTAGAGCCAGGTGCCGAGCCGGGAGCGGCGGTCGAACCGTGCCAGGGCCTGCCAGGCCTTGCGGTAGGTCTCCTGGGTGAGGTCGGCGGCCAGGTCGCCGTCGCCGGTGAGGCGGCACAACGCGGCGTAGACCTGGGCGTAGGTCTCGTCGACCAGCCTCTCGGCGGCTCGGTTGTCGCCGGCGACAAGACGTTCGAGCAGGCTCGCCTCGTCGAGCGCCGGGATGTCGGGTTGGGTCTCGTCGTCGGGTTTCGTCACGGCTTCCTCAACGGGTCGTGGAATCGCCTGAGCGAGACGGAGGGTGGAGCTTGTTCGAGCGTTCATAACATCTCTTGGACACCGCAGGGTGCCGAATCGCAACCGCGGACGGGAAAATCGGCGCCGGGCGGGTGCTAAGATCCCGGCTCGGCAGATGGAACGTGACGACGACAGACCGTGGTATCGGGAAGGGCTGCGCTTCGAGTGCACCCGGTGCGGGAACTGCTGCGGCGGTTCCCCGGGCTACGTGTGGGTCGACGACGAGGATCTCCGGCGGCTGGCGCGGCGGCTCGGCCTCGCGGAGGAAGAGCTCCGGCGGCGCTACACGCGCTACGTCCCAGGGTGGGGGACGAGCCTGACGGAGACCGAGGGCTACGACTGCATCTTCTACGACCGCGACCAGGGCTGCACGGTCTACGAGGACCGTCCGTGCCAGTGCCGTACCTGGCCGTTCTGGGACCGGGTGCTCGCCTCGAAGCGGACGTGGGAGATCGAGGCCCAGGGTTGCCCGGGCATGAACCGGGGCCGCCACTTCGACCTCGTCCGGATCGAGGTCTTCCGCAGCGACGACGGTCTGGTTCGGAAAGGTCGAGGAGGCGCCGTGAGGAACGCCTCATGAGGACAGAGTCATGAGCGCCGCGTCTTCACCAAGCAGCTCGAGGAGAGGTCGCTCACCCATGCGCCGGAGCTTTCCGCCCCTTGCCGTCCTCCTGCTCGCCCTGACGATCGCCGCTCCGGCGGTGGCCCAGGAGGAGGCCCCCGAGCGGGACCTGCGCGAGGAGCTCTTCCTGGCCATCGAGATGAACGACGCTGCCGAGGTCCGGCGGGTGCTGCTCGACGGCGCCACGATCGAGGTCGACTTCGGGAACCCCAGCCCGCTGGGCACCGCGGCGACGCTCAACAGCGAGGCGATCGTGGAGATGCTGCTGCGGGTGGGCGCCGATCCCGCCGAGACTTCCGACAATCCGTTGCAGGCGGCGGTGGGCAACGACAACCTGAGGCTCGTTCACCTGCTGCTGGCGGCGGGCGCCCCGGTGCCGGGGCCGGAGGCTACGGAGGAGGAGCTTTTCGAACGGGCGCTCAGGGGCGACAACGCCTTGGAGCTCTCGAAAGAGCTCCTGGAGCACGGCGCCTCCGCCGACGCAGGGCTTCGCCTCGCCGTAGAGCGGGGCAACGCGGAGGCCGCCGAGCTTTTCCTCGAGCAGGGTGCCGATGTCGCCCTCCTGCCTCCCGACGTCAACCTCCTGGCGATCATGGACCGCGCCCGGGCGCGGGATTGGATGGCGCTCGCGATCCGCGACGAGAACCGCGAGGCGGCCCTCGCCTACTTCCTGCGCGCGGCGATCGACGTCGGCGAGAGGGACCTCGTGGGGCTGGCCGTCGATTCCGGTGCCGTGGTGCGCTACGGGGATCTGGAGCGGGCGGCGGGAGGCGACCAGGAAGCGATGACCCGCTACCTCCTGCAGAGCATCGACGAGAGCCCCCAGAGCCTCCTCGAGCGGGCCGAGGTGGTGGGGGCGGTCAAGCTCGCCGAGACGCTGCGTCAGGTGCGCCGGGAGGGACTCGTGGATCGGTTCCTGCCGGTGGGGCTGGGCCTCGCCGGGGTGGCCTTCGTCGTTGCGGTAGTGCTCTTGGCGCGGGGAAGCTTCGTGCGCTCGCCGCGCCGTCTCCACCAGGCGGTCAGGAACGGCGAGCTGTCCCGCCTGGAAAAGCTCCTCGAAGGCGGCGCCGACCCGAACTGTGTGCACGACGACGTCCTGGCTATGCAGCTGGCGGTCATGAGTGACGAGCTGAAGGCGGCGCGTACGCTCGTGCGTCACGGGGCGGCGGTCAACCGCCGCTCGCCGGACGACCTGGGCTATGCGCCCCTCCACATCGCCGCGTCCCTGGGCAACATCGGCATGGCGGAGATGCTGCTGCGTAACGGTGCCGCGCCCGACGTACGCGACGGCTCGGGCCAGACGCCTCTCCTCGTCGCCGCCACCGCGGGCCATGACGAGATGATGAGCCTCCTGATGGAGCGCGGCGCCGACGTCAACGCGACCGTGGGCGAGGGCGAGAGCCTGCTCATGGCGACGATCTCCTCGCGCGACGCCGAGACGGCGAAGCGCCTCCTGGCGTCGGGGGCGAATCCGGGGAGCGAATCGGGCCGTACGGCGCTCCACGTCGCCGCCCGGGCGGGCGACGTCGAGCTGGTGAGGCTGCTCTTACAGCACGGAGGCGATCCCAATGCGGTCGATCCGTCGGGAGCGACGCCTCTGGAAGTGGCCCTTCGGCAGAAGCACGAGGAAGTGGCCGAGACACTTCGCCGCGGCGGCGCGCGCGAGCACATTCGCACCGCGCGCGGCGGCGGCCTCCGCGCCGTCCAGGAGCCGTCGGCGGCGCCGACGCTGGTGATACCGGGCTCCGGGCCGGCGAAGCGGGAGGCAAGCTAGGCCAACGCAAAAGCGCCGAGCGTCCACCTGGACGCTCGGCGTGGCTCAAGGCCGGGGAGCCGGGAAACCCGGCTCGCTGCGGTCCCTACTCGTCGTCACCCTCGAGCTCGTACGGTCCGGTGAGGAATCGGACGCGGATGTCGGGGTTCTCCGACGTCTCGTCGTTTTCCCAGAGGACGATGAAGTCGGTGCCCTGGCCGCCTCGGGTCACCCGCGGCGCGCCGGGGAACGGATCGCCCGAATCGACCCGGAACGCGGGTCCGTTCGCGGTGCCGTCGAGGAAGATCGACTGCGCCATGATCGCAGCTTCGGACGGATCGCCCTGGCTCCAGATCACGATCTGCCGGCCCCAGGGATCCGCTGCCAGCGACGGGCGCTGCGGAGCGAAGGAGGGAGCCGAGGTGATGCGGAAGTTGTCGCCGAGCCTTCTCCCCCAGCCCGCGACTCGCGACCCGTAGATCTGCCGCTCACCGCCGCTGGGATGCCGGCTTTCCCAGACCACCAGGAAATTGCCGTCGAGCGTCGCGGTCACCGCCGGAGAGCTCTGCTGCCCCTCGCGAGACGCGTTGATGCGGAAATTGTCGCCGAGCCTGGCCCGGTCCCGGAAAGCGACGGCCATGATGTCCTTGCCGGCGTTTTCCCAGACCACCAGCGCCGCACCGGTTCCTTCGGCGACGGCGATCCCCGGCGGCGTGACGGCACCGGGCTGTCCGACCCGGAAGTTGTCGCCGAGCCTTCTGCCCCGGATCGCCAGCGTAGCGTCCTGCGGCTGGCGGTCGAAGAAGGCGAGAAAGTGCTGTCCGTTTGGGCCTCCCGGCGCCACGGACGTCCAGGCGACGGCAAAGCCGTCCTCGTCGGCGGCGAGGGCCGGGTAGAGCGCCT
This sequence comes from uncultured bacterium, assembly GCA_965371445.1. Classification (GTDB taxonomy): domain Bacteria; phylum Acidobacteriota; class Thermoanaerobaculia; order Multivoradales; family J023; genus DASWIG01. Next base: position 13,339 of record CBDUYN010000122.1, on the reverse strand, counting down.
CCGAGAGCTCGATCGGCTCACCGCTCGAAACGAGGAAATTGTCGCCGAGACGGTAGCCGAACTGCTGGACCTGGACGTCGGAGCCCGACGCCGGGCTCTCCCAGGCGATCACGACCTGGTCGTCGTCGAGCCAGGCCGCCGCCGGCCGCCGCTCTCCGCCGACGAGGCCGGGGATCGGGAATTCCAGGCCCCGGGGATCACCCCAGGCGTCGATCGCCTTCCCGGCGAGGCCGCCCTGCGGCCTCTCCCAAAGAACGAAGACCTCGCCGTTGGCGTTGGTCGTCGCGACCGGCTCGCGTCCCTGGGCGAGGTTCCATCCGCTGTTCGAGTCCGCGGCCAGACCGCCCCAGGCGAAGCTGAGGATCAGGAGGAAACCCAGAAGAAGGGTCGACCCCGTGCTCGCGAACAGACGAAGACGTCTGCTCCGTTGTTCTCTCGTTCTTTGGCTCATGTCTGACCTCCTTGCGATCTCAGCTTCGGATCTTTGGGTTTCGTCCATCAGGGCTTGCTCTTCCCGATGGATGGAGCTTGGCGTCACGGGTCGTGAGTCGAGCGCCCCTAGCCCGACAAGGATAGATATAACATATTTAGGGAAGAGGACGCAATATGGCACCCGTATATAGTCTAATGTCTATATGTATAGGTTTTTCTGATAGCGCGAGGCGTCGAGTGAAACCGTATGAAGAACGCGTGAGCCCTTTCCGGCAGGCTCAAACAGAGGCGAAGCGAGTAGTAAACCGACCGGTCGGTAGGCGTACCCGGTCGACCGACCGACCAGTCGGAATGCTTGAGAAGGCGCCTGACCTGTCGTGGTTCTAGCCGACGTTGCGGTGTCTCTCGCCCCTGCCGCGTTACCTGTACGCAGCTAGGCTTCGTGCCTTGTCGGCGATGAGCCGATAGCCCAGGACGTCGGCACTCTTGGCGAGGTCGAGGACATGGGCCCGACCTCTGCTGCCGGTTTCTCCCAGAGCGAGCTCGATCTCCAGGGCGCGGCCACGGAATCCCTGTGCCGTCGCGAGGGCAAGAAGCCGCTCGAGCTCGTCGCTGGCGCCGTCGGCGTCGCCGTTGTTGGCCTGGATCAGAGCCGCCGTGATTTGGACCGGCAGCCGGAAAACGGGGCTGGGGATCTCGCTGAGGGTCTCCGCGGCCGCGGTGTTGACCTCCTGGGCCTTTTGCGGCTCGTTCAAGCCCAGGTAGCCCTGTGCGAGGAGTGAATAGGTCTGGGCCTTTTCCAGCACGACGTCGCTCCGGTTCAGCTCCGAGAGCACGGATTCCGCCAGGTCCACGGCCTCGGCGAACCTCTCTTCGAGGATCCAGCTCCTGATCCGGACGATGCGTGACTGGGCGGCCCAGGAAGGATCGCTCAAGGAGTCCTGGACCTCCAGAGCCTTCTCGATGTGCTCCTGGGCTTCCTGGAGCCTGCCCATGTCGATCAGGACCTCGGCTTTCCCGGTCTCGACCCGAGACAGCTCCCGGCTTTCGACGAGAAGCTCTCCGGCCTGCTCGAACTTGGCCAGAGAGCCCTCCAGGTCGCCCTGGAGGTGGAGCAGCCCTGCCTGGTAGTGGAGGGTATGGGCCAGCAAGATCTGGTTGCCGAGGTCGTCCTGCTGCATCGCGAGGGCTCGGTCCAGCTGTTGGCCGGCCTCGTCCAGGTTGCCGTTCAGGGTGAGGAAGCGACCGTAGAGCGCCAGGCTCTGCGACTCGAAGCCGGGGTTGTTGAGGTCGGCAAGCATCTCGACCATCTCCTCCAGGCTTTGCTGGGCCGCCGAGAATTGACCTGTCTTCCACTGACCCTCGATGATGTTATAGCGGCAAACCACCGCGGCTACGGGATCTTTGAGGTGCTGGAGCTCTTCCAGGGCCTGGTAGGAGAGGTCGATGGCCGCCCTGTAGAGCCCACGATCCCGGAGGACAAAGGCGGAGTTGATCAACATGCGGCTGCGCAGGCGACGGTCGCCGAGGGCTCCCGCCAGGCGTGCCCCTTCCTCGTGGTAGCTCTTGGCGGCGACCAGGTCGTAGTCCTCGGCGCTCAGGAGGCCGAGGGAGTTGAGGGTCTTGGCGCGGTTGTAGTCGTCGCCTTCGCGGACAAAGACCTCCAAGGCCCGCTGGAAGCGTGCCCTGGCCTCGGCGAGGTCGCCGAATCCCCAGAGGTACGCTTCTCCTTCGAGCCGCAGGGCGTTGGCGGCGATCAGGGGAGCATCTCGTTTCTGCGCCAGGGCGATCGCGCGTCCGGAGGCCTCGAGCTGCTGCGAGCGCGATTCGTCCGAGGCCGCCTTCGCGATTCGATAGGGAATCCGCGGGTCCTCCGGATCTTTCTCCTCGAGGACGGCGAGGACTTCCAGGGCCTTCACGTTGTGGTTGTTCGTGCTCAGCAAGATCGCCAGCTGAATGCCGCGATCCACCCACCTCAGGGGGTCCTGCTCGTGACGCCAAAGGGCCTGGGCCAGGGCTGCGGCTCGCTGGCCCTCGCGCTGCAGGCCGAGGATTCGAAGCCAGGCGTCGGCCCGGATCTTCAGAGACGAGTCCCTGGCGGCGGCAAACGCAAGCTCGGCTTTCTCACCCGCCTCCTCCAGCCGGCCCAGCATTTCGAGGGTGTCCACGAGAGCGAGTCGGAGCAGGACGTTGTCCGGCTCGGCTTCCAGGGCCTTCTCCAAGAGGCTACGGGCCTTTCCGCCCTCCAGGAGCCGCAGATAATCCCGGACTCGCAGGAGGGCCCTCACCGCCCCCGGGTCGCTTGGCATTCCCGGATCGATCTCGGTAACCCTCGGCGGATTGATGCCCAGCTTGCGGGGCAGCCTTGCGGCGAGCCACGAGGCCAGAGCCGGGAGGTCTTCGACGGACCCTTCGCCGTTGATCGTATCGATCACCCTGGCGTCGATCGAGCTCTGGACGACGATCTCGACGGCGACGGCGCCTCCGTCGCCGGGGCTCAAGGTCCCGCTGCCCACCACGCCGTAGGAGTCCAGCTGGAGCGGCTCCAGGGCTCTGGCGCGAAATCCCTTGCCCGACCCGAGTTGCTCGACGAGATCGGGGAAGCCGAGTCGCAAGGGATCGTTCTCGGGGCGGCTCCAGGCCAGCTCAAGGTCGCTCGGCAGCTCCAGCCAGAGGAGCTCGGCGAGCGCTACTCCCGTCCAATCGAGCTGCGAATCCCCCAGGTTGCGGATGCCGGCCACCAGGACGCGTTGAGGGCCGAGGACCTCCGATCCCTGACCGAGACCGCCGCCGTAGAGCGCCTGGCGGGTCATCCAGGTGACGCCTCCGATCAGAATCAGCACGACGGCGACGGCCAAGAGCCCCGCCGCGATGCGCTTCGGCCGGCTGCCGTAGCGCCACGGACGATGGTAGATCCAGGGCACCGTCGCCGTCAGGCTTTGGGACGCCTGCAGGCTCTCGATGTCGACGGCGAGGTGGGTGAGGCTTCGGTAGCGGTAGCGCCGATCTTTGACGAGCGTACGGCGGATGATCCGGTCGAGCTCGTCGGGCAGGTCCGGGACCCTTTCGTTCGGCGGCACAAACTCCCGGTGCACCACGGCGTAGAGGACCGACATGTCGCTGCCGCCCTGGAACGGCCGGGTGCCCGTCGCCATCTCGTAGAGCACGACTCCCAGGGACCAGATGTCGCTTTCCGGGCCGGCCTTCTCGCCTTTGACTCGTTCCGGGGACATGTAGGCGACCGTCCCCATGAGCGGTCCGCTGTGGCTGTGCTCGGAGACCTGGGAGGTGAACCGGGAGAGGCCGAAGTCGAGGATCTTGACGGTTCCGTCGCGGGTGACGATCAGGTTGGCGGGCTTGACGTCGAGATGGATGATGCCCAGCTCGTGGGCGGCGGCGAGGCCCGCGGCGACCTGGGCGCCGACGTCGACGATCTCGCCCGCCGACATCAGGCCGCGGCGCATCTTGGCCTTCACCGTCTCGCCCTCGTAGTAGGCCATGGCGATGAAGAGCTGGCCTTCGGGGGTCTCGTCGATGGCGTGAATGGTGCAGATGTTCCGATGGTCGAGAGCCGAAGCGGCCTTGGCCTCCTGGATGAAGCGGCGCTTCAGCTCCCGGTTCGAGACCATCTCGAGCGACAGGAACTTGAGGGCCACCAGGCGGTCGAGACGCACGTCCCGGGCCCGGTACACCACACCCATGCCGCCTTCCCCGATCTTGTCGAGGATTTCGTAGTTCCCTACGGTCTGGCCAATCATGACGACGGACCGAGCGAAAAAACCGGGCCAAGCCCCTCACTCCGGTCGCTGGCTCCTGGTGGAGAAGCTACCACAGTCTACGACGAAAAACGGCATCCGGCCCTCCCGAGCCCAGGCCCTCAGGTGTCGATCCACAGCTTGAGGGCAAAGGCGACGACGGTCAAGACGACGAACCGGCGGACCCAGTCGTGGCCTTTCCACACCGTCAGCCGGGCTCCGATCAAGCCTCCCACCAGGTTGCCGCTGCCGAGCACGAGGCCCAGGGGCCAGTCGACCTTGCCCTGCCCGGCGAAGATCGCCAGTGCGGCGACGGTCAAAACGAGGATCGCCGTCACCTTGACCGCGTTGCCGCGCACCAAGTCGAGCCCCGCCACGGTGGTCAGCGCCAGGATCAGGAAGCCGACACCGGCCTGGACGAAACCGGCGTAGACGCCGGCGGCGAAAAAACCCGCGGCGACGAGCGCGAGCTTTCGCCCTCCGGGGGGCTGGGACGCCTCGGGAGTGACGTGCCGGCCGGCGAGCGTCCACACCGCGAAGACGACCATCAGGACGGCCAGGATCCGCTGGAAGATCTCGTCGCTCGTTACCAGCGCCAGGCCCGCGCCGAGAGCGCCCCCGCCCAGCGCCGGCAACGCCGCCCAGACGAAAGCGCCGGGCTCATGGACCCCCTGGCGCCGGAAGCTCCAGACCGCCGCCACGTTCTGCATCACGATGCCGACGCGGTTGGTGGCGTTGGCGATGGTGGCCGGGAGGCCGAAAAAGACCAGGGCCGGGAGGGTGAGGAACGACCCTCCCCCAGCGAGGACGTTCAAGGTACCCGCCACGCAGCCGACGGCGAAGAGCAGGAGGTAGGAAAGCGCCGTCATGAAAAGAGCTTATCGTGGCAACATCCGAGAAGGGACCGCCTGCGTAAGGAGAGAAAACGCCCGTCGCGGCAGACCCTTGGAGACATCGACTTGAAACGACGCCTGCTTCGAATCGCCTCGCTGGCCGCTTTGAGCGCCGGATTGACGTCGCCGCTCGCCGCCGCCCCCAAGGCGGAGCTCTGGCCGCTCTGGCAACACCATCGGCCGGAGAGCACCGCCACCGTCGACCACGGGCCCTGGCAGGCCTTCCTCGACCGCTACGTGTCCTCCGGGACGTCGGGAATTCATCTGGTGGCCTATGCCGCGGTCACGGCGAGCGACCGCCAGGCCCTGGGGCGTTACCTGACGAGTCTCGAGGCCACCCGGGTCTCCGCGCTCAACCGCCGCGAGCAGCTGGCCTATTGGATCAACCTCTACAACGCGGCGACCCTCAAGGTCGTCCTCGACCACATGCCGGTCGACTCGATCACCGACATCGACATCTCGCCGGGCTTTTTCAGCAACGGGCCCTGGGGCGCCAAGCTCTTGCGCGTCGAAGGCCGGGAGCTGTCGTTAAACGACGTCGAGCACCGGATCCTGCGCCCGATCTGGAGGGATCCGCGGATCCACTACGCGGTCAACTGCGCGAGCCTCGGCTGCCCCAACCTGGGGCGCCAGGCCTATACCGCCGAGACCGCCGAAGAGCTCCTGGAGGCGGCGGCGCGGGACTACGTCAACCATCCCCGCGGTGCCCGCTTCGACGGCGAGAAGCTCGTCGTCTCGTCGATTTTCGTCTGGTACCGCGACGACTTCGGGGGCAGCGACGCCGGTGTCGTCGAGAGCCTCCGGAGGTACGCCACGCCCGAGCTGGCGCGCCGGCTCCAGAGCTGGGACGGCGGCCTCGACCACGATTACGACTGGAGCTTGAACGCCGCCGGAGACTAGAATCGCCGGATGTCGCTGATCGACCCGGCGCTGCCCTTGATCGACCTCCACCGTCACCTCGACGGGGGCCTGCGGCTGACCAGCGTCCTGGAGCTTGCCGAGCTCCACGGCGTCGAGCTACCGGCCCGTGACCTCGAGGGCCTTCGTCCCTACGTCGTGGTCGACGGCCGCGAGCGTGACCTCATGACCTTCATCGGCCGGTTCCGCTACTTGACGGCGGTCCTGGCCGACGCCGACGCGTGCCGCCGGGTGGCCTACGAATGCGTCGAGGACGCCTCGCGCGAAGGCCTTCACTACGTCGAGCTGCGCTTCAGCCCGTACTTCATGGCCGAACCCCACGGCCTCGACCTCGAGGCGGTGGTCGAGGCGGTTCTCGACGGAGTGGAGGCGGGATCTCGGTCCTCCGGGCTTCCGGTCCGGCTGATCGGGACGCTCAGCCGCACCTACGGAGCGCCGACGGCGCTCTTGGAGCTCATGGCGTTGCTCGCAAGAAGCGACCGCCTGAGGGCGATCGACCTGGCGGGCGACGAGGCCCGCTTTCCCGCGGAGCTTTTCCGGGAGCACTTCCGCCGCGCCCGCGACGCCGGTCTGCGTATCACGGTCCACGCTGGCGAGGCGGCCGGGCCCGAGAGCGTGTGGGCGGCGATTCGTGACCTCGGGGCGACGCGTATCGGCCACGCCGTGCGCGCCAGCGAGGACCCGGCGCTCCTGGGCTACATGGCGGAGCATCGGATCGGTGTGGAGGCCAACCTGACTTCGAACGTCCAGACGAGGACGGTCGCGGGCTACGGCGCCCACCCCGCCGCGGACCAGCTCGCCCGCGGCATCCCCGTCACCTTGAACACCGACGATCCGACGATCAGCGGCATCGACCTGCGCTACGAGTACGAGACCGCGGCCCCTCAGGCGGGCTTCGGCCGCGAGGAAGTCCGCCAGCTCCAGCAGAATGCCCTGGAGATCGCCTACCTCTCGGCGGCGGAGAAAGAGACCCTTACGAGCGAGGCCCGCGGCCGTGCCGCAGGGACCGCCTGAACGATCGCCGTCTCCACGAGGGAGACGTTCAGGAGTATGATTCTCTCCCCTGATGTCTGCGATCGCTGCTCAGCTTCCCCGCCGCCCCACTGCCCCGGCACATCTCGCCGTGGCGCTGGCCGCCTTTGCCGCGGTCCAGAGCCTGGCTCGGACGCAGGCCGACCCGGTGGGGAGCTCGGAAAGCGCGTTTCTCGCGCTGATGGTGGGAGGGGTGCTCGTGGCGATCGCCGTGGTCGCACCGCGTCCCTCCCTGGAGCTCGGTTGGACGGCGGTGCTGGCCGTGGCCGCGGTGTGGGCGGTGGGCTACGGACCTCACCGCGGCGCGCTGGTCTCGCTGGTGCTGATCGCCGGTCTCGTCGTCGCTGCCGGCCGGGCGGGCGTCGAGCTCCTGCTCGCGCCGGGGCCGAGCGCCGGCTTGGCCCTCGGCGTCCAGCTCCTGGCGCGACCTGACCTCCTGCTGGCGCCGCTGCTCGATTTGCGCACGGTGACGAGCGTCGCCGCCTTGCCGGTCGCGGCGGGGCTGGCGCTCACTCTCCTCGCCCGGCGCTTCGGGACCGCTCCGGCCTGGATCGCCGGTGCTGCGGCTTTTGTCCTCTCGCCGGGCTGGAACGTCACGGTGACCCTGGCGCTCCTCGCCGCCGCGGCCGGCGCCGAGCTGGCCGACGCCTCGCGTCCGCTCCCCTGGCGCGCCCTCGCCGCCGCGGTCCTCGTCGTGCCGCCGCTCTGGGACGCCACGCTGGGTACTCTCTTCACGCTCGGCGCCCTCACCTTCATGGCCCGCGGCTATGCGGCCTACCTCATTCCTGTCGCCGCCGCCATCCTCGCTTTCCGCACCCCCCCGGAGCAGACTTCGACGGAGCTCGCCCTCTTCTGGGCCCAGGGCCTGGTCCTGATGCCGGCGCTCGCCCTGGCGCCTCCCAAGGGCCGGCCCCTGGTGCTTCGGGGGCTCCTGCTGGCGCTCTTCGGTGCCCTGGTGGGACGTGGGCCGGAGGCCCTGGCCGGCGGTCTCGTCCTGGCGGCCCTGGGTCTTGGCGGTGGCGTACCCGGCCTGCAACGCGCCTGGTCCAACGCCCTGGCCCTGGGGACTCTCGTCGTCGCCTCCTACCCCTGGCTGCGCGAGGAGCCGCTAACGGAGGTCCTGGAGCTTGTTTCCCTGAAGACGATCCCGGTGGCACTCGTCGCCGCGTTTGCCGTCGTGCCCGGCCTCGCCTGGGTCCTGGAGCGGTGGCGCGGGCGCCGAGGCGTGCCCCGGCCCGCCGTCTGGCTCGCGGTGCTCGTCGTCTTGGCGCTGTGGCAGGCGATGCCGACGACGGCCCATGTGCCGGTGTCCTTCAAGCCGGTCACCCTCGACGCCGAACGTCGGCCGCTCTTCCTGAGCTTCCCGCCCCAGGAGGTCGCCGGGGGGACGCTCGACACCCATCTGGTCCACGGCGTGGGTCTCGAGCTGGGAGCTCCGGTGGCGACCGTGAAGCTGCGCGACGCCGGAGGCCGGATCCTCGCGCAATGGGACATCCTCGCCGGCCTCCACACCGCCGAATGGGCGGCGGCGCGCCGCGACATTGCCGACCGTCCGGGATTCATGGCGCCGCAGCCCAGCCTGTCACAGGTCGCCTTGGACGGCACGTTTTTTGCCCAGCGCTTCCGCGCCCGCTTCTCCCTCGATGCTCCGGTCGAGGCCGCTTCGATCGCCGTGCGGCGTCACGAGGACCTGCCGAGCGAGGTGGAGCTCGTCGTCTATCACCTGGAGCTACGACGTTGAGAGGGGTCCACCTCCGGACGATCCTGGAGCTTGGAGCGGCGGCTGCCGCGGCGGCGGTGCTGCATCGCTTCTCGCCTCTCACCGACGACGATGCGTTTCGCTCGAGCCTGGTGGTGCTGCCGCTCGTGGTGGCGGCGCTGCGGGCCCTGGAGCGTCCGCTCGGATCCTCGCGGACGGCGGGAGAGCTCGAAGGGGCGCTCCTTGCGGGCCTCGTCCTCCTGACCCTGGGCCGCAGGAGCCTCGGGCTTGCCGCTACCGACTGGTTCCTCGCCGCCGGCTACCTGCTGCTCCTGGCGAAGCGGGTGGCACGGCTCCTGTTGCGGCTCCGCAAGACGCTGGGAGGGCGAGTGCCGGAGCGTCCTCCGGCGGCTTTTTTCCTGCTGCCGCTCGTCGTCTACCTGGCGCTTCAGCCGTGGTCGGCCGAGCACCGCCAGGTCGATGGCGACGAGCCCTGGAACCTGCTCCTGGCCCACAGCCTGGCCTATGACTTCGACACCGACCTCGCGAACAACTACGCCCAGGAGGATTCCGCCGCTTTCCTCGACCGCGCCCTCCAGCCGCAGCGCGGCGATCCCCGGGGTGAGGACGGTGAGGTCTACTCGCGCCACAACCTGCTGCTCCCCCTGGTCCTGGCACCCGCCTATCGAGTCGCCGGCCGCTGGGGGGCGATGGTGGTGATGGCGGTCTTTGCCGCCGCCCTGGCCTGGACGGTGCTGCGCCTCGCGGGGCGCTACGGCGCAAGCCCGGGGCCAGCGCTTCTGGCCTACGCCGTCCTTGCCTTCAGCCCGCCGCTTCTCGTCTACAGCTACCAGGTCTGGATCGAGGTCCCGGCGGCGCTTCTCGTCGTGATCGGCCTCGACCGGGTGTACGCGCTCCGAAAAGAGGAGTCGCCGCCGCTCCCGGCGGTGCTCGTGGGCCTCGTCTTGCCGCTGGTGCTCTTGCCGTTCCTGAAGCTCCGCCTGGCGCTCGTCGCCATTCCCCTGGCGCTTCTCGCCCTCCTGCGCCTTCGGGCGTCGCGGCGCTGGACGTTCCTCCTGGCGGGGAGCCTCGCGGCGGCGCTGCTGGGGCTGATGATCCACAACCAGCTGGTCTACGGAAACCTCCTCAAGATCCACCGGTGGGAGGATCTCTACCTTCCTTCGAGCGGCCTCGCGGACTTCGCCCGCGGTCTTTTCGGGATGTTCTACGACGTCGCCTTCGGGCTTTTTCCCGCCGCCCCGATCTACCTCCTCGTGCTTCCCGCCGGCTGGCTGCTGTTGCGCCGCCGCGCGGCCCTTTTGGCCGACGCGGCGCTCGTCGCCGGGCCGTACCTGCTCGTCACCGCGCCACGTCTGGAGTGGTACGGCGGCTGGTCGCCGCCGTTTCGCTATCCGCTCGTCGTCTTGCCGTTTCTCGTCCTCGCTCTGGTGCCGCTTTTCGAGGAGCGCCGCTGGCCGCCGCTGCGGGCCGTGACGGCGGCACTCCTCGTCGTGACCGTGGTGCTGACCCTCGTCTGGGTGATCGTCCCGGGCTGGACCTACAACCTCGCCGACGGCCGCACCCACCTCCTGGAAAAAGCCGGGACGAGGCTCGGCGCCGACGTGGCGCGTCTGTTCCCGAGCACGATCCGGCCGCGTCTCGCGAGCTTCCTCTGGCCGCCGCTGAGCCTTTTGCTGATCCCTCTCGCCCTTTGGCCTGCGCCGCGCCGCCGTGGGCGTGACGCGGCCGCCTGGGGCCTCGTCGCCGTCCTCCTGGCGGCCGCCGTGGTTCCGGTCGCCGCCTCGCGGCTCCCGACCCGGGCCGTCGAGGTCGAAGACGCCTGGGTGCAGAAAGAACGTGGCCGCCCGTTTCCCGGGCCCTGGGTCGTGGAGCGGCCGCGCTACACGAGCGGCTGGATCGTCCCGCCCCGGGGACGCCTCACGGTGCCGGTGGTCGCCGGCGGAGATGCGCTTCGACTCCGTCTCCGGGCCCACGCCGTTCACGGTGAGACGGCGGTGTTGCGCGTCGCCGCCGGTTCGAAGCGGCTGGCGAACGTCCGGTTCGCCACCGACTGGAAAGAGGTCGAGCTGGGACCCTTCCCGTGGCCGGCGGGCGAGCCCCTGGTGCTGACGACCGCCCCGGCGCGCGGTCGCGGCGACGGTGCCCGGGTGGCGGTCGACCGTTTGGAGCTCGACTGGCCATGAAGCATTGGGCGACCGCCATCGTCCCGACCGTCGGCAAGAGCCCGTGGCTCGTCCCCTGTCTGGAGGCGCTGCGCCGGTCCGGCGGCGGCAGCCTCCAGATCCTGCTGGTGGCCCAGGGGATGGAGGCCCTGCGCGCCACCGAGCGCACCGTCGGCCTCGCGGACCAGACGCTTTATCTGCTCGACAGCATCGGATTCGCCGCCGCCAACAACCATGCCATGGCCGCCGTCGCTGCGGAGAGCGAGCTCGTCGTCACCGTCAACGACGACGCGATCGTCGGCGAGAGGTGGTACGAGTCGCTCGTCAAGGAGCTGGACGACGATCCCGAGCTCGGTGCCGTCCAGGGGGTGAACTTACGACTCGACGACGACGAGCGCCTCGACGGCTACGGCATCGGCTGGAACCGTCACTGGCAGGCTGTCCAGTTGGGTCACGGCAAGCCCGCGAGCTCCGCTCCCAGCGAGCCAATCGAGGTCTTCGGCGTTTCGGCGACGGCGGCGATCTACCGGCGGCGGGCGCTCGCCGCGGTGACGCTGCCGGGCGGCGAGGTGACACCGCAGATCTTTGACAACCGTTTCAGCTGCTATTACGAGGACGTCGACCTCGCCTGCCGGCTGCGTGCCGCGGGTTACAAGGCCCTGTTGGTGCCCGAAGCCCGCGCCCGGCACGCCGGCTCGACGAGCGGCTCGACGCTTTCTCTCGGCAGCTGGCAGCTCGTCTACTCGAACCGTTACCTGGCGCTTGCCCGTTTTCTCGGCAACCGGTTTCGCTCGCAGCTCGGTGTCATCTGGCGGCGGGACGCCGCGGACTTCCTGCGCGCCGTCTCCCGCGGCGCGGCGCGGCGTGCGACCGCCGTTTTCGTCGGCTGGTTGCGGGCGTCGGTTCTCCTGCCCCGCTACCTTCACAGCGGCGGGCCGGTCTTGCCGCCGGCGGAGATGAAGCGGTTTGTCGTTTAAGACCCTGGTTTGCGCAACCGCGACCGCGAGTCCCAACGGCACTTGCCCCTGCGGCTCGACTCTGAGATCGCCGCGATCGGAGCGCCAGCGCACGAAGGTGGCTGGCCGGCTGTAGTAAGCTGTGCACGTCATGGAAGACCAACCCGCGTGGCTCGGGCAGCTGGCCCAGGTGGCCCGCAGGCCGTGGGCGGCGGTGAAGGGACGCGCCGGGTCGGACAAATCGCGTGCCGGATCGGCTCGGGGGAGGAGATGGCGGCTTGATCAGGTGAGCCACCGATCGAGGAAAGATAAGGAAGCAGAGATGGCGACCGTGAAGCTGGTCTCGGAAGAGGACGCCCAGGGAAGAGTGAAGGAGATCTACGAGGAGATCAGAAGCTCCCTGGGGATCGACTTCGTTCCCAACATGTACAAGGCGATGGCGGTCAGGCCGGCCTTCCTGGACGCCAACTGGCAGAAGGTGCAGGCCGTCATGGTCTCCGTGGACCGCCGCTCGGCCGCCAGGCCTGTGATCGCGTTGCGCAGCGTCGTCAGCTCGGGCTCCAGCATGTCGGCGAGACCCGACAGGTCGAGAGCTCCCCAGAGGGAGAGGCCGACGAGCTCGACCGGGCGAAGGAGGCCTGCGCCGGGCTCCGGGCGCTGATCGCCGCCACCGGCGACGGCGCCGACGCGGACGCCCTCGAGGGGCTCGACCGCCTGACGGCGGCGGCGACGATCCGGTTTCGCTTCCTCGCGGACGGCTCGACGCGTCTCGAGCCCAAGTCCGGCGGCCTCCCTGGCGTCCTCGAGCGTCTCCTTGCCATCGTCCTCCGGACGCGCCTCGAGAACGTCTGGCCGCGGTTCAAGATCTGCGCCGACGGCACCTGCCGCCGCGTCTTCTACGACGAGTCCCGCAACCTCTGCCGCCGGTGGTGCTCGACCCGCTGCGGGAGCCGGCAGGGCACCAGGTACTACCGGCAGCGAAAGAGATCGTGAAGGCCGGCCCCTTCACGTGCCGAGTCTGAAGATCCGGCAGGTCCCGAGAGGCCGTCTCGTGCCGAGCCAACAGATTTGGCAGGTCACAGAAGGTCGTTTCGTGCCGAGCCAACAGATTTGGCAGGTCACGCGAGGTGGTCTCGTGCCGAGTCAACAGATCTGGCAGGTCACGCGAGGTGGTCTCGTGCCGAGTCAACAGTTCTGGCAGGTCACGGAAGGCCGTCTCGTGCCGAGTCAACAGATCTGGCAGGTCACGAAAGGTGGTCTCGTGCCGAGCCAACAGGTTTGGTGCGTCACGGGAGGCTGTCTCGTTCCGAGCCAACAGATTTGGCAGATCACGCGGGACGGGGGCGTCGCGGCCGAAGCTGCGTATTCCGACGAAGCCGAAGCTCTACGCCGACACTCCGGAAGGAGGCAGGAGCCCGAGGACGGCTACACGGACTTCGAAACCCAGTTCGAAACTGCCAAGGGGTTGCTG
>CBDUYN010000121.1:0-31083 GCA_965371445.1 uncultured bacterium | reverse complement strand
CGGCGGACGAAGTCCGCCGGGACAGCGGTCGAGGCTATGCCCTACAGGCTCCTAGGCTCCTAGAGGTCGAAGAGGGCGCAAGGCCTTGCGCCCCTACATCCGTCTTGTGGAGATGCTGGATCTTCCCGCAAGACACCGCTTGCCCTTTGTCACCGGACGTTGGTATGCTAAACATTGAAGCGTTAAGGAAAATCTTTGACCACTAAAAAGGAGGTAAAGACATGAAACTCCGTCTTTTCGCAGGCCTCGTCATGATAGCGGCCCTGGTCGTGTGGGTGGCCCCGATCGCACTCGCCAACGGCAGCGCCAACGGCATCACGGGCAGCCCCCACGACTTCGCGAACTCGGCGTGGAACTTCCGCGCCGAGATCTGCCGCACCTGCCACGTCCCCCACGACCACGGCCGTGACAACGGGGTCGTGGGTCTCCTGTGGAACCACGCCCTGTCCGACCAGGCCTACACGATGTACGATTCGAGCTTCCTGGACGGCGCCCAGGACGCCCAGCCCACCGGGATCGCGAAGATGTGCCTCGGCTGTCACGACGGCACCGTGGGCATCGACGAGTTCGACAGGACCGTCGGCACCCCCGGCACGGTCTTCATCCAGGACATAGACGACGGCTTCCGGATCCCCTCGATTCCCGGGGCCGAGGGCTCGGACCTTTCGTCCACACATCCGCTCTCGATCGTCTACGACGAGACCGCGGATCCGGGGCTCAACCCCAAGACGGATCCCATGGGCACCTCCGGGACGATCGACGACGTGCTCGAGGACGGCAAGGTTCAGTGCTCTTCGTGCCACGACGTCCACGACAGCCCGGGCGAGGCGGTGGGGGGCACCCACCTGCTGCGGGTGGCGCAGACGGCCAGCCAGGGCGGCGATCCCTCAGGGCTCTGCCTGACCTGCCACAACAAGTAGACCTGCGGTCGGCACCGGGCCGGGTGGGCGCCTCCGGGGCCCCCGGCCTTGCCGACGCCTTTGCGCCGGTAAGGCGCCGTTCTCCCGAGGGGGCTCGATGATCTCGACCAGGTGGATCCTTGTCCTGTTGCTGGCCCCGGGTCTCGTGGGTTGCGCCACCGCGACGCGGAGCGGTACGGCCGCCGGGCCGGCCTTCTTTCCGCCGCCGCCGGACCCGCCCCGCCTCCAGTTCCTGCTCGCGATCACCTCGGACGCCGACGTCCCGGGGGCGCGCGGCGGGTTGAAGCGGGCGCTCCTGGGCGACGTGGCGTTGCGGCAGCTCGTGCGGCCGCGCGGCGTCGCGGTCCACGAGGGGGTGATCTACGTCGCCGACGTCGGTCTCGACACGGTGATCAAGATCGACCTCCGGCAAAAGAGCTTCGACTGGATCCACGACGAGGGTTCCGGCAAGCTGCGGGCCCCCATGGGACTCGCCGTCGCCGCCGACGGCACCCTCTACGTGGCCGACCGGAGCCACCGCCAGGTGCTGGCCTACGCGGCGGGCGACCACCACTTCCTGCGCGCCTACGGCGACCCGGAGACCCTGCTGCCGACCGACGTCGCCGTCGTCGGTGAGCGGCTCTACGTCAGCGACATCCATGACCACGAGATCGAGGTCTACGACCGGCTCTCCGGCGAGCGCGCCGGGACCCTCGGCCGCGAAGGGGGCGGGCCGGGCGAGCTCAAGTACCCGAGCTTCCTGGCCACCGGTCCCGACGGCGCGATCTACGTGACCGACACCATGAACTTCAGGATCCAGAAGCTCGCCGCCGACGGCACCCATCTCATGAGCTTCGGAAAGCCCGGCGACTGGACGGGCAGCGTCACCCGGCCCAAGGGCATCGCGGTCGATCCCGACGGTCTCGTGCACGTGCTCGACGCCGGCTTCGAGAACGCCCAGATCTTTCTCCCCGACGGCCGGGCGGCCACCTACTACGGTGGCTACGGCTCGTTTGCCGGTAGCATGTACCTGCCGTTCGGCATCTGCCTCGACGAGACGTTGCTGGCGCTGCTCGGCGACCGCGTCGATCCCCGCCTGAAGGCGAAGCGCCTGGTCCTGGTCACCAACCAGGCCGGTCCCCACAAGCTCAACATCTACGCTTTCGGGGATCCGGCCGAAGGACCGGCGAATTGACCAGGGTCCGTCTCGGCGCGGCGCTGGCCGCCGTCGTGGGGCTTGCCGCGGCGGGCCCGGCGGCGGCGCAGAGCGAGGGCCTCTTCCGCCCGTTTCGCCTGGAGTCGTTCGAGAGCTACCTCGAGCTGGCCTACGAGCTCGAGCTCCAGGACCGGGAGTCGCCCGGCAGCGGCCGGGCCTCCGAGGAGGACGAGGCCACCATCGTCGTCGGCGTCAACCTCGACCTCGCCGGCTCCCTCGTCCACCCGAAATGGTTCCCGTTCAAGGTGGGCGGGACCTTCCGCCGCCGCAGCAGCGACGTCGACACGACGAGCGGCCGTTTCGCGGGCCGCCGCGAGGAGGACGCCAGCGAGTACCGCGTCCGTCTCGGCATCCTGCCCGAGAACCGGTGGTCCGGCGAGGCGGTCGCCACCCGCTCCCTGCAGGACGTCGACAGCACCTTCGTGGCGCGGCGCACCTTCCTGCGCCGTCACGCCCGCCTGTCGTTCGGCCGCCGGTCGCGTGTCTGGCCGCTGCGCTTCGAGATCAGCCGCAACCGCGCCGAAGGCCTCGAGGGAGACCTGCGCGACGAGACCCGGCAGCGCTTCCTGGCCCACCTCAACCACCTCGGAGAGCATTCGAAGACCCGCACGGAACTCGAGGTCCAGGACGTCGTCGAGGAGCTCACCCGCCAGGACTACCGCCTGCTGCGCCTCTCCGCCCACCACGGCTACCGGCCCCAGGGTTCCCGCAAGCTCCTGCTCACGAGCACGCTCTACGCCTTCGACCGTTCCGGGACCTCGGAGTTTCGCAACGTCCAGGGGGCACAGAGCGCCGAGTACAGCCCCAGGCCCAACCTGCGGCTCTCGGGCTCGGTGGAGCTCCAGGACCAGGAGGACCAGCTCGGGCAGCGGACGAGCGATCGTGCCTTCGCCGACTTCGAGCACACCTTGTGGGGGAGCCTCACGAGCCGCGCCGGCGCTCGGGTCCAGCGCGTCGACCTGGAGGCCGGGGGCTCCCAGGACCGCGACGAGGCGAGCCTGGAGCTCGACTACGTCCGCCACCCGCCGCGCGGCGGAGCCCTGAGCCTGCGCCTGGGTGGCCGGCTGCGCCGTGACGACGAGGACCTGCCGGGCGAGCGCGCCGTGGCGAGCGAGGACCGCGTCTACGAGCCGGGGGTGCCGATCTTCCTGGAACCCGGCGCCGTCGCCGCGACGGTCGAGGTCACCGACACACAAGGGGAGCCTTTCGTCGAGGGCTTCGACTACGAGCTGCGCCAGACCGGCGAGCTGATCGAGATCCAGGTACTGCCCGAGGGCTCGATCTTTCCGGGCGAGACGCTGCGCGTCTCCTACGGCGTCGAAGCCGGCCGCCGGCTCGACGTGCGCACCCGGAGCTGGCGCTACGGCGGCGGGTGGCGCAGCGACCAGGGCTGGTGGGTGCGTTTCTACACCGGCGAGCAGTCGCAGGACCTGCTGGCGGGCGCCGCCAACGGCCGCATCGACCAGACTGCCGACGTCGAGTACCTGGCGGGCGTCGAGCGTCCCCGGTGGCGCGCCGGCCTCACCTACCACGACCGGGAGAGCGAGATCCTCCCCTACGTGATGCGCCAGCTCAGAGGCAGCTGGAGGCTGCCCCTGGGCCGCCGGGTCGAGCTCACCGTGCGCGGCCGCGCGCAGCGCATGAGCTTTCCGCTGCGCCGGGAGGAGACCCGCCTGGAGCTCGCTGGCGCCGACCTGCGCTACCGCTACCGCCGGCTGCGCGTCGACGCGACGGTGGAACGCTGGAACGAGGACGTGCTGGGCCGCGAGGGACGCTACTTCCAGAGCCGCGTGAACGTCCGCTGGCGCCACCGCCGCATCGAGATCCTCGCCCACTGGCGGCGCCGCAACCAGCATGTCGAGCAGGGCGGGAGCCAGGACCGCGACGAGCTCCGCATCGTCGCCAGGAGGTACTTCTGATGCGGCTCGCCGCGTGGAGCGCGGCGCTCGTCCTTGCTGGCGCCTGCGCCGGGCGTCCGGGGCCGGTCTTTGAGCTGGCGACCGGCGACGCCCTGCGCTGGCCGGAGCCGCCGGCGCGCGGGCGCGTCGCCTGGGTGGGGGAGCTGCGCGCCGCCCGGGGCGGGAGGCTCGCGCGCCTGCGACGCGACCGCGGTCGGGGAGGCTACGTGCGGCCGCACGGCGTCGGCCTGCGCGACGGCGCCCTCTGCGTCGCCGACCCGGGCGCCCGGGTGGTGTGGGTCCACGCCGCCGGTGCCGCGGGGCGTGCCGTCGGCCAGGGGGCGCTCGTCACGCCGATCGACTGCGCCTTCCTCCCTGGCGACCGCCTCGCGGTCAGCGACTCCGCGGCCCGCGCCGTGGTGGCCTTCGACGCGAAGGGACGTGTCGTGTGGCGCTCGGCGCCGGGGGAGCTCGCGCGCCCGACCGGCCTCGCGGTCGACGGCGCGGGCGAGCGCCTCCTCGTCGCCGACGCCAAGGCCCACCGGCTCGTGGCGATGGATTTCACGGGCCGGGTGACGGCGACGATCGGCGGCCGCGGCGAGGAGCCGGGCCGATTCAACTTCCCGACCGCCCTCACGGTGGCCGCCGACGGGACGATCTACGTCCTCGACGCGCTCAACTTCCGCGTCCAGGTCCTGACCGCCGACGGCGTGCCGCGACGCGCCTTCGGGACGTCCGGCGACGGCCCCGGCACGTTCCTGCGCCCGCGGGGCATCGGCGTCGACCGCGCCGGGCGGATCTACGTCGCCGACGCGCTCTTCGACAACGTGCAGATCTTCGACGCCGAGGGCCGACTGCTCCTGGCCCTGGGGCGGCGGGGCCGGCGGCCGGGCGAGTTCTCGATGCCGGCGGGCGTCGCCGTCGGCCCCGGGGGCCGGCTCCACGTCGCCGACGCCTACAACCGCCGGGTCCAGGTCTTCGAGCTGCTCGACGCCCCGCCGGCCGTGGCCGGGGAGGGCGCGCCACCATGAAACGCAACACCGTGCGCCTCCTCCTGCGATGCCTGGGGCTGGTGAGCGCGGCGGGGCTCGCCGCCGCCGCCGGAGAGCTCCGGGCCGGCGTCGGCGAGACGGTGCACAACCTGAGCGTCTCGGGACCGGGGGAGATCCGCGCCACCCGCGAGGAGCGCATCTGCATCTTCTGTCACGCGCCGCACCGAGCCACGCCCCAGCCGCCGCTGTGGAACCGCCGCGACAGCCGCGCGAGCTACCTCTCCTACGAGTCGCCGACCTTGGACGCCCTGGTCGACCAGCCCACCGGGGCGTCGCGGATGTGCCTCTCCTGCCACGACGGCACGATCGCGCTCGGCGAGGTGGCCTCCGAGCCCGAGGAGATCGAGCTCAACCAGCCTTTCCTCGATCCCGACACCGGGAGCCTCACCACCGACCTGGCCGACGACCACCCGATCTCCTTCGTCTACGGCCACGACCTGGTGGGCGAGGATCCGGAGCTGGTCGACCCGCTGGCCATCCTGGCGCCGGTACGCCTCGACGCCGGAGGGGAGATGCAGTGCACCTCGTGCCACGACCCCCACGACGACACCCTGGGGAGCTTCCTGCTCCTCGATCCCTTCGCCGGCGCGCTTTGCATCGCCTGTCACCGCAAGGACGACTGGGAGCTCGGCGCCCACGCCACCTCCGACGCCGTCTGGGACGGCACGCCGCCCGAGCCCTGGCCCGGCTCGGACGATCCGACGGTGGCCGGCAACGCCTGCGGCTCCTGCCACACACCGCACACCGCCGCCCAGCCCCGCTGGCTCGTCCGGCGGGCGCCGGAGGAGGAGGGGTGTCTGGTTTGCCACAACGCCCACGTGGCCGGGCGGAACCTGGAGGCAGAGTTCGCCAAGCCCTATCGCCATCCCCTGGAGCTCGCCGAGGGCGTCCACGAGCCCGGCGAGGACCCGTGGCTCGCGCCGCGCCACGTCGAGTGCACCGATTGCCATGAGCCGCACGAGGCTACCGGGACGCCGCCGGCCGGCGCCCCGGCGGCTTCCGGCGCGCTCAGGGGCGTGCGCGGCATCGACGCGGCGGGGGAGATCGTCGACCCGGTGCGTTTCCAGTACGAGGTCTGCTTCACCTGCCACGGCGACGCGACCGACACCGACCAGGAAATCCCGCGAAGCGCCGGCGAGATCAACGTCCGACTCGAGCTTGCCGCCGACGCGGTTTCGTATCACCCGGTGGTGCAGGCCGGCCGCAATCCCCACGATCCATCGCTGCGCCCGCCCTACACGGAGACGAGCCTGATCTACTGCACCGACTGCCACGCCTCGGAGAGCGCCGACAGCGGCGGCGCGCGCGGACCTCACGGCAGCGAGCACCGGGGCCTCCTGCGGCGGCGCTACGAGACCGAGGACAGGACGGCCGAGTCACCGTTGGCCTACGATCTCTGCTACGGCTGCCACAGCCGGACGGTGCTCCTCGGCGCCCGTAGCGGCTTTGCCGCGCACCGCCTGCACGTCGTCGACCAGCGGACCTCCTGCTCGGTCTGCCACGATCCCCACGGCGTGGCCTCCGGGGTGGGGCAGCCCGACGCCAACACCCACCTGCTGAGCTTTGACCTCAGGTCGGTGGAGCCCAACGCTCGCGGCGAGCTGCGCTTCGAGGACCGGGGAGCGGGAGCGGGAGCGTGCTACCTGCGCTGCCACGACAGCGGCCACGATCCGAAGGAGTATCGATGAAGGAGAGGCGGTGGCGGTGGCCGGTCGTGGTGGTCGGCGGGGTGCTCGCCCTGGCGGCGCTTACCGCCTGCACCTCGGCGAGCCGCAAGCGCCTCACCGAGGTGCTCTTCGACGATCCTCCGAGCCGCCGGCCGCCGGTGGCGCCGGCGGCAGCGCCGGTGCGGGCGCCGTCCCGACCCCGGACGGTCCCCGCGCTGCCCAGGTGGGCCGGCTCGAGCCACGGGCCGTTCGCCGCCCAGCTGTGCGCGGCCTGCCACACGGTGGACTCCGCCAACGGACGGGTCTCGACGTCGTCGGGCAGCTTGTTGCTGCACCCCCGCCAGGAGCTCTGCTTCAAGTGCCACGGCACGAGCCTCCTGCCCGAGTCGGCCCGGCGCGACGGCGCGGCGCTCCACGGCCCGGTGGCGGCGGGCCTGTGCCTGGCCTGCCACGATCCCCACCGTACCCGCCAGCCCTTCCTGCTGCGCGTGCCGCGCGAGGAGGTCTGCTCGCGGTGCCATGAGCCCGCGAGCCTCCTGTCGGAGCATCCGGTGCGGGATCGGTCCTGCCCGGAGTGCCACAACCCCCACGCTCCCGGCTGGAGTCTTCCGTCGTGAGGTGCCGCCGGGGTGTCGGCGCCGGCACGATCCGAAACCGTACCGAGAAAGGCCAGCTCGCCATGAGGACGTCCTTCACCATCCCGGCCCTGCTCGTGACCAGCCTCCCGCTCTGCTTTCCCCTGAGCGCCGCCGCCCAGCAGCGAACGCCGCCGCCCGACGCCGGAGAGGGCGCGTGCATGGAATGCCACGGCGAGCTGGCGCAAGGCGCCCGCGTCATCCATGGGGCCGTGGAGATGGAGGCCTGCGACACGTGCCACACCGCCACGGGCGTTGGCCACACCTTCGAGCTCCCGGCGCCGCCGGTCCAGGCGTGTCTGGACTGCCACGACGATCCGCGCGAGGCGCCGGGCCACGTCCACGGCCCGGTGGCGCAAGGGCAGTGCCCGGCCTGCCACGACCCCCACCGCTCCGACCAAACCCAGCTTCTGCGCCACGAAATCCCGGAGCTGTGCTTCACCTGCCACGACCGCGTCCAGGAGCGCTCGTCAAGCGGCGTCCCCGTGCGCAACGTCCGCCAGGAGATCGCCGACGCCGCCGTCGTGCACGAGGCGATCGAGATGGGCTGCGACGCCTGCCACCCTTCCCACTCGGCGGCGGGGGAGCGTCTCTTCACCGAGACCTTTCCCGCCGGTCCCTACGGCGAGGGCTTCGAGGGTAGCTACGAGCTCTGCTTCGGCTGTCACGACGAAGGGCTCCTCGACGAGGACCCGGAGGTTGGCGGCACCGATTTTCGCAACGGCGGGCAGAGTCTCCACTTCGTGCACGTGGCGCAACCCAAGAGCCGCAGCTGCGCCCTGTGTCACAGCCCGCACGGCGGCGGGGACCACCTGGTGAGGAGCTCGGCGGTTTTTGGGACCTGGGAGATGCCGGTGGTCTACCAGGCCACCCCCGGCGGCGGCAGCTGCGCCCCGGCCTGTCACGAGAAGAGGTTCTACCAGCGGCTGGTCGAACCGGCGGACGGAGAGGCCGTACAGCACTAACGCCAATCCCCACCCCGGCGGCCGTCCAGGTCTCCCCCATCTCCGAGATCAGCCGCAGGCGCGCCCCCCGCGCCAGGACGCAGAAATCGAGCTCGGTGCCCATCATCACCGACGGAAACGGCTCGCGGACGAACCAGGCGAGCCGAGGTCGTCCGGTGCCGGCAAGGCGTCCTCGATTCGACGCTGAGTGACGATCGAACGCGCCCAGCCGGTGGCCCCGTCTACTGGAGTGCGCTGCGAGCGGATCGGGTCAACGTCTTGACGAGGCGTCCGTAAGACGATATCTTACCTCGTATGAAGACGACCGTCTCCACCAAAGGCCAGATCGTCCTCCCCGCGGAAATCCGCCACCAGGACGGGATCGCGCCGGGCCAAGAGCTTGAGATCGAAAGGATCGAGCACGGGGAGTATCGGCTCACCCTCCTTTCACCGCCCCGCAATCACGGTCTCCTGGACTGGCTGCTCGCCTGTCCTGAGAAGGGCTTTTTCGTCCCTGTCGACTCCGAGTCCACGGACACGCTTTGAGCTTCCTGGTCGACGCCAACGTCCTCAGCGAGGCCACGAAAGTAGACCCCGACCCCGAGGTCCTGGACTGGCTGCTGCGTCATGAGCCGGAGATCGCCGTCGATCCTGTCATCCTTGGCGAGATCCGTTTTGGGATCCTTCTCCTGCCGGCCGGGAGACGCCGTAAGCGCTTGGAGGATTGGTTTCAGATCGGGATCGAGCGCATCCACTGCCTGGCGTGGGATGCGTCCACGGGGTTGCGCTGGGCCGAGCTTCTCGCGCAGTTGCGCGCCGGCGGCCGGTCCATGCCGATCAAGGACAGCATGATCGCGGCGACGGCTCTCGTCCATGGCCTCGCCGTGGTGACCAGGAATCGGCGCGATTTTGAGAAGGCGGGAGTCGAGGTGATCGACCCGTTCGCCGGAGGCGAAAGACGTTGAGCCGGCGGTAGTCGTCCGGGGCGCTTTACTCTGACGCCCGGAGCTCATCGAGCGCTTCGCCGGCCGTGGTCCCGCGGCCGACGCCGACATTGATGATCTGGAAGACGAGATGGATCAGACTCTTGAGGAGCGTAGGGAAATTGAGGACGCGCTGGATGATCGTCTGGATGACGACAACGAAGCGGACTGTGATTACCGGGTGATCTATCACTGGAACCACTTGCACGTTGAATGTGACTGAGGTGAAGCCAATGAACATCAAGATCCATCGAGAGTGCCGACTGTCCTGGGCTGCGGGTCTGTTCGCCGCCGCGCTGCTCCTCTTTGGCACCATTCAGGTGTCAGCCCAGGGGACCGTACCGACGATCGAGCTGCGAGATGGCGTGCCGACGCTGGTGCTGCCGGAAGCGCTGGCGCAGCTCATCGCCAGCGAGTTCCCGGACCACCGGGTACCGGCAGCCGCGAACCTGGTGGGAGAGTGGCAGGAGGCGGCCAGTGAGAGCAATCTGCCGTTCATGGCCCTGGGGGATTTCGACGGCAATAACCTGACGGACGTGGCGCTGTTCCTCATGCGCCCCGGGCTGTGGAAGCTCGTCGCCTTCCACCAGGTACAGCCCGGTGAATACCAGGCCCACGAGTTCACCCAGTTCATGGGTCCTGATCGAGACTTCGTCAAGTTCAAACCGCCGCAGACTTTCTCCTTGACCACCCTGCCCGCCGGTCAGAGCCGCAAGCCGGAGGGCGAGCCCGGACCCGATGTGACGGTCCGTGAGCTGGACTCCATCGTGCTGGCTCTGTTCGATGATGAGGCCTCGGCGTACATCTACCAGTGGCGGACGAGCACCGAACGCTACCGCGTGGTGGTGGTGGGTACTGCCTTTGGTGACTGATATCTGGAGAAGCAGTACCTGAGAGTGGCTCGAGACGGTGAGAATGCCGATACTGAATCTTGCGCAAGACCCAGGTGAAGAAGGCAGGGGTCGCGGGTACTCTTGCCCTGGAGGTTCAGGGCGGCGGCGACCGCGACGGCGATGGCCTGCCGGATGTCTTCGAGGAGAACAACGCCGTCGGCCCCGGCGGCACCAACCTGGCGCGGCTGCCAGGCGTCCAGGTCATCGCCAGCAGCTCGGCCGGCGGCCGGCCCGCTTCGGCGGTGATCGACGGCAACCTGCAGGAGTTCAACCTCGGTACCAGCATCTTCCTGAGCGACACCGACGCCGACGGTTTGCTGGACGGCGAGGAGGTCGACCTGGGTTCCGATCCGTTGGTGGCGGACAGCGACGGGGACGGCCTGGTGGACGGCACCGCCTCCGGCACCGTGCTCGACAACCTGCGGACCTGGGGCGGCAGCCATCAAGCCGAGGGTGGGGCCGGTACGATCTACCTGGAAAGCGCCACCTCGAGCTTCGGCGACCTCCTGGTCGACAACAACGGCGTCATCGGGGAGACCACCGAGCTCCCGGCTCTGGGCAGCGGCGTCGCTCAGGCGGGCTCCTCCGGAGCCCTCCTGGTGACCGACCGCAGGGTCGACATCCCGGCCTATCTCGTCGGCCACCGGGTACAGATCTCCGCCGGCGGCACGCCAACGGGCGATTTCCGCATCCTCGCGGTCGACGGCATCACCGCGACTCTCGAGGCCGCGGCCAACGTCGCTGAGGGCGACCTCTGGGAAGGTGTCTACCGCTTCGACTCGGTCTCCGTTCTCGGCGGCGGCAACCTGACGTCGGTCGATCTGATCGATTCGACGAACCCGTTCTCCGACACCAGCTCGGCGAATTCGCAGCGGCCGTGGATCGATCCGTCCGCGGTCACGGTGACCGTCGGCGAGATCCCCGGCACCTGGCGGATCGAGGTGCCGCTGGCGGCGGTCGCCGACGCCGACGGCGTCAGCGAGATCCGTCTGGCCGGCGCCGAGAGCTGGACGTCGGTGCCGTTCTCGCCGCGGTCGGGCGCGTCCGTCATCTGGCTGGGCGAGGTGGGCGAGGAGCTCGATCTCGTCGTTCTCGACGCCCACGAGAGCCTGCGCCGCGGCGCCCGGACACGCCTCGAGGCGCTGCCGGACAATGGCGGGCTGGTGGCGGAGGAGGCGTTGCCGTCGGGCGAGCCGCAGCCCCGCCTCGCGCAGGGGAACGGCTATCTCCTCGCCGCCTACGCCGACCGCCTGGTGGTCGCCGATCCGTCGACGGGCGAGGCCTGGACCCTGCCGTTCGCGGCGGGCGAGTCCTTCGTCGAGCTCGTGGTAGACGACATGGCGGCAGCGCTCGCCGTGCGCACGGAGGTCGAGGACGACGAGGACGAGATCCGCGCCATCAAGGTCCCGCTCACTGGCGGTGTCGGCGTTTTCGAGCGCTGGCGGCACGAGACCGAACGATGACAGCGCGGGCGCGCGGGGAGATCCTCCGCGCGAGCCGCGCCGTCCGCGGAGCTGACGGACGAGTGGGACGTGGTCTTTCTCGTGGCCATGGGAGCCTGGGGTCGCCGGCTACTCTACCATCGATCGCTTCCGGCAGCCGTTCGGAGACTTCACGCCTGAGCGCGCCCCGATGAATCGGAGCCGCACCTCCGGCCCGCTCGACGACCCTCCAAATCTATGTAGGATGGCTCCCCGGTCCGGTACGCTCTGGTCGACCCCCAGGAGATCGGAAGATGAAGACGCTCTTCGACCCGCAACGCCGCCAGGACATCCTCGACCGCCTCGCCCGTCTCGGCCCCAACACCGAACGCCGCTGGGGGACGATGTCGGTCGAAGCGATGATCCACCACGTCGGACGCCAGCTCCGGGTCGCGCTGGGCGAGCTCGAGGTTCCCGAGGCGCGCGGTCCCCTGAAGCTGCCCGGCCTGCGCTGGCTCGTCATTCGGGTCCTACCCTGGCCGCACGGAACGAAGACGGCGCCGCAGCTCGTCGCGACCTCCCCCGAGGACTTCGGACGCGAGGGCGAACGGACCCGGGAGCTCATCGAGCGCTTCGCCGACGGTGGTCCCGCGGCCGACTTCTCGCCGCACCCGCTCTTCGGCAAGCTCCCCGCCAAGCTCTGGGGGCAACTCGCCTACCGGCATCTCGACTACCACTTGAAGCAATTCGGCTGTTGACGTATCCCCGGGGGCAACCCCGCAGGATGTACCGAAAGTGGCTGAGAGGATGTCCATACTTGCCGAAACCTGATATCCTTGGGCCGCGAGGTGAGGTATGACGCGCAAGACGAGTGTCAAGATCAACGAACAGCTCCTGGCAGAGGTCCAACGGATTCTAGCGACCAGGACGGTCCGCGAGACCATTGAGGCGGCGTTTCGCGAGATCGTCCGCTTTCAAGCTCGTCGCGAGGAAGTCCGAGCACTGACGGCGATGGAAGGTTCGGATCTCGCCGACCCCGACATCATGGCTGGCGCATGGCGGCGCTAACAGGCCAGGCCTCACGGGCCATGTACCTGGTCGACAAGAGCGCCCTCGCCCGGATGCCGCTTGAGCCGGTACGAGCGAGGCTCGCGCCAGTCCTGGAATCGGGGGAGGCCGCGACCTGTGGCATCATCGATCTGGAAGTTCTCTACAGCGCCCGCAGCTACGAGGAGCACGAAACGATCCGTCAGCGCCGGGCTCTCGCCTACCACCAGGTTCCCGTGACGACGGCGGTGTACCAGCGCGCGATCGAAGTCCAGGGAGAATTGGCCAAGACCCGTCGTCATCGGATTCCGATCCCGGATCTGCTGATCGCCGCAGCCGCGGAAAGCGCCGAGCTCATCGTGCTCCACTACGACCAGGACTACGACCTGATTTCCGAGGTGACCGGCCAGGCAGTCGAGTGGGTCGTTCCGCGGGGCTCTGTCTGAGCCCGGGCGTTGGAGGCTTGAAACCGGCCCGCCGGGCGACGGAGATCCATCCGATGACAACGCTTCGCAGCTGAACTCTCGTCCTCACCAAGCAAGGGACCCTTCACCTCGGTGCCGCCAGTCCGGACGGCTGGACCGAAAGCCACGGCATCCCAGGGCCGCCCGGCCTTCTCCTCGACCGCACGCACCAGGCTCCTTAGAGCAGGCGGTCGAAGCCTTGGCGCTCAGCCGCCGCTGCCGCCGGGGTCGAAACGGATGTTCACGTCCAGTTGCCCCTTGACCGGCTTGCCGTTGCGTCTCGCCGGCTCATACGTCCACGAGCGGGCGGCCTTGACGGCCTGCTCGGTCAATCCGAGCTTCAAGCCCTTGAGGACTTCGACGTCGGTCACATGGCCCGCGGCGTCGATCGTCAAACGCAGGACGACGGTTCCCTCCTCACCCCGCGCCCGCGCTTTCGCGGTGTACTCCGGCGGGGAAAAATCGACCGTCCTGGGGCTCTTCAAGACATCGACTTTCTTGGCGCCCCGGGTCCGGGTCCCCGGCGACACGTAGCCGATCGCGCCCGGATGGCTGGCGACGTAGGCGACGACGTCGGCGTCGGTGGCGAGCTTGGGCGGCGGCACCTCGCGGCCGCTGAAGATCTGGCGTTGCCAGTAGACCACGATCTTCGACGTCGAACGGTTGTGGACGTCGAGCGAGAGGGCCTCGCGCACGCTCGAGCCGTCGGCCAAGTCCACCGGTTCCACAGCGACGCCGTCGGGCCAGGCCCCCTTCTTCTTGAGCAGGTAGGCGGCAACCTCTGTGCTGGCCAGGCTGTCGGCCGGGTTGTCGGGATGGACGATCACCTGGTATCCCAGCCCCTGCGCCGAGACCGGTGAAGAGAGCAGGAGGCTGAGCAGAGCGAAGGCCGGGACGGCTTTCTTCATCGGCATCTCCTTGGCGAACGTGTCGTCAACTTGGCGGAGGGGGTGGGATTCGAACCCACGGACCGGGTCAACGGTCAACGGTTTTCAAGACCGCCGCTTTCGTCCACTCAGCCACCCCTCCGGGGTCTTCCGTCGGCAGTGATGCGAGCTTGCCCTCCCAGATAGGGCCGCAGGGCCTCGGGAATCGTCACCGAGCCATCGGCCTCCTGGTAGTTCTCGAGGATCGCGATGAGCGTGCGTCCCACCGCGAGGCCCGAGCCGTTCAAAGAGTGCGCCAGGCGCCTCTTGCCGTCGGCGCCGCGGTAGCGGATGCGGGAGCGGCGCGCCTGGAAGTCGAGGCAGTTGCTGCACGAGGAGATCTCGCGGTAGCGGCTCTGGCCCGGCAGCCAGACCTCGAGGTCGTAGGTCTTGGCCGCGGCGAAGCCGGTGTCGCCGGTCGACAGGCACACCTTCTGGTACGGGAGCTCCAGGAGCTGGAGGACCCGCTCGGCGTGCGAGGTCAGCGACTCGTGGGCGTCCCAGCTCTGCTCGGCCGAGGTGATCCAAACGAGCTCGACCTTGTTGAACTGGTGCTGGCGGATCAGCCCCCGGACGTCCTTGCCGTAGGAGCCGGCCTCGGCCCGGAAGCACGGCGTGTAGGCCGTGTAGCGAAGCGGCAGCGAGGCGACGTCGAGGGTCTCGTCGCGGTGGAGGTTGGTCAGCGGCACCTCGGCCGTCGGCACCAGGTAGTAGGAGTACCCCTCGAGCTTGAAGAGATCCTCCTCGAACTTGGGCAGCTGGCCGGTGCCGACGAGCGAGTCGCGGTTCAGGATGAAGGGCGGCAGCACCTCGGTGTAGCCGTGCTCGCCGGTGTGGAGCTCGAGCATGAAGTTGATCAGCGCTCGTTCCAGCCGGGCGCCGTCGCCGAAGTAGGTGGTGAAGCGCGCTCCGGCGAGCTTGGCGCCGCGCTCGAAGTCGAGGATGCCGAGCTCCGGTCCCAGGTCCCAGTGAGCCTTGGGCTCGAAGTCGAATTGGCGCGGCTCGCCCCAGGTCGTCTCGACGCGGTTGGCGCTCTCGTCCGCCCCTTCGGGCACCGACTCGTGGCACGGGTTGGGGAAGCCGAGCTCCAGCTCGGCCATCTCGGCGTCGACGTCGGTCATCCTCGATTCACGGGCCTCGATCTCGGCCTTGAGCGTCGAGACGGCCGCGATCTGCTCGGCGGCGTCGCCGCCCTCCCGCTTGACGAGCCCGATGGCCTTGGAGGCCTCGTTGCGCCGTCGCTTCTTCTCCTCCAACTCGACGAGCGTGCCGCGGCGTTCGGCGTCGAGGGCCTGCCAGCGGTCGAGGATCCCGCCCTCGACGCCGCGGAGATCCAAAAGCCGCTTCGCGCGGCCGGTGTCGTCACGTAGGAAGTTTCGCGACAGCATGATCCGGCCAGTCTAACCAGCGGCCGGACGGGGAGCAAGGACAGGAATCAAGGCGGCAACGCGCGGATCCGAAACGCCGCGACGGCCTCGGGTACCTCGTCCTCCGGCAGAGACCGCCCGAGGTGACGGATGCCCTTCGACCAGCCGGGCTGCGAGGTCCAACGCCTGGCGTCAACGTGCTCGGGGTCCAGGGCCTGATCGGTCAGGAGTGCCTCCAAGTCCTCGCGCCGGCGTCCCTTGCCGTCGACGGCGACGGCGTGCCACTCGGGTCCCCGCTTGTAAAGCGCCAGGAGCCCGAAGATCTCCTCGTCGCCGGGGACCTGGAGGAGCCCCACACGGCCGCGGGGACCCTCGGCGAGCTCGGCAAGGATCCCCTCGACGAGCGGATGGCCGGAGGCAAAGAAGTCGAGCCCTTCGTCGTCGACCGCCGTCTCGCGGTCAAAAGTGCCGGAGAAGCTCGCTCCCGCCTGGACGTGGGGCAGGTGGTCGATCAGCGCCTCCGAGCCGAACTCGACGATCCAGGAGCGCGATGGCGAGAGGCTCTCGACGCGAAAGCCGAAGCGCGACGCGGCGCGCAGCACGACGTCCTCGATCAGGGCGTCAAGCTCCACCGGCACCCGCGCCAGGATCCCCTCGGCCATCTCCTCCTTGTAGGGGTCACGGTGAAGCTCGTGGTAGGCGGCCTGCTGCACCCGGTCGCTGGCCTCCCGGGCTTCGTTCAAGACCGCCTCAAAAACCGCCGGGGCCACCTCGCCGGTCCCGGAAAGCGCCACTCTCTCGACCTCCCGCGCGACGTGGCGAAGCTCGCGGACCAGCCCCCCCAGGGACTCTTCGAAAAGCCCGATGGCCTCGTAGAGGCCGACCAAAGCTTGGCCAAAGCCGCGCGGCGGACGGAAGTAGACGGTCTCGGTCGGCAAGCTCGAGCCGATGCGGTCCAGGCGTCCGATACGTTGCTCGACGACCGCCGGGTTCCAGGGCAGGTCGTAGAGCACCAGCCGGTGGCAGAACTCGAAGTTGCGGCCCTCGCCGCCGCTTTCGGTGGAGAGGAGGACCGCCGGTCCGTCCGGGAGGCGGAACTGGGCCACCTCGATGTCGCGCCGCTCGGGCGAGAGCTCCTCGTGGAAGATGGCGATCCGCACGTGGCCCTCGTGCTCGAGGGTCTCTTTCAAGAAGTCGAGGGACTCGCGGTCGGCGACGAAGACGAGGACTTTCTCGCCCTTCTGCCGCCAGACCCGGGCCTGCTCGACGAGCCAGTGCCGGCGCGGGTCGGCCGCCGCGGCGGCGGCGAGCAGCTCGCGCAGCTCCTCGTCGCGTCCGGCGAGCGGAGCGAGCGCCGCGGGCGAGGCCAGGGCTCGCCGGATGCGCTCGGCTTTCTTGCGCTCGGCGACGGCGTTGGCCGCCGGCTCCGAGCGCATGCGTTCGGCGATCTCGTCGAGCTTGGCCCAGCCCTCCTCGTCGTCGATCTCGACCGGCATCGGGACGCGCGGCGGCAACCCGCCGATGTCGAGGCGGCGGGTGGCGCTCGTGCACGGTGGCAGGAGCTCGTGACCGGCGAGGCGTTCGTCGAACGACTCCGAATCCGGGAGATCGGCGGGACGCAGGAGCTGCAGCAGGCGGAAAAAGCCGTGCGCGTCGTCCTCCATCGGGGTGGCGGTCAGGAGCAGCACGTGGCGTCCGAGCTCGGCGATGGGCGCGACGGCCCGGTACTCGGGGTTGCCCGGATGCCCCGGCAGACGCCGTAGGTGGTGGGCCTCGTCGACCACCAGGAGGTCGATCCCGGCCTCCACGGCCTGCTCGACCAGCCGCCGGTTGGCGACCAGGTCCTCCAGGGAGAGGATCGTCCGCCGGTGGACCTCGAAGGGGTTCATGCCCTCGCCGTAGTCACGGGAGATGTCGGCGAGGCGCTTCTTGTCGAGGAGGACAAAGACCTGGTGGTACTTGCGCCACAGCTCGCCGAGCCACTGGACGGTCAAGGTGTCGGGAGCGAGGACAAGGGTGCGCTCGGCCTTGCCGGTCAGGATCAGGCGGTTCATGACGAGGCAGGCCTCGACCGTCTTGCCGAGCCCGACCTCGTCGGCCAAAAGCCAGCGCACCGGCTCGCCCTGCTCGGCCTCGAGGCGGCAGGCGCGGTCGGCGGCGTAGAGCTGGTGGGGAAAGAGGTGGATGCGTCCGCCGAGGAAAGAGCCGAGGCCGTCGGCCTCGCGGAGGCGCTCGAGGCGCAGGGCGTCGAGGCGGTTGCGGAAGTCCTCGCGGGAGCCCACCTGGCCTTTTTCCAGGGCGTCGAGCGCCGTGATCCGAGCCGGCACCGGCCAGAGCTCGTGGATCGTGAGCTCGCGGCCGTCGGCGAGACGGCAGCTCTCGCCCTCGCAGTGGTCGACCGTGACCTCTTCGCCGGTGGCCTCGAGGCGCGCCAGGCTCCCCGGCGCCAGGAGAAGCGGCAGCAGGGCGTCGGCGGCGGCCGCGAACTGGAGCACCTCGCCGCTTTCAGGGAACTCCACCACCAGACGCCGGCCCTCCGCCGCGATCACCCGGCCCGGTCCGAGATCGGCGTTGTAGCGGTGGGAGAGATGGTCGCCGGTCTTCCACATGGGAGCGCCATTCTACCTGTCTGGGGCCTCTTCTCGATAGGATCCGGAGGTGATGACCCGCATGGTCGAGCATCTGCCGCGCCGCGGCGGGAGCTTCCCGCGCTCAGAGGAGACGCGATGAGCGAAAAAGCCCTCGGGCGGCGGCTCCAGATCTCGGTGCTGGGAGCCGCCAGCTGTGACGAACGGCTTCGTTCGGCGGCCTACCAGGTCGGCGAACGGATCGCCCGCGCCGGCGCCTGCCTGGTGACCGGCGGACGCGGCGGCGTCATGGCCGCGGCGAGCCGCGGTGCCCGCGACGCCGGGGGGCTCGTGATCGGCGTGCTGCCGGGCGAGGACGCCGCGTCCTCGGAGCCCAACGAGGCCCTTTCGGCGGCGCTTTTCACCGGCCTCGGCCAGGCCCGCAACTTGACCGTGGTCCTCTCCGGGGCCGCCGCGATCGCCGTCGGCGGCGGTTGGGGGACGCTCTCGGAAATCGCCCTGGCGCGCAAGCACGGCATCCCGGTGGTGCGGCTGGAAAGCTGGCCGCTCGTGCGTCCCGACGGCCGCGAGGATCCGCACCTGGTCACCGCGGCAAGCCCGGAGGAGGCGGTGGAGAGGGCCTTGGAGCTGGCCGACCGGGGGCGGTTGGGGCTATAGTCCCGTCACCCCCACCGGAGGACTCTTTTGCCGATCGAGACCGTAAACGCGCTCCTGAAGCGCGCCGCCACCTTTCCCGAAGCCGGGCTGCGCTTGCTCGACCGCCGCGAGCGTCCGCTCTGGCGGAGCTGGGAGGAGATCCGCGAGTCGTCCCGGCGCGTGGCGGCCGGGCTCGGCGAGCTCGGGGTGGGGAAAGGCAAACGCGTCGCTCTCGTCTTCGCGACCGGACCGGATTTCTTCTACGCCTTTTTTGGCATCCTCCTGGCCGGCGCCGTCCCCGTGCCGCTCTACCCGCCGGTGCGCCTCGGCCGGCTCGACGAGTACCACCGCCGCACCGCCGCCATGCTGCGCGCCGCCTCGGCGCGGCTGGTCCTGGCCGAAGGCCGGGTGGCACGGCTCCTCGGCCCGGCGATCGCCGGCGCCGAGCCGGAGCTCGGCTGCCGCACCCTCGAACGGCTCCCCGCCGCCTCGCCCTGGGACGGCGCGGCGGTCGACCCCGCGGCGCTCGCCCTCGTACAGTTCTCCTCGGGGACGACCGTCGACCCGAAGCCCGTCGCCCTCTCGCACCGCGCGGTGCTCGCCCAGACGCGGATCCTGAACTCCTTCTGGGGCGACACGGAGACGCTACGCCACAGCGGCGTGAGTTGGCTGCCGCTCTACCACGACATGGGGCTGATCGGCTGTGTCTTCCCGGCCCTGGAGCGTCCAAGCGTGCTGACGCTCATCCCGCCGGAGCTTTTCGTGGCGCGGCCGGCAGCGTGGCTGCGGGCCCTGTCGCGCTACCGGGCGACGATCTCGCCGGCACCGAACTTCGCCTACTCCCTCGCGGTGGAAAAGATCGCCGACAGCGAGCTCGACGGTGTCGACCTCTCCGAGTGGCGCGTCGCTTTAAGCGGCGCCGAGCCCGTCGCGCCGGAGGTGCTGCGCCGCTTCCAGCGCCGCTTCGCGGCCTGGGGCTTCCGGCCCGAGGCGCTGACGCCGGTCTACGGGCTCTCGGAGGCGAGCCTCGCGGTGACGTTTTCCAGTCTCGAGCGTCCGTTCACCTGCCGGCGCTACGACCGCAAGTCGCTCGCCCGGGGCGAGGCCGTGCGCGATCCGAACGGCCGCGAGATCCCCAGTGTCGGCCGGCCGATCCCCGGCTTCGAGCTACGCGTCGTCGGCAAGGACGCCCACGAGGTCGTTCCACGCCGTATCGGCCGCGTCCTCGTCCGCGGGCCGTCGCTCATGGACGGCTACCTCGACCGTCCCGAGGCGACGGCCGAGGTCTTTCAGGACGGCTGGCTCGACACGGGAGACCTGGGCTTTCTCGACGAGACGGGGGAGCTCTATCTCACGGGCCGCGCCAAGGATGCGCTCATCCTGCGCGGGCGCAGCTACTCGCCGAGCGACGTCGAGCAGGCGGTCTCGGAGCTTCCGGGCGTGCGCCGCGGATGCGCCGTGGCGGTGAGCCACCTCCCGGAGGACGCGGCGAGCGAAGAGCTTTACGTCTTCCTAGAGCGGGCCAAATCGGCGGACGACGACGAGATTCGGGCGCTGCCGGCCGTGGTGAAAGAGGCGGTGCTCTCGGTGACGGGGCTCAAGGTCGACCGCGTCCACGTGCTGGAGCCGGGGACGCTGGCGCGGACCTCGTCGGGCAAGCTGCGCCGGGGGGAGACGCTCAAGCGTCACCTGGCCGAAGAGCTCGAGCCGCCGCGGCGGGTCACGCCGCTTCTCGTCGGCGGGGCGCTGGCGCGTTCGGCGGTGGCGTACGCCGGGCTGCGGCGCCGGAAGACGAGCCATGGATAGAAGCGTCCTGATCGCCGGCGGCGGCCCCGCCGGACTGGCGACGGCGATCGCGGCACGGCTCGCCGGCCTCGACGCCACCGTCGTCGAACGCTCCCGCCCCCCGATCGACAAGCCCTGCGGCGAAGGCCTGATGCCCGACGGCCTGGCGCAGCTCAAGGCCCTCGGAGTCCGTCTCGAGCCCGCGACGTTCCACCCCTTCCGCGCCATCCGCTACCTCGACGGCGACGTCGTCGCCGAGGGACTCTTCCCCCCGGGATCTTCGGGCGCCGGCATCCGCCGCACCCGCCTCCACGCGGCGATGGCCGTGCGCGCCGCGGCGGTGGGCGTCGATCTGCGCTGGGGAACCCGGGTCGAGGGCCTCGTGGATCAAAACGGCGAACGGCCGGGTCTGCGGACCACGGACGGAGAGCTTTACGGAAGCTTCGTCGTCGGCGCCGACGGTCTGCGCTCACGCGTCCGGCGTTGGTGCGGCCTTGAGGGGAGGCCGCGCGGCCCAGAGCGCTTTGGCGTTCGCCGACATTTCGCCGTCGCTCCGTGGACGGGCTCCGTCGAGGTCTACTGGGGCCCCGGCTGCGAGGCCTACGTGACGCCGGTCGCCGAGGACGAGGTGGGCGTCGCGATGTTGTGGAGCGGCCGCAAAGCCCGCTTCGACGAGCTCATGACGCACTTCCCGATCCTCGAAGAGCGTTTGCGCGGGGCTCCGACGATCTCCCGCGACCGCGGCACGGGCCCCCTACGCCAGCGCGTCCGTGCGGTCGCCCGCGGACGCGTGGCCCTCGTCGGCGACGCCGCGGGCTACGTCGACGCGATCACCGGCGAGGGTCTTTCGCTGGCGCTCCGGCAGGCACCGGTGCTGGTCGAGTCGATGTGCCGCGGCGACCTGGGCTTCTATCGACGGCGCCACCCGGGCCTCGGCCGCTGGGCGAACGCCCTGACCGAGCTGCTCCTCTGGGTCGAGGCGCGGCCCTCGATCCGGCGCCGGGTGATCCGCGCCCTGGCGCGGGACCCGGAGCTTTTCTCGCGCATCCTCGCCGTCCACGGCGGGATGCGTCCGGTTTCGAGCGTCGTCCCTTCGACGCCACGGCTCCTGTGGGGCCTCGTCCGGCCGTAGCCTTCACTCCGCGAGCTTCCCCCGCACCACGGCGACGAGGTCGCCGACCGTCGCCATGCCGGCCTCGTCGTCCTCGTCGAGACAGATCCGGAAGCTGTCCTCGACCTCGATCGAGAGCGTCAGGAGGCGGATCGAATCGAGCTCCAGGTCCTCGACGAGGTGCATGCCGGAGCGTAGCTCGCCTTCGTAGTCGAGCTTCGCCGCGGCGATCTCGGCGAGGCGCGCGAGGATCTCTTCGTCGCTCATCCCGGCTCAGAGCTCGCCGGATCGCCGGCCCGCCGGTTCGCCGGCCGCCGGTTCGCCGGCCGCCGGTTCGCCGGCCGCCGGATCGCAGGCCGCCGGATCGCAGGCCGCCGGATCGCCGGCCGCCGGTTCGCCGGCCGGACTGTTTCGTCTTTTTGTCATCTTCGCTAGCCCTCCTTGAGGCATTCGGCGAGCAGGTAGACCTGCTCGCCGTCGTAGGCGACGCGCTCCGCCGGCCGGGCGAACCGCGACGCCTCGAAAAGACGGTTCACGTCCTCGCCGGTGCGATGGACGAGATTCCATTCGAGCACGTGGTCGAAAAGCGCCTTCGAGGGGTTCGAGGGGTGGAAGTTCCCCACCAGCACCCGGCCGCCGGGCCGCAGGATCGAATGGATGTGATCGAGGATGCGCACCGCCATGGAATCGTTGAAGTAGTCGATGAGGCCGGTCGAGTAGACGAGGTCCTGCTCGCCCATCTCGAGGTCGGTACGGCCGAGGGCGAGATAGACGAGGTTTTTGACCGTCATCTGGACCAGGCCCTTCAAGCCCCGGCGGTTGACCCGCTCGGAGACGTGGAGCAGCGCCTGGAAGTCGACGTCGACGAGCGTCGAGCGGAGGCGGTCTTTCTCTTCGAGGCCGTCGTAGACGTCGAGCAGCTCGCTCGCCGGGCCGCAGGCGATCGAGAGCACCCGGAGCGGCCGGCCGCCGTTTTCGTCGAGGCTTTTCCTGATCTCGGCGGCCAGCAGCGGACGGCGGTTACGCATCGCCACGATCGCCGGCGTCTCCAGCAGGCAGGAGTCGACGAGCCGGCCCAAGGGTCCTTCGCCCGAAGGCTCGTTCTTGTAGATGAGCTCGAGGGTCGAGAAGTCGCCGCCGTAGCCGCGGGGCTTTCTGTAGAGGCGCTCGCCGAGCTGCGAGTGGAGGACGTAGGGCAGAAGCTCCCGCTGCACCGTGCGGCCGAGCTGCAGGTTGAGCGCGCTCGGCGGATCGAGGAGCTCGCCGATCTGCTCGTTGAGAAGACCCGTGAAGGCCAGGAACTCCTTGCGGACTTTTCTCTCCGCCGCCTCCGGCACCTCGCCGGCCAGCTCGGCGGCCTGCTCGGCCTCGATCAGGCTCCGCTTGAAGCGCTCGACGGCCACCTCGACCTCCTGGCGCACCGGCTCGTCGTCGCTCGCCGCCGTCGCGCTGCCGAGCTGCGCCGCCGTGGCGCGCAGCCGGCGGCAGGCGATCCGGGCGAGCTCGCGGTAGAAGTTGGCGGCGAGAGCTTCGTCCGAGAGAAGCGCCGGCTCCAACACGTCGCGAGGCAACACCAGGACCAGGGAGTCCTCCTCCGCCACCACCGACGCGGAGGCCCGCTGGCCGTCGACGAAGGAGATCTCACCCACCACCTCGCCCGGACCCAGGACCGCCAGGGCCTGGGTGCCCAGGGCCCGCGTCCTGGCGTGCAGGAGACCTTCGATCAGAAAGTAGATCGCGGTGACGTCGCCGTCTTCCTCGACCAGCGTCGTGCCGCTCGCTACGCGTTCCTCACGCCCGTTCTGCAGAATCCAGTCGACCTGCTCCGGGCTCAGGGCGTCCATCAGATGGGCCCAGGTCTGCATGGGGGTTCCTCCTCGGGTCGGGCCTTGACAGAAGACGGAAGTATATCCTTCCGGACCTCCTGCCGTCGCTTGAACGAGCGCGGCGATACAAAAAAAGCCATCCCGCAGGATGATGGGCACATGCCACGGCTTCGCAACCCTGAGCTCAGGGGTCAGGCCGCGTTCTCGCCGTCCGGAATCCGTACAGCTGTTCAGCGTTTGGACAGCTCGATGCCGTGGGTCTTCATCTTCTGGTAAAGCGTGCTGCGGGAGATGCCCAGGATGCGGGCGGCGGGCGCGACGGCGTGCGCGACGTGCGCGAGGACGCGTTCGATGTGGCGCCGCTCGACGTCCTTCAAGCTCAGTCCCCCCGCCTTGCCGGCGGTCATGCCGGACTCGGTCATGCCGGACTCGAAGTGCAGGTCTTCCACCTCGATCACGTCGTCGGCCGAGAGGAGCACGGCGCGCTCGAGGACGTTGCGCAGCTCCCGGATGTTGCCCGGCCAGGGATAGCTCTCGATCGCCTTGACCGCATCGTCTTGGACCGCGGGGGATGCGCGGCCCATCTCGGCGGCGAGCTTCGCCAGGAGGCTCTCGGCGAACGGCACGATGTCCTCGCGGCGCTCGCGCAGCGGGGGGATCACGAGCGGTAGGGTCGAGAGCCGGAAGTAGAGATCCTCGCGGAAGAGGTTCTCCTTGGTGAGCTGGCGCAGGTCGCGGTGCGAGGCGGCGATCAGCCGGACGTTGATCTCGCGCTCGCGCACCTCCCCCATGCGCCGGAAACGCTTCTCCTCCAACACCTTCAGGAGCTTCGGCTGGACGCGGACGTTCATGTCGCCGATCTCGTCGAGGAAAACGGTGCCACGGTCCCCGACCTCCAGGAGGCCCGACTTGTTCGCCACCGCCCCGGTAAACGCGCCGCGCTGGTGGCCAAAGAGCTCGCTGTCTAGAAACTCTGCCGAGAGGCTCGCGCAGTTGATGTCGACGAAGGCCTCTTCCGCGCGCGGTCCCTGGTCGTGAAGCCAGCGCGCCAGCACACCCTTGCCGCTGCCGGTCTCGCCGTGGATCAGGATCGGGCTGTCGGAGGACGCGAGCTTCGTCGCCGTCTCGGCGAGCTCGCGGATCGCGCTGCTCTCGCCGAGGAATGGGTCGAGGCCCAACCTACGGGTTCGCCGGAGGCGGCTGCGGCGCTGGTTGCGCCGGTTCTCGAGCACCCGGGAGAGGATCACCGTGAAGGCCGGCAGGTCGACGGGTTTGGTGAGGAAGTGCTCGGCGCCCTGGAGGATCGCCTGCACCGCCAGGTCGACGCTGCCGTTGCCCGTCAGCACGATCACCGGGACGTCGATCTCGCTCGCCTTGAGCCAGGCCATCAGCTCCAAGGCGTTGCCGTCGCCGAGGTAGTAGTCGAGCACCGCGGCGTCGAAGCGGTTCTCCAGGAAAAGCGTCTCGGCCTGGTTGCGGCTCTCGGCGGGGATCGCCTCGTAGCCTTCGTGCTCGAGGTACTGCTGCAGCACGTAGCGGATCGTCGGCTCGTCGTCGGCGACCAGGATGCGGTGGGAGGCGAGGCTCTCCTCGGAGGCATCGCGAGCGGTGCTCGGCATCGTCTCCCTAGTGTAACGCGAAAGGCCCGCCCGGCTAGTGTTTTCCCCCCTCGTTCCCCCCAAGGGGACGGCTAGTGTTTTCCCCCCTCGTTCCTCCCAAGGGGACGGCTACTCCTCACTCGCCTCGAAGGGCGGCACCTCGTCTTCGCCGAGGGCGATCTCGACGGCGATGGCCGCCACGTCGGCGGCCATCTCCGAGAGCTGCTCCTCGTCGACGTCCGGATCCTCCTCCCGGACACGCCGCAGGAGCGAGGCCAGCAGGATCGCGATGTGCTCGCTCGCGCTCTCGGGATCGGCGAGATCGAGCCCCGCGTCGGCCATCGCGTCGATGGCCGCCTCGAGGACGTCCCATTCGATCTCCATGAAGTCGTCTTCGCCCGCGGCGTCGCCGCCGCCGTTCGTAGGCTCTTCGCTCATGACCGTCGCTCTCCTTTCGCGTTCGCCGTCCGCTCTTCCTCGGTCT
The DNA here is from genome assembly GCA_965371445.1 of uncultured bacterium. Lineage (GTDB taxonomy): Bacteria > Acidobacteriota > Thermoanaerobaculia > Multivoradales > J023 > DASWIG01. The sequence continues at coordinate 5,643 of CBDUYN010000121.1, read as the reverse complement.
TGCGCCAGAGCTGGATCAGGCCCCAGAAGTGCTCCGTGAACTCCTCGATCTCGGGCTTGGGAAAAAGCGCCGTGACCTTGGCCCGAACGGTCTCCTTGGCGGTCTCGGAGCCAAAAAAATCCCAGGCCACCTCGTCGAGGTGGGCGAGGTGCTCGGCGCAGAACTCCTCGAAGCGGTCCCGCTCCAAGCGCTCGGCGGCGATCTTGCCGTACTCGCGGAGACGCTGCCGCAGCGGCAAGCCACGCTCCGCCACCTCGTAGTAGGGCTCCCAGTCGACGTTCTGGCGCATCTTGCGACGCGTCGTGGCGACAAAGACCGACCAGCGCACGTGGGCTTTGATCAGCCACGGGAAGTGGTAATGGAGCGAGGTGACCTGGGAGTCGGGACAGGCGTTGGCGAAGTCGATCGGGTGAAAGACGCCGTCCTTGCGCAGCGCCTCGCAGGAGTTGAAGTCCCAGCCGAAGAAGGTGTTGATGGTGAGAGTCATGTCGCGCAACAGCTCCTCCTCGCCCTCGTCGAGGAAGTCGAGCTCGACCCGGTAGCGCTCATGGAGCGGCGCCGCCGGATCGTAGCGGATGACGTTGACCTGCGGCCCGACGCCCAAGGCGCGGGCAAAGACGTCCCAGTCGACCACCTCTTTCTGGAGGTGCATGAGCTTCTTGCCGCTGTCCTCGTAGGCGCGCTTCAATTGCTCGGCGTCGTCGATCTTGTTGACCCCGACCCAGGCACCGCCGTCGTAGGGCTTGATGAAGTGGGGGTAGCCGACTTTCTCGCCCACCTCCTCGAGCGAGAAGAGCTTGGCGTAGCGGTGCAGGGTGGTCTCCAGGTCGTCGTGGTGCTCATAGGCCTTGGGCGGCACCATCCAGGTGCGCGGCACCGGCAGGCCGAGGCGCATCATGGCGCAGTAGCTGGTCTGCTTTTCCATCGACTGGAGCGTCCAGGGATTGTTGAGGACGTAGAGGTCGTCCAAGATGACGGCCTTTTTGATCCACTCACGGCTCGTGTGGTACCAGTGGGTGAGCCGGTCGAGGACCAGGTCGTAGCGGCAGGGCTGCTGGAGGTCGAAGGGCTCGATGGTGACCCGCTCGACGTCAAAGGCGACCGTGTCGCCCTCCCAGGGGATGGCGAGGTTCAACCGCCGCAGGATCTCCTCGTAACAGACCGGCCAGTCGAGGTCGGCGCCGAGGGAGAGGCCGATCAGGCGAGTAACGTTGGCCACTTACTGTCCTCCTCGTTCGGTTTCCGGAGCGGGGATCCTACACCAAGGTGATCAAGTCCTACTCATAGACCATCCACAACGGCCCCGGAAAGAGCCACGACAGCCCCTCGCGAAGACGATTCCGCCAGTTGATCCAGTTGTGCCCGTCGCGCGCCTCGACGTAGCGCACCTCCATCCCCGTCGACTGAAGAAGCGGCACGAGCGAACGGTTCTCGTAGATCAGCGACTCGTAGGTCCCGCAGCTGACGAAGACTTTCTCCGAGGGCTTGCCCGGCTCCTCCCGAAAAGCGTTCATGAACTCCACCACCGGGTCGAAGGTCTCTCCCCGGTTGTGCTGGCCGACGTCGGTGAAGGCAAAAGAACCCGACTGGAGCAGCAGCCGACCGTAGAACCCCGGGTAGCGCCAGGCGCACGACAGCGACGCCACACCGCCGAAGCTTGCCCCCATGAGGCCTCGCGCCCGCGGCTTCCCGCGGAGCGGATAGCGCTCCTCCAGGTAGGGCACCAACTCCTCGGTCAGAAAACGGGCGTGAGGCGCATGGTCGGGGTACTCGCCGAGGCGCTCGTCGGCGTCGGTCAACGCGACGACGAGCGGCGCCACCTCCAGGCGGTGGATCAGGTTGTCGAGCACCACCTTCAAGTCCGAGTAGCGCAGGTAGTCGCTGCCGTCGTGGACGACGAGGAGCGGATACCGGCGCGTCCGCCGGAAGCGGGCCGGAAGATAAAGGGCGACCCGGCTCTTCTTGCCAAATGCAGCGTTCGGAACTTTCAGCTCGCGCAGCTTCCCGGGACGCGCCTCGGGATCGGATCGCGTCCAGTCCGGACGCTCCCAGCCCTCGGTCATCGCGAGCGAGTTGGAGCCGAAGGGATCGCGGGCATGACGCGGATTCAGGGGATCGAGGATCCAGTTGTGATCCTCCCCGTGGACGACGTTCAGCTTGTACTGAAGGTTCGACGCCCGCGGCAGCTCCAGGACCAGGTACCAGAGATCCGTCTCCTCGACGCGATGAAACGGCTGCGAGGTTTCGAGGCCGTAGATGAAGTGCTGCAACAAGACGGCGTCGGCCGAGCCGCGGTAGACGAAGGTGAGTGACGTCCCCTCGACGATCGGGAAGCTGTGCTCGCCGAGGAAGCGGTCGATCCGCTCGGCCGTGGGCGGCGCCTCGTGAAGCCACTCGTGGATCGCGAGGTTCAAGCCGCCGCCTCCTTCCCCTGGACGACGCGTCCGTCGGCGGCGAGCCGCTGCGCTCCCTCTCCCCAATGCAGGCCGTCTGCGTCCCAGACGAGGGCTGGAGCACGGTCGTCGAAGGGGACGCAGACGGCGGGGGCAAAACGCCGGGCGAGGATCGACACTCGCGCCGGATCCTCCAGGCGCAGCCGCCGGTCGGCATGGGGCAGGACGACGAGACCCGGAAAAAGACCCAGCCCGGCGTCGAGGATCTCCGGGTTGCCCGGACCCTGCGGCGGGCTGTCGTGGAAGAGGACGACGCGCTCGGAAAGCGCCATCGCCCCCGCCGACCAGGCGAAGACGGGTGTCTCGCCGATCAGCCCCCCCAAACCGAAAGTGCGCATTCGGTTCAAAAGAACCGCGACGTGCCCGCCGGCGACGGCCAGAGCCACGCACTCCTGGAGGATCTCGGCGATCTCGCGCCGATGGCGCAAGACCGCGGAACGTTCCAGGGGCCGAGTCTTGCGTTCGTAGTCGCGATGCACCTCGCGGATCCGTTGCAGGTGGGCCTCGTCGAGGTCGCGCAGCGCTTCGATCGCCGCCTGGCGCTCCGGCTCCAAGAGCTCCGGCGGTCCCTCGCGGCGCAGGAGCTCGCGCGCCGGCTCGAGGGCGTAGTCGAGCCGGTAGCGGTAGAGGCGCTGTATGGCCTTTAGCCGGTCCTGCCGGGCGCGGTGAGCGAGGGCAAGCTCGGGATCCTCTTCTGCCAATTGCTCCGCCCGGTTGTAGAGGCCGAGCTTGACCACCGGACGCTTCAGATGCGCCCGGAGGTACTCGATCTCGCTCTCACGCTCCTGCCAGCCGGCCGTGACCGCGGCGACGGGGCCGTCGACGCCGAGGCGGCCGATCTCGTGCCTCAGGGTCGGGTGGAGACGCTGAGGTCCGAGGAAGGTGACCTTACCCATCGCCTGCCCTGCTTCACCGGTCCGGGCTAACGCCGCGCGGCGAGCCACCACACCCGTTCGCCTCCCACCCGCCGGGCGTAGACGCGAACCTTGTGCTCCATCTCGTCCTCGTCCTTGAAGAGGGCCCCGATTTGCGAGCTGTAGCGACGCACGGCACGGCATTTCGCCTCGATGGCGTCGTGGCCGAGGGTCCAGGTCCGGCTCTCCCAGCGGAACGCGCGGCCGTCCTCGCCGCGCGGCGAGCGCCACCCGAAGGCCTTCCACCGTGCTTTTCGAGAATGGGCGTAGGGGTAGTCTTCGTAGTACTCAAGGTCTCGACCGTGTACGCGCTCGGCGGCGCGGCGAACGAGGACGTGGTCGACGTGGCTGCCGATGCCGAAGGGCGCGCAGACGCGGCTCGCCTCCGGCAATTCGGCGACGACCTTGGCGACGACCTCCAGCTGAGCCTCATCGGCCGGTTTGGGAGAACGGAAGATCGACTTCACGGTCGAATAGAGCGGCGCGCCGCTCCCGGGACGACGGCGGTAGAGGGCGTCGATCAGCCCGGCGTGGAGGTGCTCGGCACCGAGGGTGCGGCACGCTTCCTCGTCCTCGCGGCAGCGCGTTTCGAGGACCGGGCCGACGCCCTGCTCCGGCCCGAAGCCCCACAGGCCGTGAAGCTCGACGGCGGCCGCCGAGAGCTCTCCCTCCTCAGGAGCTCCGGTCATGAACGTCACCACGAGCACCCGCTGTCCCGAGCGGGTGAAACGGTAGATCTGGCCGCCGCAGGAGAGAGTGGCGTCGTCGAGGTGGGGCGAGAGGTAGATTGCGTCGTAGGGTGCCGGGTTCTCCGGCTGGGTCGCGTCGTCTTCCATCGGCGGAAGTCTAGCCGAACTCAGCCTTCAGGTGTCTTCCAGGAGGTGACGACGAGGACAGGGGACCGGGCCCTTTTGGGGTTTGGGAAGAGCCGACCCCTAGGGTCTGTGCGTGCGTCTCAGCTCTGACGTCGGAGTAGGGCTTCGAGCTGCGCGATCTTTTCTTCGGCGGCCTTGCGGGCGGCCTTTTCCTCTTCCACTCGCGTCTCGGCGGTCTTGGCCCGCGCCTCGGCGGCCTTGCGGGCGGCGGCCTCTTCCTCGGCCCGTGCGGCCTCTTCCTCGGCCCGTGCGGCCTCTTCCTCGGCCCGTGCCCGGGCCTCCTTGGCGTTCAACACACGCTCCCCTGTCGCCGCGTCGAACACCTCGAGTCGCCGGCCGTCGGGGTCCGACCAGAAAAGCAACCCCGTCGTTTCCGAAAGGATCCGGCCCTGCTCGTCGGGCTCGATCTCCGTGTACTCGGGGCCACCCTCCAGGCGGTAGCCCAGGAGTTGCAGCGGTGCCTTCGAGTGACGTCCACCCGGGTTGACGACCAGGTACTCCCGGATCCCAGCCCGGGCATAGTCCGCGACGTTGATCTCCAGATCCTTCTTGCGCAGATCGCGGTGTTGAGGCGAAACCACCTCGATCGCCAGGTGCGGACGCTGACCGAGAGAAGCGACGTCGAAAAGCCCCTGGACTTGTTCCGTGATCTCCTCGCGCGTGCCAGGAAGGCCAGCGACGACCGCGACGTCGGGGGCCGCGTCGGGCAAGCCGAGCTTATCCCAGCGGAAGATGAGATCAGTGAAGACCGCGACGTCGGGCTCCAGAGACCGGACGCGTTCGAGCAGCGCTCCGAGCAAGCGGCTATGGAAGTCGTTCTGGGCCACCTTGTCGCCTTCCTGGGGGTGGAGCAGGAGCTCCAGGGTGAGGGGAAGCTGCTGCTCCTCGACGGTTCCGTCGGCGAGCTCGACCAGGCGGAAGACGGAGCCCTCGGACTCGTCGTCGAGGTACGCCTCTTCGGGTTTGAGGGCAGGAAGGGCCATGGAGGGAGTATAGCAGATCCGGAGGCCGTCACCGGCGTAAATCCCGAGGAGCGTTCGGCGCCTTGCCGCCGAAGGCGCCATCCTGTACCTGAGTGGGCGATGGACGGCAACTCGGCGAGGATCGGCTCGGTAGGCGGTGAAGGCGGCCCGGCCACGAGGGCCGAGGGTGATATGCGGCTAACCCACACCTCCGCCCGAGGTCTTCCTCGCCGTCCGCACCGATCCCGAGGCACGACGAGCGGCTTCAAAAGGGAGCCGGAGGCCTTACGCCCCGCACAGCGTCCGTCGAGGCCGGATCGGGAGGCGACGGGAAAAGATTCGGACCTCGTCGCACCTTCGCGGGAGGCGATGGGAAAAGATTCGGACCTCGTCGCACCTTCGCGGGAGGCGATGGGAAAAGATTCGGACCTCGTCGCAC
>CBDUYN010000120.1:0-31303 GCA_965371445.1 uncultured bacterium | reverse complement strand
AGAACTTCTGTCCGGTGAGCCTCGAGATCAGCCGGCTCATCATCCGGTTGCCCCACTTCTTGACCCACGGCATGTCGGGGACGAGAGCCGGATCCTTGAAGCGCGACGCCGAGGAGAAGTCGGCCTCGCCAGCGACGACCGGAGCGACCAGGGCCGGGATGTCGGCCGGGTCGAACTGGCCGTCGGAGTCGATCGTCACCAGGAAGTCGAAGCCGTGGTCGATCGAGTGGGCGAGCGCCGAGTGGAACGTGGCGCCGACACCCTGGGCCTGCGGATGGCGCAGGACGTGTGCCCCCGCCTCCCGGGCGACGCGGGAGGTCTCGTCGTGGCTGCCGTCGTCGACCACCAGGACGTCGATCGTGCCGATCCCGGGGATTTCGGGCGGAATGGCCCGGATCACTTCTCCGACGGTCTTCTCTTCGTTCAAAGCTGGCATCGCCACCAGGAGGCGAAGAAGCGGCTTCTCCACCGCCGGGGCGGAAAGCTCCTCCCGGCGGGGGGCGTCGTCGACGAGCAGTGCGATGCTGGACATATGAGACTCCTCAAGGGCCGTCGCCCGGGGCGCGGACGGCGGATACTTCGGCCGGATCTGCCCGTAGCCAGATCTCGTAGCTCTCTCCGGCGACCTCGCGCCGAAAGCCGGCCTGGCGCAACGCCTGCCGGGCCACCCGGGGGCGCCGGGTCGAAAGGCAGACGCCCCGCAGCGGATAAAGGTCCAAGCCCTCCTGGAAGAGCTCGCTTGCCCGTGGTCTCCGGCCTTCGACGAAGGCTACCATGTCCTCGCGCCGGTTGACGTTGCGGCTCCCCAGAAAATTCCTCATCCCTTTCGGGCGCAGGTACAGGCGTACGACCAACGGATCGGCGTGGCCGTGGAAGGTGGGGATCCAGGCGGTGACCGGCTCGGGCGCCAGGACGAGGGAGCCGGGCCCGGCGAGGCGGTTCAAGGCCTCGGCGAAGGAGTACTCGACCTCGGGCACCTTGAGCCCCGGAAACCCCAGCCGAAGCCCCCGGTTCTTTTCGCTCAACGCGGAGTAGCTCGGGACGTAGACGACGAAAGCAGCCAGCAGACCCGCACCGGCGAGGAAACGTGCCCATCTCCACCGTGCCGGGACCGGAAGCCGCAGAGGCGAGATCAGGACGAGCACCATCAGGAGGGGAAGGGGGACCGCCCAGAGGGCCCGCCACAGCGCCCGTCCCGTGACGTGGGCGCTGATCAGAATCTCCGTGTAGGGATTGAGCAGCAGGAAGCCGCCCAGGGGGACGATGGCGGCGAAGCGCCGCGCCGGGCCCCGGGGCGAGACCACCCAGGCGAGCAGGAGCGCGGCGATCGCCACGCTAAGCAGTCGGGCGTCGCCCAGCACGAGGTGGAGCGCCCTCTCGAACCCGTCGCCCGGCTCGGTGGAGGTCTCGGCGATGCGGCGGCTCGTCTTGGCGAGCTCACGTTTCAAGCTCCATCCGACCCCGAGAACAGCCGCCGTCGGCAGCGCTCCCCAGGCGAGGCCGAGGAGGTGCCGGCGCGACGGTCGCAAGGTGCTGATCACGCCCAGGGCAGCGGCTAGCGGCGCGCCCCAAAGCGCCGAGGCGCTACAGCCGACGGCGCTCACCTGCGCGGCGCCGAGCAGCAGGACCACACGACGGCTCGGCCGGCACCCGAGCTCCAGGGCGTAGGCGTAGATCAGAGGCAGGAAGAAGAAGAGATACAGCGCCTTGCCCTGCCACATCCTGACCAAAGCGAAGTTCCCATACCAGCGGTGGGTCTCGCCGACCGCGACGAACAGGACCACCAGGACGACGACCGCCTCCAGCCAGAGCCCGGGAGCGAGCCGCCGGAACAGACGGGCATGGGCCAGCGGCAGGAGCAACGCCCCCACCGACGCCGCAATCCAGTGAAAACAGTAGATCGCCGGAATCCCCGTGAGCTTGGCGAGCGCCGCGTTCGCCAGCTCGAAGGAATGGAGGCGGTAAAGCGGCATGTGAAGCGGCAGCTCCGGGATGCCGTGCAACGGATCGCTACCCAGGAGCGCCCAACCCGGGGCGTCGACGGCATGCACCGCGAGGCCTATGTAGAAGGCGTCATCAATGTCCGGCCGATGGCTGACCAGGGTCACGACAATGCAAAACGCCGCCAGGCCCCAGAGCAGGGCTTCGCGTCGGTGGCCAGTGGCCGGTGGCGCCGCCGGACGCGGGTCCTCGCGCCAGAGCACGAGGATCGCCGCGAGCCCCAGCAGCCCGACGATCCACCACCACCTGACGAGCGCGCTCTCCGAGCTCCGGATCGCGAACACGACGCCCAAGGCTACCGCGACGGCCGCCGCCAGGACACCTCGTGGGAGCCCCGAGCCAGGCGCTACGACCTCCGCCACCGGGGTCGCTCCGGCGAACGCCGGCCGCCTGCGGCGCCAGACCAGAAACCCGGCCAGGACCGTGCCCACCACGACCGTGAACAGCCCCAGCAAGGTCCGAAGGGTCCCCCCCGCCGACACCACGGCCCAGCTGCAAAGCGTCCACAGGCAGAAGCCGAAACAGACGGCTTCACACAGCCGATCACTGAACGGTGCGCCCTGCACCATGGAGCTGGTTCCGGTTTGCATTCTGCCCGCGCCTCAAGACGAGCGCATTCTACCTACGGCCGGACGCCGGTCAACTGGATCTCCCAGGGAGGATCGCATAGGATCCCTCCCCCAAACGCCGACTCCTGAACTCAGGTGAAAGATACCCATGACGCCAATGGACTTACCGCCGGCCGCCCACGAGCTCGCGCTGAAGATCCGCCGCCGCGAGGCCCGGATCGCAGTCCTCGGGCTCGGCTACGTCGGCCTGCCTCTCGCGCTCGCCTTCGCCGAGAACGGTTTCGACGTTCTCGGCTTCGACACCGACGAGGCCAAGGTCTCGACCCTCGCCCGAGGCGAGAGCTACATCGCCGACGTCTCTCCCGAGCCCATCGCCGCCGCTGTCGCCGACCGCCGTCTCGAGGCGACCGCCGACTTCGGTCGCCTCGCCGAAGGCGACGCGCTCCTGATCTGCGTCCCGACGCCGCTCGACGAGAGCCGCCGACCCGACCTGGGCTACGTCGAATCGACGGCACGCGCCATCGCCGACCGGCTGCGGCCCGGCCAGCTCGTGGCGCTTGAATCCACCACCTGGCCAGGGACCACCGAGGAGGTCTTGAAGCCGATCCTCGAGACGAGCGGCCTCGCCTGCGGCCGGGAGGTCTTCCTCGCCTTCTCGCCGGAGCGCGTCGACCCCGGCAGCCGCGTCGAGGTCCGCACCATCCCCAAGGTGGTCGGCGGGGTCGACGAGGTCTCGGGCCAGATCGCCGAGACGCTCTACGGTGCGGTCTTCACCTCGGTCGTGCGCCTCTCGACGAGCCGTGCCGCCGAGGCCTCGAAGCTCTGCGAGAACGTCTTCCGGGCGGTTAACATCGCGCTCGTCAACGAGCTCAAGACGATCTACGCCGCAATGGACGTCGACATCTGGGAGGTGCTCGAAGCCGCGGACACCAAGCCCTTCGGCTTCATGCGCTTCAACCCGGGACCGGGCTGGGGCGGTCACTGCATCCCGATCGACCCTTTCTACCTCTCCTGGAAGGCCGGCGAGATGGGCATCCGGACCCGCTTCGTCGAGCTGGCGGGCGAGATCAACCGCGAGATGCCCGCCTGGGTCCTCGACCGCCTCGAAGAGGCCCTCGCCGAGCGCGGCCAGACGCTCGCGGGCGCTTCGATCCTCGTTCTCGGCCTGGCCTACAAGAAAGACGTCGCCGACCCCCGGGAAAGCCCCGCTTTCGAGATCCTCCACCGACTTCTGAAGAAAGGTGCCCAGGTCGGCTACCACGATCCCTACGTCCCCGAGGCGCCGGCCATGCGGAGCTGGCCCGAGCTGCCGCCGCTTCGATCATTGCCCCTCGACGACGACGTCCTCGACGCGCAGGACGCCGTCGTCGTCGTCACCGACCACGGCTCGGTCGACTACGAGCGGGTGCGCGAGCGCTCAAGGCTCGTCGTCGATACCCGGGGTGTCTATCGACGGCCGGCGGCGAACGTCGTCTCGGCTTAGGCCCTCCTCCGCCATGGCGACCTCCAGATCCTACCTGCGCTTCGTCCGGGCCGTCGCCGTCCTCTATGTCCTGGTCGGTGTCTTCTGGACGGCGGTGAACCTCGGGGACATCCCTCACTATGGCGACACGGGGACCTATCTGAGTTTCGCAAGAAACCTCAAGGTCAACGAGCATCGGGGGATCGTCTATCCCTGGATCCTGGCGCAAGCCGGACGCCTCTTCCTGGACGGGGAGGCGCCGAGATGGCTCGGCTGGAGGCAGTATGAAAAGCTGGAGGAAGGAGGACGCTGCTTGGTGCCCTCGGGCTACACGTCGGTTCAGCTCTTCCAGCTCTTCGTGGGTGCCCTTTCCATTTTCTTTTTTGTACAGATGACGACGCCGTCCGCCGGTGGCGGCAGAGGCAAGCCGAAGCGTAGGACGACAGAGATCCTCCTGCTTTCCTCTCTGCTGCTCTTCGATCCCCTGATCAGTCATTTCAACCTGGCTCTCATGACCGACGGCCTGACTTTTTCCGCCTGCCTGGTTTTCTGCGGAGCCCTGATCGCGCTCGCCGACCGGCGATTTTCACCCTGGGTGGCCGGCGCCGCCTTGGGGGCCGGCTTCCTGCTCGCCGCGGGGCTGCGAGTCGAGAAGAAGTGGATCTTGCTGGCTACTTTTCTCCTGACCTCGCTCCTGTGGGCGTGGGCGCGGCGTCGGACGGTCTTTCCCGAAGGCCTGAAGCAACGCATGGCGGCGGCCGCGGCTCTTCTCTGTTGCAGCCTGGCGCTCATCGTCGCGGTCCACAAGACGGTCTACAAGAGGGACGCCGATTGGTGGCCGCTGCTCGACACCGGCGCCCACTTCCGGCTCGTCTTCCCGTACCTGAGCGACGTCTACGACGATCTGCCCGAACGGACGAAGGCGCGACTTTCCGTCGACGACGCGAGGCGCTACGACAGCCATCTCAACGAGGCCCGCCGAGTCATCAACCGGGTGACCGGGCTTGACGATCGGCTACGGCGCGAGGTCACGGTGGACATCCTCAAGACCGTACTACCGAGACGATGGGGAACGATCCTCCTCGACACCGCACGGGACGCGCTGGAGAACACGTGGGGTACCTTCGCGTTCTATGTTCGCGTCACGGCGTGGCATCTCGGCGGCAACGCCGCCATCCGTCGATGGTTTTTCTCCGACGGCTGCGTCTGGGACTATCAGCGGATGGCCTCTCACCACCCGCGGCTGACGAGGGCCTACCTTGTCCTCGCCGCGTTCGTTCTTCTTCTGGCCCTGCCGCTCGCCCTGCGCCGTCTTTTCGCCGAGTCTCGGCAGCGCCGGCTGAATGCGGCGATACTCGCGCCATGGGTGCCGTGTGCGGCTCTGTGGATCGTCAACGCCTTTTTCTTCGCAGCTGTCCAGAATATCGTCAACATCCGCTACTTGATCCTCTCGCACGCCTTCCTCCTCGTCCTGGTCTATCGGCCGGCGATCCAAGCCGTCCTGGAGACGCGCGACGGCCCGCCCAATCGGTAGGACGGGTTGCCACGCCCGGACGCCGGCGCCGACGGTTGGAATCCAGTGTGGCGATTCCATAGTATGACGCCGGGGGAAGCGGCTGCGACTTCCCGAGGAGCCACGATCATGACGAGACAGGACAAGACGCCACCCGTCGCCGAAGCGTTCCGTCTCCGCGGGGCTGGGATGGCCGCCATCGGCACCCTGACGCTCCTGGTGCTCACCATCCACTGCGCCCGGCAAGCTTCCGAGCCCAAGACGCCTCCCCACATCCTCTTCGTCTCGATCGACACGCTACGCGCCGATCACCTCGGCTGCTACGGCTACGAGCGCGACACCTCGCCGGTGATCGACGCTCTGGCCCACGAATCGGTTCGCTTCACCACCGCGCTCGCCCCGACGCCCTGGACCTTCCCCTCTCACGCCGCGATGCTGACCGGTATGCACCCCTATGCGCTCGGGATCGACAACAGCCTGCGGACGATCCCGCGGGAGGTCCCCGTCCTCGCCGAGGTCCTGGCACGCGGCGGCTACCAGACGGCGGCCTTCGTCGATTCCCAGCCCCGGGGCTTCGTCGGCGGCGAGCGCGGCTTCAGCCGGGGCTTCGAACGCTACGAGCACGCGCCTCACCGCGAGGGCCTCGCCCTGCGCTTCGACGTCGCGGCGACGGTCGACGCGGCCCTGGCCTGGCTCCGCGGACGCGACACGTCGCGGCCCTTCTTCCTCTTCCTGCACACCAAGTCCGTCCACGCGGTCCCCAACGACGCCGAGTGCCAGGACGAGAGGTGCTTCCCCTACGACAACCCCCACCGCTTCCGTTTCGTCGCGTCCGAGGACGCTCCTTTCGCCTGGACCTCCCCGGAAGACGGCGCCGGACAGCGCTATCTCTGGTCACAGAACGCCAAGATCCTCGACGGCGAGCCCCCCGATCCAAGCTCCTATTCCCCGGAGCGCCTGGAGGTGCTCGAAGCCCTCTACGACTCCGGCATCTTCTACGTCGACCTCGAGCTCGGCCGGCTCCTGGACGAGCTCCGGGCGCAGGGCCTCTACGAGGAGACCGTCGTCGTCGTCACCGCCGATCACGGCGAGGCCTTCCTCGACCACAACCTGTTCATGCACCAGGAGGTCTACGACCCCCTGATCCGCGTTCCCCTGATCATGCGCCTGCCGCGCTCACCAGGCTCCGCCGGGGGGCACACGGTCGATTCCGAAGTCCTTCTGGAGGACGTCGCACCGACTCTTCTCGAGCTCGCCGGTGCCGGCGTTCCTGAGATCTGGACCGGACGACAGCTACCGCTCGACGGCGGTGACGTCGAGCCCCGCGACGCCTTGAGCTACTATCTTTTTCCCAGCAAGTTCGCCTATCAATCGCTCGCGCTTCGTCGGGGTGAGTGGAAGCTGGTCGTTCACAACGTCGAGTCTCCGGAGAGCTTTCGCACGGAGCTCTACAACCTGGCGTCCGACCCGGACGAGCGCCGTCCCGTCCAGGGGATGGACGAGCGCCGCGAGACCCTGCGCCAGGAGCTGCGGCGACGGCTGCGGCAGGCACCCCTCGCGCAGGGTGCGCAGCTCCGGGAGGAGGAGCTTCCCAACCTCGAAGCCATCCGGGCGCTCGGCTACATCGAATAGCAAGAAATGTGGGGTCTCCTCCGATCTCCCCGCCTGTCGGTCGTGCTCGTCGTCTACAACATGCGGCGGGAGGCGCCGCGCACGCTCCATTCGCTTTCCGCGGCGTACCAGCGCCAGATCGATCCACGGGACTACGAGATCATCGTCGTCGAAAACGGATCCCCGGAACCGCTCGAGCGCGCGGCGGTCGAGGAGCACGGCGACAACTTCCGCTATTTCTTCCTCGAAGACCCGGCGCCGTCGCCGGCCTACGCCGCCAACTTCGGCGTCTCCCGGGCAAAAGGACGCCACGTCGGCATCCTGATCGACGGCGCGCGGATCGTCAGCCCCGGCATGCTGAACCAGGCTCTTGCCGCCCTGGACGCCTTTGAGCGTCCCGTCGTGAGCACGCTGGCCTTCCACCTGGGCCCGGACTTCCAGACACGGTCCGTAGCGAAGGGCTACGACCAGCAGCAGGAAGACGAGCTCCTGGCGAGCGTCAAGTGGCCCGAGGACGGCTATCGCCTCTTCGAGATCTCCGCTTTCGCCGGTTCCTCGGAAAACGGCTGGTTCCTCCCCATCGCCGAGAGCAGTTGTCTCTTCCTGCCGCAGGACCTCTACGCGGAGCTGGGAGGATTCGAGGAGGCCTTCGCGGCACCGGGCGGAGGTCTCGTCAACCTGGACTTCTACTACCGGGCCTGTCAGCTCGACGGCTCGACCCTCGTGACGCTCCTCGGCGAGGCGAGCTTCCACCAGGTCCACGGTGGCGCCATGACCAACCAGGTGCCGGAGGAGTCCGTCCGGCTCTGGAAGATCCATGACGAAGAGCACTACCGGATCCGCAACGCCCACTTCACGATGCCGACCCGCGCTCCGGTCTTCTTCGGGGAGGTGACGCCGCACGTGATGCCCTGGCTGCTGGAGTCGTGCAGGATTTCCGTCGCCCGGAGGTGAGCCAGCCCCCTCTGCCAGCTTCGACTGCGCTCTTCCAGGAGTTTCTCATGGATCGCCGAATTCCGCCATGACCTCCTCGATCCGAGAGCTCCAGAGGTGGGTCTGTAGCCAGTGGTTATAAAGCTCCGTCCACAAGTTGCGCTGCCACCCCAGACCGCGTTGGCGGACAACCCCTTCAAGATGGAAGAGCTCGGCGTCGCCCAGATACCAGCACTGCCGCTTTTCCTCTAGCAACCGCAGGCAGAGGTCGGCGTCCTCGAGGTCGCCGGCGATGAACTGGTCGCTCAGACCGCCGACTCTTTCGAAGAGATCGCGCTCGATCATCAAGCAGGCGCCGCTGACGGCGGGGACACGCCGGCTCCCGGCGACCGCCGGATGTCGCCGCGGCAGGCCCTTGTACGGGTGCACGTTGGACCACAGGCCGTCGGGCCGGAGACGGCGGGAGAAAAAGATCCCGGCATGTTGGAGGGACCGGTCTTCGTAGAGGAGCTTGACGCCCAGGGCGCCGATCTCCCGGCGTGTCGAGTAGAGGTCGGCCATGACCCGCAGCCATCCCGGACGGCCAGCGAAAACGTCGGAGTGCATGAGGACTAGCAGGCGACCCCGCGCGTGCTTGACACCGACGTTGACCGCCGCCGCGTAGCCGTAGTCCTGGGACAGGACGGCCAGCCGTATCGGCACCTGGTAGAGCTGGCAGAGGTGAAACCAGGACCGCTCGACTTGTGGCTCGAGCTCCTTTTCGTCGAGGACGTAGATGATCTCAGTTTCCGCCAGACTTGACTCGTCGGCCAGCCGCGCCAACTGGTGCTCGACCAGGTCGAGGCGACGGTGAAGGGGGATGACGATCGAGATCTCCGGAGCGGCCGGTGAAGAGCCGAATTCAAGCATCCGAGCCGTCACGGCCTGGTCGCGACAACGACGCTGCAGCCGTTGGAGAGCTGGAGCGAAACAGCTCTCGACGAGGCGCAACTCTAGGAAGAGCTCCTCGGGCCAGCAATTGAGCAACTCGCTACGCGCCGCCAGTGGATCGACCGTCCATTGTGGTGTGCCGACCGGGAGCCAGGCGCCGTCGACGAGCCGCAGGCCAAAGCGGGACCCCGGCCGCTCCAAGGCTTCGCGACCGATGCGCACGAGGCCGACGAATCCGAGCTTGCCCTCTGCGCTTTCACCGTGTTTCGGGCGCAAGGCCTCCGTCACGTCCGGACGTCGGACGCGATACAGGTGATCTCGGAGACCGATCCGACCGCCTCCCAGAGAGATCATTTCGACGTCCGCGACGACCTGCTCCACGTCCAGCAGCCAACCCCTCAGAAAAATGTGCTCCGAATCGACGACCACGACATAGTCGAAATAGACGGAGGAGCTCTCAAACGAAGGTACCCAGACGGGCGCCTCGTGCTCCGGGGCTTCGTCAGCGGCGGGCACGTGCTCCGGGGTTTCCTCAGCGGGCAGCAGCTCGTCCATTGTGGCCATGTTTCGGCGATAGGTTGGATCTACGCGATCCAGACCGACGGCCTGTGAAGAGAATTCCTCAAGGAAGGTCCGGAAGCGCTGCAAGGATTCCTCGGGCAGGTACGGGATTCTGGCGGGCAGGAGTTGCAACAGATCCGGCGCGACCGTAATTCCTCGCCGCCGCGTCCAGCGATACCAACCGTCGGCGTGCGGAACAAAGATCGCCTCCACCGTCTTTGTGTCCGCGGTCCATTCCGAGTCCGACAATACGAAGATCTCTCCGTGGGCGCCGGGGATCTGCTCGATGTCGCTGCGGGAAAAGCAAAACCTCTGTGCTTCGACCTGTCTTTCGACACCACGAGCCCTGACCTTCAGAGAAAGAGACGCGGTGGGTGGGCAAGTCAGCCAGCCTTCCACCCAGAGGACACCCGGCGCCAGCCATCCTGCCGCTTCGAGGTGGCCCAGAGGACCGCGGCCCCTAAGCGAGAGACCGCGGGAGGGGAGCCTGAATCGATCGGACTTCATGGGTGCTCCTGGCGATCCGCCTCTGGATCTGCGCCGAGTAGCCGGGAGTAGATTTCCGTGTGAGCAGCAACCGCCTCGGCCATCGAGTAGACCGGGGAAATCGCGGCGCGCAGGCTTTGCCACTCGTCGGGAGAGCTGGCGGCGTGCCGCAGGGTCGCGGCCAGGTTGGCCGCGTCGCCGACGCGAAAATGGAGACCATTGACACCGTGCTTTACTTTCTCGGCCATACCTCCGATGTTGCTGCAAATCACCGGGCGGCGGTGCATGAACGCCTCTTGAATCACCAGCGGCGAGTTTTCCCACCACAGTGACGGCACCACAGACCAGGCGACCGGTCGCATTCGATCTAGAACTTCATGCGGCGAATAACTACCTAGAAAGGTGACGTTGTCTGCGCACTTGTCGAGCAGATCTTCCATCTGTTCACGAAATTCATCGGTCTGCCTTTCCAGGTTGGCGCCGCTCAGAAAGAGACGAACGTCCTGAATTCCGGTGTCGAGAAGTATTTTCATCGCTTTGAGCAATACCAAGACGCCCTTGTGCGGAGCCAGCTGACCAAAAAATCCAAAATGGCCAACCGGCGGCGTGTCGCCGTCTTCGTGCGCCACGCAGGGCTGCGGGATGCGTCCATAGTCCAAAAACCGTATTTTCTCCGGCGGGATACCCCAGTCGATGAATCGTTGGCGTAGACAGTGACTGGGGGCTAGAAACAGGTTGACCAGATCGAAGTGGGATTTCATGAACTGCTCGCGGAGAAAGAATTGTTGCGGCGCGATGCTGGGGAAACATTCGTGACAGCGCGCCGGCGAGGCATGGTCGCAAAGCTCCCCGTTCTCAGGCCGTATCATCAGGCCCATCGCGTTACAGATCGGCAGGAATTCGTGAAGGGTGTAAACGATCGGAGTACCCGGCAAGCTGTTCTTGATTTGCCGGATGAGGTCGACGCCCAGGCCAACAGTGTGCTGAATGTGTACGACGTTCGGCCTGTAAGCTTTCAGAAAATTGTCAAAGTAGATCGTCAACTCCTCCTTGAAGGGGGACTTTGAAAAAAAGTCGTCGTGATCCGTCGAGGACCACAGAATTTCCGTCGGGTTGTCGTTGATCGATCGAAAAGGGGTGTCACGAGGCGACTCGTATCCCGAGGTGAAAGTTCGAGCGAGGAATATCGGCTCGCACTCCTCCGACTCTTCCATCGCCTTGTATAATTCATAGGAATACACCTCGGCGCCGCCAATGTAGACGGCGGGGTGATTATTGCTAATATAAAGGACCCGAGGCTTCGCCATTAGAGAATCTCCTCGCCAAGCGTCTGATTCGTGGTCGTCGCGCAATCCCCCTGCCGGTGGCCTGGAACGGTGCGCTCGGCTGGTGTCTTGGGGTAAAGATTCGTTGCTTCAACTGCCTTGAGAGTCTCCGTTCAGTGGGGCTAGGCGCGATGCGCGCCAGGCTCAGCTCACAGTGTCCGGATTAGCGGTCGCACGGACGCCACTGGCGGATCTCCACACCGTCTCGCCGGGGCCGCGACCGGCCAATGCTGCTGCCGAGATCCCGAAAGCGAACCGCACCGTACCACCGTCAGGATGGATCTGTCAAGGCACACGTCGCACACGTCTTTGGGCCCTCCTCGTCGGCCCGGAGAGCAGCTCGCCGCGCAGATGGGCGTGGACGCAGCGCCGGCCGCCCGCGGACGCAGCGCCAGGAAGCCGCCGCGCAACCGCCCGACGTCGTCCCGGTGGCGTCGCCCAGGCGCCGAGCTCTGCGGTGACGATCGCCGGCGTGGCGTTGGCCCCATCTGCTTTCCGCCCTGAAGCTGAGCTTCAGCGGCTGGACGTGGGTGCAGGTGGCGTTCGGCGAGACGGTCGAGGCGTTGGCCCGGGGCCTGCAGGGAGCGCTGTGGGATCTGGGGTGGGGTTTCGTCGCTCCGCAGGGAGCCAACCCATGGCCCGATCGCGTTGCCGGCCGGCGCGAGGTGGGCCGATTCCCTCACCCCGCAAGCCGCCCCGACGCACGATGCCGCCGCTCGCCTCCCGAACCGGCTTACCAGGTATTGACACGAGAGCAGGCACGGTCCATAATCCCCCTGTCGGGGCCAAAGAACAAGCTACAATTCCTTGAGCGGGAGACGACCATGCCCGAAGCAACCATAGTACTCGGTATGCACCGATCCGGCACTTCAGCGCTGACACGAGTCCTCAACTTGGTGGGCTGTGATGTCTCCTCTGATCTGAGACCGCCGGTGCCGGACAACAACGAGACGGGGTTCTGGGAGCCGTTTGACGTTTCGCTGATTCACGAGGAGATGCTCACCTCAGCCGGATCCTCCTGGGACGACGTGTCCGAGCTCCCCGCCTCATGGTACGACTCCGACGTCGCCCGGCCGTTTCAACGCCGAATCCTGGAGATCCTCCGGAGGGACTTCGGAGACTCGTCCCTGTTCGTGCTGAAGGACCCCCGGATCTGCAGGCTTGTCCCCTTCTGGCTTCGCCTGCTCGAAGAGCTCGGCGCATCTCCGAGCTTCGTGCTTTCCATTCGTAACCCGCTCGAAGTCGCACGATCGCTGTACGCCCGCGATCGCTTCTCCCCGGCCAAGTCAATCCTCCTGTGGTTAAGGCATGTCCTCGCATCGGAACGAGACTCCCGGGGATACCGCCGGAGCTTCGTCTCATACGACGCCCTGATGACGGACTGGCACCGCACGGTGGAAAAGATCTCTGTCGACCTGGGCATCCGATACCCCAAGCTGTCTCACCAGGCCGCAGCCGAGATCGAAATGTTTCTGTCGGCCGACCTACAGCACCAGCACGCGTCGACTCATGACCTCGTCGAACGCTCCGACGTGGTCGAGTGGGTGACCCGCACCTACGAGCTCGTGTTGCAGGCCCTGGAAAGCGACTCCGAGGAGTTATCCAAGGGTTTCGACGAGATCCGGGAGGAGGTTGACCGGGCGGACATGGCCTATGGCCCGATTATGGCCCACGATCGGCTTCTCCTCAAGGAAACCGAGCTCGAGGTCGGTGCCCTCGAGTCGGAGGTCGCCCAGAAGTCGCGGCAGTTGGATGAGGGCGCTCACCAGATGCAGGAGCTCGAGAACCGGACCGCCCAAACGACCGCGCGGCAGAGCGAAGAGATCACGCGACTGACACGCGAGGAGGAGATCCGCGAACAGCGTCTCCATGACGTTGAGGGGGAGCTGGAGAGCGAGCTCAAGCGACTCGCCGAAAAGGAGGGGCGCCTCAGCAGCGAGATCGGGGAGCTTTCGACGGCCCTCGCAGACGGCAAGGCACGGGAAGACCGGCTCAGGAAAGACGTCCTGAGACAGCAAGGACGAGGCCAACGAATCGCTCAACAGATTTCCGATCGGGAGCAGCGCATCGCTCAGCTTGAGAAAGAACTTGTCAGAGCTACCGAGGTGCTCATGGAGCTTCGGGAGGCGGTGGCGCATCGCGACGGGGAGATCGCGAGGCAATCTTCTGAGATTGCCGGCCAGAGGGCAGAGCTCGAGCGCATGAGGACCGCGCTCGTGCTGGGAGGCCATCGCCGGAAGCGCGTCACTGCTGGTCGCGGGACGCCAACGGAGCGCCCCTCCGTACGACACCCCAATGCGCTGAAAGCATCCGGGGCGGAATGATGCATCTCGTGTGGCCACGGAGCGCGAGTCCGGCATCCGGATCGGATCTCTCAGCCGATCTTGAGCCGCGACGGATGGAGCGTGGAAGTAAGAGGATGATCTCGAGATTGAAACGCCTGGGAGTTTTGGCGGTGATTTTCCGCAAGGCGCTTCGCTTGCCGTTTTTCGGCTGGGTCCGCCGACGCATCAAGACCTCCGGAACCGTCAGGTTCATCAGCGCGAGCGGACTTTTCGATCGCGACGGCTATGTTCAGAAATACTCCGACGTTGCCGGCTCCGGGATCGATCCTGCCCTCCATTACGTCCTTTTCGGCGTAACCGAGGGGCGCGATCCGCACCCGCTCTTCGCTTCCTCGTACTACCTGGAGCGGAATCCCGACGTCGGACGATCCGGCCTCAACCCCCTGGAGCACTACCTGCACTCCGGCGCCCGCGAGGGGCGCAGTCCCCACCCCCTGTTCGACACCTCCTTCTACCTCGAGCGCAACCCCGACGTGGCGGAGGCTGGGGTCAACCCACTCATCCACTTTCTGCTCACGGGTGGCTCCGAGGGGCGCAGTCCCCACCCCCTGTTCGATACCGGCTACTACCTGAAGCAAAATCTCCACCTCGTCAAGGCCGAGCGGAATGCCTTGGTCGACTTCGTCACCGTCGGCCATCTGCAGGGTCGAAACCCACACCCTCTGTTCGACACGGACTTCTATCGCCGGGCCAATCCCGATGTGGCCGCAACCGCAGAGAACCCTCTGGTGCACTTCCTCCTCTCCGGGGCATCGGAGGGTCGCAACCCTCACCCGCTCTTCGACGTCGGGCTCTACCGTGAACGTCTGCCGGAGGCTGAGGCGTCGGGTTGGAAGCCCCTGCTTCACTACCTGGCGTCTGCGGTCGGGGAGCGCCCCGACCCCCACCCCCTGTTTGACGTCCCGTTCTATCTCGAGCAACGGCCGGAATTGGTGGGGTCGGACATCGACCCTCTCGTGCACTATCTGGAAGTCGGGGCAGGTGAGGGAAGCGATCCCCATCCGCTCTTCCGTACGTCCTATTACCTCCTCAACAACCCCGAGGTCGCAGTTTCCAGCATCAACCCCCTGGCTCATTTCGTGGTCGCGGGGGGTGCCGAGGGGAAAAATCCTTGTCCTCTCTTCGACACGCGCTACTACCTCTCCCGGCATCCGGACGCCGACCCGCAGGACCCTCTCGGCTGCTTTCTTCGCCACGGGCTGAGTCGCGAGCAGAATCCACACCCGCTCTTCGACACCGCCTTCTACGTTCAAAACACCCCGGAGGTCGTCACGCTCGGAGTGAATCCGCTGGAGCATTTCGTGACCGTCGGCTGGGTAGCGGGGTGCAACCCCCATCCTTTGTTCGACGTGTCCTACTACCTCCGACGCAACCCCGAGGTCGCAGCGTCGGGCGAGAATCCACTCGAGCATTACCTGAGAACGGGAGCCGCTGGTTTCCTCGACCCGCACCCCCTCATCGACACTCGCTACGTCTCAGAACAAAACACGGAGGTTGAGAGCTCGCCGCTGACCCCGCTCGGCTACTACCTTGAGAAGTGGTCGACCAAGGGGCTGAATCCTCATCCCCTGTTTGACACGGCGTACTACTTTGAGAAGAATCCGGCTCTCGGGGAAGGCGACGTCCAGCCGCTCATCCACTACCTCACTGCCGGGGCTGCAGAGGGAAGAAACCCATGCCCGTGGTTCGATCGGGACTACTACGAACGACGCTACCCCCAAGCCGTCGATGGAGATCCATTGACCCACTTCCTTACGGAGGGGCTTGCAGCGGGGCTGAACCCGAGTGCCGGGTTTGTCACCTCGTTCTACCTCCAGGAGTATCCTGACGTCGCCGAGCTGGGCATGAACCCGCTCGTCCACTACGTTCTCTTCGGCAAGGACGAGGAGCGCTCGACGACCCCCACATCTCAGGTTGTGCGGTCGAAGGGGCTCGTGGTGTTTTCTTCCAGCGCCTACCTCGGCGGTGCGAATCAGATTGCCCTGGCGATCGTCCGTGAGGCTGCGACCCACCACCCCGACCTTCGAGTCTCGGCGGTGCTGTGCCATGGTGGCCCGCTCGAGGAGGAGTTCGCGAGGTATGCCCAGGTGATGAACCTCGAAAGTCTAGCCGCCGAAAGCGGCTCACGGGAGGCAGCACTCGAACGCGTCATCGGAGCCCTGCAGGGGCGCAAGATCTACTCGGCCATCCTCAACACCGTCGTCACCGGCCACCTCGCCGAGCGACTTAAGCAAAGTGGCTTCGAAGTGGTGGGCCTGATCCATGAGCTGGTAACCAGCATCGACGTCTTCAAGTGGACGCATGACGCCGAAGGGCATGCCAAGTTTGCCGATCGGATCGTCTTTCCCGCACAGATGGTGAGGGAATCGTATTGCCGCCGCTTTTCGGTACCCGAGAAGAAGACCCGTATCCACTCTCAGGGATTGTTGAAGCCCAATCCCTACCTTGGCGACAAAGACGCCGCCCGCGCCTGGGTGAGAACCTCCCTCGGGCTCCCAGACAACGCGCGCGTCGTGCTTGGATGCGGCTACGCCGATCTCCGCAAGGGGCTCGACATCTACCGCGACGTCGCCCAGATCGTGTGCCGGTCACCCGAAATGACCGATGTACACTTCGTGTGGCTGGGCGACGGGGACGACGTCGCCTGCGGCTGGTTCCGCCATGACCTCGAAAGGTCCGGCCTCAAGGAACGGGTGCATTTCCTGGGGCATGTCGACGATCCGTACCGCTACTTCGCCGGAGCCGACCTTTTCCTGCTCACCTCCCGCGAGGACCCGTTTCCCACGGTCAACCTCGAGGCCATGGAGGCAGGCCTGCCCGTGGTCGCCTTCCGCGGCAGCGGAGGTGCCGAGGAGATCCTCGCGGGGGGCTGCGGCGTGCTGGTCCCGTACGGCGCGGCCTACGAGATGGCCGGCGAGACTATCCGGCTTCTGCTCGACGAGAACGAGCGCCGACGCATTGGCCGGAGAGCTTCGCGAAAAGTCGAGGAAACCCAGAGCCTGAGCGACTATGTCCGGTTCCTGCGCTCTCTTTTCGGCAACTTGCCGAAAGCAGAAATCGCAGCTCCGAGGCCACGCCTCGCGGATCAGCGAGCGGACGAAGCCCGCCTCAACGTGCTCGTTGTGATCGGTGACTTCGACGTCGGGGGCGGTCAGATGTTCGCCATTCGCCTGGCCAACGCACTGAGCGAGCGATGCAACGTCTTCTGCACCAACGCCCGCCCCGAGCTGACCCACCCGGAGATCACCGCCCTGTTCAGGGCGAACGTCCGCATCCTCGACAACCATGGCGGCCCGGAGTCTCTGGCGCGGCTCATCGCCGAGCATAACGTCGACGTGGTCAACTCCCACATCTGGTGGGCCGACAAGCTCTCCTTTCTGGCCCTGAAAAAAAGCAGCACCCCCTGGTTCATTACCATGCATGGCTGCTACGAGCACCTCCTCGACCACGCGAGCACCGATCCCGCCTTCCCCAGTCTGGTGAAAGAAATGCTCTCGCGAGCGGACGGGGTCCTCTATCCAGCCGACAAGAATCTGAGGGTGTTTCGGGCTCTTGGCCTCCGGCACGAGGAAAAGACGGAGAAGATCTACTACGGCCTCGACCCATCGGAGTATCGCGCCACCTCTCAGCCGGTTGAGCTTGATCTCGGAGAGGACCCATTCGTCGCCGGTATCGTGTCGCGAGCCATTGCCAAGAAGGGATGGGAACAAGCAATCGAAGCCGTGCTCCGGATCAACGCCGGCCGGCGCCGGGATGAGAGAACCGTTCACCTGATTCTGGTGGGCGAGAGCGACTACTCGCAGGAGCTCGGGCGCAAGTACCGCGACGAATCGACCATCCATTTCGTCGGCCACTCCAAACGACCCGCGTCGTGGATCGCGACCTTTGACGTGGGTCTGCTACCGAGCTACTTCGAGTCGGAGAGCCTTCCCAACACCGTGATCGAGTACCTCGCCTGTGGGAAGCCGACCATCGCTACCGAGATCGGCGAGATTCCCCACATGCTCGTCGCTGGCGAGACCGCCGCCGGCACGCTCATTGCGTTGACCAAGGCGGGCCTGCCCAACATGCGCCAGCTGACCCAGGCGATCCGGAGATACCTCAGGGACGACGACCTGCTCCGCAGCCACGCGAAAAACACCGAAATCCTCTTTCGCCAGTTCTCGATCGACACCTGCGCCGAGCGCTATGTGCAGGCATTCTCCCAGGTCATCGACCAGCCCAAAACTCGGTCGGATCAGTGGACGAGTGGTATCTCCGTCGTCATTCCGCTGTACGACCACGCCCGCTACATCCGTGCCGCCGTCGAAAGCGTGCTGGCCCAGAGCGTGGCGGCGGACGAGATCATCATCATCGACGATGGATCGAAGGACCGCTCCGCCCAGGTGGCGCGCGCCCTGGCCGGGGAGTATGACCACATTCGGTTCTGGTCCCGGGAAAACCGCGGCGCCCACGCGACCATCAACGAGGGAATAGAGGCTGCGCGCGGGAAGTACGTCGCGATCCTCAACTCCGACGACCTCTACCACCCCGAACGGTTCGCCGAGTGCCTGGCGGCAATGCGGGCCGACGCCGCACCGGACGTGGTCTTCACCCGTGTCGCCTTCGTCGACGGCGAGGACCAGCCGCAGCAGCACGGGTGGTACGACGAAGCCGTCGACTCCTACCTGGCGACCCGTGACCTTCCCCTGTCGTTGCTCCGGTGCAACTTCTTCATGACGACCACCAACGTCTTCGCGCGAAAAGCCGTGTTGGATCGAGTGGGAGGTTTCGCCAACCTCAGGTACGCTCACGACCTCGATTGGTTCGTCCGCCTGCTTCTTGAAGGGGTGCCGACCTCCTTCATCAACCGCCCCCTTCTCAGCTACCGCTGGCATTCCGCGAACACCATCGCCGAGGACGACGTCGCGCGCCGAGTGGAGCATGCCGCGATCCTCGCCCTCTTCGCCGAGCGAGTGTGGCGACGGTCGCCGAAGGCAGTCGAATCCTTTGAATATATTCGGAGGATCTCCGAGATCGCGTGGAAACAGCATGCCTATCACGCCTACGCGGCATTCCTCACCAAGGCTTCGGGCATTGCCAACCTGGAAGATTCTGAGGACCTGATCGGGGCCGAGGATTTCAAACTCACGATTTGCCACGACACGCAAGTAAGAGACATCCAGCTTCGCCGATCGATCGAGGCTGAAGACGCGAGCGCAACTCTTCACCAGGTCGTGGCCGTCCACTTCGGTGCCGGTGACGACCACACGCCCACGGAGCTCGCTGCGAGCCACCCAGCAGACGGGGACGCCGCCGCCCCTCAGGAGGCCCCTGCGCTGACTGTTTCCGCCGAGGAGCTGGCGACCATTCGACGCATGCCGATCATCTTTTCGAGCCCCGACTGGAGCATCAGCGGCGTGAACGTCCTCTCCGAGGTCCTGGTGCGCGAGCTCAACGCGGCCGGTTTCAACGCCAAAGTCCTCATCAGCTCGCATCGCGACGTGCTCGACGGCCGACACCTGCCAACCGTCCCATTTGACTTCCTCGGCTGCACGAACAACAGCTACTATGAGCGGTGGGAGGCGCTCCGGAGCTATCTCGCCGAGAACAGTCCCTGCATTTACGTTCCGGGCTACGACTTCGCGATGTCCGCGCTATCCCCGATACTCCCTGACGACGTGGCGATCGTCGGCGTGGTGCACAGCGACGACGAGCTTCATTACGAACACGTCAACCGCCTGGGCCGATACTGGAACGCCATCGTCTGCGTCTCGAGTTACCTGAAGCAGCAGGTCTGCGAGATCAACCCCTCGTTTGCGCCGCGTACTCACCGCATTCACAACGGCATCGAGCTGCCCAGCCCGATGCCGAAGCTGCCTCGTTCCTCCAATGAGATGCTCCGCATCATCACCACCGGTCGTCTGGAGGAGCTCCAGAAGCGGGTCAGTGACATCCCCAAGATCGCCGACGCCTTGGTGGCCAGGGACGTGCCGTTCCAGATCACGATTGTCGGAGATGGCGAGGCGTCCGGGAACCTTCAGCGTACGCTCCGCACTCACCTTCGCCGCGGAAGGGTACGCATGCCGGGCCGTCTACCGAGTGAGGAGGTCGACCGCGAGCTGCTGCAACATTCGATTTTCCTTCTCTGTTCGAACTTCGAGGGAATGCCCCTGTCCCTGCTCGAGGCGATGGCCCGCGGACTGGTGCCGGTGGTCACCCACATCAAGAGCGGCGTCCCCGAAATCGTCCGCGATTGCGACAACGGCTTCCTGGTTCCCATCGGAGACATCAACATCTTCGCCGAACGCCTCGAGGAGCTCTACCGCAATCGGTCACTGCTCGGGGGGATGTCGCGAGCCGCTCGCCGAACCGTAGCCGAGTGCGGATTCGACGCCAGGACCATGGCCACCCGATACGGCGAGCTGTTCGCGCGACTCGGCGCTGAGATCCTCCGTGGCGAGTATCACAGGCCGCGCCCGTTCTGCTACCGCGCCGAGTTCGCGAGGATCTTGCTGCCACCCTGGATGCAGTGCCATCCGGATCTTACTCATGAAACTCGCGCGTAGAGCGAAGGTGGCTGAAAGGACTCTCGAATGATTCTCGATCCTGGGTACGGGCAGGGGCAGCCGAAAAGCGACTGCTAGAGCAACACAAGAGATAATTTTGACATGTCTGGAATGATTCGAGTGCCCCATTTTGCGCGCAACCCCGAGCTGGACCGATACACCCTTCAGGAGCTTGTCGCGGCTCTGCTCCGACGCACGTCCGACGTCGAAGTCGACTTTCGCCCCCTGGCGGAATGGTCATCTTTGCTCTCGATCGATCTGGAGCGTAGAGGCAACGTTCATGAGAACCGGCTGTCGCAGCAGCGACTACGCGACCTGTTTGTAATTTTTTCAGATTTCGTTGGTGCCGAAAACATTGACTTTCGAGGGATGACCGTCGTTGAGCTCGGATGCGGCGGCCTGAACCCGCTATCGCAGCTTCTCATCTTCGTTATGCTGGGTGCTGAACGAGCTATCGGCGTCGACGTTGACTCGATCCAGGATCCGGAAAACGCCGCCCTGGCCCTTGCCCGGACAGCCGCCTGGATGCTGACAGATCCGAGCTCGATCGTCGGCGGACGCTCTCTCGAGCCGACCGAGATGATGGAGAATCTCAGGGGAATTAACCTTTCAGCTCTGGCGCGGGGTGATCTTGGGGGATTGCAGAACGGTCCTCTCAGATTCATGCAGAATTCGCTCTACGAGATGGCATTGGAAGCGGCATCAACCGATCTGGTGATCTCGAATGCCTTTCTGGAACACCTACCTGATTGCGAGCGGGCTATTGAATGTATCGGCAGACTGACGAGATCTGGAGGGTACAGTATTCACAGCATCGACGGTTTCGACCATGACCACTATGTCGACGGTCGCCACCCTCTCGATTTCCTCAAGCTAGAGTCGACGGAACGCCTATTTGGCACGGGTGGATGCAATCGAGTCCGGCCGCTTGAGTTTGTGCCGCTATTCCGGCGCAGTGGTTTCGACATCCTTGAGGTGAAGCGATGGTCCAACGGTCTCATCGATCTCGGCACCATCGACCGCGATCAGCTGGCGGCTCCATTCAGAGATCTTCCGGACGAGGTGCTGGAAGTTGGGAGAGCGGGAATCTACTGCAGAAAGACTCTAGCCGGAGGATGAGGAATCATACGTTGATGACTTTTGATAGGAACTGCGATCACCGGCCTTGGCGCCGCTCTCTGGTCTTCGGGATCGCTGAGGCTGCAGCGGGAAACCTAGTGGACCGTACCTGGTCACTTCCAGAAGGAGATGGTGAATGCCTCCCAAAATTCCGGACAGCAAGAAAGCACGGCTCTCTAGATTTTTCGCGAAATTGCGGAAGGATCGACTCTTCGTGACTTTCTTCTATCCATTCTCCGCCGCTGCGCATCTGCTCTTCCTGCTCGCGCTTCCGGTCATGCCATCTTTACAAGCTCACTCCTCTTGGTCCATGTTTCACGGGCACGCCTTCGACGAGGGACTTCGCCACGGCAGAGAAATCTGTTCGACACTTGGTCCGTGGGGTATTTTTTACAACCGCTGGTTCGATCCAAACCACTACGCCGCGCTTTTTTTGATTTCGGTATTTGTGGCTATCCTGGTCGGGCTAATCGTAGCCCGCATACTGTCAGGTGCACCGTCTCTGCTGAGAGCGCCTCTCGCGTTAGTGATCGCTTGGATCCTGGGTCTGAACCAGGATGGCCTTTATTTTGGGATGTTGCTCGCACTGGTGACCCTTCTCTTCTTCAGCGAGCAAGAGCGTGCGGACTTCATCTTTGCTGCAATTGCTACAATACTTCTCGCATTTTTCGGTACTGTGAAGTTCACGATACTTCTCGGTGGGGTCGCGACCATACTTCTCGTGGAGACGAATTGGCAATTCCGCAGGCGGGTTTTTCCCTTTTTCGGTCTATCCTTTGTCTCCTTCTCGTTTCTCTTTTTCTTATCAGCCGGGCAGTCTTTACGGGATTTTCCTGCATTTATTAAGAATTCCATCGAATTCGCGCATGGCTACAGTGAGGCGATGCAGCTATTTGGCCCCAACTGGCAGGTGGTCATCTATCTCTTGATCGCGAGTCTCGGATTCGGCGTGTTGGCTGTGAATGAGATTAGAACCCAACGCTGGAATGCCGCGATTCCGCTCGTGTGTCTCTTGCTAATAGCGTTTCTTGCGTTCAAAGCAGGCTTCGTACGTCACGACTCTGCACACGCAATGACCGGCTATTGTTATCTGTCGCTGTGGTTGTGTTTGATGACTGGGCGGTGGAGGGGCAAGAAGGCATGGCCGACGTGGTCACGTTGTGTTTCTGTTGCACTTCTGACCCTGAGTCTGTCATTAATGATTTTGGTGGTCTCAGATGCATGGAGGCTGGGCGGAGCCAAGGGCGTGTGGCGGGTGGCCCTAGCGCGCTGCCGAAGTGTTGTCGAGGTTGTTTCGGGTGGTCCTGGTGGCGCTTTCGAGAGCTGGAACCAGCGTTTTGACTGGGCACTTCGTCGCATTCGCGAGGAACGACCGATAGTCGGCATTGCGGGTTCAGTAGACGTCTACCCGACCGGCTACGCGGCAGTGATAGCGCACGAGCTGGAATTGAGCTCGCGGCCGATCCCGGCGAGCTTTGCGGCCTTTACACCGGGGCTTCTCGAGATGAACCGGGCGCACCTTCTTGGGGAGAAGGCGCCCAGCATCTTGTTGTTTGAGATTAAACCGATCGATAGGCGTTTTCCTGCTCTCGACGATGGGGCGAGTTGGCCGGAGCTCTTGTCACGGTACAAACCTGTTGGTGAGACGGGGAAATTCCTTGTACTGGGGCGTCGCTTGAAGAGACGGACGGTCTATCCAGCGGTTTCAGAGAGCCTTGTTGCGAGTTTTGGCGAAAAGGTCAAGGTCCCAGATGGTGACTGGCTGGTGTTTGCTCGATTCGAGTTCACCAGGAGTCTGCTGGGCCGC
Source organism: uncultured bacterium (assembly GCA_965371445.1). Taxonomy (GTDB): domain Bacteria; phylum Acidobacteriota; class Thermoanaerobaculia; order Multivoradales; family J023; genus DASWIG01. The sequence continues at coordinate 8,093 of CBDUYN010000120.1, read as the reverse complement.
TGTTTGGGATTCATGTACAAGTTCCCGGTGATCACAATGAACATCAGAACATCGGATAACGAGGCGAGATCCTATCGCATTGTGCCGGGTATGTCGCGGTCTTGGTTTCTTTTGTCGCCGTTAGTGGAGTCATGGGAAGATTTTGCCGCTGTCAGTGAGGGCGTGACGGCGGAAACGACGCAAATAGTGGAGGTGGAATTCTCCGGGGGACCGGGGGTTTCGCATGCTTACCAAGATCCGATTCGAATAGTCTTTGGTGCGGTACGGAACGGAATGAGTGTGTCGCATAGTCCAGGATGACCGGTGGTTCACATCATTCCTCGTTATTATCGAGCGGCGAAGAAGGCGGCTGGGCTTTGCCGAGCTCCGTCGCAACGCCTCTCTTGGAGATAGCGAATATGCGGACCTCCGAAAGGTCGAGACCTGGGAAATCAGCTTGTGGGATGGCGAAATGAAAACCTGACCAGAGGAGCTCCTCGTTGCCGAAAGCGTTGACAATATCCTGGCGCCGCAACTGAGGATAATCGACGTGAAAGAATTCGTCACTTACAAAGACGACGATGTCGCTCGGTGTTTCCATGTTCTTGACGTCTGCCGCCCAGCCAGCGATTATAGATTGACCATCTTTCTCAGAGAAGATATCTATGTGACCGCGCAGCGCTCCAGGGCGGACCGGGATCAACTTTCCGTCTGACGTTTCCAGGAACTCACCTTCGGATTTCTCCATCATAAGCTTGAATTGTATCAGCCATTTATAACCTACAGGATAATGAAACTCGGCCGCGATACCTGTCTTCAGAACGGCAAAGATTCGAATCTCGCTATCTTCGTGATCTGAAAATACTAATGGGGCGACGACGCTAAAACCTGACAAGAGCAGATGATCATCGCCGAATGCTTTGACAATATCCGGCCGTTCACGGTCTGGCCGGACAGACAATAGTATCTTCCCGTTCAGGAAGATCACGATTTCCTCCGGGGTCCGACGATTCTCGACATCTATCGCCCAGCCATCGAAGCGCGCCTGTGTGACGTCAGGAGTTGGCCGCCTCTCAAGATGACAGCGTAGGCGAGACGTTGGAGAGCCGTCCACCAAAGCTATCGCTTTACCTTCGGGAGTAATGAGCGTCTCCTCTCCATTCTCCTGCTTGAGGAGTCGGTATTCTCCAACTCGGCGAACCGTCGGGTTCAGACTGCGCTTCCCAGCAGGCGACACGTCGACCGTAAAGATCTCAAGATCATTGAAACCGGGCCGCAACGCCCATTCTGGTACGACGGCCGAAAATCGATTTTGAGTCTTCTGCTGGTAGCTTTCTGTGACAGCACGAATCGTACCATTGAGGCCAATCGCCAGTGCGACCGGGAAACGTCCCGCCTTCGACCGGACACTGCCCTTTATTTGAGCCGGTATGAAGGCCGCTTGAAGGTCAATGTTTCTAAAGAAGCCGACCCCTTCGACCTCAACCGAATATGGCTTGTCTGAGTCGACCATGGCTTCACTGACTTTTGAGCCGATTAGATCTCTGTACGGTCCTGCTATAAAAAGAGTTTCCCGACTTTCGGCTCCGAAGAACTCCAGCCTGCGTCGCAAGGAGTCATACTTCGCACTCAGCGAACGTTCATATGTGTATTCGTTTGCACCGCTATAGACATGCTTCTCCTCGCGTTCAGGGCGCCCCGGATCTAAAACGGAAACTCCTTCAGGTTCCCAGGGGAGAGGAATATCTAGAATGTCAGCGACGGTCGGCAAGATGTCGATTGTCTCGACGTTCGTATCATCGATTCGGCCGACCTCCTGGTAGGGAATTCTTATGAATAATGGAATCGATATGATGTCCTGGTAGTTTGTTGCTGTTATTGATCGACGATGATCATCGCTTTGAAAACTGACTCCGTGGTCGGCCGTGAAGACGATGAGGGCGCGGTCATAGAGGCCGACGGTTTTCAGATGAGCGATAAGCTCGCCGACCAGTCGATCCACGAAACCTACCTGTAAGAGATACCTCTGCTGTGACAATCTCACCAGACTCTCATCATCCTTCCAGTGCTCCAAAACTTGACCCAGCCGGCCATCATCGGTCCCGTATAGCTTACCGGAGGGCAAGTAGTTATACGGCACGTGCGGCAGGATTGTGTGCAGGAAATATAGTCCCGGGCGACCGCGCGGCTGAATCGACTGCACAAATCGCGAAAACCGCGCCGCGCGGTTCTCCTTTGTCCATTTCGCCCATGGCTGCGTCTGAATCCAGCTATGCAGGGTCATCTGCTCCGACCTGTTCCCATTCCTGTCAAACTCCGCAGGCCTCTCTTCGACATTGCCAGCCTTGAAGGATCTCCAGTTCTGGTCGACAGGTGGCAACGTTGAGGTAGATGCCTCAGGAAGGATGATATGCAGATAGATGACAGTAACGTCCTCACAGAGGGAAAAGATGTTGTCGTCTTCCTCGTCACCAGAGTCTTCACAGGTCTCTTTCGGACACAATTGAGTTGTCGTCTCCCAGGCGTGCACCTCATGTGTGTTGCTCAGCAGAGTGAAGAGATTTTCCGGATGATCCGAAAAGAACGGTAGAAGTTGAGCATCCGGCGGCTGACTCTTGCCCGTTAGAATTGTCGGCAGCGCCCTGTGAGTATACGCATACATCGTCGTGGCGTTGCGATACCATGTGCTCTCTTCAGCCAATGCTTTAAAATTAGGATAGCGAGTCGAGTCGATCTGTCGTTTCTCATTCATCAAGGACGTTACCGCGAATTCATCAAAGACGACAAAGATCACCGGTGTGTCGGCGCCTGCTTTCGCGGCCGCATCGCTGATCGCGTGACGCTCTGGGAAGATCACTCTGGAAACAGACGAACGAAAGAGGAAGAGGCCGGGGAAGAGAAATACTACAATCGATGCCATCATCAAAAACAACGGGTCGCGAATCAGTGTAACTCGCGAATATCCCAGAGTCACCAAGGCGCTTGTGAGGATAGCAGTGACAATCAACATGGCATCTGGAACGCCACCTGTCCGTTTCGCAATGGGCAAGGCAATCAGCGCCACTAGGGCGAAAACGAAGAAGTAGTGTAAGACTTTTCGCGGTAGCTTGCCGAAGAGCCCGACCAGCCCTTCAAACAGGGCGAGAAGCGTCGGTGGCAAGAAAGACAATATCAGCGCGAAGAGGATAATATCTTTCGGTGCAGTATTGCGAATGACAAAAAACTCTGCCCGCCGGGACAGCAAGTCGAAGAGTGGCTGCGCGATGGCAAACCCAGATAAGAAAAAGAGATGGATGCCATCGAGAGTGAGACTGTTTTCGTTCTTCATTTCCATATCCAGTATCAACCTCTCGAAGATGGTCTGCTATCGTGTCTCTCGAGAATTCAAGGCTTCACCGCGAAGCCCATCGCTCCTGAACAGGATGTCAAGAGCCTTGGCGCGAAGGGCGGGATGTAGAAAGTGGAAGGTCGTGCCGATCCCTTCGGCATCTTGTGCAACCGTGAGCAATCGGTGCACCTCGCGCCGACGCTGTTCACGCCGAGCGGTGCAGCGGCGCTCGCCGTAGCCGGCGCCGACCTCCACTCTGTGGCTCAATCCGATTCTCATCGTGGTGACTAACGGATGACCTTGATCTGCCGGCTGGCGCAGTCCAGCTCGAGGATCTGGGCTTGGTAGATCTTGTCATAGAGAAGCTCGCCGACACCGATGGCCGCCGGGAGTCGCAGCTCGGCAGCGCGAATCGCCATGTGAGAGTTGAGGCCACCGTACATCGTGACCAAGCCGGCGATACGGCGAGAAAAGATCCAGTCAAAACCCGGATCGGCGTTGGGCAGTAGAACAATCTTGTCTTCGAACTTGAGCCCGGGAGACACCGGGCCAGCCAGGGAGGCGACTTCAGCGCGCACCTTCAGGCGGGTGACGAAATTGGGCTCAGCCTTGAGCTGCTCGAAGCAGAGGAAATCCTCTTCCGAGAAGATTTGACTGGGAAGGCAGACGGCCTGGGTGACGAAGAAGGCCTCGCGGCCGGCTCGGGCCAGACCTTGCAGATGATCACGGACGTTTTCGGCCGAAGCTCGGCGCAGCGCCAGCAGGTCTTGGATCCGGACGTGGGAGAGCTCTTCGCGCGAGACACCGTGGCCCTGGCCGAACGTCGCGAGACTCTCCAGCGCGGAGTTGACGTGACGCATGAAGGCGAATTTCCCGAATTCGCGGCCCTCGATCGCGTCTCGTAGAAAGCTCTCGAATCGCACCGCGTCGACGCCGAGGCCGAGCTTGGCAAGCTCCCTCGTGAGGAGCTCCCGGGTGGACTCGCTCCAGGGGGCGGCGGACATCCTGGGTGACGCCTGCAAGGGCTGCCGGAGCATCGGCCGCAGAAACTCCTCGGGAGCGTCTCCATAGCACGGCGAGGTGATGTCGTACGAGCCGGGACGCAGGTGAGCGTAGACCGCCACGAGCTCCTCCCAGCTCATCTGCCCGGCCACGACCTGGGCCGCATCTTCCTGCATGGCGCTCGGCACGGTACGCATCGACGCGAAGAAGGCCTCGACTTCCTCGGCCGTGAGGTGGCCGGCAGCGCGCAGGGAATGGAGCAGGCTCACGGCTACGAAGGCGTTCCGGGCCAGGTGGGAAAAGAGGGGGACCCCGGTCCTGCGGGCGTCGTCGAGGAGCAGAAACGCGAGCTCCAGTGGCGGTGGCGCCGCTGCGACCATGGCGTCGAAGCGCTGCCGGAAGCCTTCAAGCTCGACCAGATCCTTGGCACAACGCCCGAATCCACCTCGCGTGACGTCCCGCAAGGCCTCACGCAGACAGCCGATGTCCGAGCCGGAAAAGCCCGCATGGCGCAGCCGCTCGACACGTTGATCGAAGTCGAAAGTCAGACAGGTAAAGAGAACCTCGAACTCAACCTTGTCGTGGAGCTCGGGGTTGGATCGTAGGTGGTCGAGGTAGTGTTCTACCAAACGGGAGGCCAGCTCGTCGTCAAGCGCTGCCGGGACAAAGGAGTTGAAATCGGCTCGGACATCGACGAATGGATGCCCGAGAAAGTCTACGATCAGGTTCGACGGACGGACGTCGCGATACCCATATTCCGCCCGCTGCCGGGCCCAGACCTCATCGGTGATCAGGAGACGGTAGAGCGAAAAGGCGAGCCGTTGGGGCTTGGTGCCAATCATCTCGGCCGGATTCCAATCGGTCATGACGCTGAAGGAGGTCGAGCGTCCCAGGAGAAAGGGCGAGGGTTTCTGGAGCTCGCGGTAATAGCGCAGGGCGTCGTCCACGCCTTGAGCGACCAGCTCGTCGTCCACCGGTGCATCGAGATGGGAGACGGCGATCGGCCGCACCTGGAGAACGTGGCCGCGGCCGTCGAGAGTGAAGCCAAATTCGATGTCCAGCGAGTTGTGTCCGACCAATCTCTCCAGCTCCGCGACCATCTCCATCAGGCGATGGAGCTCGGCCGGCAAATCGGAGCGTATCTCGGCCTTGCGATACAGAAAGACCGTGCGGATCAAGCTGCTGTCGCCCGCAGTCACGGTGTCGGTTCGGGCGCTGGTGTCATCGAAGTTGATGACATAATACGGTGCGCCGAGCGAAGGGGTCCGCGTCATGATGACGCCGCTCATGACGACGTCGCGCAGCATCTCCTGGACGAGAACCTGGTTCTCCTCCATCGGCTCGCCGTAGGAGAGAAAGACTTCGTCGATCGCCGCCGAGAGTCGCTTCGTGTCGGTGACGGAGATGTTGGCGACGCTCTTGTAGGCGCCAGCGGCGGATTGCACCCAGCTGTCTTCGTTGAGCGCGCTGCTGCGGACGATGACCAGAGCAGCGTGAAAGACTCCACGCAGCCTCTCGACGATGCCGTGGCCATCTTCCTGCCACGTTTTGTGGGTGAAGGAGACGAGGTCGCCGATGTACCCGTTGCGGATCAAAGGCTTCAGTCGTTCCAGCGATTCGGCCTTGGTTCCCAGGACGAAGCGGGCCAGATCCTGAGGGGCGTTCAGCTCTGCCCAATCCCCGTGAACGTCGATGGCCACGGGGTCCAGGTCGTCGAGATGGAGAAGCCGGATCAGCTCGGGCAAACCCGCGCGAGGGTGGAAGCGGCCGCCTCGGATCACGTCGTGCAGCGCCTCTGCCGCCTGACCCCGGACCTTCAGCAAACCGGCGAATTCGGCGTCCGCGTCGGAGGTCGGAACCTGCCGCCCGACGTCGACGACCCGATCGCCGTCGCACAGCACCTTCTCTGCCCGGTCGAGGTCACCGCGGCTCCGCCGGTCGTAGCGCACTCGCCAACGCGTGTCCACCGCCAGGGCGAAATCCGCACCCGACGCTTCCATACGGCGGACCAGGTCGGGACGGAAGACGACGTCCGAGTAGCAAACGTACGTAGCCTGCCCAGAGGAGAACGGTACGAGGGAGAGAGATCTGGCGGGCCCGGTCTTGGCCCAGTCGGGGTTGAAGAAATAGCGGACTTCGGGATATCGAACCTCGACAGCATCCGCCTTGTAGCCACCGACGAACAAGATTTCCGGTGTCGGGAGAACCGAGAAAGCGGCCAGGAGCCAGTCCATCAGACGATGTTGATCACCGACCGACGCCATCGCCGAGGGAGCGCTGCCGGTGTGGCTCCTGCCGGCTCCGAGGATCACAACCTGATGTGACGAGACCTTGGTCATGGAACAGACTCCCGAGAAGCCCCGCCCTGGGAGCCTTCCTGAGCGGGGACGCTGTTGGTCCGATCCTCGCCGAGGGACCGCTCTCGCCGACGGCGCCGCGCGGCAGCCGCCGGACCTATGCGCTCACCGGGTGAGGATCAGTCGCCGGAGCTGGTGAACAGGCGCCCGAAGAAGGCCTTGATCTTCTGCCAGAACACCTTGATCGCCAGCGCCGAGCCGATGAGAGCGGTGACGATAGCCTGCAGAATGAAGCTACCGCTGCCCGGATCAAGGTAGGCATATGCATTCTCTGCCGTCAGTGCCAACGCACCGAGAATCATCAGAATCGTCCATTTCGAGCTCTTCATGTCGTAACCTCCTGAGATCTAAAACCTGCGTGCGCTGAAGCAGCTCGGGGTTTTGAACAGGTCCACAAGACCTCGGTCAGCGGAGACCGATGGGGCTTTGGCTCCCAGCTGCCGGAGGGCACGGTTCCAGATGGGAGCGATCCGGCTGATTCGAGGGTCTTTCGCGACGAGGAGCGGAGCGGCTCCGAGCTTGGCCCGGCCGGAGTGTAGCACTGCGACGGCCGAGGCACAACCGTCTCCTTGCCGCGCCTCGCCGGCCGTCGGGGTCGCCGTCGGCCAAGCTCCCTGGATCCTTCCGGGACGTTCCCCGCTTTAGGAAAGGGGGCTTGGGGGATTTTCCGTCCTTCTTCTTCGTCTTACTCGGCGACCGGCAGGCCGAGCTTCTCGCGCACCAAGGGCTCGAGGCGCGTCAGACCGGCCTCGCGCCCGACCGCCAGGGCGGCCTCGGCGTCCTTGCCCTCGAGGTGGAAGGCCATCAGGGCAAAGAGCGCTCCGATGCGGTTGCCGCTGCCACAGTGGAGGACCATCGGATAGAGCTCCTCGTCGGCGAGAATCGCAGCGAGCTTCTCGGCATTCTCGCGGGTGATCCCCTCGACGCCCGGGATCGGGAGCGAGACGTAGCGCATCCCCAGGTCCTCGACCGTCGACGGCTCGTCCCACTCCCGGAGCTCCTCGGGCATCCGCAGGTTGACGACGGTTCGGTAGCCGGCGGAGGCGGCACGGGCGAGTTGCTCCTGGGTGACCTGTCCGCCGCTCAGGACGCCCGGGAGCGGCATCCGGGCGTTTCGGATCTCGATCCGCGTCGTGGCGGACTCGCCGCCCGACACGAGGCCCGGGGCGAGGACGAGCGCCGCGAGCGCGAAGGCCGCGGCGGTGCGAAGTTTCAAAGGCGTCATCTCTTGTTCTCCTCGTCGTGTTAGGTCGAGAGTCTAGCGGGAACGCTACGGGCCGTCGAGCCGGCGAGTGCTACCATCGCCTCCGGCGGTGACGACGAGCCCCGGCGCCGTGACGGTGGTTGGGCCGGCTCGCCGCGGCGATCAGCCCTGAAGACACCCTGTGTCAACCCCTTGGTCCAAAATTGTCAGATCCTTCGCCAAC
>CBDUYN010000119.1:0-31404 GCA_965371445.1 uncultured bacterium | reverse complement strand
TCCAAGTCGTCCCACAGCCGCGACAGGGCCACCGCCCGAATACCTTCGGCAAGGGGGAAGGTCTCGTCCCCGGCGTAGATGACGTCGATGCTGTCGAGCTTCAGGTCCTCGTGGGCGATTCGCATCGAGCGGGTGACCTTGGGTGCCACGGTTCGCTTGAACTCGAAACCCAGACGCCGCCGGCCTCGGATGACCGCGAGATCGATCTCGGCACCGGCGTGGGTGGCCCAGAAGAACGTCTCGTCATGCCGCGCACCGAGCCGTGCCGTCACCTCGGCAAGAGCGAATCCCTCCCAAGACGCTCCTGCCTTCGGATGGCTCAAGACGTCCTCGCGGTCGATCAGGTTCAACAAGGAGTGCAAGAGACCGCTGTCCGCCAGATAGACCTTCGGCGCCTTGACCTGACGTTTCCGCACGTTTTCATACCAGGGCTGGAGCTGTCGTACGACGAAGGTGGAGGTCAGAAGGTCGAGGTAACGCCGAACCGTGTTGTCGGACACTCCGAAGCTCCGGGCAAAGTCCGAAACGTTCCAGATCGCCCCATGGACGTGCGCCACCATGGTCCAGAAGCGTCGTAGGGTCACCACCGGCAAGACCGCTGAGCCGAGGTGCGGCAGGTCGCGTTCCAGGAACGTACGGATGAACTCCTGGCACCACTCGGCGCTCTCCGCGTCGGACGCGGCCAGGAAGGAGAGAGGAAAGCCTCCCCGAACCCAAAGGCGGTCGAGGTCTCCGATCCTCGCCTCGTCGAGAGCCAGCCCACCCAACTCGTGATAGGCGATGCGCCCCGCCAGAGACTCGGAACTCTGCCGTAGGAGTCCCGGCGACGCACTGCCCAGAACCAGGAACCGACAGAGCAACGGCCGGCGGTCGGACAACACACGCAGCACCGGGAAGAGCTCTGGACCGAGCTGGACTTCGTCGATGACGACCAATCCCTCCAAACCCTCCAAGGCCAGCATCGCGTCGTCGAGGCGAGCGAGAGGGGCCGGATTTTCGAGGTCGAAGACCGTGATCTTGCCAGAGAAACACCGACTCAGCTCCCACCTGCCGCGCGCCGGTAGAGCTTCACCGAGCGGTCGAGAGGGGGAGAATTCTCCATTGGTGGGGCGCGAGGACACCTCCCCACTTCAGTCTGAGGCGCCTCCTCCCGGCAGCCCGGCAGCCCTCTCGGACTCGCCTTCACCGCTGTTCAACGATAGAATCCTGCCCTTGATCAAAGAATCCGCCCCGGTCGACGCTCCTCGGTTTCGGCCCGGACGAGCTCGTGAGTGCTAAGTTCTACGCTGAATGGAGATGTCCGAAGCTATCCCAGCCCTGGCGCCCGCCGACCTCGAGATCCGCGTGACCACCCGGGACGACGGCCACGTCCTCGCGCTCGACTACGTCCTCCATTCTCCCAACGGACGGTTTGAGCTCTCCTACGTCTCTTTCCCTGGCGGGCGCCTCCACCGCCCAGATGCCTGGCAGAAGAAGATCTTCAAAACTCTGGAGAAGCTCCACCTCGGCCTCGACTCCCACGGCGCCCCCCTCACCCACGAGGACGTGGCGACGGAGCTCGCGGCGCTCGGCGAGGACCTCTCTCACGAGCTCTTTCCGTCGGAGCTTCAGCAGACCCTGCAGAGAGTCCGGCAGGCCGAGACCGTTCTTCTCGTCTCCGACGAGCCCTGGATCCCCTGGGAGCTCGTCAAGCCCTACGACAGCGGCGCTCCTGGAGAAGAAGACGAGGGCGGCTTTCTCGCCGACCGGTTCCAATTCACCCGCTGGCTCGCCGGGGGACGGACACCGGCCGCCTGCATCGACGTCGCCCGGCTCGCGGTCGTCGAGGCGGGATCGCCGCCCGACCTCCAGCCCCTGACGAAGGCCGACGACGAGTTGCGTTTCCTCCGGGGGCTCGCGGCGCGTCACGGTGTCGAGGAGGAGAACGTCATCGACGCCACCCATGCCCGCGTACTCGCCCACCTGCGCCAGCACGACTTGGGCTTGGTCCACTTCATCGGACACGGCGAGCACGACGCGGAGGATCCCGGGGTCTCCGGCTTTCACCTCCATGACGGACGGACCCTGCGTCCGCGGGATCTCCGCCGCGACCTCTGGCCACGCCTGCGGGCGAACCGTCCGCTCGTCTTCTTGAACTCCTGCCAAGCGGGACGTCAGGGCTGGTCGCTGACCCGACCCGGGGGCTGGGCGCAACGCTTCGTCCTCGACGCTGGGTGCGGCGCTTTCGTCGCGCCCCAGTGGACGGTCGGTGACGATGTTGCCCACACCTTCGCGACGGTATTCTACGAGGCGCTCGAACGTGGCGAGACCTTCGGCCAAGCGGTACTTGCAGCGCGCCGGGCGTTCCCCAAGGACTCTCCCGGCCGACTGGCCTACGCGGTCTACGCGCACCCCAACGGACGGCTCGATCTGAACCCGGCGGCCACGAGGGCCAAGGCATCATCCAGGGTTTCCCAGGCCGCCCCGCCCGCCCGCCCTCCTCGGCCCTCCGGGTCGCAGCGGCTGACGGCATTGCTGGCCTGGTACCTACCAGACTCGAAGGGCTTCTCGCGGGTTTGCCGGAGCCTAGATCTTCCCGTGTGGCCGCTGTTGCTGGGCTGGACACCTTCCGATCGTTGGCATGAGGTGGTCACTTTCTGCGCGAGGAGGGATCGGCTCACCGAGCTCCGCCGCGTTGCGTGCGCCGATTTTCCGGCCGCAGCCGCCAGGCCGCTTCGTGATCCTCGTTTCGACATCCAGATCCCCCACCTTGGGTCGGCTCGCCGGGAGATAGCTCAGAGGCTCAGAGGCGCTCTTCCAGGATCCCTGACGGTGGGGCCTCGGAAGTCGAGGTGGACAGCGGAGGAGTTCCTGGGGCACAGGTCGTTGCGAAGGATCGCGGCCGCGGAATCGAGCTCCGCTCCGGCGCACGGAGCATGGGACGGGCTGCTGGATCTGGTCCAAAGCTCCGAATTGGACGCGGAGCTTGAAGAGCCGTTCCATTCCGACTGGATTCTGAAATGCCGCGAGCACCTGGGTCCGGACCTCGACTTGCCGTTGGCCGCTCTGGCTCTGGTAAGTTTGTGCGAGGAGAGTCCCAAGTCTGGAAAAGCCGCGATGCATCGGACGATGGAGCACCTTGACCGGATCTCCGGTCTGCAGCTGGATCTCACCGCGTGGTGGCTCCGCTGGTGGCCGGCCGGCGCAGTGGTGGCGGAGAGCTGGCTGCGGAAGGCCGTTGAGCGAGATCCACCGTCGAACGAGCCGCACCGGACGATGGCTCGCTTGAGCCGTTTGGAACGCCTCCTGCTCGGTGCCGGAGCAGCGCCTTGGAGCCGAATCGAGGACGCACCTTCTCTGAGCTGGGCCGTACGGGCGGGTCTCTTCAGCCAACTGGCGGCATTGCTGGAAAATCTTGGTGAAGAGCGCCAGAGTGTGTACTTGAAATTTTTTTCCGAGACAGGAAGCGCCGGACGCGTACTCCTCGCACGCTCTCTGCGCCGGTTGGCGCAGATCCAAGGTGGGTTCGAGTCCCTGCCTCCAGAGCCGTGGGCGACGGCTCTGCGGTGCAGCCTGTCCGCGGCCACGTCCGACGAGCTCCAGGGTTTGGTACGCGACGACGAGCGGTTGAAGCGCTGGCTCCCGGTGTTGCCGCAGACGCTTACCGACCCACAACTCGACGTCCTGATCGAGGTATTCCAGCACCGTCCGGGCCCGTCGCAAGCTCAGCTGGCAAAGGACGCGGGAGCGCGGCTTGCGGCCCACCCCGACCCGCCAGCAGTCTGGAGCCGTCTGCGCTCGGCCGGCCGACCGTGGATCCGGATCTGGGCCCAGGAACGGGCGCCGGACGAGCCGCTGGAGCCATGGCTGGATCAACTCGCGATCTCGGCCGGCGCAGATCCCGAGATGGAGATCCTTCGTCAAACCTGGCACGACGCTCACCCCATGTCGGATCCGAAGTGATGGAGATGGCATTCCAGTCGCTGAAGAGAGTCTTCGTCGCGGTCGTTCGGACACCGGATGGCCGCAGATACTGAATATCTCAACCCTATTGACGCTATATGCAAGACTGGCTTCCCTATCTTCACGAGCTCCTCGGAGAGGACGAAAACGGCCGCGAGCAGACTCGCACGCTCCTGACATTGAGCCGGGTGCTCGGCGACGATCGACTTCAAGTTCGCGATCGCGTCCGGCTGCTCGACAGCTTGAGTCGCCTCGACAGCGTGCAGCAGGTCTTCCTTCTTCCCTGGCTGCTGGACATGTCGGGCGATCCGTCGCGGGTCGTCCGCCAGCGGCTCTTGGTGCTTCTCGACGATCTTCTAGGGCATACCCAGACGCCGTTTCTGGCGCAACTCGGCAAGTTGGCCGATCGCGACGCATTCAAGAAGACCCTACCGGGTTTGCTCGTCAACCTTTCTGAGATGCTCCGCAGCGAAGAGGTCGATCCCGAGGCCCCTTTCTCAGCGTTGCTTTTTCTCCGAGCCCCGGCTTTCGGCCTGGCCACGTTACTCAGCCTGAACCAGTGGGTACAGCAAGCGCGGCCGCAGGAGACCGACGACAAGATCAAGGCGTTCTTTTCCGAGGAAGAGCAGACCCCGCTCCGTGAACAACTCCGCCGGTGGCTGAGCTCGGGGCCGCTTTTCTTACGCTATCTGATCGTCCGCTGGCTGGGTCGCAGCGGCGTCGCTCTCGATTCTGAGATCGATCCGGCCCCGATGCTTTACGACCGCTATCTTGACGATCCCGATCCCCTGGTTGCCGGCGCCGCGATCGAGGCGTTTGCCCGCCGGGTGGAGCCGAAGTCCCTGCACCGAGCGGTCTACTTTATCAGCAAGGAATGCTCCACTTTCCGGATACGTCCTCTGAAATGGCAAGGCCTTCCCATCGACGAGGCCGTCCGGGCGGTGAGCCTGAGCCAGATGCGGGCTCTGGGATATCTGGCGCAAAAGCACTACCCCGACGTCAAGGCGCTGGCGGCGCTGCGCCGCCTCGTCAAAGCCTGGCCCCAGACCCGTCTCAATCTCGGCGACAGCAAACTGCCGCCCGAAGAACGCAAGAAAGTCTTCTGTGCGAGTCTGCTGCTCTGGGGTACCCGTTTGCGTGTCCGGCTCAAACCAGAAACGACGAAGGGAAAGCTGTTTGGCCTGCCAGGCTTCCGGCCCAGAGTGCAGATCGAGGATCCCCGCGAGGTCCTGAAGAAGTACCCCGACTGCGAAACCGTTTGGGCCGCGGCCTTGCGCAGGGATCAGTTTCCCGAGGATCCCCTGAAGTGGCGCTACGAGATCCTGGAGCCGATGAGGCCTGGGAAGGTCTCGGGCGCTTACGATCTACTGGGGATGACCAGCCCGGCTTTGTCCCGTTTTCTGACGGTCGAGAAGAGACCCTATGAGTTTTCCGTGGAGCTGCGCAGTCGTCTCGAACAAGAGATCGACCGCCGCGGATGGTGGATGCTGGAGGCTTGCGACCTGGTGGCGCGCCTGGTCGTCGTCGGCCTTGAGCACGGCGACGCGCTCGACAGCGATCCTCTACGCGATTTCTTCAGCTATCTGGCGGATCTGGCGATTGCCGCCAACATCTGCCGTTTCGGCCAAGATGGAAGCCCGCGGCAGCTCCTGAAGGCCCGAATGCGGAGCATCTTTCTAAATCGCTTTGCTCGCCAGGAGGCCTTTGACCTCCTGTTCCCAAACCGGGAAGCGGAGCCCCTCGAAGCCCAGTTGTTGACCGAGCTCGCCAGCGCGGCTTTGCGTTCGCTGCCAGAAGATCCGGCAAACGCCTGGATCGCCAGAAACCATGGCGTCTTACGTTCGATTACCCTGAGAGACGACTGGCACGAAAGGCTACGTGGCAATGCCATGGCGGCTCTGCAGTTCCACGGAGCCAGGTATGCGGCAAGGAAGGACGTCTCTGGTCTCGAGCCCATCGAGCGGGACCTCCTCCCGCTGCCGGGGCGCAGGATCTACCAGCATTGTCCTCAGGCCCTGGCCTTCATTTCCGACGAGGACCTTGAAGCCCTGCGCCGCGACGAGTTGCGAATGGACTCCCTGGAGCTGCTCGCCGACCCGCACAAGCTGGCTCAACCGAGACAGGGCCGCATCGTGCTTCTCTGGTCCGAGCTCCTCGCCCGTTCGCTGGAACGCGACGATCCCGGGTGCGACGACGCGCAACGCGGTGCCGGGGTCTGCCTTGGAGCGCTTGGAGCGCTCATGCCGTTGCGGACAGTAATCCGCCTGCGTCTGCTGCACGCCCTTGCCTCCTGCTCCGTTCCGCTGACGGGCAACCCCCAGCGATTGCTCGACCATCTGCTGCGGACCTCGAGCAGCTCCGAGCTTCAGCTCTATCTCGACATGACCTGGAATCGGCAGGGATCCGAGTTCTGGCGGCAGCTCGTCACCCTGCTGGTGCAGGAAGACCAGGACATCGTGCTCGGTGGGCAGCGGCAATTCGACATCCACAGTATCGCCGACCGGTTAGCTCGCCGCCGGGTGATCCTGCGCGCCTTGTCAGCGCGGCTGCGGGACCAGCCGGGCTTTTACGAGTTATTCCGCCGACTCCGGACAGAGCGGCTCTTACCGCGGGAGACCGACCGGGTCGTCCCGGCCCGCGGCGAGGTTTTGCCGGTCGAGGCTCGGCCGGATCAACCGGTGGAGCATCTGTCGGTCCTGCGGCCGCTCGTAGACCCCGGCCGCGCCGCCGTGGCGGAGATGGGGGGAGACCTCCTGCCCAGCTTCGTCCACCACCCCCAAGCGCGGACTCCCCTGCACTGTCTGATGCATCTTCATCCGGCGTCGCCCGGTTTGATCGATTTTCACGGTTTGCCGGTTTCAACAGAGCAAAAGCGATCGATTCTGGAGCAACAGTTCGCCACAGAGGAACAAGTACGAGTCCTGGCCCGCGTCGAGAGCGACGAGGGCGGCGGCGAGTACCGAGTCGATCTCGGCGTGGGAATACCGAAGGTCTTGCACAGGAATCCGGTCCTGTCGTTCGATCGGTCTCTCGAGCTCCACGGCACTGCCGTCGTCGAGATCCGGCGTCAGACGGGAAAGAAGCGAGTCCTGACCGAGGTCAAGCTCCGGCCATGGCTGGGAGGTGAGGCAGGAGTGCACGCCGTCGACCTGCGAGGCGAACCCGGTGCCCTGGATCGCCTGGAGACTTTGTGGGACAACCGCCAGGACTTCAAGCTTCGCGCGACCGTCAAAAGAATCATTCCGCAGGAATCCGGCACGATGCTCTGTCTCCTCGGGACGGGATTTCTCTGGCACGGCGAGGACGGCCCCAGACTTCCGGCAGTGTTTCTGAAAGAGGATCTTCCAGAGGTCGGCGAGGAGATGCTCGTCGATCGACCGGCCTTCCTGAAGTTTGAAACCATCGAAGTCGCCGACCTCAGCACGCTACATCTCGAAGCGGTCCGCGAGCGCAGCGTCCCGGAAGGTTGGATCGTCGCCGGGACGCTTCATTCGAAGCGTCAGCCGCGCAGCGGCCGCCGCCGTTGGCGTGGCCGGATCGGCCACCTCGAGCTGCCGGTCGAGCGTCGCAAGCTGAGCGGCGACCTGCACAAGCTCTTCGCCCTCGACGAGGCGAACGAGGATACGCAGCTCCGGTCCCTTGGGACAGAACAAACCTTGTTTAAGGTCGTCGACCAGAAGCTGAGCGTCGTGGACGCGCCGCCGGCCTGGCGCGGTTTCGACCTTGTGCTGGCTGTGCAGGCGGGCCAGGTCGGTTGGATGACCCTACTGGAACAGACCGATTCGCGCCAGATGCTCTTTGAAATCGGTGGGTTCGGCGATAAATCCTCGGAACCGGACAGCGACACCACTTCTTCCACCGCCGCCCCCCTGCCGGCCTTCGGCGTACTGGCGTCGCTCGACGAAGGAGAGCTCTTCGACGAGGCCGGCAACCCGGTGGGTGAGCGGCTACGCCCTGGCGAGAAGATCCCCCTGAAAGTGACGCTTGGCCGCCTGTCGTCCGCTGGCCGTCTTTTGCCGAGCCCGGGAGACGGTGCCGGTTCCCTGGACGTGCCCTATCTGCAGATGGCCGACGAGATAGACGACAGTGCCTTGAGCTTCCGTGACGCCTATCCCCGCAACAGCGTGGTACGGGTACAGCTGAGTGGATCCGGCCAGGAGCTCGAGCTCCTGGACCCTGAACCGGGTTTCCCGCCACCGCTGGTCGTGCCCGATCCCAGAGAGCGGGAGGGTTTCCGGGGTGTGCCGGGGGCCCTCGACGCCATGATCCTCAGCGACTGGCAGCCGGAAGCGGAAGGCTACAAGCTCACCGTGGGCCGGGTACGAGAGCGGCATCTGCACCTGCATCCACGGCCGGAGTCGCAAAAACGTGATTTCCTTCGCTACTTGCGCCTCGAGGTGGGGACGGCGCTGCGGGACCGCAAGCATTTCATCGCGGAGGCCGAGCAGAGGCTCGCCTGTTTCGTCGGGGGCTTGAAAGTTTCTCTGGATCCCCAGGTGGCCTATCTGCTTCCAGAGCCCCTCACCGCAGAGAAGCTCAACGAGGCCCGCTTGTCCGCACCGGTCCGGGTGACTGCCATGCGTTCTGTGCATCGGCCGCTGAAAGTGCCGTCCGATCTGACGCCAATCCCTTACCTGGAACAGCATCAACTGGCCCTCGGGCTGGTGGTCAGCACGTCGGTGCCGGATTCCGGCTCCAAGCAGGTCGCCGTCCTGTGGACGGCGAGTGATCCGGGGGAACGGCCGGATCGACTCGAGATCTCGAAGCGCTGGGCCTTCGAGCCGCCGGTGACGCTGTACAACGGCGACGTCCTCCGCGCTACGGTGAGGAAGAACGCCCAGATCGAGCTCGTCCGCGTCCATCGGTATCTGACGGGTACGATCCTGCATCGAGCCGAGTCGTGTACCACTTGGGCGTCGTCGCTTCCGGGTACGAGGACCCGCGGGCTTGTCGCTATGCTGCTGCGAAGGCCCGAGAGCCTGGAGGAGAGCTGGCTCTTTGCGTTTGCGCCCGCGACCCTGGTCGAGGTGGAGCCGGAGCAACTGCACCTGGTCCAGCGTCTCGACGAGGCCTGGTCCCTAGACCGGGTCCGTTTCGACCTCCGGTGGGAACCCGGCACGGCGTCCAAGGTCCGTTTGGAGGTGCGCGACTTTCGCCCCGGGCCGCTGCGTTCCGCGGTGGGCGAAAGGCTAACCCTGGAGGTCCAATGGCGCAACTGGAAGACCGGCCGGTTTTCCTGTGTGCTCCGCGGCTCCGGGGAGATGAAGAAGCTCGGCGGTCTGCCGCTCGAGCTCGGTCCCAACGAGCTCCCCCCTCACCAGAGCCCCAAGCTTCTGACCCAGCAGCTCCAGAGCGGAGGGCGTCAGAAGATTCCTGTGACCTGCACGCTCGCCGGCTATCGTCTGGAGGTCCGGCAAGAGCTCGACGAGGACGATTCGCAGCCACGGATCGCCTATGAGTTCGACCTCCGGCCCCAGCTGGGCACCCATACCCCACAACGTCGGCAACCGCAGCCGCGCGCCCAGAAGCGTCCCCTCGACGAAGCTCTCGCAGCGACCGGCCGGCTCGACAATGCCGCCGGCCGGGTGATCGAAGTGGAAGAGGGGCTCGCCGTGCGGCTAGGCTCCTACGAACACCTCGAGCACCTGCCCCTTCCTGAAGCGGAGATCACCTGGATTCTCTACACCGGCGACGTCGTGGCGGCCGGTTTTCTGGGCACCTTTACGGTTTTCTGCGACGCCGAACGCCGCCCGGCCGCTTCCCTACGGCGTAAGCCTCCCCTCACGCTCAGCGAGTGGCTGCGGAAAAAACGCCTCGCCGACACGCGGGCGATCATCGGCGATCATCGCCTGCTCTTTTTCGGCGAGCTCAAGGACGAGCACCTCCGGGAATGCGGCCTGCCCGAGCTCACGAACGAAGAGGGAGCCTCGCCAGATCCGCTGGTTCTGTTCGAGTCCGAGCCGGGCGTCTCGCTGGTGGCTCACAGCCATGAATTGCTTTTTCAGAGCCGGCCCTTCGACTCCAAGACCCTACGCTACGGCGACGCCGTCCTGTCGTTCCAGCTTCGCGAGCCGTCAGCGCCGGAGGACGACGAGGAAGCCTCGGGCAAGATCCTCGACATCCTGAAAGTCGAGATCGACGTCGCCCGCCAGGTGGAGGACTTCGCGAAGACTCAGCACGGGTTGCACTACGGTCGCGTCCAGCTGGACGGGGACCGAGCCGAGTTGAAGGAGTTACGCGGCGCCGACTACCGGCCGCGTCCGATCGGACGGCAACGGCTGGCCCGCTGGCAGCTGCAGCTCGAAGAGCCTGACGACGAGCAGCTGAAGTGGTTGGCCGAGCTCGGCGAGGACGAGTTCGTCTATCTGCAGCTCGTCCGCGTCGACCGCCAGGCCGGTGCGCTCGTGTTCCGTCTGGCCACATCCGAGCAGGTCTTCGCCGAACAGAACCTGGTCTTCGTCCGTGCCCAGCGGATCGAGCCGTACGGGGACAGCCGTATGCTGCGGGTCGAGCCCCTGAGCGCCGGATTTGCGGGGGAGTACCTGATTCCGGACAACCTGTTCTCGGAGCGGCGGGGACGCCTCGAGGGCTCCCGCCGGACGCTGGGCGGCATTTTTGTGGCGCGGGTCTATCGTCAGGAGGTCTATCGGGACCAGCCGTCCGTCAAGCTCTCCCTCATCCACACCCCGCAACGTCGATTCGGTTATCTGATGAGTGAGGAGAGATGGCAGGCGATCGTCAAGCATGTCCATCCTCAGAAGCTGGCCGTGGAGATCGGCGAAGGCGTCAACGCGGAGATCCCGCGCAACCGCATTCGGGGTGTAGAGGAGATCTGGGAGGAGCTCCAGCTGGGAGACGTGCTGATGCTTCGCCGCCTGGAACGGCAGCATCGCGTCGAGCTGGTAGACCGAGTGTGCAGCCACATGGCCTACCTCGACATCAAGGCGCAACGCACGGTTCTGACCGAGCTCTGGGGCAGTCCCAAGAGGCGGCAACAGCAGTTCGAGCGCGACGGAGTGCTCAACTGCAACCTGATCGGTCTGTCACAGTTGCGAGGGGTCAGTAAACTCTCCGAGGACAGCGTCGGTACCGACCACCCTTTGCCACAGGTGGTGCGAGAGTACAAGGGGGGTTGGATTCGCCTGGAGGAAGGGGTCGGCGCGGACGCTTTCGCGGGTCGTTTGCACTTCGACGAGAAAGGGCTGCCTCAGCTCCGCAGCGCTGCCGGAGAGAGCGTAACTCTACGCTGGGACCATCTTACTTGCCGCGAGGGCGATCCGGAGACGAAACGCACTTGGCTCGCGAAGCGGAGTTGGCGCAATACGTTCCTCGGCGAGAAGCTCGCCACGATCGAGGACGCCGACATCGTCGCCCGTCGGTCCGGAAGCTGGGCCTCGTTCACACGGCTGGCCGAGCACCCGTTTCCGGTGGATCACCTGGTGGAGCAGTTTCCGCCGGAGAGATCCGGACGCCGAACGAAAGCCGTCTCGCGGAGCTTCGTAGTGGCGCGGGCCGAGCCCGAACGGCTGATTTTGGAGCTGGCACCAGGCCGCTACGCCGAGCTCCCGACGTCGCTGATTCGGCCCCTTCACGACGGACAGCTGCAACCCGGGCTGGCGCTGGACTGGAGCCGTCTGGCCCGGGGCGACCGCTTGCAGCTCGAGCGTTGTGCCGCCGAGGACACGAGCGAGGAGCTGCTGCCGAATTTTCGGGTGCGGACGCTGGACCCCGACCATGGCCGCCATCTCGCCGGTCCCCTGTGGAGTGTGCTACGGCGGCGGCCAGACGATCGGGTCGTCCTCGGTCCCGAGAAAGGGCCAGGGGTCGCGGCGGATCATCTGGCGGAGCTCTTGCGTGACCACGTCGCTGACCTCGGCGAGTATCCGGAGGGCAGAAACCGCTACCATCAGCTCCGTGTTCTTTTTCAACGTCACAGCTCGCGGCTGGTGCTCGAGGGCCGTGTCGGAGGTTTCAGAGACGACCCGAAAGGCCGCCTCTACTTCCTCAAGATCGGCATTGACGTGCCGATTCCGGGCCGCGACCATTGGGGTGATCCCGCCGCTCGTACGGCCACCGAACCGCCTCTGACCGAGGGTACTGCGCTGCGGATCCGGGTGATGGAGGCTGAGTTCTCCGGCAATACCCTCGAGAGATTCCTGTGTCGGATCGAAACCGATTCTGAGGAGGTCCGGACGTCCTGTCCGGTGCGGATCGTCGACGGCCGGTTCGAACGCTGCCACGCTCCAGCGGCCAGAGGCGATACGGTGATGGTCTATCGCCCCGCAGACGTCGCCGGCGACGAATGCCGGGTCGTGGGTCTGGAAGACTACTCGGTGGCTTGGGACGCCTCTGCCGAGGATCCTCTCCATCTCAACCACCCCGAGCAGCGGCGGTTGCTCTTCGCCCGGCTCCTCAATCGTCCTGGTGCCGTGTTGTGGGCCACGCTCGAGTACCTCGATACCAGGCAGCAGCGGGTACGTCTCTCCCGCCGAACACAGCTCCAACGAGCGTTGCCACAATTCGCGGAAGTAGGCCGGGCGCGCGTAGTAGCAGCATTGAGCGGCCGACGGCTGCTCGTCGACCTGCTCGGTGTGCCAGCGGTCCTGCCGGTCGGCGAGTTCTGCCGGGGAGTTCGCCATCAACTCGATTTAAGCCCATGTCTCGAGAAAGGCCCCATTGAGGTCGAGGTGGTGATCGCCGAGGGTACCCTCGTGGCTGGTGCCTACTGTCCGCCGACCGGCGAGTTCGAGGCGACGATCGAGTACACCCTGCCCTCGGGGGTGGTGGCTCGGTCGAAAGGCTGCCGATTTTTCGTCGAGAAACGCGAGCTCAGCTGGTGCCGGCTGGAGGACGATCTGCTTGAGCGCCTTTTCCCCCACGGCCGGACCTTACGGCTGGTGCGTCTCGCCCACAGGAAGGGCCAGGAGACATTCAGCCACATCCGCACCTATGACATTCGTTCAGAGATCACCGAGCTGGTCCGTTCCAACGGACCAGCCTACGTCTCTCGGGAGTACGTCGACGAGCCCCAGCGTCGGGCTATCGTCCGCGGCCGTTCGGGAGTTCTGATGGAGCTGCATCTGGAAGTCGAAGCCGAAGTCCCAGAGCGTTTCTGTGCCTTTGTCGACCACATCGACGAAAGCAACCGGAGAATCATCCTGTCGCTCCAGGAGCAACCGATACGGATCTGGGACCTGCCCGCCATGCCTGAGAGCTACGCCGTGGATCGCCTGACAACGCAGGTGATCGAAGCTCGCCTGGAAGCCCTCCGGCAGCAGCTTGCTGCCATGGGGCCGGAGGGAATCTGGGCCTGGGCCCGGGAACAGAAACACCTGGAACCCGCCCCTCGCAACCTCCGCCTGGTCCTCGAGCAGATCCGGGAGGTCCTGGGTGCCGACGCGGTCTGGCAACGTCCGGAGGATCTCGAATCGGATGCCACCTGCGATTTCCATGCGGTCTGGCGGGAGCTCAACGCCGTTCTCTGCGGGGACCGCACGGCCGAATCGATCGCTGGCCAGACCCGATTTGCCCTCGGCTACTGGCTCGTGCAGCGCGAGGACTTCAAGACGGCTGCCGAGCAGTTGGATCAGGCAGCCCGCGACGAAGCTCTGCGGCACGATTTCGACGTCCTACTGACCCGGGCGCGAGCACACTTCCTGATGGGCCGGACGGCCAAGGCTACATCGTTTCTCCGGGAGCTGACGCAAGGCCTTTGGGCGAGTGCCCTGCACACTCTGACCGTCCCGCTCATCGAACCCGAGCCCGCGGATCCCTACAGCGACTTGCCCGGTGAATGGAACGCCGCTCTGAAGGCGGGGAGACTGGCGCCCCTGGAGCAGATGCTGCGTCGTCAGGCCGCAGGCGAGCCTCTGTCGCCCCGCAGTCAGGCCCAGGAGATCTGGCTCGCATTGGCACGCGGTCGCTTGGACAGCCTTGACCGTCTTACGGAGAGTTATCTTGATGCGTTGAGCACCGAGGATCGCCGCGAAACCGTCGATCCCCGGCACTTCGGGCTCGCCGCCTATCTCTCGTTCGCTCGCGGGGACGTCGTGGGCGGCTGGAACTATCTCGATCGGCTGGCCTCGGCACCGCGGTCTGCTCTGACCGCGGAACTTGCGACGGCTGAGTTCTGGCACACCTGGTTGAGTGGTAGTGGTCGCAAGGATCTCCCGCAGAACTCGACCGAGCCGCTGCTCTCAGCCCTGGTCCCGGTCCTCCGGCAGAGCCGTTGGCGCCGGGTCTGTGAAGAGGGGGTTTTCAATCGCCTGTGGCAGGACTTCCGCATCAGCCGCCAACGTTGGATCCTGAGCTCGCCCCGCTGCCGGGCGCTACCCGAGCCCCCCAAAGAGGAAGAAAGGCTCGACCAATGGGCTGAGGACCATGGTGTGACGTCGGCGCTGCGCTACCTCCGCGACGATTTGGAACAGGAGCAGGAGTCGATGCACTAGGTCCACACCCCCTCCGGACGCCCCGGTCAGCCGGCGTCACCCTCACTCGCCCAGGAGCCCCCACGCCCGTGCTCGTAAACCGCCTCGACACCCCGCACCGACACGTCGACGTGTCCGTCGCAAAAAACCGTCCGCCCCATCACCCAGGTCCGGACGGCCCAGCCGGTCAGCTCCTCGCCGTGCCACGGGCTCCAGCCGCACTTGGTAAGCTGCTCGCCGTCGCGTACCGTCGCCGGCTTCGCCAGGTCGACGAGGACCAAATCCGCGTCGGAGCCCTCGGCGATCCGTCCCTTGTCGACGAGATCCCACGTCCGCGCCGGCGCGTCGCACATCCAGCCGACGACCTCCTCCAGGGTGCAACGTCCCCGGTGTACCTCGTTCAACATCAAGGCGAGGGAGTTTTCGACCGCCGGGAGCCCCGAAGGCGAGCGCGGATAGGGCGCGGCTTTTTCCTCCAGCGTATGCGGCGCGTGGTCGGTCGCGATCACCTGGATGCGTCCGTCCTTCAAGGCCCGCCAGAGGGCGGCGTTGTCCTCGGCGGTCTTGATCGACGGGTTCATCTGGACACGGGAGCCCAGCCGGGCGTAGTCGTCCGTGTTGAAGAATAGGTGGTGGGGGCAGAGCTCGGCGGTGATCAGACCCTCGGGATCCGGCAGGAGCTCCGTCTCGGCGGCCGTCGAGGTGTGCAGCAGGTGGAAGCGGTGACGGTGACGGCGCGCCAGGTCAAAGGCGCGGCGCGTGGCGACGAGCGCCGCCTCGTGGTCGCGGATCCGCGAATGGTCGGCAACGTCCTTGCCGCCGTCGAGAGCCGCAGCATTCCTCCGCACGGTGGACTCGTCCTCGCAGTGGGCGGTGATCGGCAGCGTCGTCTCGGCGAAGATCCGCTCCAGGGCCTCCTGGTCGTCGACCAGGAGGTCGCCGGTCGAGGAGCCGATGAAGATCTTGATCCCCGGCGTCCGCGTCGCCAGGCGCAGCTCCTCCAGGTTCGACGGCGTCGCACCGACGTAGAAGCCGTAGTTGACGACGCATTTGCCCGCCGCGAGCTCCAGCTTCTCGTGGAGGCGCTGCCTCGTCGTCGTCGCCGGATCGGTGTTGGGCATCTCGAGAAAAGTCGTGACCCCGCCCTTGGCGCAGGCCATGGAGCCGGTCTTGAGGTCCTCCTTGTGGACGAGGCCCGGCTCGCGGAAATGGACCTGGTCGTCGATCGCTCCCGGGATCAGGTGGAGCCCGGTGGCGTCCACGGTCTCCTCGGCGCGGGTGGCCGCAGGAGCGCCGACGCGGGCGATCTTCGTGCCCTCGATCAGGACGTCGGCCTTGGCCGTCTCGCCGGGCAGGACACAGGTGGCACCACGGATCAGGGTCGTCTTGGGCATGGCTAAAAACCTACGCGGCGACGCCTCCGCCGTCAATGTGGGCTCGGATCTGGTACAATGGTCTCCCCGGCCCGATCTTGGAGATTTTGAGCTGCGCATACGTCCTCCATTGCACCGACCCTCCCACCCCCCCGCAAGGCGATCATTCCGCCCATGGCCCGACTAACCGTCGCCGAGGAAGGGCTCGGAGCCCTTTTCGGCATCCAGGACCAGCATCTGCGCCGTCTGGAGCGCGCCTTCGACGTCCGCATCTCGGCACGCGGCAACGACCTCGGTGTCGAAGGGGAGGCGGAGCGCGTGGCGGTGGTCGAGCGCATGATGAGCGAGCTATCGCGGATCACCGAGCAGGGCTTCCGGCTGCGGGGCCAGGACATCCAGACCGCGATCCGCGTCATGAAGCAGGCGCCCGAGACCTCGCTCGTCGAGTTCTTCATGCCGAGCGACCCGACGCTCTCCCAGGCCATGCGTCTGGTCTCGCCGCGGAGCTTGAACCAGCGCGCCTACATGCAGGCGATGCTGGAGTCCGACATCGTCGTCTCCGTGGGACCGGCCGGCACCGGCAAGACCTTCCTGGCGGTGGCGATGGCGGCGGCGGCCTTTCTGGAGAAGCGCGTTCGGCGCATCGTTCTGGCGCGGCCGGCGGTCGAGGCCGGGGAGAAGCTGGGGTTCTTGCCGGGCGACCTGGCGGAGAAGATCAACCCCTACCTGCGTCCGCTCTACGACTCGCTCTACGACCTGATGGGCTACGACAAGGTGCGCCGCCTGTTGGAGCGCGGCTCGATCGAGGTCGCCCCGATCGCCTTCATGCGCGGCCGGACCTTGAACGAGAGCTTCGTGATCCTCGACGAAGCCCAGAACACCACCTCGGAGCAGATGAAGATGTTCCTCACCCGCATGGGCTACAGCTCCAAGGTGGTGGTCAACGGCGACGTCACCCAGGTCGACCTGCCTTCGGCGACCCGGTCGGGCCTGCGCGAGGCGCTCCACGTGCTGCGCGGCGTCGACGGCATCCGTATCCTGAAGTTCGAGAAACGCGACGTCGTCCGCCATCCCCTGGTGCAGAAGGTGGTGGCCGCTTACGACGTCCACGAAGGCCGGGAGGCCGCTGCCGAGGCGGCGCGGGGAAAGAGCGGCGCCGGCAAGAAGGCGCCTTCTGAGCCCGACCCGGGTCGCGGCGAGGACGCTGCGGGTGTAGAGTAGTGGGAAAAGTACGACCCCTCATGGATTGATGGCACAGCCGAAGTCGAACCCATCCAAGGCCCAGGGCCAGGGCGCTGGCCGCCGGGGAACCCGCGGCGCGGTGATGCGACGGCCGCCCGAGAAGGGGCTGCCGCGCCTCAAGCATTGGCTCGGAGGACATTGGAGCGTGGGTCTTGAGACCTGGCAGGTCTGGGTGGTGCTCTTCCTCGCCCTCTCGATCTGGAGCCTGCTGCCGCGGCGCTTTTTTGAGGTGAAACGCCTGGAGGCCGGCTCGATCGCCGGGCGCACCTATGTCGCCGACCACGACCTCACGATGGTCGACGAGGTCGCCACCGCCCGGCTCCAGAAAGAGGCCGAAGAAGGGGTGCCTCCGGTCTACGACTTCAACCGCCGGCTCGAAGGCGAGCGCTACCAGCAGCTGACCCGGCTCTTCGAATCCGGCCGCCTGAGCCTCGAAGCCGAGGAGGTGCCGACCTCCCCCGAGGCGCCGGCCCCGGCGAGCGACGAGGAGATCAACCTGGCGCCGGACCTCGTCCAGCAGCTCAACGAGGCGAGCGGCTTGAAGCTCCTCCCCGAGCACGTCGAGTGGCTCCGCGAGCGCGAGTTCTCGACCGACCTCGAGGATCGCCTGAAGGGCCTGGTCACGCGTGTGCTGCGCCGCGGCGTGGTGAGCGACCGGGCTCTCCTCCTGGAGCACCGCGTACGGGGCATCACGGTGCAGGAGCTGCCGAGCGGCCTGCGCAAGCACGAGCTCGACCTCTACCGCTACGTCGACTATCCCGACCAGGTCCGGGAAGTCGTCGAGCAGGATCTGCGGAGCTGGGAGGGTCTGAGGAGGTCCGCGGACCGCACGCTCCTGGCGGGCCTGGTGATGGCGGCGATCGCCCCGAACCTGACGCTCAACTCCAGCGAGTCGCTCGCCGTGAGGCAGGCCGCGGCGGCGGAGGTCGGCACGGTGACCCATACCATCCGCAAGGGCGAAGTCATCGTGCGCAAAGGCGAGCGGGTCGAAGAGCTCGAAGCGCTCGCCATCGCCGAGATGGCCGGCCGCAGCGAGGGCTTCGAGCTCTGGATCGCCGGCCTCGGGACCTTGTTGCTCCTGGCCGGAGCCTTGTGGGTGGTGTGGATCGGCACCGGCCTGGAGGGCAAGGGCGACAAGAGCCACGAGCGGCTGTTCAACGAATGCCTGATCCTGGTGACGATTTACCTGCTGGGCATCCGTTTCGCCTTCTTCGTCGCCGAGGCCATCTCGAACGCGCTCCTGAGCGGACCGTGGAGCGATCTGCGCAGCTACACCTATGCCATCCCCTTCGCCGCCCTGGCACTTCTCGCGATGCTGCTCTACGGACGCGGCGTCGCTTTTATCCTGGCGCTTGTCTTTTCCTCGCTCGCCGGCCACGTCGCGGGCAGCGAGACCATCTGGACGATGACGCTCTACAGCCTCGCGAGCTCGCTCGCCGCCGTTTTCGTCCTCGAACGCCACCACTTCACCCAGCGCACCGTCATGATCCGGGCAGGCTTCGTGGTCGGCGCCGTCAACGTCTGTGCCGTGGTGACGCTTCAGGCCCTGACCGGCGCCGTCGGCGCCAGCGTGGCGCAGATCGGATTCGACCTCCTTTGCGCGTTTGTCGGAGGCTTGCTGGTGACCGGAGTCACGAGCTCCGCGGTGCCGATTTTCGAGACGCTTCTGGGAATCACCACCTACGTCAAGCTCCTGGAGCTCGCCAACACCAACCGGCGGCTCCTGCGACGCCTGGCGCTCGAGGCGCCGGGCACCTTTCAGCACTCGCTCGCGGTCTCGAACCTGGCCAAAGCGGGGTGCGAGGCCATCGACCTCGACTCGGTCCTCACCCACACCGCGGCCCTCTACCACGACATCGGCAAGATCTTTCGTCCCCAGTACTTCATCGAGAACCAGGCCCCGGGGCAGAACCCCCACGACAAGATCCAGCCGTCGATGAGCGCGCTGATCATCATCAACCACGTCAAGGAAGGGCTGGAGCTGGCGGCCAAGCACCACCTGCCGAAGCCCATCTTCGACGCCATCGAGCAGCACCACGGCACGAGCCTCATCAAGTTCTTCTACAAACGGGCCCAGGAACGCTCGGACCCGGAGACCGAGGAGGTGCGCGAAGACGAGTTCCGCTATCCCGGACCTCGCCCGCAGTCGAAGGAGATGGGCATCCTGATGCTCGCCGACATGGTCGAGGCGGCGAGCCGTACCCTCGTCGAGGCGACCCGGCAAAAGATCCGCGGCCTCGTACGGACGCTTTTTGACGAGGCCCTGAAAGACTGCCAGCTCGACAACACCGACCTGACCCTCGGCGACCTCTCACGGGTCGAGGAGGCGTTCGTCGACGTCCTGACCAAGATCTACCACCGGCGCATCGACTACCCGGGCTTCGACTTCAACCAGCCCGTGCAAACCTCCAAGGGCGCACAGGGCTCCAAGTCGTCGACCGAGATCGCACCGATCGAGGGCGCCGCGCCGCGGGAGAGCCGCAAGAAGCGGTCCGTCCCGGTCGAGGTTTCCAAGGAGCGGAAAGCGAGTTGACAAACGTTCCTCCCAGTGGCGCCCCCCCTTGCTCCCCCCTGGGGGACAGTGGCGCCCCCCCTTGCTCCCCCCTGGGGGACAGTGGCGCCCCCCCTTGCTCCCCCAAGGGGGACAGTGGCGCCCCCCCTTGCTCCCCCCAGGGGGACAGTAGCGAACCTTCAAGGGGCAAGGTGG
Source organism: uncultured bacterium (assembly GCA_965371445.1). GTDB lineage: Bacteria > Acidobacteriota > Thermoanaerobaculia > Multivoradales > J023 > DASWIG01. Next base: position 11,713 of record CBDUYN010000119.1, on the reverse strand, counting down.
TGCTCCAGAACCCCTGCCGCTACCCCGAGGCGGGCGCTCGCCGCCACCGTGGCTGGCTGGAGCCCCTCGTGGCCGATCTCGCCGACCTGGCGTGCGTGACGGTCCGTTTCGTCAGCGACCGCGAGATGCGACGATTGAACGCCACCTATCGGAAGATCAACCAGGCGACGGACGTGCTGAGCTTCCCGGGGGAGGTTGAGGCTAAGGCGGGCGGCGGCCATCCCTACCTCGGCGACGTCGTCGTCTCGGTGCCGATGGCAAGGCGCCAGGCCGCGGCGCTCGGGCACAGCGTCGAGCGCGAGCTGCGCGTCCTGATGCTCCACGGCCTCCTGCACTGCCTGGGCTACGACCACGAAGCCGACGACGGCACCATGAAACGCCTCGAACGGCGCCTGCGCCGGCGGTGGATCGACGATGGGTGATCCCCTGCTCCCGTCCTGGCTCGCCGGCTGCCTGACGGCGCTGCTCGTCCTCGCCACCGCGGGGTTCGTCCTCGTCTCGGCGCTCGTCGAGCGCAGCGGCCCGATTCGGCTCCATCATTGGGCCGAGAAAGCCGGCGGACGGTTGCTGCGCCTCTACGAGACGCCGCGGCGCTTCGAGGCCTTTCGCTTCCTGCTAAGCCTCTCGGCCCGCCTGGCCCCCCTGGCCCTGGCCTGGGTTCTCTGGGAGCTGCTCCGCGGCCACCAGGTGGCCGGTGCGGCGGGCCTTGCCCTCGCCGCGGTGGCGGTGCTCCTGGTGCTCCTCGAATGGGGTAACCGGTCGCTCGTCGAGCTCTACTCGGAGGAGGCCCTGCGTTTCGTGACCGGACCGCTGCGGCTCCTCGACACGCTTTTCTTGCCGGCGACGTGGCTGCTGGCGAAGCTCGTGGTGCCGGCACCGCGCGAGGAGGAGGAAGAGGACGAAGCTTCCGACGGCGAGATCGACGCCTACATCGACGTCGGCCTGCGCGAGGGCATCCTGGAGCCGGAGGAGGAGGAGATGGTGCGCTCGATCGTCGACTTCGGCGACACGCAGGTACGAAGCGTCATGACTCCCCGGGTCGAGGTCGTATGCGCTCCGGTCGACGCCAGCCAGGAAGAGCTTTGCCAGCGCTTCTTCGAGTCGAAGCACGCGCGGCTCCCCCTCTACCGCGATTCGATCGACCACGTCGTCGGGATCCTCCACATCCGCGAGCTCTTCGAGGCCATCCACGACGGCCGCGACGTGGATGTGGATCCCGAACAGCTCGCCCACGCGCCCCTCTACGTGCCGGAGACGAAGCCCTTGCGGCAGTTGCTCGAGGAGATGCAGTCGCTCCACCAGCAGATGGCGATCGTCGTCGACGAATACGGCGGCGTCGCGGGATTGGTGACGGTCGAGGACCTGGTGGAGGAGATCGTCGGCGAGATCTCCGACGAGCACGAGAAGACGATCGAGGAGCGGATCCGGCTCGACGAGGAGCGCTGGCGCCTGCCGGGACGCGCCGAGGTCGAGGAGCTCGAAGAGATCTTCGGCGTCGACCCCGACGAGCTGCCCTACGAGACGGTCTCCGGGCTCGTGTGCGGCGAGCTCGGCTACGTCCCCAAGCCCGGCGAGGTCTTCGCCTGGCAGGGTCTGGAGATGACCATCGAGGACGCCGACGAACGGCGGATCATCTCGGTGGCGGTGCGCCGTCACAAAGAGAAGGAGAACGCCTGAAGATGAGCGAGACTGTGTCTCCCCCCCTTGATCCCCCCAGCGGGACAGTGGAAACCGTACAGAAATCCGGCCGGGTGGCGCTGGTGGGCCGTCCCAACGCCGGCAAGTCGACGCTCCTGAACCAGCTGCTCGAAGAGAAGCTCGCCATCGTCTCGACGAAGCCCCAGACCACCCGGCACCGGATCGTCGGAATCCTTTCGGAAGAGCAGGGGCAGATGGTCTTCTACGACACGCCGGGGGTCCACCGTCCCCAGCACAGCATGAACCGCCGGATGGTCAAGGCCGCCCAGGAAGCGTTGAACGATGCCGACGTCGTCTGCCTCTTGGTCGACGTGTCGCAATCGAGCGGCTCGGGCGACGAATTCCTGCGCGAGTGGGTCTCGCAGGTCAAGACGACCAAGATCGTCGTCTTGAACAAGATCGACCGCATCCGCAAGCCTGAGCTCCTGCCGCGCATCGCCTCCTACGCCGAAGGGAGCGCTTTCGAGGAGATCATCCCGGCGAGCGCCCTGACCGGCGACGGCGTCGAGAGGGTGCGCGACGCCCTGTGGCGTCATCTGCCGGAGGGGGAGCCCTACTACGATCCGGAGCTTCTGACGATCCATCCGGAGCGCTTCCTCGTGGCGGAACGGATCCGGGAAAAAGTCCTGGAGCGGACCCGCGAGGAGCTGCCGTTCTCGACCGCGGTCCTGATCGACCGCTACGAGGAGGACGAGGGCCTGGTTCGCATCTACGCGTCGATCCTCGTCGAGCGCGAGGGTCAGAAGAAGATCATGGTCGGCGTCGGCGGACGTCAGATCAAGGCGATCGGCACGGCCGCGCGGCACGATCTCGAGGCCTATCTCGAGACGAAGGTCTACCTCGACTTGAGAGTCCGGGTGGAGCGCAACTGGCGCGAGAACCGCCGCATCCTCTCGGACCTCGACCGCGCGCCCTACGACGTCACGCTGGGGTAGCAGGCTGGAGCGCAAGCCTGACAGAAAATTATTCAGGGGAACTACCGATCCGGAGACTGTGGGCGCGAAGGGCTCGGCGCCCAGGAGGCGGTAGTAGGATGGCGGGAGCTCCTGGGAGGTGCCTTTGTTCCCAGTCACCGTCGAACCATGGCCTGGTGTGGCGCTGCGGGGGTCGCTCGTCCTGCTGGTGCTCTTGACGCTGCTGCTCCTCCTGAACACTCTCGGGCTGGGCCTTCTCGTCTCGACGCTGGTCTCGACGCAGCAGCAGGCGATGATGACGGCGACCTTCGTCCTGATGATCCCGCAGATCTATCTCTCGGGCCTGATCTTCCCGATCGAGAACATGCCGCGGTTCTTCCAGGCGATCTCCTATGAGATCCCGCTCAGGTACTACGCGCGGATCCTGCGCGGCATCTTCCTGAAGGGATCGGGGGATCGAGGCGTTGTGGCCGGAGGCGTCGGCGCTGGCGGCGTTCGGGGTGACCTTCCTGGCGCTGGCGGCGCTGCGGTTCCGGAAACGTCTGGACTGAGACTCCGCTGGTTGTGATATCCTCCTCGGGAGGAAGAGTCATGCCCGCCGTAGCCTTCGACACCCACGCCTACGTCAGAAAGCTCCGGGACGTCGGCGTCCCGGAAGCCCAGGCCGAGGTCCAGATCGAAGCTCTGGTGGTGCTGCTCGACGAGCGCATGGCGAGCCGCCAGGACCTTGCGGAGCTCGACGTCGGCCTCAAGCGGGAACTCAAGGAGCTCGACACCCGCCACGAGCAGAGGCTCACGGAAGTGGAGGCCAGCCTCAAGAGGGACCTCAAGGAGCTGGAGACCGCCCTCAAGCGGGACATCAAGGAGCTGGAGACCGCCCTCAAGCGGGACATCAAAGAGCTGGACACCAAGATGGAGACCCGGCTCAAAGAGCTGGACACCAAGATGGAGACCCGCTTCCGGGAGATGGACATCGAGATGAAGACCCGGTTCAAGACGATGGACACCCAGCTCAAGGCGATGGAGGCACGGATGCTGGCCCGGCTGGGTGGTCTCGTCGTGGTCGGGATCGGAGTCGTGGCAATCCTCGTCAAGATTCTCTAGCCAGACCGTGTTTCCCCGTCCCCGAGGTGACGCGACGAGGGACCGACCTTCCGCGACGAGAAGTATCCCGCCTACAAGGCGCAGCGCCCGCCGATGCCCGACGACCTCCGGGAGCAGATTCCCTGGGTCGACCGGCTGGTCGAGGCCCACAACTTTCCCGTACCTGCGCGTTCCGGGCTACGAGGCCGACGACGTCATCGGCACCTTGACCCGCCTCGCTGTCGACGCCGGGATGGAGGTCTTCATCGTCTCCGGCGACAAGGACTTCGCGCAGCTCGTCTCCGAACGGGTGCGGATGGTCGACACGCTGCGCGACGTCACCTACGACCCGGAGCTGGTCCGCAAGAAGTGGGGTGTCCGGCCGGAGCAGTTCGTGGACCTCCTGGCTTTGATGGGCGACAAGGTCGACAACATCCCCGGAGTCCCCGGCATCGGAGCGAAAGGGGCGGCCGGGCTGCTTGGAACCTACGGCTCCCTCGACGCCGTTCTGGAGCATGTCGAGGAGCTCAAGGGACGCCAGCGGACGACCCTGGAGGAAAACCGCGAGCTCGCCGAGCTGTCGCGCGAGCTCGCGACGATCGAATGTCACGTGCCTCTCAAGGTCGGGCTCGAAGACCTCCGACTGACGCTCCCGGAGCCGTCGTCGCTCAACGCCCTTTTCAAGGAGCTCGAGTTCCACTCGCTCCTTACCGCCGACGCCACGGCCGACGAAGAGGAGGCCGAAGACGTCGACTACGGCCCGATAAAAAGCCTGGACGAGATCGATACGCTCCTCGCCGAGCTCCCGTCCGACGAGGTCGTAGCGGTCTACGGCGTTTACGACGGCCACTCGCCGGTCTACGGACGCCTCGTCGGCATCGCCTTCTCCACACAAGCCGCCCAAGCTCGGCTGGTACCCGTTTTCGGCCAGGACGGCCTCGGCCAGGACGGCCTCGAGCGGCTCCGCGCCTTTTTCGAGGACGCCGAGCGGCACAAGGTGACGTACAACGCCAAGTATCTGTGGATCGCGTTACGACGTCTCAAAATCGACCTCGCCGGAGTGGTGGGCGACGTGCTCCTGGAATCCTTTCTGGTCGATCCGACGAAGCTCATTCCCCATGAGCTCGGCCAGGTCGTCCGAGAGTACCTGCGGCGCACGGTCCCACCGGCGAAGCAGGTCCTGGGAAGTGGCAAGAAGGTAAAGTATTTCTCGCAGATCGAGCTCGAGAAGCTCTTCCCCTGGATCTGCCAGCGGGCCGACGTCGTCGGACGGGCGTGGCCGGCGGGGGTCGGCGGTTGATCTCGGCCGACTGGAGCCAGATCGAGCTACGGCTCCTGGCCCACTTCACGAAAGACGCGCTCCTCGTCCAGGCGTTCACCGAGGGCTGGGACGTCCACAGCCGTACCGCGGCGCAGCTTTTCGGCGTGGCGACGGAGGAAGTCCGGCCCGAGATGCGCGCGGTCGGCAAGCTGGTGAACTTCTCGACGATCTACGGCCAGGGAGCGACGGCCCTGGGACAGATCCTGGGCGTCCCGCGCAAGAAGGCCCAGAGCTACATCGACGGCTACTTCGCGTCCTACAACGGGGTACGCGACTGGCGCGACCGGACGATTCGCGAGGCCCACGAGAGGGGCTACGTCGAGACGATCCTCGGCCGGCGACGGGTCATCCCGGAGCTCAAGTCGAACAGCTTCATGGACCGTCAGACGGGGGAACGGATGGCCGCCAACACGCCGATCCAGGGCTCGGCCGCGGACCTGTGCAAGCTCGCCATGCTGCGGATCGACCGCGGGCTGAAAGAGCGCGGCCTCTCGACTCGCATGCTCCTCCAGGTCCACGACGAGCTCGTCTTCGAAGCGCCGGAGGACGAGGTCGAAGCGGTCTGCGAGCTGGTCCGCCACGAGATGGAGCACGGTCACGAGGCCTACGGGCACCGTCTTGCCGTGTCGCTGGAGGTCGACATCGGCGTCGGGGCCAGTTGGGCCGAGGCCCACTGACCGGCTTTCGGCCGATCCTTCAATGAGACGCATGGCACCTCTTGCTCAGTGAGCGTTCTCCGGGATTCCCGCGGCACGCTCTGGATCGCGTCCTACAGAGGTCTCCTGGAGATCTCCGGCCAGGAGGAGACGCTCTATACGACGCGAGACGGCCTGCCCACCAATCAGGTCCGGCTCAAGCTCAATGTTGGAAAACGGTCCGATAAGTCAAGGGACTTCCGGGACACTACACTAGAGACCGTCCAGGAACCGCCGTGGCAGGACGCGAGTCTCACCTCGCAATTCGGCCAGGAGCTCGCGGGCTGCCTCCTCCTCGCCGGACGAGCAAACCTCCTCGAGCACGGCATAGATGTGCTGATAGGCCGACGTCGGCGAATCGAGACTTCGCATCAAGACGCGCGCGGCACCTAGATGAGCGGCGCCGCGCTCCGGCGAGCCCGGATGGTCCGCCAGGGCACGCTGGTAGGCGGCCAGGGCGGCCCGAGGTTCTTCAAGGTTTTCCAACGCTTCGCCGAGAGCCGTCTTGTCCCGAAGGCTCAGCTCGCGGGCGCTCTCCCGGCGGGGCGCTCGGAAGAGGATCGACGCGGCATCGCCGACACGTCCGTCTCCCAGGGCGCAACGGAAGGCCTCCGTGAGCGCCTGCGGCTCCGGCGCCCGCTCACCGCCGCGCGGCCGTCGCGGACGCGGCGCTTCCCAGGAGTCCAGGGCGCGCGCCAACGCCCAGCCCGCCAGAAATCCTCCGATGTGCGCCCCGTAGGAGACGCCGCCGCGACCACCGGTCAGGAGAAGCGGCAGCAGGTTGTCGAGGACGAGGTACATCCCCAGGACGAAGCGGGCCGGAAGCTCCACCGTCCCCATGTAGAAGGGGAAGAGGAAGGCCCAGACCCGAACCCGATTCTTGGGAAACCAGGCGAAATAGAGACCCAGGATCCCCGAGATCGCCCCCGAGGCCCCGACCGAAGGGACGAGCGACCCCCAACGGAGGAAGGTGTCGCCCAGCACCGCCAGCAACCCCGTGCCGATGTAGGCCGAGAGATAGCGCAGACGTCCCAGCCGATGCTCGACGTTGTCGCCGAAGATCCACAGGAAGAGCATGTTGCCGGCGAGGTGCAGGAACCCGCCGTGCAAGAACATCGACGTCAGAGCGTCGGCAAGCGACAGGTCGCGGGGCTTGGCGCCGTAGGTGAAGTGCAGGAGGTCGAGCGCCCGCACCGCCGGCAGTCGGAGGCCCCGTTCGACGCCCATCGCCTCGAGGAAGCGCGGGTACTCGGGGTGCGCCGGGTTGGCCAGGGTGAAGGCCAGCGGCAGGAAGCCGAGGAAGACCGCGACGTTCAACGCGATGAGACCCCACGTCACCCACGCCGGCTTGGGTAGGTTGGGGCTGTCGCCGATCGGGAGAAACATGGGAGGGAGATTCTACCGCGTCGCTCGACTCGACGGCCCGGTGGCGAGAACGTCACCGGGCCGATCGCGTTCAGCCCCCCAGGCGTTGCGGTTCAGGGGCCATGCCGGGAGCATTCTACAGCGAAGGGCGAGCGCCCCACTCGCGGACGAGCTCTTCGCCGCGTTGGCGGGCGACGAGCCAGCGCGAACGCCCGTAGAGGCGGATCGCCGTCCGAGGCTCTCCCAGCGCTTCGGCCGTCCGTCCGCCGCGCCAGCAGGCGTTGGCCCCCGGGTCGCCGCGCCGGCAAGCCTCTTCGTAGGCGTCGAGGGCCGCGCGGCGGTCGTCGACGGCGAGCAGGTCGGCAAGCTCCAGCCAGGCGCGGGCGTCGCGCGGATCGAGGGCGAGCCCCCGCCGAAAGGACGCCATCGCGCGTCCGGCGTCCTCCTTCGAGCCTTGGAGCGTTCGTGCCAGGTAGAGATGACAGTCCGCGTTCAGCGGCTGCGCCTCGACAGCGCGCTCCGCCAGCGTAGGATGGGCAGGTGCCACCTGCTCGAGGAGGTCGAAGTGGCCCATCGAGCAACCGACGAGCTCGGTCCACGCCGAGTCGCGCTCGCCGTCGAGGCCACGCCGGTGGGCAAGCAGGCCCTGAAGCCAGCGAGCCCGGCACAGGGGGACCGCGGCAAGCGCTTCCGACGCCGCGTCGAGGCGAGAGGGATCCGAGAGCAGCGACCCGGCGGCGATGGAGGCCGCCCGGTTGAGATGCAGACGTACCCGGCCCAACGGCGACAGGAGGAAACCGACGACGAGAAGGACGACGACGAGCCAAGCCCATCCGTGCCGTGCTTCGTTGGAGCGCCGCGGAGTCTTTTCCGCCGTGGCGAGGCCGCAGAGGAAAAACAACGCCATGGCGCCTACCGTCCCCGGGGCTACGGCGTCGACACTGCCATGAAGGAGGAAGGCCACGAGCGCCGCCAGGATCCCGATCCGCCGCGAACGCCGCAGCCCCGGCACCGGCGCGTCCGCGACCGCCAACGACGCCTGCCGTAGGACGGCGGCGACGAAGACGAGAAACGCCACCAGGCCGGCAACCCCGAGGTCGAGCGCCACCTGGAGGTAGAGGTTGTGGGCGTCGCCGACGCGTCCTCCCAAGGCATAAAGCTCCGCGGCGACGTCGCCGAACGCTCCCGGGCCGACGCCCATGATCGGGAAGTCGCCGAGGGCGAGAAGCGCCCGGTCCCAGATCGCCGGACGACCGGTGAGGACGACGGCGGCCGTCACTCCCTGGGCTGCGCCGCTCAGCAGGAAGGCGTCGACGAGCCATCGCCGCGCCACCAACGCGGTCCCCGCCGCGGCGAGCGCCGCGAAGGCGAGGAGCCGCCGCCGTCGCTCGAGCCACAGCACCAGGGACACGGCGACAGCCACCGCCAGGAGGGCACCGCGCGACTGCGTCGACAGAAGGAGAACGCCGAAAAGACCCGTCAGCAGGAGGAGCTGGAGGCGCCAGAGCCGCCGCTCCCCGCGGCGGCTCTGGCCGGAAGTAAGGCCAGGGCTCATGGCGAGCGCGAGCACGAGCGGTAGAAAGAGCACGAGAACGCCCGCCAGGTCGTTGGGATGGAAGCGGCCGTGCAGAAGCGCCACGCCGGCTCCCCAGGCGAGAAACGTCCGAAGCCGCCACAGCGTCGCCTCTCCTTCCTGTCTCCTCGAATTCCTGCCGGAAACCGCAGCGCCGACGTAGAGGACGAAGGAGGCCACGAGCACCAGGGCATAGCGCCGGCTGAGCGCCGGGAGGGGGCTTGCGAGAACCGCCGGCGGCAACGCGACGGCGGCGAGGAAGGCGATCGCGGACGAGCCGGGAACGCCGCGGAAGACGCTCAGGAGCTTCAGGCCATCTCCTGGGCAAAGCGGTGGGTGGCTTTATGGCCGCCACACACGTAGACGCAGTCCTCGGCCTCGAAGAGGAAGCCCTTGCCAAGGTCGACGATCACCTCGTCGCCGCGCTCCACGGCGACCACCGAGCAGCCGGTACGGGCGCGAATCCCGAGCTCGCCGATCCGGTGTCCTACGAGCCGTTCGGCCTCGACCTTGAGGATCCGCAGGTTCTGGTCGACCGAGATCGCCTCCTGCTGCAGGAGCCGTTGGGCGAGGATCTGTCCCGCCACGTTCGAGACCGAGAGCGCGAAGTCGACGCCGGCGCGGTGGATCCGCTCGACGTTCGACGCCTCGGTGACGCGGGCGATGATCGGCAGGTCCGGAGCTCGGTCGCGGATCACCACGGTGGCAAAAAGCGTGGCGGCGTCGCTGTCGAGGGCGAGGATGACCGCCCGCGCCTCCTCCAGTTGGAGCGCGCGCAGCACCTCGACGTCGAGGATGTCGCCAGCGACGTCGATGTCCGGACCTTTCTGGCGGTCGACGGCCAGCACCTCTTCGCCCACGTCACGCAGAAGCTGGCGGATCTTGCCGCCCACGACGCCGCAGCCGGCGATCACGTACGGACCCTGCCGGCTTTCGAAGCCGGCTCCTCCCGCCAGGCCGGCGAGACGTTCCAGGTCGTCCCGGCGGCCCACTGCCACGAGGATGCCGCGGGGCTCGAGCACCATGCCGGCGCTGACCGAAGCTTCAAGGCGTCCGGCCACCCACTGTCCGATCACCGTGGTGCCGACGCGCCGCGGCAGCTCGACCTCGGCCAGGGTCTTGCCGGCGAGCTCGCTCTCGGGGTGGACGCGAATCTCGCTCACCTCGAGGTGGCGGCCGAGGTGCTGGATGTTGCCGACCCGCGGCTGGAGGGCGTGGCTCGCCCGCGCCGTGAGGCCGATGGCCACCAGGTGCCGCGGCGTATAGACCGCGTCGGCCCCGGCGAGAGCCATCGGTCGGCGCAGGTTGGGATCGTCGACCAGCGCCAGGATCTCGCCCGCGAAGTCGAGGTGCCGGGCGTGCAGGATGACGGCGGCGTTCTCCTCGTCGCTGCCGTTCGTGATCAAGGCCCGCGCCTCGCCGAGCCGTGAGGCGTTGAGAGCGTCGTCGGCGTTCGTGGCGTAGACCACCTTCAAATGGCGGTCTACAAGCTGGCGCGCCAGGGACTCGTCGAGCTCCAGGACCAGGTTCGCCACCCCGGCGTTCTCCAACTCCTCCTGGAGCGACTCGACCGAGGGACCGTAGCGGTAGAAGACGACGTGACCTTGCATCCGCCGCGGCGCCTCGCGCGGCAGCCGCGACTCGAACCTGGATTCCAGGTAGGGCAGAAGCGAAAGCGAGACGACGCTGAAGATGAGAAAAACGCCCAGGAACTGCAAGCTGATCACGAAGAGCACCATCGCCGGGTGGTGCCAGCCGCCGTCGAAGCCGTAGCCCGTGCTGGTGAGCGTCTCGGCGGCCCATTCGAGGCTCGACCAGAAGTCGCGGGGGCGATCCTCAAGCTCCCTCATTCCGACCATGTAGAGCAGCGCGGTCACGAGGACCACCACGGGCAGCGCCGCGAGGAGGATCAAGAGGCGTCGGCGAGCTTGCTTCATGGCCGGATTCTATTCGACGTGCCGAGCCCCAAGGAGACTTTCGTCGCTCCCAACCCAAGAGCTGGAGAAGTGCTGGCGGCCGGGATCTCCGGGACGCCCGGGGCGAAGCGACCCGACCGTTCCGGGATCTCCGGGACGCCCGGGCCAAAGCGCCCCGACGGTCGGCGTGGTCGCGGCCGTCCGGATCCTCGGAGCGTCGTCTTGCCGGCCGGGTCCTCTTTGCCGGGGCCATTTGCGCGAAGCTCGGAGCGAGACGTCTTTTGCCCGCGGCTCCGAGCGAAGAGTCGGCTCTGGGCAAAGCCGGGTTGCCTGCCGGCCAGCCTGGAGTTATACTCAGGGTATGAAGACCGCCATCTCGATTCCAGATCCCATCTTCCAATCCGCCGAGCGGCTCGCAAGCCGTACGAAGAAGTCGCGCAGCCAGGTGTACAGTGAAGCCGTGGAAGAATACGTCGCGCGACACGATCCGGACACGGTCACCGAGCAGATCAACGCCGTCTGCGACGAGATCGACACGCGACCCGACCCGTTCCTGACTGAAGCCGCCCGACGGATCCTGGCCGGGACCGAGTGGTGATCGCTCAGGCCGACATCTGGTGGGCTGCCCTGCCGGAGCCGGTCGGGTCGGGACCCGGCTACGATCACCCGGTGGTCGTCGTCCAAGGCGACACCTTCAACCGCAGCCGGATCGCGACGGTCGTCGTCGTTCCCCTGACGAGCAACACCCGGCTGGCGGCTCTACCGGGAAACGTCCTTCTCTCTTCCCTCAAAACCCACCTGCCCAAGGATTCGGTCGCCAACGTGAGCCAGGTCATCGCCATCGACCGATCGCTCCTCACGGAGCGTATCGGCCGCATCGCACGGCCGCAGCTTGAGCTGATCTGGAAAGGCATCGACATCTTGTTCGACCGCTAGGCGTGACGAAAGGGGAACGTCCTGGCAGAGGCCCAAAAATCCTTGTGCGATCACGCCCGCCGGTGACGATCAGGACCGCCGCGGCAGACGCTTCTCCGGCAGCTACTCGACGCGCTCCCGGGCCACCTCGGGGAGAAGCTCTGCGCGCTCGTCGTCGCCCGGCAGCGGCAGACGCTCCCCCGCCTCTCCGGCACGGACGAAGACGTCCAGAA
>CBDUYN010000118.1:0-31672 GCA_965371445.1 uncultured bacterium | reverse complement strand
CAGTCATTCCTTTACGTTCAGGCCCGCGGGTTTGCTTGCCATCCAGATCGCACCTGCGTAAGTCGTTGAAAACAGGGGGCTTGTGAAACGGATGCACCTCAGGAAGGGCCGGCGTCTGCGGCTCCGTGAAGAGCTTCCGCCGTGCCGCCAGCCCATCGAGGGCTTCGGTCAGGGACGCGCCGAGCCCTAGGAGGCTGCTCGCGTTCTGTGAAGCGGACGTAAGGTTTTCCAGCAAATCATCGCGTCCCAAGGGCCAACAAATGGCGATGAGCGGTTTTCATCGGCAAATGTTGGCGTCGGATGGCGATGAAAGAGCTCTCATCGGGAAAATTCGCCGTCGGATGGCGATGAAAGAGCTTTCATCGCGGCAATTCGTCGCCAAATGGCGATGAAAGAGCTCTCATCGCCGTCTGACAGCGACTGGACGCGGATTTCGCGGTGTATCCCTACAAAACTACGAGGTCACCGCCCTCTTCACCACTTTCTCGCCACGCATGGCCGGTAAAACCCCTCATGCGCCTCCCAAGCCTCTGCGGCGCTGTCGCGGCGGCTCAGATCCGCGAACGCCGACGCGGCAGCTTTCGACGCCGAGGATCCGGACCTCGGGAGCGTCCGAGGTGCCCCGCCGTCGAGGTGCCCCGCCGTCGAGGTGCCCGCCGTCGAGGTGCCATCCAAGTCGCAAGCCCCCGCCGTCGAGGTGCCATCCAAGTCGCAAGCCCTTTGTTTTCAACGACTTGGCCACCGAGAGGCCGCCATCTGCACCTCCTGCGAGCCAAGAAAAATGCCCTCGAGGGCCGAATCGCTGTCAGAGCGGCGGCCTGTTTTCCGTCTTCTCTATAGGTGAACCTTTAGCGGGCGCAGGCCCGCCGGGGGCGCGGCGGACGTCGCCCACTCCCCGACACCCCGGAACCCGGACGCCTTGCCGGCGTCCACGGCGAAAGGAGGAAGAGTTTGCCACGCTCCAAGTGCTACGTCCCCGAGGGGGGCGCCCTGGTCGAGACCTGTACGAGGACGATCCAGGGTCGGCTGCTTCTGCGCCCCGACGAGGACTTCGACGAGATCCTGCTCGGTGTCCTCGGCCGGGCGCTCGACTACGCGCAAGTCGAGCTCTGCGGATTCAGTTTTTTGAGCAATCATTACCACCTCTTGTACTGGGTCGGGCACGCCTTGCAGATGGCCTGCTTCCAGTGGTACTTCAACGGCAACCTGGCGCGGGAAACGGCGCGGTTGCGTAACTGGCCCGACAAGGTCTGGGGAAGACGCTACCGCCCCTTGATCGTCAGCGACGAGCCCGAGGCCCAGTGGAAGCGGCTCAAATACGTCCTTGGAAACGGGACCCGGGAAAACCTGATCGCCAGTCCTTACGACTGGCCCGGTGTCAAGGCGGCAAAAGTCCTGGTCGACGGCGAAACGCCGGAGGGCACCTGGTTCAACAGGACCGAGGAGTACGAGGCCAGGCGTCGGGGTGAGAAGTTCGAGAAGTACGACTACGCGACGAAATACCAGGTGGAGCTTCAGCCGCTTCCCGCCTTCCGTGACCTGCCGCGGGAGGAGTACCAGGCAAGAGTCGCAGATCTCGTCCGCGAGATCGAGACAGAAGCGGCGGAGAAGCGTGGCGAGAAGTCGGTGATGGGCGCCCAGGCGATCCTTTTGCAAAAGCCACACCATCGGCCTGGGGAGACGAAGAAGTCTCCGGCGCCGAAGCTCTTCTACGCCGACACTCCGGAAAGCAGGCGCGAGCTCGAGGACGGCTACTCGGACTTCGAGAATCAATACGAAACCGCCAAGGGGCTGCTCTTGCTCTCGACCGCGAAGCCGGGACCGCACAACCCGGCGCGTCATTTTCCCTTCGGGAGCTTTCCGCCCGCGTTGCCCTTCGTCGGGGCGACGAGACCCTGGCGACCGCTTCCGTCGCCCGCGCCTGAGAGCGCCTCGCCGGCGACGTAACGTCGACTTGGAGAGCAAGAAGACAACCTGGTAGCCACTCCCGACGCCGTAGTCGCAGGTGTCACGGGTGAGGTGCGTCTCAAAAACGCTTCGAGCGTCTTGAAGTGCCCTCCTCAGCCCGTCCAAGCGTCGTCACGTGGGCTCGGCGACGTTCCATTCTCCAAGTCGGACTTTCTGAGCCCCTCGCCGAGCCCCTGAAGATCCATCCTGAAGGCCCACCAGGCACTCACTGTCCGTAAACCCTTGATAGCAAAGGACTTCGGTTACCGTGGCACCCTAAGAGATACCACGATCGAACCCTGAGGAGGTGAGATTGCCGAGAGCTTAAGGAGAGCGGGTGAGCCCACTGCATAACTCGAGTCGCCAGGGCGGAGCCCATCCAGAGTCCGTATTCTCGCGAAGAGATGTCACCTCGATGGCGCCACGGCTCCATGGCCACATGCCTGACAGCCAGACGCTTTGACTGGACACCCGCTCTTTCTCCGGCTCCAAGAACCGAGACCCGGAACCGGGCCGACTCCGTTTGCCCCTCCCCCGAGCCCGAGCATAAACTGACCCTCGACAACGCGGATTCCCGCCACACCGAGGAGATCGACGCTTTGAGTGGGACGGCATGAGGGCACAGACTTGTTTCTAGGACCCGTCGATCTGAGATCGCAGCACCCCTGCCACCGGCGGCGGCTGAGCCTCGATAGGTGATTGGCGCAGACGGTTTGCGCCGAACCTGAAACTGAGCAGACACGAGGCGTTGCACCGGTCGCCGGAGCTCCCGGGCCAAAACCGACCACAGAAAGTCGGCTGGGGAAGTTTTTGCTATTGACAACGGAGGGCCTCATAGGGGATATGCGGCCGTTCGTTTCATTTCACCGCTCCCGTCGCTCCGCTCCTGAATCCCCGTTTCTCGAGAAAAGGTGAGATTCTTTGACTTGGCGTCGATTTCCCAGAAATAGATCCCCCTCGAGAAAAGGATGGCGCCCTTTTTGCCGTTTTTGACCGACCTCTCACTGCGGTTCTGGCGCTTTAATGAGGCGCAGCCACCGAAGGGCAGCGAACATGACCATGGCGAGAATTAGAGCTACAAGTTGGAGCGCCAGCGTAATGTCGAATCTCCCTTCAAACGACCAGTCCGCCGCGAAGATAAATAGTAAGAATACGTTAACGACCATAAAAACCCAGGATGCGTGACTTATTACCATCCGCGGATACTTGGACCACATGAGTACCGTTTCGCATCGTGGGCACGGAACCTCGTTCCGTCTGCCGAGCCAATCGGTGAACCGCCAACGTTCCAACCAGGAGAAATACCGTTCGCAAACAGGACAAGATCTCCTGAAGACCGGGTGTCTTCCGTTTGGTATGTCAGCCTTGGGAACGAGCTCTTCGGGATCCTGTGTGCGTCTCGCGGTCATGATCTTGCCTCCGGCTCTTTTTGTCGCTTCTTCGTCTCCGCGGCCTTTGGCCGCATGTCAGGAAAGAGAATTATGCGAAATTCGAATACATGTCTCTGCCGTCAGCGCCATGTGACCGATCTCCTAGTGTCGACGACGGCGTGGTCCGGTGAGGTTCATCGCCCGCGGATTCTACACTTCCTGAGGTGCCGAGGGCAACGGAATCCTGTCTCGACGGCATGGTCCCGTTCCCCCTGCCAGCTGGCCCGGCAGGGGGGATAGGGAATCTCTGGTCTCGCGCCAGTCTAGGAGCCTGTTGCACATAGCCGCTTGGGCTGTTCGAGGTGGAGTGGGGTGCACGAATCGATGCTCGACATCCATGCTCAGTGGACACGAGGCTGCATTCGCAGCCCTTGAAGGTGCCCTGGGTGGAGATTTCGATGAGCAAGAATCCTATGTGCAACAGTCTCCTAGTCCGACGTGGCCCTCAAGAAAAAGACGTCGACCGTCTTGGTCCTGGTGTTGTCCGCGAAGTGAGCGAAGCTGAAGTATCGGAACCCGTTCCCGAAGCCATCCCTGCCCCGGGAGGTTTTATAGTCCAGATCGAGGGCGGTGATACCAGAATGGCTCAGCGGAGAGAGCTCTTCTGGCTGAGACACACCGTCGTGGCTGCTATCGATCCACAGCAAAAGCGCGTCGAAGATCCAACCGTCCTCCGCCGTGATAAAACCGTCGCGATTACCGGTCGAGCGCACCTGGTCGTAGACCGCAAGGGCAGCGTAGCCGTTCGGCTCGTCCGCAGCCACCTGGTCAACGGTGACGCTTCCGAAGAGCTCTCCGCCGTTGTCGATCAGACCGTTCCCATTCAAGTCCAAAGCGAGGAAGGCGTCGCCGCTGGTGGCCGCCGTCCAGGAGATGCTCTCGAGCTCACCGTCAGCGTCGATGTCGAACGAGACTGGATCGCTGGTACCGGTCAGGTCGAACCCCCCCCCGTCAAGGTCGACGATGATCGGGGTACTCGTATCATCGCAATCGCTGGTGCATTCTTCGTCCGGAGGATCTTCTGCCGGCGGCGGCGGTGGCGCGCACCCAGGCGTATCATACCTTTGCCCAAAACAATCGCAGTCTTCCGGTGTGCTTGACCCGCTTGTACTCTCACACACGCCATATAGATGGCACGCGGCGACGCAGTCTGCGTTGCACTGGATTTGGTCGCAATGGGGTTTGTTACAAGCAATAGTAGCCGCAGTCACGGCGAGTCCACAGGTAACGCACGAAGCGTGCGTAGGCTCGGCGACGCAGAGGCCGCAGGCGCCCGCAGCAACGGCGGAGGCCAGGAGACATTCTGAGCTGGTATGACTTTTCCACATATCCTCTTCACCCTGGAAGTCTTCGACGAAGTTGAACAACCCGTTGATCCCATCCTGCTTGAACTTATCGTGCAGACGCTCGCCTGTTCGGAAGGTCACATCGACTAAGCCCAGGGGCTCCGACCCACCGTCGATCAAGCCGACGACACGGAAGCTGCCGTCTTCCCTCGCATAGCTGCGCCACTCGATCCTTACAAAATGTACTGCCAGGTCTTCATGTGGGTCTGTAATGGCCCCCGTAGCCGTGTGGTAGGAAAGACAGCATGACCTGTAATCCGGAGGCTGACGTTGCCGCGAGTGCTTTCGCTGGGCTAGTCATCCCTACCTCATCATCAATCCCTTCGGAATCGGTCGATCTGAGGGCGTGGTTGAAATTCTCTTCCGCTTCGTCAATGGCGAAAAAGTCTGGGCATGCGTCGATGAAAACCCAACTCATTGCAGATCGAAGCTGCACCTGCAGCTTGAACCGAAACTCCCTCCCAGCGGCTACCGTAGCAGGATCATTCTTTTCGATGTCGGCGAGTACTCCCGCAAGCCTGGCTCCGCTGCGGTCAAGGATCCTGCTGTAGCACGAGCCCACCCGAAGCGCCTCTTCAGAGAAGATGACGAGGATTTGGTCGAGCACTTGCCGAAGATCGCGGATGGCGCTGGGGGCGCTGGCGACGGTGGCGAGCCCAGATCAGTCGGTACCCTCCAGGAACCCGTGTTCGGTCCGGATTCCACAGACGACGCCTCCGGCTTCTTCTTCTTGCGGCCGTGGCGAAGGCCCTCGGGACGAAGCTCGAATCCCGGAGGCTGATGAGGAAAGCCTCGGCCTGGTAGAAGGCCCTGTGCCAGCGCTGAGAAATGCGGCCCCGGAAGGTGGTCAAGGCCACCGACTCCCGGGTGCAACCGCCGAGCAGATCGCGGCCCCTTTGAGGGAAGCTTCTCGTTCAACTGAGCTGCGAGCGCGAGGACGAGGTGAGCTCGGTCATGAGCGTTGCGATCTCGTCGCGGAAGCGTTAGGGGAAGTATTCGCTGTGTCCCACGAGCCGTAGCGTCGCCCCGTCTCTTTCCTCGTCCGTCTCCTCGTCGTCCCAGGTGAGGACGACCTCGCGGCGATGGAAACCGAGGCGCCAGACGAGCCCCACGATGCCCACCACGAAGCCGGTGACCAGAAGGCCTCCGCCGCGTTCCGACACCACCTGGACGCCGACCCAATAGCGAAGCTCCTTGAGCACCAGGCGATCCTCACCCACGGGGACCCCGTCGCCGGGGCGCAAGGTCCCTTCGAAGACCGTCTCGGCGGCGCGTTTCGTCTCGCGGTCTCCGGAAAGCACCACCGTCAAGGCCAGGGGATAGGAGGCGAGATCGCCGCGTTCCGGGAAGGGATTTGGTAGCGTTCAGGGTGTCGTGTATAATCCACTGGCATCTGAGATCGTGTTCTGGAACCCATTCGCAGTGCATTGGTCCGAGCCGCAGATACCGAATACCCACGAGGTCACGGTTGGCGGCAGCTCGATCACCGACGTACGGGGCGTCGTCTATTCTCTGTTGACGTTCGATGTCGTGATCTGGACGCCTAGCAACGTATACTGGTCCCAGCCGCAGATACCGAACACTCACGAGATTACCGTTGGCGGCAGTCCGATCACGATGGTTCAGGGGATTGTCTACAGCCCGTTGGAGTCAGAGATTACGATCTTGACACCTTCCAACGTGTACTGGTCGCAGCCGCAAATCCCGAACACTCACGAAGTGACGGCGAACGGATCTACACCGATCTTCAGCTACGATCCGGCCAAGGTGTCGACGACGCAGGTTGTCATCCATCATGTGGGCCAGGAAGTCGGCCGGTCCGGAGCCGGGGTCGTCGGCTTGACACCCGCCACCCCGGTCACCTGCGTCGGCTCAGCGACTGCCGACGCCAGGATGTATTACATCCCTGCGACGTCGGCCCACTCGACGATTCTGGGCGAATCCCCGTTTGGCAACGCGGCCTTGATACTCGGTCCCGCTCCGGTTTCGGGTCTTGTCACCGGCAATTCCATGAAGGTCTTTGCTGCGATCGAGCCTTCCGTTTTTTCGGACGGCTTCGAGTCCGGTGACACGTTGGTCTGGTCACACACCGTCGGAAACTGACAAGAACCTAGCAGCCGGTGGCAAAAGTCCAATCCGTTTGCGTTGAAGATGCCAGCGGACTGGCGCGTCAGAACTCGGCCCGCTCGAGGTTGCGGAGCCCGAGGCGCATCGGCAGGGCGCAGGCGAGAGCCGTCAGGACGCCGATCTCCGCCACCACCATCGTCAGGAGACGCGCCCGGTCGGCAAAAAAGCCCTGCCACGACGGCTTCCAGAGCAGCACCGTCGCCAGCCCCACCATCACCAGGACGATGTAGGCCATCGACAGGATGAAGTTGAGCGTCCCGCCCATGCCGGAGACGATCTTCGTACGAGGCCACTGACCTCGCAGCTTCGCGCCGTGAACGAGACGAACCGCCAGCTCCCACCCCCCGGCTCGCCCGGCGCCTGGATCCTCGCCAGCCGTCCGTCGACGCTGGCCGCCGGGGTGGTCCCGGCCCCAGAAGACCTTGACTCTCGACTACCATTCCCTTAGACTCGATGACAAGCGTACTCTGCCGAGGAGGGCGGTGCTGACGGCCGGGCCCGTCTTCATCGTCGGCCTCGTTGCAGGTTGATGATGAGCCGATCACTGCCGGCAGAGCTCTGGAGCTCCTCTTCGAGTCGGTCGGCCGGACCGTGAAGGAGAGACCATGAGCGACCGACTTCGTTACCAGTTCCTCGCAGCGGTTTTGAGCACCTTTTTCCTGGCCTTGCCGGTCGCCGCCGCGCCCACCTCGGGCCAGACGGAAGCCGCCGTGCAGAAAGTCCGCCAAGCGGCGGGGATCCGCTTGGCGAAGGGCGCCCAGGTGGATCCGGGAATCGACGGCGTCGCCGGCCCCGGGGACCTGATCCACTACACGCTCACAGTGACCAACATCGGCGGCGTGACCTTGACCAACGTCACCGTGACCGATCCGGTGGCGGCGCCGTTGAGCTGCCCGAGCGGCAACCCGGTCCCGGCGCTGGCGCCGGAGGAGATGGCCACCTGTACCGGCACCTACACCCTCACCCAGGCGGACATCGACGTTTGCGCCAAGGAAAACACGGCGACGGCCACGGGCACGCCGCCCGTCGGCGGGCCGATCGGCGTCGAGGTGACCCTGACGGTGCTCACGGAGCCTTTCTGCATTCCGCCAGGTATCGACTGCTGGCAAACCGAGTGCGGAGCCACGAAGTTCAGCTTCTGTGACGACGTGGGCACCACGATTCCCGCCGGCTTCTTCGGACTCGGCTCGGAGCCCTTCCAAGGCGAGGTGCTGCTGCGCGGCAGAGGGCTTCTCGACACCGAGATGCAGCGGATGGAGCGGCTGGTTCTCCGCGAGCCCGACACCCCCGCTTCGGTGCCCATCGAGCTCCTCAGCCTCGATTTGGTGAGCTGTGAGCCGATTAACGTGATCATCAACGGTCAGGGCGTCGACTGGGACGTCGAAGTCGAGCTCTCGGACGTCTCCGCCGGGCAAGGGGCGATCAACGTCACGCGCACCCATGCCAACGGCGGGGTGTTCGATGCCACCTTCCCGGTCCATCCCCGCTTCACGTTCATCCGGGTCGACGATCCGACCCAGGTGCAGGTGCTCGACACCGGCGAGCAGGGGCTCGAGCCGAGCGAGTTCGCGACCGTCGGCACGGCGCCTTGGGTCTCCCAGCTGGCAGGCCTCAGCCCTCTGATTTGCGGCACGGCTTTCGCGCCCGGAGTGGAGGAGGATCCCGTGACCCTCGAGCAGTGCTGCCGCAAGGTGGGCCACAGCAGCGGCACTCCGGGCCACGTCCACGAGACCGGCCCGCCGGACTGCTCCGCGTGTCCCATGGGGGCCTGCTGCAACGGATCCGATGGCAGCTGCACGGTGGTGCAGACGGTGGACAATTGCCCGGACGAGTACAAGGGCGACGGCACCGACTGTAGGGACTCCGACGGCGACAGCCTGCCGGACGTCCTGGAGACCAACAGCTGCTGCGTTTCCGGCGACAGCTGCAACGTCGGCAGCGATCCCAACAAGGCGGACACCGACGGCGACGGGATTGACGATGGCGACGAGATCGCCATGGGCACGAATCCTTGCGTGGCAGATCCGCTCTTCGCCGACGGCTTCGAGTCCGGGGACACCTCCGCCTGGTCGTTCGTCCGGCCGTAGGGTGAGCCGATCACCGGCGCCGGAGAATCGAGAAGATCGCCTCCAACTCGTCGCGGAAACGTTCGGGAAAGTACTCGCTGTGGCCGACGAAGCGCAGCGTCTCGTCGTCCCAGACGACGGCGACCTCGCGGCGGTAGAGCATCAGCTGCCAGACCAGCCCGACGATGCCGACGACGAAGCCGGCGATCAGCAAGGCGCCGCCGCGCTCCGAGACCACCTGGACGCCCACCCAGTAGCGCAGCTCCCGGAGCTCCAGCCGATCACCCCCCAGGTCCGCCGCTTCGCCGGGACGC
Organism: uncultured bacterium; assembly: GCA_965371445.1. GTDB lineage: Bacteria > Acidobacteriota > Thermoanaerobaculia > Multivoradales > J023 > DASWIG01. Next base: position 22,442 of record CBDUYN010000118.1, on the reverse strand, counting down.
AGGGTGGCGTCGAAGACCGTGTCGGCTGGCGTCCCGGCCTCGCGGCTCCCCTGGCGGACGACGCTCAGAGTGATCGGATGGGTGGGCAGATCCTCGCGATGGGGGAAGGACGAACCCACGGGGATCGGCTCGATCGATACCAGATAGCGTCCCTCGCCGACCGGCACCACGGCGGGCAGGTCAAGACGGACGTCGAGCGGGACCGCCACCCGGTCGAGGGTGAATCCACGGCTGTCCCGGAGCCACAGAACGCTGGTGACGCCCGCCTTCGCCACCAGGACCTTCACCGGCCCCCATTCGGCCGGATGGTTGATCCGGGCTTGGATCTCCACCTCCGGTCCGAAAAAGCGGAAGCGGACGCCGAGGTGGACGGGCTCGCCGTTCTCGAGACGCGGCGTCACCTCCTCCACCCGGAGGCGCAGCCGCGGCACGCGGCCATAAAGCGGCATCCGTGCGACGTTCATCGACTCGGTCCGGAGCTCCTGCCCCTCGGTGAGCACCGCGTCGCCGACGAAACGCGTCGCGTAGAGCAGCAGGCCGCCGCCGAAAAGCAGAAAGAAGCTCAGGTGAAAAAGCAGGAAACCAAGTGCCGCCGTCCGGTGTTTCAAACCCCGGAACGTTCGTTCTCCGGCCCGTTCGACGCGGTAGCCGAAACCGCGCAGGGTGTCGACGAGGTGGGCCACGTTCCACGTTGGCGGCAACGGTGCGGTCAAGGCGCCGTCGGTGCGTGCCCAGGCCACGAGCCCCGGCTCGGCGCGCGGCCGATCCCGCAGCTTGCGCAACGTCGGCCCGACGCGCTTCGCGAGCACCAACGTCAGGTTGAGGTAGAACACCCCCAGGGCGACGATGAAGGCCGGGCTGGTCGAAAGGTAGCTGAACCGTAGGGTGATCAGAAAAAAACGTTTCCAGCCGCTTGTACCCACCAACCCGGCCAGGCCGTCCTCGCCGAGGATCGCAGCCTGGGGGACGGCGACGTTCAAAAAAAGCAGGAGCGCCAGAACCGCCAGCAACACGACCGTGGTCTTAACGGAAGTGAAGAGACGAAAGAGACGCGGCAGGATGTGGCTCGCCATCCGGAGGATTCCTCAATCACGAGGACCGTTTCTCGGCGCCTCCCCTTTCGGCGTCTCCTCTTTCGGTAGCGTGAACCGCCGCGCGCGCAAGACGTAGGAGCCGGAGCTGTCCTCGCTGTCCCAGGCGACGACGAAGCCGCCGTCGCCGCCAAACGCCACCGCCGGGTAGTGCTGGCCGCCCGCCGTCGTGGCGTTGACCTGGAACTGGCCGCCCAACTTGTCGCCGGCGGCGGCGAAGAGCTGGCCCTGGATGCTCCTCCCGGAGGTGTCGTCGCCGGCCGAGCCCTGGCTCTCCCAGGCGACGACGAAGCGGCCGTCTTGGGCGACGGCCACGCCGGGAAGACGCTGGCTGCCGGTGGTGAAACCGTTGACCTGGAGCTCCCCGGCCAGCGGCGTCCCGTCGGCGGCGAAACGCCGCCCGTGAATGCTCAGGTTGGAGGTGTCCGAGCCCGCCGAGCCGTCGCTCTCCCAGACGACGACGAAGCCACTCGTTCCCTCCGAGGGGACGGCTGCCACCGCCGGGTATTGCTGGTACGAAGGGCTGAAGACGTTGACTTGGAAGTCGTCGCCCCGCGGCGTGGCGTCGCTCGCGAAGCGCCGCGCCTGGATGCTCAGCGAGCCCTGGTCGGAGCCGGCGGAGTTCTTGCTGTGCCAGACCACGACGAAGCTGCCGTCCGCGGCCACCGCGGCGGCCGGGAAACTCCACGCCGTCAACGGCCGGGCGTTGACCTGGAAGGGCTCGCCGCCGCTTTGCCACTCGGCGCTCCAACGCCGGGCGAAAATGTCGTCGCTGTCGTCGCTGTCGTCGTCGACCGCCTGCCAGACCACGAGGAAGCCGCCGTCCGGCAGCCGGGCGACCGCCGGACGATGGCCATGGGCGGCGGTGTAGGCCCCGATCCGGAGCTCCTTGCCGTGTGCCGCGCCCTTGGTGTCGAGACGCCGGCCGGAGACCTTCCAAAAGGGCTCGCCGTCATCGTAGCCCGCCCAGAGGACGAGGAAGCCGCCGTCCGGCTCCGGCAGCAGGGCGGGGAAACGTTGCTCGCCGCGGCGGGCGGGGACTCCGAGCTCGGGACCCGCGGCAACGGCGAGGGTGGAAGGCCCCTCGGCGTCGGCCGGCAACGAAAGGCCGAGCAGGAGCGCCACAAGGAAAAGTCGCGGTATTCGTTCCATGTCTCGTTCTCCCAGACTTGCCGACTATGGCACCGACGACGACCAGGCGGACGTGTCCCCGGACTCGAAGCCGTCGGCGAAGACGTAGTGCGGCTGCACCATGCGTTGTCCCTCGATGCTGTACGAAGAGGTCGCCGGATCATAGGTTGCCCACACGACCACGAAACGTCCACCCCTTCCCGGCGCGACCGCGGGATACCACTGGTCCGCGGCGGTCGAAGTGTTGACCTGGAGCTCGCCGCCTACGGCCGTCGCGTCGGCGGCAAGGTCCTGTCTTTGGATGCTGTAGGACGAGCTGTCGGAGTCCGACGAGCCGTCGCTTTGCCACGTCACCACGAATTGTCGGCCGTCTCCCACGGCCACCGACGGAGTGGCCTGGGTCGAGGGGGTGAAGGTGTTGATCTGAAAGTCTTCGCCGACGGCCACGCCGACGGAGTTGAAAAGCCGCCCTTGAATGCTGGTCGAGCTGTTGTCGGCGCCTGCCGAGCCGAGGCTCTGCCACACCATGAGAATCTCCCCGCCGGGAGCTACCGCCACGGCCGGAAAACGTTGTGCGTTGGTGGTGTGGGAATTCACCTGGAATTCGCCGCCGAGGGGCGCGCCGGCGGGATTGAAGCGCTGTGCCTGAACGCTCGGCGGTTGCACGTCGCTGCCCAGCGTGCCGTCGCTGTGCCAGACCACCACGAAGTCGCCGTTCGGTGCGGTCGCCACCGCGGGATAGCTCTGGTACGAGAGCGTATAGGTGTTGACCTGGAATTCTCCGGTGCGCGGCGTGGCGTCGGAGGCAAAAATCCGGCCCTGGATGCTCCCGCTGGACGTATCCGGGCCGGCCGAGCCCCGGCTCGCCCAGACGACGACGAAGTCGCCGTTCGGCGAAGCGGCCACCGCCCCGGAGCTTTGGGCATAGGGGGTGTAGGTGTTGACCTGGAATTCCCCGCCCGCCGGCGCGCCGCTGGCCCAGGCCTGGATGCTTCGGGAGCCGACGTCGTCGCCCGCCGAGCCCTCGCTCTCCCAGACCACGAGCATCTCTCCGCCGGGCTCGATGGCGACGGCCGGACGCTTCTGGACGCCGGTGGTGTAGGTGTTGACCTGCGATTCGCCACCCACTGGCGTACCGTCGGCGGCGAAGAGCTGCAGACGGATGCCGTCCGACGACGCGTCGATGGACGGCGAGCTCTCCCAGACGACGACGAAGTCGCTGTCCGTTCCCGGCGCCATGGCGACCGCCGGAAAACCCTGAAAACCGGTGGCCACGGTGTTGACCTGGAGCTCGCCGCCCACCGGCGCCGACTGGGCCAGAGCCGTCGCGGCGAGCAGGAGCATGGCTGGAAAAACGAGACGAAGTGAAAGACTCATGATGACGATCTCAGTGATTGCGTTGCGTGGAACAGGATGACTCAAGGTGGCTCGGTCAACGCCGGGAGGTGGGACCAGGCGCTCACCCGCCACTGGCGGCCGTCGCGCTCCAGGAGATACCTGACGTTGACGACGGTCGAACGCGGTGGGTCCGGCTCCTGCTGTCGATGAAAGCTGGAGAAGGTACGAATGATCCAGAACTCGCGAGTCGTGACCGACAAACGCCCGGGGCCTGCCGCTTCAGTCTGCACGACCTCGAGCTTCATCAGCTTCTGCTCCTGGCGCCGGTAGTTGTGCTGCAGGTAGGCGATCTCGGTCATCATCTCCCCGACCACCTCGGGCGACGCCGGCAGACGCTCGGCGAAACGGGCGTCGCCGCCGCTCTCCTCCAGGTGGCTCCACAAGCTCAGGAGCTCGCGGACCGTATCGACCGCCGCCTGCCGTTCTTGCGCGGGAAGCGTGGCCGGCGTCTCCTGCGCGGCGCTCCCTGAGAACGCGGCGAAAAGGGGGAGAAAGGCCTCCCTCTCCTCGACCATGGCCATCGCCATGAAGACCGCGAAGCTCACCGCAAGGACCTTCAACAAGACCTTCATTTCACCAGCTCCTCCACCACGCCAGGAGCCGGAGCAGCCCTCCGAGAAGGACGGCGCCTCCCCCGTAGAGCACCAGCCGGCCGTAGCTGCGGCGGGAAAGGTCGATCTCCGACCACTTCTGAAGCCCGACGAAACCGATCCGATATCCCTTCTCCAGGTCCGCGAAATGGCCCGGCAGGAGGTTTCCCTGGCCAAGCAGGACGCCCTCGTGCCAGACCTTGAGCCGCAGGCGGGCGTGTCCCCGGAGTCTCTCGTCGAGAGAGCTCAGGTCCACCTCGCCGGCGACCTCGAGGGCTTCGCTCGCCAGGGTGAAACGCCCGGCAAAGGAAACGCCGTGCGGGCCGTCATAGTCGCTGATGAACGGCACGACGCGGTCGAAGACGTTCGTCGTGTCGCGCTCGATCACGATTCGCGGTGCAAAACCGAACGCTCCCTGAAAGAAACGCAACGTGCCGCTCTCAGCGCTCCGATTCGGGTCGACCGCGAGCTCGCGGGGCTCGCCCCGCCAGTGGAGGACGAGATGGCTGCGAGGATTGAAAGTCCCGCCGCCGGCAGCCACCAGCTCGACTTCTTTCAAAGTGAGGACGAGGTCCATCTCCTCGAGACGGGCGAAGGGTCCGGCGGCAAATTCCTGGAGCTCGGCGCCGCCGTGCAGCACCGCGGTCTCGCCCTCGTGGACGATGACGGCCCCCTGGAGACTGAGGGCCCAATTGGCCATGCCGGCGCCCAGGGCGCTCAGCATGCCGGCGATCAACAGGACCTCGGCGGCGGCGCTTCCGGCACCGAGGTACCCGCGCCACCCGCGCCAGACCACCTCGATCAGCCGAACGGCGAAGGCCGTCATCACCAGGATCACCAGGATCGCCAGGATCTCCGGCGGCTGCGCCGCTTCCAGGAACTTGAGAGCCACCCACTCGGCGACGGCCACCGCGAAGAGCCACCACTCGATCCCGGGGAAACGCCGCCTGCTCATCGGTTGCCCTCCCCCAGCGCCTCACCGCGGAGGAGGTTGCGCGCCAGCCGGAACTCCAGGAGCGGCCGGTCGTCGGTGTTCCACGGCACGTCCTCGCGCCGCGCCAGCGCCGCCATCTCGGCGACGCCGCGCGACAACCTCAGTCGTCCGCGCCCGCCCTCCGCGACGCGCTCGGCGACCGCCGCGGCCGGCAGGGCAAAGGGCGCCAGGCTGCCCACCGCGATCAGGTCCTTGCGGCCCTCCACCCGCCACAACACGGCATGCGGAAAGACCGCGGCGAAGGTCTTCGCCATCATGGTCACGTCGTCGTCGGTCAGCAGGCCGTAGGGCAGCCATTGGGCGTAGACCCCGCCGTCGGCGAGCCGCCGCGCGGCGATCTCGTAGAAGTCGCGCGTGAAGAGGTTGGAGACCATGAATTCCGTCGGATACGACGGTGCCGACGCCACGACGTCGTAACGCTCCTCGGTCTTCAGCAGGTAGTTGCGGGCGTCGTCGCGGACCACGCGGACGCCGTCGAGAGCCGCGGGGGGACCGAAGCGCTCGACCGCCTCCACCACGCCCGGATGGATCTCGACCACCGTGAGCTCGGTGGCGAGAGGACGGGCCGCCGCCGCCGTGACGCCGGCTCCGAGGCCGATGACCAGCACTTTGCCGGGGTGCGGATGGGTGGCGAGGGGCAGCCGGGCCAGGAGCTCTGCCGCTTCGCGGTCGTTGGGTCCCGTGCCCTCGGGCTTGCCGCCGACCTGGAGGACGAGATGGCCCTGCGGGTCGCGGAAGGCCGCCAGCGTTCCCTCGGCGTACTCGTCCTGGAACAGGAGCTCGTGGGTGCCCGCGCTCCGGGCGTCGATCCAGGCGAGAGGCCGGCCGTCGAGGTAACGGTTGGCCGTGTAGTAGCTCACCATCGACGGCCTCGCGTCGACCGCGAAGCCCCCGAACCAGAACGCTCCGGCGTAGAGCAGGAGGAGACCCGCCGCCGCGCCCACCCGGCGGAAGCCTCCCAGCGCCACGAAGACCAGGCCGACCGTCAGGTTGAGCGCCGCCGCCGTCACGGTCGCTCCCCACACCCCGAAGACGGGAACGAGCAGGAAGCCGGCGGCGAGGGAGCCGGCCACGGCTCCCGCCGTGTTGAAGCTGTAGGCGTCGCCGACCCGGCGGCCCATCTCTTCGAGGCGTCCGGTCACCGCCCGGCTGACCAGCGGGAAGGTCGCTCCCATCAGCGTTGCCGGAGCCAGCATCACCAGCGCGCAGAGCCCCACCTGGAGGGTGAAAAAAACCGCCGGCTGGAGGTGAAAAGCGCGGTAGAACGCCAGGTAGACCGCCGGCAGGGAACGGATGAGAGGCAAGCTCAAGAGCCCCAGGAGCCCGATCCCGAGCTCGCACAGGCCGAAACGGTACAGCAGGTTTCCCGGTCGGTCGGCAAGCTTGCCGCCGAGGAACCCCCCAAGAGCCAACCCCGCCATGAAGGTCGAGAGCATCGTCGAGAGAGCGTAAGTCGTGCTCCCCAGGACCAACGACAGCGCCCGGGTCCAGACCACCTCGTAGACCAGAGCCGCGGCACCCGACACGAGAAACGCCGCGTAGACGACGCGCACCCGGGTTGCGCTTTTCATTCTCATGGCCGGGATCCTATCCGAGAAGGACGAGGGTCCAAGGAACGTCGTTCAACGTCGGTCCCCCAGGCTCCCGCCGTCAGGCTCCCGCCGTCAGTAGCTCAGGTTGCGCACTCGCGCCGCCGGCTTGCTGAGACCGCCGGCGGCGCCCGAGTGCTTGGTACAGCCGCCGAACTCGTCGCCATTGGCGAGGGTGTAGCAGCTCACCGAAGCGCCGGTCCAGCCCTGGGGATCGAAGAAGCGCATGCTGTTGCCGTTCATGAAGCGGTAGGCCTCGTGCGGCGTCCCGGTCGGATTGTCGCTCATGTCCAAAGGACCGGTCCCCATGACCTGGCTCGTGCCGTGGATGGTGCCGTACTCTCTGGCGCCGCTCTGGTTCACGACACCGGCGTGGCAGTTCGTGCAGGCCATGCCGTAGAGGTTGCCGCCCGTGTTGCCCTCCGGCACGCGGCCGTTGTCCGGACCGTAGCCCGTGTTGGCCGTGTAGTCCTGGAAGTTGTTGCCGTTGCCGGAGTGGCCCGAGGCGTCGTACTCGTTGACGTTGTGGCAGCGGACACAGACGTAGGTGGCGAGCGAGTTGCCCTCGGTGGCACCGCCGCTGCCGTCCTTCAGGAGGTACTCGGAATTCGAGCCGTGGGCGTTGCCCGCCGTGCCGTTGGCACCGTCGACCGTATGGCAGTCGGCGCAGCCCATCACCGAGGTGTCGTTCCAGGCGTAGTTGGTCTGGTTCCAGTAGGCGTTGGGCAGGCTCTGCGACCCGTAGACCGAGACCGACTGGCCACGGATCGCGTGCCGCGAGTAGATACCCTGCGGCGGATCGGGAATGCCGTCCGGCCCGCGCGGCTCGCCACCGGCGTCGAGGTCACTGCCGCTCGACACCACCCGCGAGGCGATGTCGACGACGCGGCCGCGATTCCACTGGTCGTACTCGTTGGTGATCGCGGCGTCGTTGAACGGGTTGAGCTTCGCGGCCCCAACCTCACCGAGGGTGGCGGCGGCGCCGTCCACCAGATTCGCCCCGTTCGCGTCGTGGCAGGCCAGGCAGAACGGATCGAGGTTGGTCGAGGTCTGGGTCACCCAGTTCGCGTTGCCGGAGCCCCAGGTCGCCGCCGCGCCGGCGATCACCGTCTTGTCGTAGACGTAGGTGGCGCCGGTGTCGACGTTGCGCAGGTTGACGCGCGTGTCGCCGCCGGTGCCGCCGTGCAACGGGTCGTTGGTCGTCGCCGCGCCGCCGGACATCTGACCTTCACCATGGCAGACCACGCAGTCCTCGGCGAGAAGCGTGCCGCCCATGTAGGTGCCGCCGTTGCCGACGTGGTGCGACTGCTTGGTGAAGTCGGGGTTGACCGCGCGCCGGCCGTTCTGGCTGGTGTCGCCGTGGCAGCCGAGGCAGTCGCCGCCGCCCGCCGGCGCGAAGGCGTCGCTCGGCGGCTGGGCGTGATCGTGGCAGCTGGTGCAACGTCCGCCCGCGTTGTTGTGACTGGCGTCGTAGTTGGCGTCCTGGTGAAAACGCGCCGCCCCGCCGACGGTATGGCAGACCTGGCAGACGCCGCGGTAGAAGCCGCCCGTCGTCGTCGGCGTCACGTAGTCGCCCCAATCCCAGGCTCCGGCCCCGTCGCGGTTGGCGCGGAAGTCCGGCGCCGGTGCCAGGGTCGGCGGCACGCCCCAACCGGTGGCGCCCGAGTGGTCCTGCGACGGCTGCTCCTGGATCATGTAGGCCAGCCGCTGGGTCGAGCCGTAGTTGTAGTCGCCGTGCGGATCGTGGCAGTCCCAGCAGAAGGTGCCGCCCTCCTTGTTGGAGCCGCCGTGGTCGGTGCCGTAATGCCAGGCGTCGACGTCGAGGCCGCTGTCGACGTCCGGCAGAGGACCGCCGCCGTCCGGGTCGTAGCCCGCGTTGGACGAGCCGTGGCACGTCAGGCAGACCTCGTTCTTGCCCGCCGCGTCGGCGCCGGTGACGTTGGCCAGACGGAACGGGTTCGCCGCCGTGTTGTGGCCGACACCCGGATCGTGGCAGTAGAGACAGCCGTCGTCGCCGCCGCCGTTGTCGAGGTCCGCCCCGCCGTTGCCCGACTCGGTGTAGCTCGTCGTGTTGCCGTGACCGTAGCTGGTCCAGTCCTCGCCGTCGATCATCGCCGTCGTGCCGTTGCCGTAGACCCAGTCGTCGACGTCCTGGTCGCCGGCACCGGTCTTGCGGTGACAGTCGCGGCAGGTGGTACCGGTCTGGCCCCAGGTCAGGTCGCCGTGGCAGCCGTTCGAGGCGCAGGTCGTCGGGCTCCCCGCCGGCGAGAACGAGTAGCCGCCGCCCGCCTGGAGGTTGTAAACCCCGTTGACGTGGAGCGACTTGTCGATGATCGACGGCGTCGCGTCGGCCACGTTGTCGTGGCAGACGTTGCAGGTGTAGGCCGGCACGTGGTTGGCGTGGCTGTTGGCCTTCGGCGAGCCGTTGACGTAGGACGGGGCGCCGGCGCCCGAGCCGTGACAGCTCGTGCAGGTCCGCGTCGTCGTCCAGGCGATCGACGGACCCGACGTGTAGGGCGCCGCCAGGTCGGTGCCGTCGGAGTGGCAGTAGCTGTTGGCGCAGGTCTCGCCGCCCGCGTTGTACGTGCCACCCGAGTTGTCGACGCCCGAGTTGTCGAAGACGAGGTTCTTCACCCCGTTGACGTGGACCGTCTTGTCGGCAATCGTCGAGTTGTCCGAGACCGTGGCGTCGTGGCAGCGCACGCAGCCGAAGTTGTAGGTGCCGGCGTCGGTATGGGTCGGATGCGCCGCCGAGAGGCCCGTCGCCGCGCCGCCGGTGTCGTGGCAGCCGGTGCAGCCGAGGCCCGCCACCTGGTTCCAGGTCGGCGACTGGAAGACGTTCGTGCCACCGAGCGGATTGGCGTTCGAGTGGCAGTAGAGGTTCGAGCAGCCGCCGTCGGACCACGACCAGTACTCGCCGATCGGACCCTGCTCGGTGTTCTGCTTGTAGACCTGGCCGTAGGTACCCGACGGGTTCGTGGCGTCGAAGGCGACCTCGACCTGCCACGGGTTGGCGAGCGAGCCGTCGTGGGTCGGGTTGGTGGTGGCGTCGCTCCTGTGGGTCCCCGAGTGGCATTCGGAGCAATTGAAGCCGTATTGGGTCGCCGTGGCGTGCGAGGACGTGTCGTCATAAGACGACGCCGTGTTGCCGTCGGTCGAATCCCACACCTCGTCGTGGACGTTGTGCTTGCCCACCGCGATCGGTGGCGCGTTGTGGCAGCCGTTGCAGCCCGTACCGGCGAAGCCCTTGCCGTGCTGGTGGCACGACACGCAGCGGGTCGTCGTGTTGTGGGTGTGGTCGCCGCCCGAGTCGTCGTTGCGGTGGTGAGTCGTGCGCGTGTGGCAGACGTTGCAGATGCCGTCGTAGGGCGCCGCGCCGCGCACGAAGTCGGTGCCGGTCGCGTTGGCGATGAACGACACCGGCTTCGGCCCGCTGTTGGGCGAGCGGATCGACTCACGGATGAGGTAGACGTTCTCCGTCAGGTGCGGCGTGTGACAGGTCATGCAGTCGACGCCCCAGGCGCCGTACTTGGGGCTCGTCGTCTGGCTCGAGTGACCCTGGACGTCGTGGCAGTCGAGGCAAAGCTGCGCGCCCCGGGTGCGCCGCAGCAGGAAGCCGTCGCCGCCGGCCTTCACGCCCGCGTTGTAAACGTTTATGGGCTGGGAGACGAGCGTCACGTTCGCCGTCGGGGCGGCCGTGTCGGTGGCCCGCACCGTGAAGTAATGTCCCTCGTTGGTCAGAGCCGTCGTGTCGAGCGTGTACTCGTAGACGGAGCAGCCGGCGCCGCAGGTGTAGTTGGGGTTCACCGCCGCCGCGGCGTAAGGGTTGCCGTCGACGGACACCTGGACGGAGGCGAGGCCCGTGTCGTCGTAGACCTGCATCTTGACGAGATCCACACCGCCGACGGTCGCGTCGCGGACCGGGGTGACGACGACGACGGTCGGCGGCGTCTGGTCGCCGCCGCAAGCCGGGGTCGTCACGCTGCTCAAGGTCTCCGGGTTGGTGCCCGAGACGCCGTCGGGATCGCTGAAGGTGACGCGGACGTCGTAGCTCGTCGACGGCGAAAGCTCGGGCTGGACGCACTGGCGCGGCGAGGAGCCGCTGACCGCGCCGCAGCCCGTCTGCCAGGCGCCGTCGAAGTACTCGTAGAGGGTCGAGCCGTCGCCGTCGACGTCGCCCGAGAAAATGCTGGTGACGGTGATCTGCTTGCAGGTCGTGGCGGTCGCCGAGCTCGAGGAGACCGTCGTGTCGTCGGCGCCGCAGGCCGGGGTGGTCAGGGGACCAACCACTTGGGGATTCGTGCCGCTGACGCCGTCGGGATCGCTCCAGGTTACCTGGTAGTAATAGGACGACGACTCGCTGACCGTCGAGTCGACGCACGTCCTGGGGCTCGCTCCGCCGAGGCTGGCGCAGACCGTCGTGCTGAAAGGACCGCCCGGCGCGGTGCCGCGCTTGACGGCGGTCGTCGAGTCGCCGTCGGCGTCGCCCGAGTGGGGAGCGGTGACGGTCGTCTGGTTGCAGCCGTTGACGAGGCCCGTCGCCGCACCCACCGTCAGGTCGTTGACCGCCGCCGAGGTCGGCGTGTACGGACCGGTCTCGACCCCGGCAGACCCATTGCCGCAGGCGTCGCGGGTGAAGATCTTGTAGTAGTAGGCGGTGCCGTTCAGCGCCGTCGTGTCGACGGTGCTCGTGCCGCTGCCCACGTAGCGCACGATCTGGGTGCCGCCGACGTTCTGGTCGAGCACGTAGGTCGCGCCGTCGCTCGGTACGAAGGTGACCGAAAGGGTCGAGCGGACGATGATCGCTTCGACGAAGTCGCCGCCCGGGTTCGTCCAGCCGAGGCTGACCTGGCCGTCCCCCGGCGTGACGGTCCCCCAGGTGGCGTCGCCCGGAGCCGTGTTGTCGATGGTGATCGTGGCGCTTGCCGTGTCGCCGACCGACTTGCCGCCGGTCACCGTGACGTCGGTCACCGTGGCGCTCACCGTGTGCAGCGGCGACGCCAGGTTGACGTGGTCCTCGGTGGTGATCCGCACCTTGTACTGGGTCAGGGTCGTCGACACCGGGATCACGACCGCGACGGCGACGACGGTGGCGGCCGGGTTCGAGACCGTGCCGTAGACCGTCAAGCCGTCGTCGCTGGTGATCTCCACCGTGGCGACGCGGTTGAAGACGTCGGCCTCGCCGGCCAGCGTCACCTGGACGACGGTGACCGTGTCGCTGCCGCTATCGGCCTGCAGGGTGAAGGCGTCGACCAAAACGGCTGTGTTGGGGCAGACCGTGCCGTTGCCCGGGTTGACGCCGTCGCCCACCGTGGTGGTGCCGCCGCCGCAGGCGCCGGTGTTGACCGGGCCGTAGCGCACCGGGTTGGTTCCGAGGACGCCGTCGGGGTCCGTGTAGGTCACGAGATAGCAGTAGTCGGTGTTGGCGGCGAGCCCGGCGTCGAGGCACGTTCGGGGGCTCGCTCCGCTGAGGGTTTCGCAGCCGATCGCGACGTAACCGCCGCCGTTGCAGTTCGAGCTCAGCTTCGACTGGATCGAAGTCGTCGAATCTCCGTTGCCGTCGCCGGTGTAGGCCGACTCGATCGTCAGGTCGCAGCCAGCCTGCGTGTGGGAGACCGCGCCGACGGTCACCTCGGGATTGAGCACCGCGGTCGTGCCGCTGCCCGCGGCGCCGTAGGCCGAGGCCGAGCGCTCGCCGGCCGTCGGCGTCGCGTCCGACGGATTCCCGGCGGCGACGCTGAAGTTGTAGAGCGTGTTGTCGGTGAGCCCCGTCACCGTCACCGGCGTCCCCCAGGCGGCGAGCGTGCGCCAGACGGGCGAGGCGCCGAGCGTGCCGCCGGCCTGCACGTACTGGCCCGTCGTGTCGCAGCGGATCGCGTAGAGCATGCCAACGCCGTTCTCGGCGCCGTTCTCATTGACCGTCACGTCGAGGCTCGACGCCGTCGGGTTGCCGACGCCGGGGGCCGGCGGGGTGAGCGGCAGGACGTAGGCGATCGTCGTGTCCTCGGAAAGCGTCGCGCCGTTGCCGAACGAGTCCGTGTGGTCGCTGCGAATGGCGACGAAGTCGTCGTCGCCGTCCAAGGCGACGGCGAAGGTACGCGACGAGGCGTTGCCCGCCGAGCCGGCGACGAAGCCGAGGTAGCCGGCGCCGTTTAGGTTGTAGTCGAAGCGCGGTGTGCCGGGATTGGCCTCGGTCCAGTCGGAAAGGAGGGTGAAGGAGGCGTCGCCCGAGGTCGGCGGGGTCTGGAGGCGAATGCCGGTGGCGACGCGCGGCGCCAGGCTGTCGACCGTGGTCGTGTTGACATCGGTGCCGGTGGCCGCGGCGTCGTCGGTGGCCTCGGCGGTCACCGCGACCAAGACGCCTTCGAGGTCGCTCGTCCAGGCCCAGGAGTAGCTCCAGTTGGTCAAGCCGGTCGGGGTGAGCCAAGTCGATCCTGCCTGCCAACCCGAACCGTTCCAGTACTGGCTGTTGTCCTGGCGTTGGATCTGGAGGCGGACCTGAGTCACGCTGCCGTCGGAGTCGGAGGCGGTGCCGGTGACGCTATAAGGTCCGGGACCGCCGACGTTCGAGCCGTTCGCCGGGTTGACGACTGTCACCGTCGGCGGCGCGTTGCCGCCGCCGATGTCGAGGACTACCTCGTCGTAGAAGCCCCGAACGTAGTCGCCGTTGCTGGCACCCTGGAGGTCGACCAGGAGCTGCAGCTCATAGGTGCCATTCTGGGCGGCAAACTCGGCCGAGATGTCCCCAAGGTCGACGAAGGTCCAGCTGCCGGCCGGTGTTGCTGGCGACGACCACAAAACGGTGGCCGGCAACAAGTCCGGCTTCACCAGCCCGACGGACATGTTCTGGGTCGCCGCCCCGCTGGTCGTCGAGTAGTAGTAGAAGCTCAGCGAGACGGTCGAGCCAGCGGCGACGCCGAGGATCTGCTGTGTGAGGCCGCCTTTGCCCTTCTTCTTGTCCAACGTCTCCAGCTGCGCGGCGCCTGCGGTGGCCGCCGCACCTGGAGCGATGGCTGACGCGGTCAGATTGCCGGCAGGAAGGCTCCAGGAGTTAAGGCCGGCCTCGAAGTCTCCGTTGGTCAGGGCCTGCGCCGCGAGCAGCAGCCCGGCAAGGAAGAGGACCGAAAACGCCGCCGCCGCTGTCGTCCGGCGGACGAGCCAGCTTCTTTCGTCGTCGGACCGCTCTTTTCTCATCTCACTGCCCGTCCACGGTCTGCGAGTTGCTGTCGGCGAAGTGGACGCCGTGACAGGTCAAGCACTGCACGGTGCCCCCGTAGAGCTTCAAATCGTTGGTCGGGTTCGAGTCCTCGCCGCCGCCGCCCTGCTCCGCGCCGTTGGCGTCGAGCGGTGCGGCGCGGTCAAAGGCGCCGCCGCCCAAGCCAATGCCGGTCGGATGTCCTTTCTTCACGCCTGGCGTATGGGTGGTGACGTCGGCCGGGGACCAAACCCAGCTGGTGTGGCAGTCGCGGCAGAAAAGCTCGGTGCCGGCGGCGTTGTCGAGGGCCTTGCGCAGAAACGGGAAGCCCGCGTAAAGCTCCCACATGTCGTCGAGGACGTAGGTGTCGCCGCCGCCCGAGAAGGTCAACGTGACGCCGTTGTCGAGCGCCACGTCGGTGCCGGGCACCATGTCGGACGACCAGGCCGTCCAGCCGCTGGCTTCGGTGAAGCGCTTGTATTGAAAGCGGGCGCTCGCCACGTCGCCCCCGGTGGTGATCTTGACGGTGTACCAGGCGCCCTCGGAGCCGGAGTAGGCACCGCCGGAGGTCACCGTCCCGGAGCCGCCCTTGTCGAGGATTTTCTTCGGCGTCGAGACGCGGGGGCGGCCGCCGTTTGAGGCTTTCGACTGGTGCTGGTTGTGGCAGGTCGAGCAGACCACGTTGCCGCCCATCACCCGCTGGCTCATCCCGGTGTGGGAGGGCACCTGGGTGTCGTAGGCCGCGTTGACCGCGGACACGTCGAAGGCGTGCGAGGTGCCGCTCACCCCGGGCACCGCCTTGTCGACGTCGTTTAAAGGCATCGTGTCGGCGAGGCCCGAGGTGTTGTGGCACGACTGGCACAAGTTGACGTTGCCGGCGGCCTGCGTGAGGGTGCCCCCCAGGGCCTGGTGCCCCGTGTGGCACTGCGAGGTGCAGTCGATCGTGATCCCTTCCGGGGACGTGCTCGACCAGTGGGGAGGATCGCTCGCCGGGAGGACGGCCGGCGCCAGGACGACAGCGGCGAGGAGAGCCGCGCTACAGAGGAAAACCGTCGAGGAAGACGCTTCGGCTCGGTTCTTCATCGTTACTTCTCCTCGCTCGAATCGATCGCCCGCGCTTCGCCGTAGAGCACCGTGTCGGCGGGCTCCAGGGCGCGGGGCGGATCACTCGGTAGGACGAGGCGTAGGAGCGTCTCTCCTTCACGCCAAGGGGCGAAGGTCACTTTCACCTCACAGCGCGCTCCGGGCTTGAGCAGGTTGCCGGAGCAGCCGTCGTCGATCACCAGGTTCTCGGAGCCCTCGCCCAGAAGCGTCAGGAGCTCGATCGTGACCGGACGGGCAAGGCGGTTGCGCCAGCTGAGCACCTGGACCGTGCTTTCGCCGGTCAGCAGGTCGCCCATCACGACGAGCTGCTGCGTCCCGACGGCGTTCGACCAGGCCGAGACGTCGCCCGACTCGAATCCGTCGATGAAGATCGTCGGCTCACCGATACCGGCGAGGGTCACGACGCCTGTCGTCGGAGCGTCGGTCACGAGCGTCACCTCGGCCGTGGCCGCGGCCTCGACCGTGGGGCTGTAGGCCACGTCGAACGCGCAAGAGGACCCGGCGGGGAGGACGAGGTAGGAGCAGCCGTCGCTCGTCAGGACGAACTCGCCCGGATCGCTGCCGCTGATCCCGAGCCCGGCGAAGGTGAGCGCCTCGTCGCCGGTGTTGGTCACGGTCACCGTGCGCGGCAAGCTCGACGTGCCGGCCGCGACGCTGCCGAAGTCGACCGCCAACGGGCTCAGGGTGACCTCGAGGGTGACCGCCAGGCCGGAGAGCGACACCGCCCGGGTGCCGGCGCTGGTGTAGATCATGAGCGTTGCGAAGAGCGGATCGCCCGAGGCCGCCGGCGTGAAGTAGACGTCGATCGTGCAGGTCGTCGCTCCCGGGAGGAGGCTGCCGCAGTTGGTGAGCGTTCCGAAGTGCGCGCCCGCCTGGATGCCCGAGACCGCGAGGACCTCGGTGCCGTAGTTGGTGAGCGTCACCGTCTGGGAGGCGCTCATCGTCCCCACCACCTGGCGTGGGAAGCTGAGGGCGAAGTCCGAGAGCGTCGCGGTGGCCGGGTTGACCCCGTGGCCCGAGAGCGCGACGTCAAAAACGCCGGCGCTCGTCGTGACGCGCATCGACGCGCTCCTGAGCCCCGTCGTCGCGGGCCTGAAGGCCACCGACAGCACGCAGGAGCTGCCCGGCTCGATCGTCGCGGCGCAGCCGTGGCTGGCGGTGAAGTCGCCCCCCGCCGTGACCGACTGCAGGGTGAGCGGCGCGTCGCCGCCGTTTGAAAGGTCGAGGGTCCGAAAGCTCGACGTCGTCTCGACCGGCTGGTCGCCAAAGACGATCGCGTTGCCGGACAAGAGCGCCTCGGGCGCCGGCACGTGGGCCGCCGGAGCCAGGGCGAAGACCTCGACGCGCGAACCGTTGAGCGAGGCCACGAGGAGCTTGCGGTGATCGCCCGAGACCGCGATCCCCGCTGGCGTCTTGAGCTGTCCCAGATCTTCGCCGTAGGTGCCGAGGGTCTCGCGCGGCGTGCCGCCGGGGTTCCAGGTCTGGACCCAATCCTGGTAGCCGTCGGTGGTGTAGAGGATGCCGTCGCCGTCGACCTCGACGTCGCCGAGCTGGACGTAGCTCCCGGCACCGCCGCCGAGACCGCCGAAGCTCGAGAGCAGCTCGCCCGCGATCGTGAACACCTTGACCAGGCCGTGGCCGCTGTCGGCCACCGCGATCCGGCCTTCGGGCGTGAAGGCGAGGCCCATGGGACGCTCGAGCTGGGCGGCGCCGTCGCCGCTCTGGCCGAAGCCGGCGTAGAAGCCGCCCGCGGCGTCGTAGACCGCCACCCGGCCGCTGTCGCGGTGCAGGACGGCGTAGCGTTGGCGAATGGCGTCGACCGCGACGTCGGAGACGAAGCCGCGGCCCGTCTCCAGCTCCAGGAGCTCGGTGCCCGCCGAGTTGAGGAGGCGCGCGCCGCCGCGGCTGCCGACCACGAGGTCGCCCGCCCAGTCGACCGCGACGGAGGTGACGCCGGGAAGGGCCAGGAAGTCGATCGCCTCGCCGGACGTCAAGTCGACGACGGCGATCCCGCCCGCCGCCGGGTCGACGACGTAGACCTTGCCGGAGTCGTCGAGGGCGACGCGCTGCGGCGTGATCAGCTCTTTCGTCAGCTGGCGCTCCGGAAAGGCGTCGGAAACGGAGACCGAGACGTTGGCGGAGCCCGAGGCACCGTTCGGGTCGGTGACGGTGCAGGTGATGGTGACGATCCCGGGATCGCCGCCGTCGTAGGTTGCCTCGCCTCCGGCACCCGGCGTCACCGTGCCGAGGCTCGCGGACCACGAGTAGGTGATCGCCTCGCCGTCGGGATCGCTGCCGGAGCAGAAGAGCTCGGCCGACTCGGTGGGGTACATCTGCGCCCGGTCGACAGTGAGCTCGTCGACGACCGGCGGCTGGGTGGTGATCGAGGTGACCAGGATGTCGATCGTGGCGGTGGCGTAGGAGCGCTCGCCGAAGCAGAGGCTGCCGCCGTCGTTGTCGGCGATCTCGACCGTCACCGTGTAGGTGCCGTCGTTGGGCGGCGCCTGGTAGTCGACGGTGCCGGTGTAGGGCGAGCTCGTGATGCCGTTGTCCTGGTTCGAGAAGGTGCCGGCCGGTGCCGACCACGAGGTGAGCGACGCGTTGATCGACAGACCGCAGCTGCCGAAGCCACCGCCCGAGCAGGTGTCGGCGCAGTCGGGGTCGTGGGCGTCGACCTGGAGGCTCACCACCTCGCCGGGGGCGGCGACGGTAGAGGATGCGCTGACGCTGTCGACCACCGGAGCCGCCGCCATCAAGCTCGCCGGCAGGGCGAGCAGGAGAAGCAGAGCAAAAAGGACCTGGGAGTGGGGAAATGTCCCCATTCTGGAATGCGTATCGGGGAATTTTTCGCAGTTCATCTACGCCAGCCTCCGTCCTTAGCTACTCAGTGCAAGGACCGGACCATCGAAGGTCCTCGATAGGCTAAGGGACCATGGGACGGCCGCGGCGTGGGCAAATCGGAGGCCCCGTCCCCTTGCCCTTGCCACCCCTGGCGTCCCGGGGCTTCACCCGTCAAGGTATGACTTGCAGTGCCGAGGCGTCGGCAAGGCGATAGACGTAGAAGTCGCGGTCGACCGTGAACACGAGGCGGAGAGAAGCGCTCTCCGCAACGGCGATCAAGGATGCGTCGGCCATGTCCATGGGAACGTCTTGATGTTTTTCCATCAAAACAGCCATTCGATCCATTTCGGCAGCTGTCAGGTCATGGAGGACAAGCCGTCCGAAGGCGCGCAAATGCCAGAGTTTTGCCTGATAGAAATAGCCGCCTACGGCTCCGAGCAGATACATTGCCTCCGTATAGCAGGGCCACGTCGACAACAAGGGGCTTGCGGGCAGACGCTCAACGGCGGCCACGCAGGTGTCATGGCGTCCGTCGTCTGCGTCCAGCAAGGCGACCAGGGGACCGGTGTCCGTAAGGATCACCGTCACTTCCCGCGATGCTTTTCAAGTAAGCCGGCGGTGAGCTTCTCACCACAGCTCTCTGACATACGAGCTCCACCCGAAACGTGCTCACTGCTGTGCAGCACCCCGATGTGATCGCGGAGGAAGTCCGCCAAAGTCTCCCCCTCGGCAGGGCTCTCGGAGGAAGGGGCCGCGACGAAGCGTTCGCGTAGGCTTTCCAGGGCGAGCGACTCCGGTGTCGTCCCGCGGTCTCGGGCTTCGTCCGTCAACGCGTGCTCGAGGTCGGGTGTGAGTGAGATGACCATGGAGTCCTTTCCGCCGCGTGCTCTTTGCTTCAGTTGTTGCCGCAGCTCGGCCGTGCCGGTGACCTGCTCCGCCCTTCACTCTACCAGATCAGCCGTACAACATACCACGCGTCCACAAAAAGCTCGAGCACCGCCGGACCCGTGTCAGGACGCTCAGAGCAGGAACCTCTCCGTTGCCGGGGTGGAGCCCCCAAATCCGGACCAGGTCATCCGGATTCATCCACGCCCCCCGGCATGACAGAATCAGACGCCATGGCGAGAAAAGAGCTTTCCGAGCCCACCAAGCTGCGCTGGAACTGGCGGACGTTGGTCCTGACGATACCGCTCCACCTGCTGGTTTTTGCCCTGCTCTACTTCGGCGGCACGCGGCTGGTCGAGCAGGAAGTCCTCCGGGCCCACGCCAGCGATTCCGAGATCCTCCTGGAGGCGGCGGTCCGGAACCTCCATCTGGTCATGACCGCCGACCCGGAGGCCGAGGTCTACCAACGCCTGACGGAGCTCACGAGCTCCTTTAGCGCCGTGGAGCTTCAGATCTTCGACGCCGCCGGACGCCGGGTCGCGGGCGAGAGCGACGAAGGCGAGCGCGATGTCGCCGAGGCCCTTGCCGGGGGCACCGAGGAGAGGTTCTGGCTGACCCGCGAAGGCGGCACGACCTCCATGCACGGGCTGATGCGGATTCGCGCCGACGAGACCTGCCTGCCCTGTCACGAGGTGGGCGAGGTGCGCGGTGTCGCGTCGATGCGCCGCGACCTGAGCGCGCAGGTGGCGGCGGTGAACGGCCGGCTGCGCTTCTGGGTGGTCCTGGGGATAGCGGTCTGGATCGTCGTGGCGGGTCTCGTCAACCGGATGATGGTGCGCTCCGCCCGGCGCTCGGCGGAGCAGGTGCAGGCCGACCTCGACGCCAGCCACCCGGGGACGCCGCGTCCGGGGGTGCTCCTCGACCCGGCTTCGGCGGCGATCTTCGAGTCGCTCGCCCGGACGCTTCACGACCAGCGGCGGCGTGAGGAGCACCTCGCCGACCGGATGCACCACGCCGATCGGCTCGCCTCGCTGGGCCAGCTCGCCGCGGGCCTGGCGCACGAGATCAAGAACCCTCTCGCCGGTATCCAGGGCGCCCTCGAGATCCTCCACGACGAGGCCGGCCAAGACGCGAACCGCGACGTGATCGAGCAGATGCTCGCCGAGCTCAAACGCATCGACGCGACCATCCGGACGTTGCTCAGATTCGGCCGGCCGTCTCCGCCGCGGCGTTCGGAGACCGCCGTCGCGGGGCTCCTGGAAGAGACGGCCCAGCTCCTTCGCCCGGGGCTCTTGCGCAAGTCGATCGCCATCGAGCTGGAGACGGCCCCGGAGCTCGGGAGCTTCCTGCTCGACCCGGAGCAGATCCGCCAAGTCCTCGTCAACCTGATCTCGAACGCCGCCGAGGCCATCGGCGAGGACCCGGAGAAATCCGGCGGCCGGATCGTAGTGCGCGCTTCCCCTTTCCCCCAGGGAGATGGCATCATCGTCGCCGTCGAGGACGACGGGCCGGGCATCGACGCCGAGGCGAAAGAGAAGATCTTCCAGCCCTTTTTTAGCACCAAGTTCACCGGCACGGGCCTCGGCCTGACGGTGGTCGACAGCCTGGTCACCCAGCACGGCGGACGTCTCGAGGTGGAATCGACCCCCGGCAGGGGGAGCACGTTTTTCGTGATGCTGCCCGATCCCGTCGCCGAGAAGGCCGAAGAAAGCTAGACGATGGCGCTGATACTGATCGTAGAGGACGAGAAGCTCCTTCGCTGGTCGCTCCAGAAACGCCTCCAGCAGACCGGGCACACGGTCCATGCCGCGGAGAGCCTGGCCCAGGCCGGCGAGACCCTCTCGGCCCACCAGCCGGACCTCGTGCTGCTCGACTTGTCGTTGCCCGACGGTCACGGCCTCGACTTTTTTGAAAAAAACCTCGACAAGCTCGAAGAAGCGGTGGTGATCGTGATGACGGCGGTCGGCGAGGTCGACGACGCGGTGCGGGCGATGAAGCTCGGGGCCCTCGACTTCCTGACGAAGCCGGTGGACCACGACGACCTGATGCGGCTCGTCGACCGCTCGGTCGCGGTGCGCAGCGAGAAGCTCGAAGCCCAGGCCGCCCGCCGCGGCCGCGAACGCGAGCTCTCGCTCGACGTCGTCGGCGACTCGCCGTCCTTTCGCCGGGTCTTCGAGGTGGCCACCGAGGTGGCCGCCTCCCAGGTCTCCTCGATCCTGATCCAGGGCGAGAGCGGCACCGGCAAGAACGTCCTGGCACGCCACATCCACGCCGTTTCGGGGCGGCACGACAAGCCGATCCTCGAGGTCAGCTGCGCGGCGATCCCGGACCAGCTCCTCGAAAGCGAGCTTTTCGGTCACGAGAAAGGCGCTTTCACCGACGCCAAGATCTCGAGGCGCGGCACGTTCGAGCTCGCCGACGGCGGCACCGTGGTGCTCGACGAGATCGGCGAGCTCAAGCTCGAGCTTCAGTCGAAGCTGCTACACCTGCTCGAAGAGCGCACCTTTCGCCGCGTCGGCGGCACCCGGGAGATCCACGTCGACCTCCAGGTGATCGCGCTCACCAACCGTCAGCTCCGCGACATGGTGCAGCGCGGCGAATTCCGCAGCGACCTCTACTACCGGGTGTGCGTCTTTCCGCTCACCATGCCGCCGCTGCGCGAGCGGCGCGAGGACATCCTGCCGCTCGCCCGCCACTTCCTAAAGCAGCTGCGGCGCAAGTTCGACCGCCAGATCGACGGCTTCAGCCACGAGGCCGAGAACCTCCTGCTTTCCTGGTCGTGGCCGGGCAACGTCCGGGAGCTTCGTAACGTCATCGAACGGGCGATGATCTTGGAACACGGCTCCCAGATCGGCCCCCAGTCGCTGGTCGTCGACGGCGTCGGGGCGCCGGAGCCGACGGTCGAAGACGCGACGAACGACGCCCTACCGGGTGGGATCCTGCCTCTCGAAGAAGTGGAGCAGGAGATGGTGCGCCGCGCCATGGAGGCGGCGGACAACAACCAGACCCGGGCCGCGGAGCTGCTCAGCATCTCCCGCGACCAGCTGCGCTATCGCCTCAAGAAGCTGGCGAAGTGACGACAGACGGATTGGCTTCCCGAAGGGTGCGGCGCCGCTTGACGGTAGGTGGGCATGGTTGGAGCAGATTGTGGCAAGGCGAAAGCCATGATGCGGTTGTGCCCAAGCGGTGGTAAGCTCGGTTCCATGAAGAACATCCGGATGAGTGACGTCCTTGAGCTGAGCGTGCCGGAGCGTGTACGGCTCGTCCAGGCGATTTGGGACAGCATCGAAGCCGTCCCGGAGGCGGTCCCGGTCAGTCAGGCCGAGCGTCAGGAGCTCGATCGCCGCCTGGACGCCTACTACCGAGACCCCGAGGCGGGGACGCCCTGGGAGGAGGTCAAAGCCAGGCTCCTGGGCACGACATGACCCGACAGTTGATCCTTCGCCCGGAAACGGAGGAGGACGTCCACGACATCTACAAAACGCTGAGATTTTTCGTCCCGGAGGGACGGCATCGCCCCGCCCTGGGTTTCAACCCAGGGAGGGCGTGGACGTCTCCACGAACCCCGTCAACACCCCCACCTCCCGCTCCCGCCGACGGTACCCCGTCGCCTCGACGATCCCC